>NZ_JBBCAR010000018.1:0-376530 GCF_037203725.1 Agrobacterium sp. CMT1
GCGTTGTTTTAGAATGATAGTTTCCAGAAGCGGCTAAAATATCGGCCTTTGTCGGCCGATAACATGGCGTCTGGTCCTGTTTCGGGAAACATGTAATAGGATCGAGCAGGAATTTAGACCGATCAGGGCGTTTGGCGTCCTGTAAAGACAAGAATTGGAGAGCCCGTGCGCATTCTCGATGAAGCCGTCATTCCCGAGCTGCCGAATTACTACCGTGGCAAGGTGCGGGAAAATTACGACCTGCCCGACGGCAATCGCATCATCATATCCACCGATCGTCTCAGCGCCTTTGATCGTATCCTCACCTGCATACCTTATAAGGGGCAGGTTCTGACACAGACGGCCCGCTACTGGTTCGAGCTGACGAAGGACATCTGCCCCAATCATGTGGTCGAATATCCCGACCCCAATGTCGTCATCGGCAAGCGGCTCGAAATACTGCCGGTCGAAGTGGTCGTTCGCGGTTATCTGGCCGGCACGACAGGCACCTCGATCCTCACCCTTTATAAGAAGGGCGAACGGCAGATGTACGGTATGAGCCTGCCGGATGGGATGAAGGACAACCAGGTCCTGCCCGAACCGGTGATCACACCCACCAGCAAAGCCTTTGATGGCGGCCATGATGAACCTTTGACGCCTTCAGAGATCGTAGAGAAGAAACTCCTGACGCAGGAGCAATGGAACGTGCTTTCCCATTATGCGCTGGCACTGTTCAAGCGCGGGCAGGAGATTGCCGCCAGACAGGGCCTCATTCTCGTTGACACGAAATACGAATTCGGAACGGATGAAAACGGGACGATCATTCTGGCCGACGAGATACACACACCGGACAGCAGCCGCTACTGGATGGCTGACAGCTATGAGGAAAGCTTTCGCAACGGCACACGGCCGGCAAGCTTCGACAAGGACTTTGTCAGAGCCTGGGTTGCCGAACGCTGCGACCCTTACAAGGACGAGGTGCCTGAAATTCCGCAGGACCTCGTCTTGCAAACCTCGAAGGTCTATATTGATGCTTACGAACGCATCACCGGACAGAGCTTCGTTCCCGACGATAGCGGCGAGACGCCGCTAGCAAGAGTACGCCGGAATCTGGAGCGGTTCTTCCCCGGAGTCTGACTGTGAACAAAATGATCGAACAGGCGAGAAAGGCCGACAGGAAGGGTGACCGTCCTGTCAGACGCCGGCCCCGCCGTTCCGCCGAGGAAACCCGGCGGGACATTCTCGCCAAGGCGGAAGAGCTTTTCCGGGAGCGCGGTTTCAATGCCGTTGCGATTGCCGATATCGCCGCGGCGCTAGGCATGTCTCCCGCCAATGTCTTCAAGAATTTCAGCTCGAAGAACGCCCTTGTCGACGCCCTTGGTTTCGAACAGATCGGCGCTTTCGAACGCCAGATCTGTCCGCTCGACAAAAGCCATGCGCCGCTTTCCAGATTGCGTCATCTGGCGCGCAACCTGATGGAGCAACACCACCAGGATCTCAATAAGAACCCCTATGTCTTCGAAATGATCCTGATGACCGCCAAGCAGGACATGAAGTGCGGAGACTATTACAAGTCCGTCATCGTGAAGCTGCTCGGCGAGATCATTCAGGATGGGATCGAAGCCGGAATCTATGCCGCCACGGATGTTTCTCCTCTGGCGGAAACCGTGCTCCACGCGCTGACCAGCGTCATTCATCCCGTCCTTATTGCGCGGGAAGATATCGGCAATTTGGCAACACGTTGCGATCAACTCGTCGATTTAGTCGATGCGGGATTGCGCAATCCGCTTGCTAAGTGACGATTCCCAATTTACGTCACCTTCTCGCAGTTGCTTGCGAAGCGCAAAAGCCTGCGCTTCTATGCGCATGCGGTCCGGATAGAATAAGCGAATCGGGTCCCTTCCAAGGCCTTCGCCTGTCGTATCTGTCTCCGGATGCGCATCCGCCGAGCGACATTGCGCTTATAGTTGAATGCGATCGATACGCAGGGAAGAACAATGAGCCGACGTATTTTACCCCTACTTGCTTCTCTGTGTGTGACCGCGATTCTGGCGGGCTGCAGCGATGGCGGCGAAAGCAGCCAGAACGCCGCCCAGGGCGCAGCGCGTCCGCCGTCTCCGGTCAGCGTCATTTTGATGAAGACCAGCGAATATCCGTTGACCACTGTTCTGCCCGGCCGCGCCAGCGCGTTCCAGACGGCTGAAATCCGGCCGCGGGTCACCGGCATCATCCGTGAAATTCCCTTCAAGGAAGGCAGCGAGGTGAAGCAGGGCGACGTTCTCTACCAGATCGAAGATAATACCTATCTGGCGGAAGTGGCGCAGGCCAAGGCAAACGTGGCGAAGGCGGAAGCGAGTGTCCCGAGCGCCGAAGCCAACCTTGCCCGGTACGAACGGCTGGTTAACAGCGGTGCCACCCAGATCGAATATGAAAACGCCAAGGTGACGCTGCTGCAGGCGCAGGCCGATGTGGCCCAGACCAAGGCGGCGCTGGAAACGGCGGAGATCAATCTCGATCTCACGAAGGTCCGTGCACCCTTCGACGGCATTACCAGCGCAACGGCCTTCAGCATCGGCAACGTGGTGACCGCGAACCAGACGACCGCTTTGACGACGCTTCGTCGCATCGATCCGATTTACATCGACCTGATGGAATCCAGCACCAATCTCCTGCGTCTGAAAAAGGCGATATCGTCCGGTCAGCTTGGTGGCGACACGAAAGAGACCGGCATTCATCTGACACTGGAAGATGGCACCGAATATAAGCATGACGGCAAGATCGACATGTCTGACATGGCGGTGAGCGAAACGACAGGCACCTTCTCCATCCGCGCCCTCTTCGATAATCCGGACGATCTCCTGCTTCCCGGCACCTATGTTCGCGCCACGCTCACCATCGGCAAGGAAAAGGGCTTCCGTATCCCGCAGCGCGCGGCGAGCCGCAACGCCAATGGCGAGCTGACGGCAAAATTCGTGACGGCGGAAAACAAGGTGGAAACCCGCACCTTCCCTTCCAGCCAGCAGTCGGGCAACGCCTGGCTGGTGACGGAAAACGTCAAGGATGGCGACAAGCTCATTGTCGACGGCTTCCAGTGGATCGCGGACGGCGCAACCGTGGCGCCGGTGGAAGTGACCATTGACGATCGGGGTATCGTCGTTGTGCCGCAGCAGGCTCAGCCTGCCGCCGCGCCTTCGAAATAAGCATGAGCGCGAGACCTCCGGTCGAAGCTCGTAAAAGGTAAGGCAAGGACTGCCATGGCCCATTTCTTCATCAGGCGCCCCGTTTTTGCATGGGTTATCGCCATCGTCATCATGCTGGGCGGCGCCCTTGCGATCTGGACTCTTTCCATTTCGCAATATCCCGACATTGCACCGACAACGGTCCGCGTCAGCGCGACCTACAATGGCGCCAGCGCCGAGACCGTGGAAAAATCGGTGACAACCATCATCGAGGACGGCATGACCGGCCTTGATGACCTCACCTATATGACCTCGTCGTCCTCGACCGGCAGTTCCGAAGTGACGCTGACATTCGGTAACAGCATCCTGCCTGACATCGCGCAGGTTCAGGTGCAGAACAAGCTGCAGCTTGTCCAGTCGCAATTGCCCGATACCGTGCAGCAGCGGGGTATCCAGGTCAGCCGCTCGACATCGAGCATCCTCATGGTTGGTGCACTGATCTCCACCGACGGCAAGCGCAATTCGGCCGATCTCGGCGACGTCTTCTCTTCGCGTGTCGAAGACCAGATCAAGCGCCTGGAAGGCGTGGGCAGCATCAATGTCTTCGGCTCCGAATATGCGATGCGTATCTGGCTGGATCCCTTCAAGCTCAACAAATACCAGCTGACCACCGCAGACGTCACCGGCGCCATCGAAAGCCAGAACACCCAGGTTTCGGTCGGTTCGCTCGGTGCCGTTCCCGCCGTCAAGGGTCAGCAGCTCAACGTGACGGTGACGGCGCAGAGCCAGCTCACCACTGTCGCCGACTTCGAATCGGTCATCCTGAAAGTCGAAAAGGATGGCGCAACCGTCCGCCTCAGCGATGTTGCCCGTATTGAAATCGGCCAGGAAACCTATGGCGGCGATTCCCGCTCCAATGGCCGCCCTTCGGCCGGTTTCGCCGTCAACCTTGCCACGGGTGCCAACGCGCTCGACACGGCGGCGCGTGTAAAAGCTGCCCTGACCAACGTCGAAGGTTCGCTGCCTGAAGGCGTCGCGATCGAATATCCCTATGACACGACGCCGTTCGTGAAACTGTCGATCGAAAAAGTGGTGCATACGCTGATCGAGGCGATCATCCTCGTCTTCGTCGTGCTTCTGGTGTTCCTGCAGAACCTCAGAGCCACCTTTATTCCGATGATCGCCGTGCCGGTCGTGCTTCTCGGCACCTTCGGCGTTCTTGCGCTCACCGGGTATTCCATCAATACGCTCACCATGTTCGCCATGGTTCTGGCCATCGGTCTGCTCGTTGATGACGCCATCGTCGTTGTCGAAAACGTCGAACGAATCATGTCGGAGGAGGGTTTGTCGCCCGTCGAGGCCACCGAGAAGTCGATGGGTGAGATCACTGGAGCCATCATCGGTATCGCGCTTGTGCTCACCGCCGTGTTCATTCCGATGGCCTTCTTCGGCGGATCGACGGGCATCATCTACCGCCAGTTCTCGATCACCATCGTTTCGGCCATGCTGCTTTCGGCCGTAGTCGCCATCGTGCTGACGCCGGCGCTCTGCGCCACCATGCTGAAGCCGATCGACCATCACAAGAAGCAGCGCGGGCCGGGCGCGTGGTTCAACCGCGGCTTCGGCAAGACGACGGACGGCTACGTGTCCTCCATCGGTTATCTGCTGAAGCGGCCCCTGCGCGTCATGATCATCTTCGCAATCGTCATCGGTGGCTGCGTCTGGTTCTTCAGCAAGCTCCCCAGCTCGTTCCTGCCGCAGGAAGACCAGGGCGTGCTCCTGACCATCATCCAGACGCCGACCGGTTCGAATATCGAGCGAACCAATGAGGTGGTGAAGCAGGTTGAAAACTACTTCCGCGAAAAGGAAGCCGCCAATGTCGAATCGGTTTTCGGCGTTCTCGGCTTCAGCTTCAGTGGTTCGGGCCAGAACAACGCCATCGTCTTCACCAAACTCAAGGATTTCGCCGAGCGAACGGCTCCCGACCAGCACGCGGGCGCCATCGTCCAGCGCGCCATGGGCACCTTCTTCGGTTTCCGCGATGCCCAGGTCTTCCCGCTTCTGCCGCCGGCCATTCAGGGCATGGGTACATCGAGCGGCTTCTCGATGTATCTCGTGGATAGCGGCCGCAACGGCACCGATGCCCTGACCGCTTCGTCCAAGGAACTGATTGCGCTTGCCACCGGCAATCCGAAGATCAGCTCGCTTCGAAGCGACAGCCAGGACAACGAAACCCAGATGAAGATCATCCTCGATCAGGAGAAGATGGGGGCAATGGGTGTCGATCTTTCCTCTGTCAATCTGATGCTGTCGACGATCTTCGCCGGTCGTGACGTCAATGACTTCACCCTCAACGGTGAACTCAAGCCCGTCTATGTCCAGGGCGACGCGCCTTACCGCATGCAGCCGGACGATCTCAAGTTCTGGTATGCCCGCAACACCAGCGGCGAGATGGTGCCATTCTCCTCCTTCAGCGAGGTGAAATGGATCAACGCTCCTCCGTCTCTGGCGCGCTTTAACGGCACGGGCGCCATCTCGCTCGAAGGCACTGCCGGCGCCGGCGTAGCCTCCGGTGATGCCATGGACGAGATGGAACGGCTGACGGCGAGCCTGCCGGGCGGTTACACGGTCGCGTGGCAGGGCATCTCCTATCAGGAACGCCTTTCCGGCTCACAGGCGCCGATGCTCTATGCGCTCTCGGTGCTGATCGTGTTCCTTTGCCTTGCCGCCCTTTATGAAAGCTGGTCCATCCCCTTCTCGGTTATCATGGCCGTGCCGGTGGGTGTCCTCGGCGCCTTGGCCGCGGCGCATTTCTTCGGCCAGTCGAACGACGTCTACTTCAAGGTGGGCCTGCTGACGACCATCGGCCTCGCGGCAAAGAATGCGATCCTGATCGTCGAATTCGCCAAGGAGAGACAGGAGCACGGGCTGAGTCTCATGGAAGCGACACTGGAGGCCGCGAAGCTGCGCCTGCGGCCGATCATCATGACATCGCTGGCCTTCATCCTCGGTGTTGTGCCTCTCGCAATCGCAACCGGTGCGGGTTCAGCCGCCCAAAATGCAATCGGGATTGGCGTGTTGGGTGGTATGCTTTCTGCAACACTGCTCGGAATTTTCTTCGTTCCGTCCTTTTTCGTCATCATTCGTCGCCTTTCAAGGCGTTAACAAAACAAAAATGGGCTGTGCCAACCGTTAATACGCTGCTAGAAATGTTGCCGATTTGGCAATTGCACGTTTCTACGGCAGATCGACCGCGCAGCCCATTTTTCACCAAGCCGCGCTCGGTAAGCCAACCAGAGAATTGGGAAAATTATATGCTGTCTATTCGCGCTACTCTTCCCCTGACAATGCTGCTGCTCTCAGGCTGCGTTGTTGGACCCGACCACAAGACACCGGAAATCCAATTGCCGGGAAAGTTTGCGGAAGCCGGAAAAACCAGTAACGGCGACATCAGCACCGTTGCGTGGTGGACAGCCTTCAATGACAGCCGCCTGAACGGTTACGTTGCTACCGGCCTGAAGCAGAACCTGACGGTGATGCAGGCCATAGAGCGTATCAACCAGGCTGAAGCCAACGTGATTTCAGCCGGCGCAGGCGGCCTGCCCAGCCTGACCGCCAATGGCAGCCACACGACCAGCGAAACGAAGGGCAGCTACCGCGACGTTCCTGTCACCAACGTCTCTTCCGGCAGCCTCAGCGTTTCCTGGCTGCTCGATCTCTTCGGCCGCTATCGTCGCGCCACGGAAAGCGCCAATGCATCGCTCGATGCGGCTTATTCAAGCGTCGACGTTCAGCGCCTGACGCTGATTTCCTCGGTTGCCTCGGCTTACATCGACGTACGCTATTATCAGGAGCGTCTGGCGATCGCCCGCCATAACCTGGCTTCCCGCCGTGAAACACTGGATCTGACCAAGCTTCAGCTTGAAGCCGGTGCGGCTTCGCGACTTGACGTTGTCCAGTCCGAAGGTCTGGTCAACTCCACCCTGTCCGACATACCGGGCCTCGAAACCAACTTCCGCAAGGCGGCGCACCGCATCGCCACGCTGCTCGGCCTGCCAGCTTCGTCGCTGATCGCCGAGTTGCAGAAGGGCGCGCGTCAGCCCGTGGCCCGCAGTGTGCCACGCACCGGCATTCCGGCAGATCTCATTCGCAACCGTCCGGATATCCGTGTCGCCGAGCGTGAACTTGCGGCAGCCGTGGCAAAGATCGGCGTTGCCGAATCGCAGCTTTATCCGAGCATTGAACTCGGCGGCGCCATCACCCCGAGCTACAACTTCGTCAGCGGCGGCAACAGAGGTACGGCAAACAGCTGGTCCTTCGGCCCGAGCCTTGTTCTTCCGATCCTCGATGGCGGCAGCATCCGCGCCAATATCGACCTCGCCAACTCGCAGGCGCGCGAAGAATATCTCGCATGGAAGCAGACGGTCCTCAACGCCGTCGAAGAGGTTGAAAACGCCCTTGCCGCAGTCAATCGCGACCAGCGCACCGCCGACGCATTGCGCAAGACGGTCGCTTCCTACCAGGAAGCGTTGCAGCTCTCGACCGCCAGCTACCGCGACGGTGCCTCTTCGCTGCTCGACGTTCTCGATGCGCAGCGTCAGGTTTCCGCCGCACAGGCAAGCCTTGCCACGGCGATCCAGCAGACCGCGCAGGACTATGTGTCGCTGAACGTGGCGCTGGGCGGCGGTTATGCCTTTGGCCAGACGACCGCGCCGAAGAAGCCGGCAGGCCCGACCGTTACGGCGGCCAAGGGCATGTAATCAACAGCCCGAAAAGACAAAAAAAAGCCCGCGTCTCGACGCGGGCTTTTTGTTATTCGCGGCATGGAATAAAAAAAGCACCGGGAACCGGTGCTTTTGTCTACTCGATCGCCAGGATCAGTTCTTGGCGCGCTCGACGTAGGAATTGTCTTCCGTCGCGATGACCACGCGAATGCCGGCATCGATATGCGGCGGCACCATGGTGCGGATGCCGTTGGAAAGAATGGCGGGCTTGTAAGAAGAAGACGCCGTCTGGCCTTTTACGACCGGCTCGGTTTCCGTGATCTCAAGCGTGACGTGGCGCGGCAGTTCGACAGCCAGCGGATTGCCTTCGTGGATGGAAAGAACGCAGGTCATGCCTTCCTGAAGATAGGCCTTCTGGTCACCCATCGTCTCCGCATCCACCACGACCTGATCGTAATTCTCAGGGTTCATGAAGTGGAAGCCTTCGCCATCTTCATAGAGAAACTGGAAGTTCAGGTCTTCAACAAAAGCACGCTCGACCTGCTCGGTGGTGCGCCAGCGCTCGGAGACCTTCACGCCATCGACGATGCGGCGCATGTCCACCTGCGTGACCGGCGTGCCCTTGCCGGGATGAAAGTTCTGCGCGGTGAGAACGACGTAAAGCTTGCCGTCCACGTCGAGAACATTGCCCTTGCGGACGGATGAGGCGATAACCTTGACCATATGACTTCCTTGTAACTCGATGAAATGCGTCGTAAAGGACTGCGCGGCAGCACCAGCCCCGGCAGACGTTTTGTCTTTTTTCTGGGGCGCAACTACCTTAAATCCGCACGGATTGCCAGCCTTCTACAGCAATTCGCGGAAGAGTACCTAGCGGTTTTCGCCCCGGAACCGCTTTAAATAACGCAACCAGGTGTTTTGCAGCCTGTTTATCCGCAATCCGGGGCGGGGCAGAAGACGGAAACGAAGAACGATGCGCGCAAGCAACGAAACAATGTCGCCATGGTGGACGCCCGACGTCCATGCCGACCGTCGCGCCTTCCTGCTTGGCCGCAACGCCGTCCAGTCGGCCTTTCGCGGCTATTTCGCCCGCGCCGATTTTCTGGAGGTCGATACCGCCACCCTGCAGATCTCGCCAGGCAACGAGGCACATCTCCACGCATTTGCCACTGAAGGCGTGACGCCGGGCGGCGACGCCGTGCCGCTTTATCTTCACACGTCTCCGGAATTCGCCTGCAAGAAGCTGCTTGCCGCGGGTGAGAAACGCATCTCCTGTTTCGCCCATGTCTACAGGAACCGGGAGCGGGGCCCGCTGCACCACCCCGAATTCACCATGCTGGAATGGTATCGCGCAGGCGAAACCTATGAGAGCCTGATGAAGGACAGCGCCAGTCTTCTCGCTCTCGCGGCCGAAACCACGGGTACGAAACATTTTTCCTATCGCGGGCGCAGCGTTGATCCCTTTCTCGAGCCCGAACGCCTGAGTGTCGCTGAGGCCTTCGAACGCTATGCCGGAATCGACCTTCTGGCCACAATCAGCGGAGACGGCGAGACCGACAGCCGGCACCTTGCCGCAAGCCTCGCCAGTGCCGGCATCCGGGTGGCCGAGGATGATACCTGGGCGGATATGTTCAGCCGTGTCATCGTCGAACGGGTCGAGCCGGAACTTGGCTTCGGACGCGCAACAATTCTCGATGAATATCCGGCAAGCGAAGCAGCCCTCGCCCGCAGATCCCCGAGGGATGCGCGCGTGGCGGAACGTTTCGAGCTTTATGCCTGCGGCGTGGAACTTGCCAATGCCTTCGGTGAATTGACCGACGCTGCCGAGCAGAGGCGGCGTTTTGAAACGGAGATGGCGGAAAAGCAGCGTGTCTATGGCGAGACTTATCCGCTGGACGAGGATTTTCTGGCTGCGCTCGCCATCATGCCGCCGGCAAGCGGCATAGCTCTGGGTTTCGACCGGCTGGTGATGCTGGCCACAGGCGCACCCCGCATCGATCTCGTCATGTGGGCCCCGGTTGTGGAATACGGACGATGACAGGCTCTGAGACCATCAAGACACCGGAGGCACTGCTGGAAGCAGGGCTGATCGAAGCCGGCGCACTCGACAGCCTGCGGCCGGTCACGCAGCGTTACGCACTGGCTATCACGCCAGCGGTTGCCGAACTGATCGACCTCGGCGATCCGAACGATCCCATCGCCCGGCAGTTTGTGCCGGATGCGGCCGAGCTTCTCCATCTTGCCGAAGAGCGAGAGGATCCGATAGGCGATGACGCCCATAGCCCCGTGCATGGCATCGTTCACCGTTATCCGGACCGGGTTCTTTTAAAGGCGGTGCATATATGCCCCGTTTATTGCCGTTTCTGTTTTCGCCGTGAAATGGTCGGGCCGCAGGGTAATGGCATGATGAGCCCGCAGCAGCTGGACGCCGCATTCGACTATATAAAGGCGAACCCGGCGATCTGGGAGGTCATCCTCACCGGCGGCGATCCACTGGTGCTCTCCCCGCGGCGACTTTTCGATCTGATGCAACGACTGAAAGACATATCGCATGTGAAGATCGTCCGCTTCCACACCCGCGTGCCCGTAGTCGATCCCGATCGCATCGATGAAGCGATGATCGACGCGCTGAAATCCAGCGGCAAGACGACTTATGTTGCCCTGCATGCGAATCACGCGCGGGAACTCGGCGACGCCTCAAGACTAGCCTCGGCACGCCTCATTGATGCGGGGATCGCCATGGTCAGCCAGACCGTGCTTTTAAAAGGTGTCAACGACGATCCCGCGATTCTTGCCGAACTGATGCGGGCATTCGTCGAGATCCGCATCAAGCCCTATTATCTTCACCACCCCGATCTGGCGCCCGGCACCAGCCACTTCCGCCTGTCGATAGAAGAAGGGCAGCGAATCGTGTCTGCCTTGCGCGGACGCATCTCCGGTCTCTGCCAGCCGACCTATGTTCTCGACATACCCGGCGGCCACGGCAAGGCGCCCATTGGCGGAAATGCGGCCGAAAAGACCCGGGACGGCCGTTTTTCAATATCTGACTTCAACGGAAACGATCATATTTATCCGCCGCAGCCCTCCGGACACGATTAAAAAAGCTAAAAAAGCCCGTTACGCCGGGCCTTTTGACGCCGGCCCCGAGCGGAAACAAAAATTTCACAATTCCGCCCCTCTCCTGTCATCATAAAGAAAAATATTCTACCTATAACAATCAGCATTGATTTTAGTGCTGGTCTGGATTATCAGTGTGGAACTGGAGAACGAGTCTCCTGATTCCGGATCAACACCAATACAGGGAGTGTGTCATGTCAAAATACAATCGCATCAACGCAATCCTTGGTCTTGAATCCTGGAATGCTGGATTTAAATCCACGTGTTCCCGCTGCTGTCGAATGTGACTTAACAGTCTCAATTTCCTGAAAATCAGTTCGACAACATGCTGTGAGAAGTAGCCACAGCGGGAGTTTATCTATGCAGAAGCAAGTTATTGAATTCGCCGGCGAGCCCGTCGGCATCGTCATCCCGGACAACGACCGGCTGAAGTTTATTGCGGTGAAGTTCCACGTTCACGATCTGGACGAGCAGAAGTTCGACAGTGCGGACGATGTGCGGATCGCGATTCGCGACCTCGTGC
Organism: Agrobacterium sp. CMT1; assembly: GCF_037203725.1. Taxonomy (NCBI): domain Bacteria; kingdom Pseudomonadati; phylum Pseudomonadota; class Alphaproteobacteria; order Hyphomicrobiales; family Rhizobiaceae; genus Agrobacterium; species Agrobacterium sp. CMT1. Next base: position 11,523 of record NZ_JBBCAR010000018.1, read on the forward strand.
GTAATCGGAACCTGGCCGCGGTAGCCTGATGCGCGAAAGCCATCGCCCGCTTACAAAACCGTCAAAACGAAAGCGCGCCCCATATCGGACCCGACATTGTGGGCCGGCGGCGCGCTTTTCCTTTGGCTGACAGTCCTGCCTGCAAGACACCGCCTTCCACTTTAATAGGTCTGCCTATGCAGGTTTTTGCGAAATTCGCAAACGCGCCTAAGCCCCCCCCCCCACATTTCCTTGTTCCGACAAGGCGCTGAGCTGGCAGGCTCCCGGGACGGGAAGAATGAGAGGCCGTCGCAGACTCTCAAGTTTGATGTCAGAAGGCCGTAAAGGTCAGCGTTGTCAGCGAACGAACGATGCCCGGAATATTGACGATGTTCTGATTGATGAATTTGCCGATATCCTCTTCCTGCGGAAGATAGATTTTCAGCAGAAGATCATATTCACCGCTGGTGGAATAAAGTTCGGAAACCAGTTCGGTTTTATAGATGGCGTCGGCGACATCATAGGTCTTGCCGGGCTCGCATTGAAGCTGAACAAAAATGGGCTTCACGGACATCTCCCGTATTGAAACTTTCAAGGCACGGCTCTGGCGCCACGCATCACGGCGCACTATTGGCTGAGCCGCATCGTTCTTGCAAGACCGCGCAAGGGTTTAAGCGGAAAACTCCCCGGCCTCGACGCCGGTTCCACCTCCTGCCTCGGAAACGATCCAGCGCCGAAAGCTTTCAAGCGGTGCGTAACCGGCGCGATCCGGCATACAGGCGAGATAATACGCCTCCTCGCTTTCCGCCTCGCCGGCAACGGCCGCGACAAGTCGGCCGCTTCGCAACTCCTCTTCGATCATGAAAGCAGGAATGAGCGACACACCGAGACCGGCGCTCGCCGCTTCGGTGATGGTGGTGAACTGATCGAAAAGCATGCCGTGGACATTGTCGAATACCACGCCGTGACTGCGAAACCATTGCTCCCAGGCATCGGGTCGGGTTGTCATGTGGAGTAGCGGCACATGAAGCAGATCATCAGGCGTAGAAAATCGGTGTCGCGTTTTGAAAGCGGGGCTGCATACGGCAACGATCTTTTCGTGCATCAGGAAAACAAGTTCGGTACCCGGCCAGTGCGGCAAGCCGAAATGAATCGCCGCATCGACCGTATCGGTCTTGAAATCGAAAAGCGAAGACCGCGTCAGAAGATTGACGGAAATACCCGGGTGGCGTGCGATAAAAGCGGGCAGGCGCGGCACGAGCCAGCGTGTGCCGAAGCTTGGCAGCACCCCGAGATTGAGCGTGCCGCCATCCGGATTGGCGCGCAGATTGAGGGAAGCCGTCGATATGCGCCGCAGGGCTTCGCGTATTTCCCGGCCATAACCCTCCCCTGCCCTTGTCAACCGGATCGTCTGTCGCTCGCGAAGGAACAGCGCCGCCCCGAGCTGTTCTTCGAGGGCCAGGATTTGCCGGCTGACGGCACCCTGGGTCAGGCCGAGCTCCCGCGCAGCCGCGGTAACGCTGCCGGTGCGCGAAGCGGCTTCGAATGCCGCGAGTAGCGAAAGCGACGGCAAAAAACGGCGGGGCGGCAGAACCATATTCCCTCACGGAATGTACTCTTGACGATATGTCGATATTCAACAGGCGGCGAGGCTTGTAAAGTCTTATAAACAAGGGCTTGTCACTCATACGAAAACCAAATGAACTCGCCCGGACATGGTGGAACGATGTATAATGACCCCCGCTCGCACGGCCTCTGGGAAAAGACCGCGCCGCAGCCACCCGCAACCGCTGCGTTAAAAGGCTCCGTGGCTGCCGATGTCGTTATCGTCGGTGGCGGTTTCACCGGGCAATCTGCGGCGCTCCACCTTGCCAAACGGGACATAAATGTCGTCCTGCTCGAAGCCAGGGAAATCGGCTTCGGCGGCGCGGGGCGCAATGTCGGCCTTATCAATGGCGGCATGTGGGTCATGCCGAAAGAATTGCCTGGCGTGCTGGGCGAAACTTACGGCGAGCGGCTTCTCGGCCTTCTGGGCAATGCGCCACTTCTCGTGCGAGACCTGGTGGAAAAACACGCAATTCCCTGCGAGATCGAAAAAAACGGAACGCTGCATTGCGCAGTTGGTGAAAAAGGGCTCCGTGAAATCCGCGAACGCTGCGAACAATGGGCCGAAAGGGGCGCGCCTGTTCGTGTTCTCGATGCAGAGGAAACGGCCAGACGCACTGGCACGACAGCCTATTCCGGCGCACTTCTGGATACGCGTGCAGGCACAATTCAGCCGCTCGCCTATGTTCGCGGTCTCGCCGCCGCCGCGCAGAAGGCGGGCGCACGGCTGTATACGGATAGCCCCGTGGTAGCCACCGAACGCAACGGTGGACAATGGGTCGTGAAGACGCCAAACGGATCGGTAACCGCCAAATGGATCGTGGTGGCGACCGAAGCCTACAGCACGGGACCGTGGCAGGTCGTTCGCGATGAACAGATTTATCTGCCCTATTTCAACTTCGCGACCAGACCTCTCGGCGACGTTCTGCAAAAAAGCATCCTCCCCGGCCGCGAGGGCTGCTGGGACACGAAGGAAATTCTCTCATCCTTCCGCATGGACAAGGCTGGCCGGCTGGTCTTCGGCAGTGTCGGGGCGCTGCGCGGCACGGGTGCCGCCATTCACCGCGCCTGGGCGAAACGGTCGTTGAAGCGGCTTTTTCCGCAGCTTGGGGATACCGAGTTCGAGTGTGAATGGTATGGCCAGATCGGTATGACCGACAATGCCGTGCCCCGCTTTCACAAATTCGCCGAAAATGTCGTCGGCTTTTCAGGCTATAATGGCCGCGGCATCGCACCGGGCACGGCCTTCGGCAAAGTCATTGCACAGCATGTTCTCGGTGAGATAACCGAGGCGGAATTGCCTTTGCCTTTAACGGAACCAAAAGCGCAGCCCTTCAGGGCGCTGAAGGAAGCCTATTACGAAGCAGGTGCACAGATAGCCCATTTCGCCGGCGAGCGTTTTTGATCCGACTTACGGTCCGGCAGAAACATTGGGCCCGATATCTGATTACGACCTTTGCCGTTTCTTGTGTGCTTGCCATCCCCCACAGCTGTCACGGCGTTTCAGTCCGCCCAAATCTACGGTCTGAAAAGACACTCCCGTGACGCAGACGCTCATCCAATGCATTCCTGTGGCGAGCAGAGAACTGAGGTTGGAAGCCCCCCCAACCCCGGGAATTTTGTCATCCTTCGATATATCCTTGAAAATATAATGAATGCGCTATAGGCCTATCGATATATTCATAGGAATATCTCGTACCGGGGCATCACACCATGAGACTTTTGCGTCGCAGCTTCTTCAAAACCATCGCCACAGTGACGTCCTTCTGGCTGGCGGCCTCCTTTGCAGCCGTTCCGGCCCATGCCGCCGAAAAAGTCACGGTGTTGGCCGCAGCCAGCATGAAAAACGCACTGGACGGCATCAACGCCGAGTGGGCGAAGGAAAGCGGTAATGAAGCGGCGGCTTCTTATGCCGCAAGTTCAGCGCTCGCCAAGCAGATCGAGCAGGGCGCACCAGCGGATATCTTCATTTCCGCCGACCTTGCATGGATGAATTATGTCGCTGAAAAGAAGCTGATCAACGCTGACAGCCGCTCCAATCTTCTAGGCAACCGCATCGTTCTCGTCGCTCCCGCCGACAAGGCCAAGCCGGTCGAGATCAAGCAGGGCTTTGATCTTGGGGCTCTGGTAGGTGACAGCCGCCTGGCCATGGGCGCGGTGGATTCCGTACCCGCCGGCAAATACGGCAAGGCCGCGCTGGAAAAACTCGGCGTCTGGTCGTCGGTCGAACAAAAGGTCGCCGGCGCGGAAAGCGTGCGTGCCGCCCTGCTGCTCGTCTCGCGCGGAGAGGCGCCCTATGGCATCGTCTACCAAACCGATGCGGCTGCCGATCCCGGTGTGAAGATCGTCGGCACGTTCCCTGAAGACAGCCATCCGCCGATCATCTATCCCGTGGCCATTCTTTCGGAGGCAAAATCGCCGGCGGCAAAAGCCTATCTGGATTTCCTGAAGTCCGAAAAGGCAACGCCCTTCTTCGAAAAGCAAGGCTTTACGGTTTTGAAATAAACTGCTTTGCCTGGCCCAGGGGCCGCAAGAGATGACGGTTACGGGATATGGCGTTGCATTGGTGGACACTCAGCCCTGAAGAATGGATGGCGATCAGGCTCAGCCTGTGGGTGTCCTCCGTTGCCATGCTCGCCAGCCTGCCGTTCGGCATTCTCATCGCCTTGGCGTTGGCGCGCGGCCGCTTCTGGGGCAAGTCTCTCCTCAACGGCATCGTCCACCTGCCGCTTATCCTGCCGCCCGTCGTAACCGGTTTTCTGCTGCTCGTTCTCTTCGGCCGCCGGGGCGCGATCGGACAATTTCTCGACAGCTGGTTCGGCATCGTCTTCTCCTTCCGGTGGACGGGGGCAGCTCTCGCATGCGCTGTCATGGCCTTTCCGCTGATGGTGCGCTCCATCCGCCTTTCCATCGAAGCGGTGGATCGCAAGCTGGAAGAGGCGGCGGGAACATTGGGGGCCAATCCGCTCTGGGTGTTCCTCACCGTTACCCTGCCCCTGATCCTGCCCGGCATCATCGCCGGCATGATTCTCGCTTTCGCCAAGGCCATGGGCGAATTTGGCGCGACCATCACTTTCGTTTCAAACATTCCGGGCGAAACGCAGACATTGTCCGCCGCCATCTACACCTTCACGCAGGTCCCGGGCGGCGACGCCGGTGCGCTGCGGCTTACAATCGTTTCGGTTGCGATTTCCATGCTCGCTCTGCTCGTCTCGGAATTGCTGGCCCGCGTAATCGGCAAACGGATGAGCATGGAATGACGCTTTCGGTTTCCATCCGCCACCGTCTTGGCGCCTTCGAACTTGACGCGTCATTCATGTCCGAAGGCGGAGTGACCGCGCTTTTCGGGCGCTCGGGCTCCGGCAAAACCTCAGTGATGCGCATCATCGCCGGCCTCCTGCGACCGGATGATGGACAAGTTTCACTTGATGGCAAAGTGCTGAGCGACAGCGAGAAACGACTGTTTCTGCCGGCGCACAAACGCCATTTCGGTTATGTCTTTCAGGAAGCGCGGCTCTTCCCGCATCTCAGCGTCGCCCAAAACCTGAACTATGGCAGGTGGTTCACTGCGAATAAAACGACGGGCACGGATGGGGACCATATCGTCGACATGCTCGGCATTGGCCATCTTCTGCACCGACGCCCGAACAAACTTTCCGGCGGCGAAAAGCAACGTGTGGCTATCGGCCGCGCCCTGCTTTCTTCACCCAGATTGCTGCTGATGGACGAGCCGCTCGCCTCGCTGGACGAACAGCGGAAAGCGGAGATCATTCCCTATCTCGAACGGCTGCGGGACGAGACGAAAATCCCTGTTGTCTATGTCAGCCACTCGATCCACGAGGTCGCCCGTCTGGCCGATCGCATCGTTGTTATGAAAGACGGAACGGTGGAAACGCAGGGAAAAGCCGCCGAGGTGCTGGCAAGACCCGATTTGAGCACCCATCTCGAAAGGCGCGAGGCGGGCAGCATTCTTTCCGGGCGCATTGAAAGCTTCGACGAGCGGCATGGGCTTGCCGCCGTAAAGCTAAAAACCATGCTGCTTCACGTTCCGGCAAAAAGCGGAATATGCGGCAGCCCGGTGCGCGTGCTCATACCCGCACGCGATGTAATGCTTGCAACCGTAAAACCTGAAGGCTTGAGCGCGCTCAACATTCTCAACGGCCGTGTCGCAAACGTTTCCGTGAGCGAAGACGCCATGGTCACGGTTCAGGTGGATTGCGGCGGTGACATCATCCAGTCGCGCATCACAGACCTCTCTCGCGAAAGGTTGCAGCTGGAACCCGGAAAACCGGTGCATGCAATCATAAAGTCAGCGGCTATCGATCCCTATTGAGAGCAGCGTCAGGATTGCGGTTGGCCTCCAGCCAGTCGATATCCTGATGTAAGGCCTCGTTCATCCGCGTTTGCATGTCGCGATAACGCGCCAGCAATTCGGTGCCGAAGACGGTCAGCGCCGCCCCGCCGCCCTGTTTGCCGCCGCGCTGCGATTCGATAACCGGTTGTCGAAACATATGGTTCAGCGCATCCACCAACAGCCACGCGCGGCGGTATGACATGTCCATCGCCCGCCCGGCGGCGGAGATCGAGCCGGTTTCGACAATCAGTTCCATCAATTCGATCTTGCCGTGGCCGAGGCGTTCTCCGGGCGGAAAATCTATGCGAAGGACAGGTTTCAGTTGCGGAAGAGCCTCACTCATCGGTTAAAGGCTCCGTCCATGAAGATCGCGATAGGCCTTTTGCGCTCCATCCACCGGCAAGGCCGTCGCCTCATAGACGCCACGCGCCACGGCCCGCGCCATCACAATGGTGGCAAGATGGCACAGTTCGGCGAAATGAACGCCGCCCTCAAGCGGTTTCTCGCCCGTCGCGGCCGCGAACATGGTGTCACCGTCACTCGGCAAATGGGCGGGCAGAACGGCGCGGGCCAACCCGTCATGCGCCATGATGGAAAGGCGATGTGCCTGCGCTTTCGTAAGTGCGGCATCCGTCACCACCGTACCGATGGTCGTTGCCGTGAGATTGACCCCCTTGAAGCGCAAGGCGGTATTTTCAGGCTCAAACCGTTGCGGAAAACCGCTTCCGCCAAACTCATCCGCCACCTCAAACGGAGCCGACCAGAAATGGCGGCTCGCACCGAGGGTTGCCGAGCCAAGCGCATTGACGGCGACAATAGCCGCCACTTTATATCCGCCGGAACTGACAGCACTTGCCGACCCCAGCCCTCCCTTGAAGGTCGCGGTCGTTGCTCCCGTCCCGGCACCGACCGTCCCGAGTTCGAAGGGCGCCGCACGCGCCGCCTTGAAAGCCGCATATCCCATGTCGCGATAGGGCGAATGCAAACCCCAGTCCTTGTCGCCGCCATTCAGAAGATCCATGAGGATCGCCTGCGGCACGATGGGTACGCGGGTGGAACCGACCTGAAGGCCGCGGCCGATCTCGCGCAGCCCGGCCTGAACGCCGCCTGCCGCATCAAGCCCAAAGGCCGAGCCGCCCGACAGCACGAAGGCATCCACGGTTTCAACCGTCATCGCCGGGTCGAGCAGGCCCGTGTCACGCCCGCCAGGCGCACCGCCCAGAACAGAACCTGAGGCAATGGCGGGCTTTTCAAAAACAATCGCCGTAACACCGGAACCGAGGGAAAGATCGGTAACATTGCCGACCGAAACGCCGTCTATGTCAGTCAGAAGATTGGTGAGTGCCGCCATGCCTTTTCCCTTTTCTCCCGGTATCCCGCCACCATCAGGCACTGTCAACGCAAAACGTGACACGCCTGATGTCGGCGACGAGCCGCGATCAGGAAAAAACCGCAGTCCCGATCACGGGCGTCGAGGGAACGGCCATGTCCCGCGGCTCCAGCGGTCCGGAAAGATATGCCTGATGGCCGGCTTCTATCGCCCGAGCGAATGCTTCGGCCATGCCGGCCGGGTCCCGCGCCCCCGCCACCGCCGTGTTGAGCAGAACGGCATCGTATCCAAGCTCCATTACGGTGACTGCATGCGACGGGCGGCCGATACCGGAATCAACAATCAAAGGTATGTCGGGGAAACGCGCCCGCATGGATTTCAGCGCCACCAGATTGAGCGGTCCCATGGCGCTACCAATCGGTGCGCACCACGGCATCAAAACCTTGCAGCCCGCCTCCAGCAGCTTCTCGGCGACGACCAGATCGTCGGTCGTATAGGGAAAGACCTCAAAACCATCGTCGCAGAGGATTTTCGCGGCTTCCACAAGCGCAAAGACATCGGGCTGCAGCGTATCGTGATGGCCGATGACCTCCAGCTTGATCCAGTTGGTGCGAAACACCTCGCGCGCCATCTTTGCCGTTAGCACAGCTTCCTTGGCGGTGTGGCAGCCAGCCGTATTCGGCAGGACGTTTCGATCCAGTTCGCGGATCAGTTCGAAAAACTGCCCGCCTTTCCTGCCGCCCGCCATTTCCCGGCGCAGCGAAATCGTCAGAATATCCGTGTTGCTGGCCCGGACCGCATCCGCGAGCACGGCGGGGGATGGGTACCGCGCCGTACCAAGGAGAAGACGGGACGAGACCTCACGGCCATAAAGCATCAGCATGGCTCAGCCTCCCTGCATCGGCGAGAGAATTTCGACGCGGTCAAAATCCTTCAGTTGATAATCGGCGCGCTCTTCCGAGTGCACCAGTTCGCCATTCACCGCCGTCGCCAGCCAATCGCCTTCGTATTCGAGGCTGGCAAGCAGGCCGGCCAGCGTCTCGGCGGCGAGATCAAGCTCGTCGCCATTGACAAGAAGTTTCATGATCCTGTTCCTTTTGAGAGAGTTTGGCGAATGATGTCAGCCGCCTGTCGCGCCATGGCCGGAGAAAGCAGAAAGCCGTGCCGGTGCGCGCCGTTGATGAAAATGGTCCGGCAGTCCTGCATGACCTTGGGGAGATTGTCGGGATAAGCAGGACGCACACCCGTGCCGGATTCGATGATCCGAGCTTCCGCAAACGCCGGATGCACGGCATAGGCGGCATTCAGGAACTCCATCATCGAACGGACGGAAATGGCCCCGGCATCCTCGGTCTCGATCATCGTGGCGCCCACCATGAAGCGTCCAGACTCGCGCGGGACGATGTAAAGCGGAATGCGGGGATGCAACAGCCGGACGGGACGGGAGAGGGATAGCTCCGAGGTAGCGAGGTAGAGCATCTCTCCACGCACGCCGCGTAGGTTGGAAATTTCTCCCACTGCCGCAGCTCCGGTGCAGTCCACCACCCGGTCGAACAATCGTTCATCGACAGGGATGCCCATGTGGAACCGCACACCCATGGTAGAAAGCCGCTCATGCAGCGATTTCAGCGCGAGACGCGGATCGAGATGCCCCTCGCCCGGGAAATAAAGCCCGGAGCGGAAGCGACCCGCAAGATCGGACTCCAGAGCGGCGATCTCGCCCTCATCCACCCAGCGATAACCGGTGGTCCGCGATGCGAAACGCGTAAGCTCTGCCCTGTCGCGTACTGGCGCAACGACCAGCGTGCCATTGCGAACCACAAGGCCGGGAGTTGCCTCATCCCACCAGTCAAGCGCCACCTTGCCAAGCGTCAGGACCGCTTCCTCCGCATTTTCGCGCTCACACCAGGGAGCCAGCATGCCGCCGGCATAAAACGACGCTCCACGAGAAGGCTCGCCACTGCGCTCCGAAACCTCGACAACGACGCCCCTCCGCGCCAGTTCGAAGGCCGCCGTCAAACCGGCAACCCCCGTTCCCTTGACAAGGACGTGCATTTTATTCGGCATTCGCAGGCGTCGGAAGCGGCATGTAAAGCTCACCGCCTTCCTTGAAGCGCGCGGCCATGGCCTCAAGCCCCTCCTTCTGCGCCTCGGCGCGGATATCGTGGGAAATCCGCATCGAGCAGAATTTCGGTCCGCACATGGAGCAGAAATGCGCAACCTTGTGCGCCTCCTTCGGCAGCGTCTCGTCATGGAAGGACCGAGCCGTATCGGGATCGAGCGACAGGTTGAACTGATCCTCCCAGCGGAACTCGAACCTTGCACGTGACAACGCGTCGTCACGCACCTGCGCGGCCGGATGCCCCTTGGCGAGATCGCCGGCGTGGGCAGCGATCTTGTAGGTAATGACACCCACCTTCACGTCATTACGATCCGGCAGACCGAGGTGTTCCTTCGGCGTAACGTAGCAGAGCATGGCGGTCCCGAACCAGCCGATCATTGCAGCACCAATGCCGGACGTGATGTGGTCGTAACCGGGCGCAATGTCCGTGGTCAGCGGCCCAAGCGTATAGAAGGGCGCTTCGCCGCAGGTCTTCAACTGCTTGTCCATATTCTCCTTGATCTTGTGCATCGGCACGTGGCCGGGGCCTTCGATCATCACCTGGCAATCCTTTGCCCAGGCGATCTGCGTCAACTCACCCAGCGTTTCCAGCTCCGCAAACTGCGCCGCATCATTGGCGTCAGCGATCGAGCCGGGACGCAGGCCATCGCCCAGCGAGAAGGAGACGTCGTAAGCACGGCAGATGTCGCAAATCTCGTCGAAATGCTCATAGAGGAAACTTTCCTTGTGGTGATGCAGACACCACTTGGCCATGATCGAGCCGCCGCGTGAGACGATGCCGGTGACGCGGTTGACGGTGAGGGGTATGTAATGCAGCCGCACGCCGGCATGGATGGTGAAATAATCCACACCCTGCTCCGCCTGCTCGATCAGCGTATCGCGGAACACTTCCCAATTGAGGTCTTCGGCAATGCCGTTCACCTTCTCCAGCGCCTGATAAAGCGGCACGGTACCGATCGGAACCGGCGAATTACGGATGATCCATTCGCGGATATTGTGGATGTTGCGGCCGGTCGAAAGGTCCATGACGGTATCCGCACCCCAGCGGATGGCCCAGACCATCTTCTCAACCTCTTCCGCCATTGAGGAGGTGACGGCGGAATTGCCAATATTGGCATTGATCTTGACGAGAAAATTGCGGCCGATGATCATCGGCTCAAGTTCAGGGTGGTTGATATTGGCTGGAATGATGGCGCGGCCCGACGCCACTTCCTGACGCACAAATTCCGCCGTGACATAATCAGGAATATGCGCGCCGAAACTCTCACCGTCACGCGCGAGCTTCTCCTTCGCTGCCTCGCGCCCGAGATTTTCGCGAATGGCGATGAATTCCATTTCGGGCGTGATAATGCCCGCCCGCGCATAGGCAAGTTGCGTCACCGCCTTGCCCGCCGTCGCTCTCAGAGGCTGGTGACGCACGCCAAATTCAGGCGTCAGGCGCTCACCGGTGGCGAAACCATTATCTTCCGGTTTGACGTGCCGTCCCTCGTAAGCCTCGACATCACCGCGCGCGATGATCCAGTCATGACGCAGACGCGGCAGACCCTTTTCGATCAGGACCGGATGGTTGGGGTCGGTATAGGGACCTGAGGAATCATAAACCGTGACCGGCGGCTCGCCCGCCGTCGGGTGCACTGCGATCTCGCGCATCGGTACGCGGATATGCGGATGCAAAACGCCCGGCCTATGGATTTTCGTGGAGGCGGCATGCGGGCCGGTTGTAACGACGAGCGGTATAGTCTTGGCAGCGATATTCATCTTGAGGCTCCAAAGTTTAACAGTGGAGACCCAGTTCGAGCCGGAATGATGGAAAATACCTGTGTGCCGAAACGCGGCGCCATGCGCCGTCCGACATCAGGTCTTTGCACCGTCCCTACGCCAGTATGAACTGGATCAGGTTCAACGGGTCACTGCGCATGAAAGCAGAATCTCAGCCCCTTGACGGGACACCCCTGGTGAATGGCCCCAGCAAAAAACACCCTTAGGCTTTTGTCAAGACCGGCGATCCATGCTTGGCAAAGGTGCGGGAATGGCGCATGCTGCCGTTAGTTGTAATTAACCTAACGGTTTAGGCGAATATTATCGTTTGCAACGTAACCATAAGCACAAACCATCCTGATGTGAAATTCATGGGAGATACGTCGGAATGAATGCGACTATACGTGAAATACTGGCAAAATTCGGCCAGCTTCCAACCCCCGTCGATACGATTGCAGATGAAGCCGATCTTTACGCGGCGGGCCTTTCTTCCTTTGCATCGGTGCAATTGATGCTCGGCATCGAAGAAGCATTCGATATCGAATTCCCGGACAATCTGCTGAACCGCAAGTCTTTCGCCAGCATCAAGGCCATTGAAGACACTGTTAAACTCATTCTCGATGGTAAAGAGGCAGCCTGATGAACGTCACCGTCGCGCCGCAGGATGAAACGCTGTCCGCGCGCGCGCGCCGTGTCGCGGTAATTGCCGCCAAATATGCGGACGAGGTGGATGTCACCGGCCGCTTTCCGCAGGAAGCCGTTGATGCACTGAGGCAGGAACGTCTGCTCGGCATACAGGTCCCCTCACTGCTGGGCGGCGAAGGTGCCTCCCTTCAGGAAATCGCCGATATCTGCGCCCGGCTTGGGCAGGCCTGTTCGGCAACGGCGATGATTTTCGCCATGCACCACATCAAACTGTCGAGCCTTGTGGAACATGGAGAGGCGAGCGCATGGCACGCCGACTTCATGCGCCGCGTCGCCGGCGGCCAGCTTCTGCTAGGTTCCGCCACCACCGAAGGCGGCATCGGCGGCAATCTGCGTAACTCCATCTGCGCAATCGAAGTCGAAGGTGATAGCTGCCGGCTGGAGAAGGACGCCACGGTCATTTCTTACGGCAGCAACGCCGATGCGATCCTGATTACGTCGCGCGCCCACAAGGATGCCGCGCCCGCCGATCAGGTGATGACCGTCTTCCTGAAAAACCAGTATACGCTTGAGAAGACCCATGTCTGGGATACGCTCGGCATGCGTGGCACCTGTTCGGACGGCTTCCTGTTCCGCGGCGAAGCGCCGGCGGCGCAGATTTTCCCAAAACCTTTCGCAGAAATCGCTGCGCAATCCATGCTTGCAAGCTCGCATCTGCTGTGGAGCGCCGTCTGGTATGGTATCGCGTCGGATGCGGTGCTGCGCGCCCAATCTTTTGTCAGAGCTGCGGCCCGCAAGTCGCCCGGAACGGCTCCTCCCGGCGCGATCCGCCTTGCCGAGGTTTCCACCAAGCTGCAGGTGGTGAAATCCAACATCATAGCCGGCATCAAGGCCTACGAGGACACCAAGAGCGATCCGGAAAAATTGATGTCGATGGCCTTTGCCGTTGCCATGAACAATGTGAAAATCTGCTCTTCGGAAACCATTCTCGAGATCATCGACCACGCCATGCTGGTCTGCGGCATCATGGGCTACAAGAATGGCACGCCCTACAGCCTCGGCCGGCATCTGCGCGACGCGCATTCCGCCCGCCTGATGATTTCCAACGACCGCATTCTCGGCAATTCCGCCAATCTCCTGCTGGTTCACAGGCAGGATACGAGCCTTTTGGGATAAGACCATGGACATGCAAACATCGTTCCTCGATCGACTGTTCGAAGAAGGCCTGCTGATTGAAACGGGTGTGGACGGTCTTTATGGACGCAGCGGCCAGTTCGAGGACGTGATTGCCGCCTTCGAGCGGCTGATCGACCGCACCGGTGGCGCCGATGGCGCCGAAGCGATCCGTTTCCCGCCCGGCATCAACCGCGCCTATTTCGAAAAAAGCGGTTACATGAAGAGCTTCCCGCAGCTCGCCGGCACGGTCCATTCCTTTTGCGGCTGCGAACTGGACCATGTCAGCCTGCTGAAGACCATGGATGAGGGCGGCGACTGGACCAAGGACCAGAAAGCCACCGATATAGTACTAACGCCAGCGGCCTGCTACCCGCTTTATCCAACGATCGCCAAGCGTGGCGCGCTGCCTGCCGGCGGCGGTCTCTATGACATCCAGTCCTATTGCTTCCGCCACGAGCCCTCCAAGGATCCGGCCCGCCAGCAGCTATTCCGCATGCGCGAATACGTCTGCATGGGCACCGAGGCCAACGTCACCGAATTCCGCCAGACCTGGATGGATCGCGGCGTCGAGATGATGAAAGCGGTCGGGCTCGACGTCACCATCGATATCGCCAACGATCCATTCTTCGGCCGCGCGGGCAAGATGCTCGCCAACAACCAGCGCGATCAGAACCTGAAATTCGAACTGTTGATCCCGGTCACGTCAACGACCAGCCCGACAGCCTGCATGAGCTTTAACTACCATCAGGACGCCTTCGGCCAGAAATGGGGTCTGAACCTCGATAATGGCGATGTCGCCCACACCGCCTGCGTCGGTTTCGGCCTTGAACGCATCGCGCTGGCACTGTTTGCCCATCACGGTCTCGACGTGAAGAAATGGCCTGCGAAAGTCGTGGAAACACTCTGGGGCTGATTATCCATGCAGCAGATTTTTCCCGGTCTCGATCCCAAAAACTATGTGCAGCATCCGCTTCATTCTTCCGAAAGAATGTGGCCGGAAACCAATTGCTATATTGATTTATGGATCGAGGTGCTGGCCTCGAAAGGCTTATCCCCGGAAGCCATGTTCGGTTTCACCCTGACGCAGGACTTCGAAGGCGACCAGTTCACCTTCTTCAAGGTGCCGCTGGAAGACCTCGAAGCCCTTTATGGCGTTCGCGCCACCGAGCTTGCGATCTTCGATAAGGTGGAAAACCACATCGAGGCGCAGCTGGAACGCGGCCGCATCTGTCTGATCGAGATGGACAGTTTCTATATGCCCGATACCCATGGGGTGGGCTACCGCAAGGAACACGGCAAGACCACGATCGCCATCAACCGGCTCGATCTCGAAAAGCGGGAACTCGACTATTTCCACAATGCCGGCTTCTTCCATCTCTCCGGCGAGGACTTTGACGGGCTTTTCCAGCATCATCTGGCTGAAACCGACCCGCCTTTCCTGCCCTATACGGAATTTGCGAAATTCGCGGACGGCAATCCTTCGCCGGCGCATGTTCGCAAGACCGCCGAACGGCTCCTGAAGTTTCATTTTTCCCGGCGACCTTCCTCGAACCCGGTCCGGGCCTTTGCAAAGGTGTTTCCGGCACAGGTGGAAAAGGTCGCAGACCGGCCCTTCGGGTTTTTCCACAAATACGCGTTCAATACGCTACGCCAACTAGGTGCCAATTTCGAACTGGCGGCAAGCCACTTCGAATGGTTGGACGCGGATAGTTTTTCTGAGGCAAAGAACCACGCGCTAAAAATCTCCGAGGTTGCCAAGACCGTGCAGTTCCAGCTTGCGCGCGCCGTCACCCGCCGCAAATTCGATGCGCTGGCCACCGTTCTCGATCCGGCCGCGGATGCATGGGATGGTCTGATGCAAAGCCTTGGCAAAAAACTGTCTGATGCCAGCGAGGCCGCGTGAGGACCTATCTTCCGGGTGAAAGCGAGGAATTGCTGAGCGAAGGCTGGACGCTGGCGCTGACGCCCGCCGATGCCTATGAAACGCCCTCCGATATTCCCGCCTCGCTCGAAAGCCTCCATGTCTCCGTTCCCGGAACCGTGGCGCAGGCTTTGGAAGCCGCTGAAAAGTTCGACCGCCTCGCTCCGACGCCCCTCAATGGCAGGGACGCCTGGTACAGGCTGACGATGATTTCCGATGTCCGGGAGCGTGCCACCCTGCGCTTCGACGGTCTTTCCACCATCGCGGAGATCTTCTTCAACGGTGAGCTGATCGCGGCAAGCCAAAGCATGTTTGAAAGACTGGAAGTGCCTGTGGAACTAACGGGTGCGGATGAACTCGCGATCTGCTTCAGAGCGCTGGCACCCCGACTTGAAAAAACCGGTCCCCGCGCTCGCTGGCGGCCGCAAATGATGAATACGCAGGGGCTGCGGCTGATCCGCACCACTGCACTGGGTTATATGCCTGGATGGTGCCCGGAAATACACCCCGCCGGCCCATGGCGACCCATCAGCCTGATACGGCAGAACGGAATTCTCTGCACGCTGCAATCTTCGCTGGACGGGGCCGGAACGGGAACGGTCAGCATCGCGCTACAAGGTAGCCGCCCGATAAAGTCGGCAAAGCTTGGCTGCGCCGGTTACAGCGCCGATCTTTCTCTAGACGAAGGCGGCACACTTTCCGGCGAACTGCGCATAACTGATGTGGAGCAATGGTGGCCACACACGCATGGCAGGCCAACTCTGCATGACGTCGTTCTTGAGCTGGACGGCACGCAACATCGCCTTGCACGCACGGGCTTCCGGCAGGTCGAGATCGATCACGGCGAAGACGGTAAAGGTTTCAGCCTCAGGGTGAACGGTCAACCGGTGTTCTGCCGTGGCGCGGTCTGGACGACGGCGGACATCGTGCGCCTGCCGGGAATGAGGCCGGACTACGAGCCATGGCTTCGAAAAGCAGCGGAAGCGGGCATGAACATGATCCGCATCGGCGGCACCATGACCTATGAGACCCCGGAATTCTTCGCACTTTGCGACGAACTCGGCATCATGGTCTGGCAGGACGCCATGCTCGCCAATTTCGATTATCCGGCAAGGGACGAGAGTCTGCGCCAGCACATCGTCACGGAAATCTCGCAGTTCCTTGAAGCCACCGCGCTTTCTCCATCGCTCGCCATTTTTTGCGGTGGCAGTGAAATGTACCAGCAGGGCGCGATGCTCGGCCTTCCGGAACAGATATGGAAGGGAACGCTGACCGAGGAGGTTCTGCCGGAACTTCTTGCCGACAAGCGGCCGGACGCGGCCTATGTCGCCAATTCCCCCTCCGGCGGCGCATTGCCCTTTTTTCCGAACACCGGGGTCGGCCATTATTACGGCGTCGGCGCCTATTGCCGTCCGCTGGAAGATGCGCGTCGCGCCGGTCTGCGCTTTGCCGCCGAGTGCCTGGCCTTCGCCAATGTTCCCGAACAGGAAACGCTGGACAGGTATCTACCCGGCGTGGCCGTGCACGATCCACGGTGGAAAGCGCGTGCACCGCGCGATCGCGGCGGCGCCTGGGATTTCGAGGATGTTCGCGATCACTATCTGAAGCTGCTTTACGATGTCGAACCGGACGTTCTGCGGCGAGAAGACGGCGGTCTTTATCTCGACATGTCCCGGGCCGCGACGGCCGAAGTCATGGAGGCGACTTTCGCCGAATGGCGGCGCAGCGGTTCATCCTGCCAGGGCGCTCTTGTCTGGACCCTGCAGGACCTCCTTCCCGGTGCAGGCTGGGGTATCATCGATGCCACCGGCAGGCCGAAATCCGTCTGGCATGCGCTGAAAAGGGCGTTTCGCCCCATCCAGGTCAATCTGCTCGACGAGGGCACGAACGGGTTGGACATTCAGCTGATCAACGAGACCGGCAACACCTTCGAGGGCATGCTCGAACTCACCTGCCTGCGCGACGGCGCCCAGCCCGTCGTTCATGCCAAGCGATCGATCACGCTGTCATCGCGACAGAGCCAGACGATTGCCGCGACTGATCTGTTCGGGGCGTTTTTCGATACGACCTACACTTACCGTTTCGGCCCGCCGTCCCATGATGTCACGGTGGCCCGGCTTCGCGACGTTGCGACCGGACAAGTCATTGCTGATGCATTCCATTTTCCGCTCGGCCGGAAAAAGGCGCTGCACGCGGCAAACCTCCAGGTCGCCATCAGCCAAAACAACGATATCTGGTCGCTTGAGATCGGCACCGACCGTCTGGCGCAGTCCGTCCATGTTGCCGCAGAAGGTTACCGCGCTTCGGAAAACTGGTTCCACCTTGCCCCCGACGAGAGCAGAAAGATCGGCCTTGTGCCGGAGACCGTAGGATCTCAGACGCCTCCTTCCGGTGACGTGGTGTCATTGGGGTCCAGACGACGATTTTCCTTTTAGGGCCACCCGCGTCACGGTCTCCATATAGGTTCTCTTCGCCTCAGGCGTGGAGAGGTTGTGGTCGCCATCGGGGATAATGGTCAGCGACACATTTCGATAGGCGGACAGCCCCTGCCCTTCGGCGTCGAAATAATAGCGGAAATGCTCCAGACCATCATCATTATCGCTGTAAAGCAGATTGACGGCAGTCCCTTTTGCCTTCAGCAGATCGAAAGCGCGGTATACGGCCCGTCCTTCCTCGCTGCCACGGCGGAACAGCCTCGCCGTTTTTGTCGAAAGCTTCTTCATCGTCGCCTTGACGATATTCAATCCGGCACTGACAACATCCACATCGCCGCTGATGAGACGCTTGAACGTGGCGCCCTGACGAAAGCGCTGACTGTATTCCCCAAAGGAGCGGGGCCGCTTGTGCAACGCCTCATCGACCGAACGGCCTTTCCGCCAGTGGAAGACAACCGGGTTGACAGCAACCACCGCTTCAATCCTGTCATCGACAAGCGCGCCATTAAAGGCAAGGTATGCGCCGCTACATCGGCCCGCCGCGATGAACGGACCATTGCTGCCCCGTTCGAGGAAATCGAGCGCGGCGGACACATCGTCATTCTGCGCGGCATCGTAAAGAACCTGATCCGGCACGCCTTTTACCGGCGGACTATCGGCAATGTTGGCCGCATCGAAACGGAGGGAAGCGACGCCCTCCCGGGCAAGCGCCCGGGCGATCTGCACCGAAAGCCTGCCCCAGCCCGCGTGCCGGTCATAGGCCGCCCCGAGCAGCAGAACCGAGGAGACCGCACGCCGGTCGTGCGGTGTGCAGGAAACGCCAAAAAGTCGCCCGCCCTCACCAAACTGCACCGGCTGTTCGAAAAAACCCTGACCGCGCTGCGCCGCGTTGATGACGAAATCAGCCGGGCAGGCCGCGGAGCCTGAGGCCTGTGTCTGAGAAGAGACCCAGCCCACCAGCCGGCTCACCACATTTTCCGATATTTTCGACAGCGTGGGACTGGAAACGAGATCGTCATAGCCCGAAAATTCGGCCTCCTCCACCTCACCGCCGATTGCGGTGAGGTGTGTGGCGAAATCACCGTCCGTGACGCGGCCCGGCCTCGACAGAACGAGAATGCGGCGAGCCGGAGCGGCATCGAGATTCGAAAGATTGATCTTCTTGACGGTATCGGCCACACCGGCTGGCATCGCCATGCCGGCGATTGCACCTGCCTGTGGCATGCGTTGGCTGGCACGCAGGCCAAGTCCATCGTCGATCATCGAAGACCACATCGCCAGTTCGCGCAGATAGGCACGTCCTGAGACGACGGGTGCCAGAAACGCCATGGAGCTGGCGGCTCCGGCAAGCGCCTCGGCAGCGATCGGGCAACCGAGGCCCTGGGCTATGACGACCACGCCCGAGCATCCGGAGAGGCGCCTGAGATAGTTCAGCGCCGCCCGCGTATCGGAAAGCCAGTCCGCCACGCGGCTCGCATCTTCCGGATCAAGTGCATCTCCGGTGCCAAGATAGTCAAACCGCAGGCTGGCGACGCCGCAAGCCGCAAGCCGTTCGGCCAGAACCCTTTGGAACTTGCGGCTGCAAAGCTCCTCCATGCCCCACGGACTGACAAAAAGAACGGCGTGTTCCTGCCGCAAGTCCTGGCGTGCCGGATGAAAAATACCCGCAAGCCCGTCAAAGGAAACCGGACGGGCGATCGTGCCGTCCGCCGCAATGCCGGAAAGCAATAATGCATCGAGGGAAGAATTGCTGCTTGTATGCTCTGAAATATCTATTGCCATAGACCTTGCCACCATTGCGCCAGCGTCGGGCTCAACCATTACGGGATTACTATACCGAAGTGTCTTAATGCCTGTTCTACAATAAAAACAATAACATTAGAGAATCCTAAAAATACCATGTCGTCTGGATCGACAAAAACGCATGCGATGCAGACAGAATGGCTTCGCGTGGCGACAGGTCGCGTTTGAGCCGCTATTTTTCTCGAAACCGCTTGAATATGCTGATAAATAGCGAGTCACATACCTATCTGCAGGAGGAGGTTGCGCCACCCGGCCGCCGGATCATCTAGACACCGCGCAAACCAACACGCCGGGCCCGCCCCGACAGGTCATAGAAGTTTTATATGGAACAAAGCCTTACGCGTTACATCTGGTCGCATACCAAGCGGCAGCAGCTTTTCATCCTGCTGATCGTCGCCCTGTCCATGATCCCTTATTTCCTCGCCTTCGACCTGCCCAAGCAGATCGTCAACGGCCCCATTCAGGGAGACGGCTTCGAAGGAGCGAATGCAACCCAGCTCTTCATGCATCTCACGGTCGATATCCCCTATTGGGGCACCGTGACCCTGTTCCCGGGGCTTGAGCTCAACCGCATGTCGATGCTGATGGCGCTCAGCCTGACGTTCCTTGCGCTTGTTATCATCAATGGGCTCTTCAAATATTACATCAATACCTACAAGGGCCGGCTTGGCGAACGGCTTCTGCGGCGTATTCGCTTCGAACTTATCGACAAGATCCTGAGGTTTCCGCCCAGCCATTTCAAACGGGTGAAGGGCGCTGAAATCTCCAGCATGGTGAAGGACGAGGTAGAGCCGCTCGGCGGTTTTACCGGCGACGCCTTCGTGCAGCCGGCCCTTCTCGGCGGCCAGGCGCTCTCCGCCCTCTTCTTCATTCTCGTGCAGAACTTCTGGCTCGGCCTGATCGCGGCCTTCATGGCGGCAATTCAGGTCGGCATCATTCCCAAGATGCGCCGCCGCCTCATCGAACTCGGCCGTCAGCGGCAGCTGAGTGCACGCCAGCTCGCCGGACGTATCGGTGAAATGGTCGACGGCATCGGCACGATTCATGCCTATGACACGTCCAATTACGAGCGTGCGGATGCTTCGCATCGCCTCGGCGACATCTTCAAGATTCGCTACGATCTCTACCAGTGGAAGTTTCTGGTCAAATTCATCAATAACTTCCTTGCCCAGCTGACCCCCTTCTTCTTTTATGCGCTGGGCGGATATCTGACCCTGAAGGGCAGCCTCGATGTGGGGCAGCTGGTCGCCGTCATCAACGCCTATAAGGAACTGCCAGGGCCGCTGAAGGAGCTGATCGACTGGGATCAGGCCCGGCAGGATGTGCAGGTAAAGTACGAGCAGGTCTTCGAACAGTTCGATGCGCCGAACATGATCGACGAGAAGGTGCAGAAACTTTCTCCCGGTGCCGTCGCAGCCATCGCCGCACCGCTCGTCGTCGCCAATCTGACGCTCGAAGACGATAGCGGCAGCCGGCTTCTGGAACAGGCATCCCTCAAGATCGAGCCGGGTGAGGTTATCGCCATCGTCGGTGGTGCCGGAGGCGAGGCACTGGCGGATGCGATAGGCCGCACGCTCTGGCCGAGCTCAGGCAAGATCAGCATCAACGACGTCGACATTCTGGAATTGCCGGAATCGCTGACGGGACGGCGCATCTCCTACGTGTCCTCGGACAGCTATTTCTTCCATGCCAGCCTGAAGGACAACCTGCTATACGGTCTCAAACACGCGCCGCTTGCAGAGAAAAACTATGAGGGCGCGGCGCTGGACCATCGCAAATGGGAAATCCGTGAAGCGAAGATGGCCGGCAATCCGCTGATCGACATCAACAGCGAATGGATCGATTATGCTTCGAGTCCGGCAGGCGACGGCAAACCGGAAAATCTCATACAGGCCATCCTAGCTGTTCTCGACAGTGTGGAACTGTCGCAGGATATTCTGGAATTCGCCCTGCGATCGTCGATCGACCCGTTGACAGACCTGCATCTCGCCGCCCGGATCGTTGAATTGCGACATGTCCTGCGCGCCGAGCTGGAAAAGGAAAATCTGAGCGGCCTGATCGCGCCTTTCGAGCTGGAGAGCTACAATAGCGAGGCGACGGTCGGCGAAAACCTGCTTTTCGGCACCATGCGGGACTCGTCCCAGTCAATCAGGACGGTCATCGAAAGCGACTATTTCCGCTCTTTGATGCGCGAGACCGGCCTGGTCAAAACCCTGTTCGAAATGGGCTACACGATCGCCGAGAACATCGTGGAAATCTTCGCCGATCTGCCGGGGGATCACCCCTTCTTCCAGCAGCTCACCTTCATGACGCCTGACGATATTCCGGTCTATCAGCAGATGCTGCAACGCCTTCAGGGCCGGAATTTCGACGAGGCCAATGAAAGCGAAAAACGCGCGATGCTGCGGCTGAGCTTCTTCTATATCGAGCCCCGCCAGCGTTTCGGCCTGCTGACGCCGGAAATCATGAACCGCATCGTCGAGGTCCGGCACATGTTCCACGAGAAGCTGCCCGACAGTCTGAAAAACGTGATCGAAATCTACGATCCGACCAAATACATGAGCGCCACCAGTCTTCTGGATAATATCCTCTTTGGCAAGGTAAGCCACCGCTACACCGATGCTTCCCGGCGCATCACCCGCATCGTTGCTGACGTCATGCGCAAGCAGGGCGTTTACGAACGGGTGCTGGCAGTGGGTCTGGATTTCAATCTGGGTGCAGGCGGCAAGCGGCTAGGCCCGCTACAGCGCCAGAAGCTTAATCTGGCACGGGCGCTGATCCGGAAATCCGACATTTACGTCTTCAACCGCCCGCTTCCGGGCCTCGACCCGAGACAGCAGGAAGAAATTGTTGAAAGGGTCATCACACTCCTGAAACAGAACAACAATAACCCCTCGATCATATGGGTTCTGTCGAATGCGCACCTCTCGCGCATGTTCGAGAGGGTCATCGTTGTTCATCAGGGGCTGATCACCGCTGACGGAAGTTACGAGACTCTGGTCGAGGAAAACGGTACATTCAAGGAGATGGTCGCGACATAATTCCAAGAATGTGACCGAGGTGGAACAATAACAGGGTAAGGCAATGCTGTTCAAAGACGAAATTCAGATGCTGAAAAGGGTGCCGTTTTTTTCCGAAATGGAACCCTCCAAGTTGAAACTGCTCGCATTCGCATCGGACCGCGTTTCCTATCACGCCGGCGACGTGCTGTTCCGGCAGGGTGACGTCGGCGACGCGGCCTATGTGCTGCTGACCGGAAAGGTGGATGTTCTCGTCGATTCTCCCTCTGGCACTTTGAAAGTGGCGGAAATGACCGGCAACGCCATTGTCGGGGAAATCGCAATTCTCTGCGACAGCGTCAGAACCGCCACCGTCCGCGCCTCCACCAATGTGGAAGCTCTTCGGATCGGCAAGGAACAATTCTTCAAGCTGATGTCTGATTTCCCCGATATCACTATCAAGGTCATGCGCGTTCTGGCCGAACGTCTCACCCAGACGACGGCTGAACTCAGCAAAGCCAGGACAAACGCCAGAACATAAGCGGCAATTCTATGCTCCCCCGGCGGTCGATATTGGAAAAATAAATGTCGTACTATTGCAATATAAATGAAATGCTGACTGAATAAGGGGTAAAGGCATCCGCCCGAAAAGGGCGGGAAATAAGATCTATAGAGACAACGGGCTTCATGGGAGGAAAGCGTGCAAGATTCCGTTGTTATTGGGGTGTGTCATGGCGTTCAATTCCGACACTGCGGGTCGGGAAAGTAACAGAAATTTTCGGGTGAAGATCTGGGGGGCGCGGGGAACGCTTCCTGTTTCAGGTGAAAACTTCCGAAAATACGGTGGGAATACCATCTGCATCGAGGTTCGATGCGGCGACCATGTCCTTTTGTTCGATGCGGGGTCGGGACTTCATCCTGCGGGCATGGCGCTTCGGGCGGAGGGGGTTACCGACGTCGATCTTTTCTTCTCCCATTGCCACTACGACCACATTGTCGGTTTTCCCTATTTCAAGCCATTCTATAATAGCTGCAATGACGTCTCGATTTGGTCGGGCCATCTCGCGGGCACCATGACGACACGGGAAATGCTCAAGGACTTCATGAGCCCGCCCTGGTTTCCCGTGCCGCTGGAAATTTGCTGCGCAAAAATCGACACGCGGGATTTCATGCCCGGTGATACCCTAGACGTCCATCCGGGCCTCTCGATCCGAACCGGCATGCTGAACCATCCTGGCAACGCCGTCGGATACCGGCTGGACTGGGAGGGAAAGTCCCTCGCCATCATCACCGATACCGAACACGAGCCCGGCGGCATCGACGAAACTGTGCTTGATCTCATCCGGGATACCGATCTTTTCCTTTATGACGCCATGTTTACCGATGACGAGATGGGCCTTTATCGCGGCTATGGCCATTCGTCCTGGCAGCAGGCGATCCGCCTCGCCCAGTTGGCCGATGCGAAAAATGTCGGTTTCATCCATCATGCCCCGAGCCGCAGCGACGAAGAGCTGGACATGATCGAAAAACAGGCGAAAGCCCTGTTCAGCGGCGCATTCGCAGCCATGGACGGTCAGGTCATCGAAATCTGATAGCCGCCGTCATGGTGTTTTTGACTTCGCGTGACTATTTGACCGGAAATCTGAAGAGGCCTCACCAGTCATTGGTGGCTTCGGGTACTTAAACACGCATAATTGACCATCGCCGCTCGTTTGCTCCACGATATTGCCACGAGATGTCATGCACTAAAGACGCGACGATCGACCGACTGATGATTCTGGGCCGAACGACCTCACGATGGGATTTGCATGATCCGTTTCTTTTCGGAAACCAGTTTGAGACGCGCCCGGATTTTATCCGGCCTGATTATATTTGCCTTTGTCTTTTCGCATCTTTTCAATCATTCCCTTGCGCTCATTTCCATCGACACCGCCGAACGGGCACGAAAATGGTTCAGCCTCATCTGGCTCAACCCTGTTAGCAGCCTGCTTTTCTACGGCTCGGTCCTGGTGCATGTCAGCCTGGTCCTGCGCTCGCTTTACCAGCGTCGAACGTTGCGCATGCCGCTTCGTGAAGCGCTTCAGGTCATCTTCGGCCTGTCGATCCCCTTCCTCATTCTGAGCCATGCCGTGAATATCCGCGTGTCGCACATGCTCTACGGCATCGACATCGGTTATTATACCGTCGTCCGCCGGCTCTGGATCAACAATCCCATGGGAGGCGCGTGGCAAAGTCTCGCCCTGATCGTCATCTGGATACACGGATGTATCGGCCTCTATTTCTGGCTGCGTTATCGCGACTGGTACCCGAAAATCGCCGGCATCTTCATGACCATAGCTGTAATGCTGCCGCTTCTGGCGCTGCTGGGCTTCAGCGATGCCGGCCGTTGGCTCGAGGAAGTCGACCGCAAATATGCGCTCCCTCCGGGACTGGGCGACACAATCGTTCAGAGAGACGAACTTCCGCTGCAGCGGGAGATGGAAACACGAATCCGGTTTATCACCGGGACGACAGAGGCGATTTTTGCCGGCGCGGTGATGCTGGTCTTCGCGATGCGCGGTGTAAGAAGCTGGCGACAGCGGTTGACGGCCATCGAAATCCGCTACGAACATGGTGCGCAGGCGCGCGTGCCAGCGGGCCTCAGCATTCTGGAAGCCAGCCGTCTGGCAGGCATCCCGCATTATTCCGTATGCGGCGGTAAAGGACGATGTTCGACCTGCCGGGTGAGAGTCATGGAAAGCAAGGGGCCGCTCCCTCCACCCGGAGACATCGAGCAAACCACATTAAGACGCATCCATGCCGATTCGGATGTGCGGCTCGGCTGCCAGCTGCGTCCCACCCATGATCTCGGCGTTTCCCTTCTGGTTTCACCGCCCCAGCACAGTGACCTGCCGGCGGACGCCCAGCCGGCCCGGCCGGGCCGGGAAGAGGAGATCGCCATTCTCTTCTGCGATCTGCGCAATTTCACGACTTTGTCGGAAGCGAAGCTGCCCTACGATGTCGTCTTTCTCCTGAACCGCTATTTCACCATCGTCGGCCAGGCCGTCGAACAGGCGGGGGGCCATCTCGACAAATTTATCGGTGACGGCGCCATGGCGCTTTTCGGACTAGGCGACGACAGCCAGCACGCCTGTCGCAATGCCATGAAGGCGGCAGCAATCATATTGCGGGATATTGCGATCCTGAACGAAGGGCTGGAGAAACAATTCGCCGTGCGTCTTGAGGTGGTGGTTGGCATTCACGCAGGTCCGAGCATCGTCGGGGTCATGGGATATGGGGCTGCCAAAACGCTGACGGCCATTGGCGATACCGTCAACGTGGCAAGCAGGCTTGAATCCAAAGCCAAGGAATTTGGCGCCGCAATCGTGGTCTCCGAACCGGCCATCATACAGGCGGGACAGAATATTACCGATCTCAGAAGCGAACAGGTCGCCATTCGCGGTCGAAACTCACAAATGAAGGTGTTTCTACTCTCGGAGGAAGAGAGCGAACGCTATTTGTGACAGGACCCGGAAGTTTGGGGTCGGACCGATCTTTTATATCTTGCGATAGAGAAAATAACGGTCCGTCGGCACGCTCTCCGGAACCGGCAACGGTTTCAGCAGGGGATGATCGAGAGGCAGACCGCTGACAGCGACGCCGCCTTTCGCCAGCATGCCGGCGGCGAGATCGGGCAACCATGTCAATGTGATCGCATCTTTTTCCGGATAGCCCGTGCCGATATCGGCATGCACCATTGCCGCTTCCGCACCGACGAATGCGGGAGCGGTCTGCGATATCTCGCCGATCACCAGGTCTTCGTCTGCCGGAACGGACGAGGCATGGGCGCCCATGGCCCTGTCAAACGCAACGATCCTGCGCCCCGGAAACAGTTCCCGCAGATGATTGAAAGTTCGCCCGTTTCCAAGGCCGATTTCCATGAGCGCACCCTCATGCGGCATATCAAGATTGGCGGCGACATGATTGAGAATGTCACGCTGCGCGGTCAACCGGCGAATGAAACTGTCCAGTCTGCTCATGATCCGTCCGTTATCAGGCCTTGATGATGTGTCTTGCGGAAATGCCCCGGCGCGCGAAGGCGTTTCGCGTGTCGATGATCAGCGGAGCCCATTCGGCAAGGGCGGCATAGTCCACATTGTCATGGTCGGTCGCAACCAGAACAGCATCGAAAGCGCTGATGGACTGCCTGTCCCAGGAGACGGACTTCATGCCCATCAGGTGGCTGTATTCCCGTGTCTTCGGGATTTCGGCTACATGCGGATCAAAATAGGCCGCTTCGCCACCGCGCTCCTGAACAAGCTCGATGAGCTTCAATGAAGGGCTTTCACGAATATCGGGCACATTTTTCTTGTAGGCGAGACCGACGACCAGCACATTCGAGCGGCTGAGCGCCTTGCCGGAATGGATGTCGAGCGCTTCCGCAACCCGCCCCACGACGTGGCGTGGCATGCCGGTGTTGATTTCACCTGCAAGCTCGATGAACCGCGTTGGCAATTCATATTCGCGAGATTTCCAGGTGAGATAGAAAGGGTCGATCGGTATGCAGTGACCGCCAAGACCGGGGCCGGGATAAAATGGCATGAAACCGAACGGCTTGGTTTTTGCCGCATCGATGACTTCCCATATATCGATACCCATGGCCTCGTAGACGACCTTAAGTTCGTTGACGAGCGCGATATTGACAGCGCGGAAGACATTTTCGGTGATCTTCACGGCCTCCGCCGTCGCATTGGTCGAGACCGGAACGATTTTCTTGACCACCGATCCGTAAAAAGCCGCCATCAGCTGCCCAGCGGCCTCGCCGTCACCCGCAACGACCTTCGGAATGGTCGACGTCTCAAAGTCCCGGTTGCCGGGATCTTCCCGCTCGGGGGAAAAGCCGATGAAGAAATCGATACCTGAGACGAGACCGGTGCTCTCCAGAATGGTTTTCACAATCCCATCGGTAGTGCCGGGATAGGTGGTGGATTCCAGCACCACAAGCTGCCCCTTGCGCAGATGCGCGGCAATGCCGTGACAGGTCTTCTCGACATAGGAAAGGTCTGGCTCGCGATACTTCGTCAGCGGCGTCGGTACGCAGATGGCGATCACGTCACACTCGGCCAATCTGGAGAAGTCGCATGTCGCAACAAAGCCGTCATTTTGCCTGGCTCCTGCGAGCACGGCATCCGAAACCGCCTCGATATAGCTCTGACCCGCATCTATCGCAGTAATTTTACCGGGGTCGATGTCGAAACCGACAACCTTGAAACCAGCTCTGGCGATCGTCATGGCAAGCGGCAGGCCCACATAGCCGAGGCCGATCACGCCCGCTTTGGCGCTCTTGTTCTCGATGCTGGAAAGCAGGGCTTGGGAAATGTCTGGAGAAGTCAAAGCGTGTCACGCTCCGCGCATGTGCAAAAGATGTCTTTCAGTTGGGCAAGAATGGCGAGGCTGTCAAGGCTCCGCGTCTTCAAATTCCGGTTGACGCCAGAGGCACGACCAACGCAAAACCATCCGCATGAAGATCGCCTTTTATTCGCCGCTCAAAGCACCCAACCACCCCGTTCCTTCCGGCGACCGGTTGATGGCCCGCCTGTTGATGCAGGCGATGGCAATGGGTAGCCATGAGGTTTTTGTCGCGTCCGAGCTGCGAAGCTTCCTGAGACAGCCGGATGATCCCGAGCGGTCGTCCCTCGCCAACCGGGCCGAACGTGAAGTAGAGACTATTGCGGAGCGCTGGCGGTTGCACGGCGCACCGGACCTGTGGTTTTGTTATCACCCTTACTACAAGGCTCCGGACCTGCTCGGACCGGAACTGACCAGCCGTTTCAATATATCCTACGTCACCGCCGAAGCATCCTATTCGCCAAAGCGCAACGCCATGGGCTGGCAGGCAGTGCAGGACGGGTTGTTGTCGTCGTTGAACGAAGCCGCAGTCAATATCTGCTTCACCGAACGGGATCGCGAAGGGCTCGCACAGGCCTCTCCTGGGCTTCAATGGGCGATGCTTCCGCCTTTCATCGACCCCGCGCCCTTTCTCAAGGTTGTTCCCCAGCCGAAACGGACACGGCTCATCACCGTCGCCATGATGAGGGCGGGCGACAAACTCGAGAGCTATCGCGCCCTGTCGAGCGCTCTCGCCCTGCTACCACAAGACATAGACTGGACACTTGAGATCGTTGGCGACGGTCCGGAACGCGAGGCGGTGCAAGCCATGTTCAGCGGCTTCCCTGAAAATCGCCTCGTCTGGCACGGGCAAAAAGCCGCAGACGAGATCGCAGCGCTTCTCTCGAAAGCTGCCATTTATGTCTGGCCGGGTCACGGCGAGGCCTACGGCCTTGCCTATCTGGAAGCACAGGCAGCCGGCCTGCCCGTCATCGCCGAAAAAGTGGCGGGCGTTCCCGAAGTCGTAAAATCTGGCGCCACCGGATTACTGACACCTGAAAATGATAGTGCCGCTTATGCCGATGCGATCAAGGCCCTGCTTTACGACGACAGGCGGCGACAGGAACTGGCAAAAGCAGCCCGCCGGTTCGTCATGCATGAACGGTCTCTGGAAAATGCCGCAACGAAGCTGAACGATATTTTGATGCAAGCAAAGGCACGAAGATCATGAGTCTCGAAAAACTCGTCGCAGCACTGGACGAATGCGGACGTCGCGGCATTTCGGCCGATCTGTGGCTCAGGGACGACGATGCAGTGGACCCGACGGGGGCACTCGATACCCTGCTTGATCTTTGCGAAAGTTTCTCGGTTCCGGTCACCCTCGCGGTCATTCCCGAAACGACGACCCGCAGGCTCGCGCAGCATCTGGATGCCTCGGACATTGCCCAGGTGGCGGTTCACGGCTGGTCGCATAGCAATTATGCCGGCGATGGACAAAAGAAACAGGAGCTTGGCCTCCACCGGGAACTTCCCCTCGTTCTCGACGAGCTGCAGTCCGGGCTGGAAAAACTCTACGATCTGCATGGACCGCGTGTCGTGCCCATGCTGGTGCCCCCGTGGAACCGCATCGACGCCCATATAGTGAGGGAACTGACAGGGCTTGGATATCGGGCCCTCTCCGTTTTCGGTCCGGAGAAGGACACAGCGCCGCCATGTCTGAATACGCATGTGGATGTGATCGATTGGCATGGCAGCCGCGGCGGCCGTGACCACGATGTCCTGTTTGCCGAGACGGCGGCCCGCATCCTGCGCGCTACCGAGGAAGGCGGCACAATCGGCATCCTTACCCATCATCTCGTGCATGATGACACCGTCTGGCATTTCCTCCGGCGGCTTTTCGAGGTGACCGCACGGCACCGCGCAGCACGCTGGTGCTCCTCTAAAGACCTCGTCGAAGCAATCTCACCATGATTTCCAGGCGATCAGCAGCCCGCCGGCATCCTTGGCCAGATCCCGCCTGATCGCATCAACCGTATCAAACGGCGTTCGGTCCGGAACGGATGCCGCGACAAACGCTGCCGGTGCAAGGCTGATGCTTCCCTGCCGGGCAATGACGGTGAAAATCAACGGGCCGGTGGACCACCACGCCGGCGCGCGCGGCATTTCTTCGAGAATGTCGGGAAAGGCGGCCAGCATCTTGCGAAAGACCGGATGCGCAGCTGGAGCGGCAATGAAGGAATTAGCGAGAAGCATACTTCCCTGTCCGGTATTCCGCGGCGTTTTTTCATCAAACGCCGTGAGACCCGCAAGGGGAAGGAATGAATCGAAACTCACGTCGTCGCGCGCCGGATACCAGTCGCAGTCGAGATAGATGCCGCCGAACCGCTCGAGCAGGATGTAGCGGGCGACGTCAACAGCACCCGGATAGTCGCCCTCGCTCAGCATCCTGTTAAAGACGCTATTCGCAAAAACCCCTTCCCGCTCAAGATCGGCTTCCCGCCAAAGGCGATAATCGTAGCCGTGCTTTAGCGCATGGGCAGCCCAGGCCTCGACCGACATGGGCGGCGATTTCTCGCCAATCCATATCTGATGAATGAGCCTCGGCACATCCTCCCGGCTTTTGAGGTTTATTGTGCGGCGTTCTTCCACGGAAAATCGCGCATATTTTTCCAGCACCTGCGGGGGTGGCACCAGCGTATACTGATAACCGATCTTCGCGACCATATCGCCTTCGGCCTTGGCAAGACGCAGCCGCGCGGCATGCAGCCGGCGCGGCAGGCCGAGCACCGTCTGCTCTCCCATCAGATGCCCGTCCTTTGCTGCAACCAGCGATAAGAGAAGCGCGTTCGCCTCAGCATATTGGCCGTTATTCTGCAACTGACGCGCATCGTTCAGCTTGGCGTCGTAATATTTCTTGTCGGACATGGATCCTCGTTCGAAAGCTCCCGTCAGCATATTACGAAACAAGCGCGGTGGGGCAAGTCGCAGCATTTCGGAAGCCGGCTTCAAATTTGCTAAAGAATTCGATGTTTCAGAAGGATAGACAGACAACAAACCCTGCGATAACGTTGCTTTAAGCCCTCCCGAGCAATTGTCACAAGGCAACGATAAAGAGGCGGCAAGGAACCCTTTGGCATGAGCGCAGGCGCAGATTTGCTCCGTATCGAAAATCTGCAGGTCTCGTTTTCTCTCATGGGTGGAACGATCGATGCAGTCAGGGGGGCGAGCCTCCGCATTCTTCCGGGAAAAGTAACCGCATTGGTCGGTGAATCCGGCTCCGGAAAATCCGTCATTGGCCAGACGATCATGGGCATCCATCCCAAGACCGCTCGTGTGAATGGCCGCGTGCTGTTCACCGATCCGGAAAACACTGCGGGCGGTCCCGTCGATCTTTTGCAATTGCCCAAAGACGGCCGCGAAATCCGCGCTATCCGTGGCAACCGCATCGGGCTGATCTTTCAGGAGCCGATGACCTCTTTTTCGCCGCTGCACACCATCGGCAACCAGATTGACGAGGCGCTCAGAATCCACAGCATCCTTTCGCCGGCGGAACGTGCGGAAAAAATGTATGAGACACTCGATCTCGTCGGGTTTTCGAACCCGAAGAAGGTCGTGAACATGTATCCTTTCGAGCTTTCAGGCGGCATGCGCCAGCGCGCCATGATCGCCATGGCGCTGATCTGTCGTCCCGCGCTTCTGATCGCCGACGAACCCACGACAGCGCTTGATGTGACCATTCAGGCGCAAATCCTCAAGCTGCTGCGTGACCTGCAGAGCAGGCTGAATATGAGCATGCTGCTCATCACCCATGACCTCGGCGTGGTGGCGAACATTGCAGATGAGGTTGCCGTGATCTATCAGGGCGAGATCATGGAAGCCGGCACGGTCGATGATATCTTCAAATCGCCAGCCCATCCTTATCTCAAGGGTTTGATGGCAGCCGTTCCGCATTTCGACATGAAGCCGGGCGAGAGGCTGAAGGCGCTACGCGAAATCAACGTCGACCATGAAAGCCTGGTGGGCAAGAAGACCGCGACGGTCAACAAAACCCCTGGTCCGCTTTTGACCGTGGACAATATCAGCAAGACGTTCACGACGCGCAAATCGAGCTGGTTCCGCAAAGGTGACGCCAGCGCAACCAAAGCGGTAAACAGCGTCAGCTTTGAGATCCGTCGTGGAGAATGTTTGGGACTGGTCGGCGAAAGCGGCAGCGGCAAGACAACCGTCAGCAAAATCCTCATGCGCGCCGTTCGCCCGGATCAGGGTTCCGTCACCTTCCACCGTCCGCAGGGCGATATCGATGTCCTCAACGCCCGGGACGATGACCTGAAAGAGCTCCGGTCGAAGATACAGATGGTCTTTCAGGACCCGATATCCTCGCTATCGCCGCGCATGACCGTGGGAAACATCCTGAGCGAGCCGCTGGAAATCCACGGTCGGGGTGATGCGAAATATCGCTCCGAAAAAGTGCGCAACCTCGTCAGGGCCATCGGGCTTGGGGAAAGCGCGCTGAACCGTTATCCGCACAGTTTTTCGGGCGGGCAAAGACAACGTATCGGCATTGCAAGAGCCCTCGCACTTGGCCCGGAACTGCTGATCTGCGACGAACCCGTCTCCGCTCTCGATGTTTCCGTGCAGGCGCAAATTCTCAATCTGCTGAAAGATTTGCAGCAGGATCTCGGGCTTACCTACCTCTTCATCTCGCATAATCTTGCGGTGGTGGATTATATGGCCGATCGCGTGGCGGTCATGTGCGAGGGCCGCATCGTGGAGCTGGCGCCACGGGAAATCCTGATGCGCGCTCCGGTGCATCCCTATACGAAATCCCTGCTGGCCGCCGTGCCTTTCCCCGATCTCGACCGTCCGCTCGATTTCCGCACCATCGGCAAGATCAGCGCGACGGGCAAATTCGACTGGGGCAAACAGTTCCGCGACGAGGGGGATGGTGAGATGGTATCGGCCGATCTTGGGGAAGGCCATTTCGTACTTGCGAACGGCAATGCCGACATGCGGGAGCTTCGCCCTTGATCACGCGTCGCACCGCTCTTGCCCTCTTGGCCTCTGTCTTTGTGCCGGCTTATGCGCGGGCCTCCTATATCGACCCCACCTATTTCAAGGAAAAACGCGAAAAGGGCGAATTGCCCGACATCACCGAGCGCCTGCCGAAAAACCCGCGCGTCATCGACATGAAGGCACTTGGCCGAGAGCCGGGGAAACATGGTGGATCGGTACGTATGCTCATTGGCGGCCAGCGCGACATTCGCCTGATGCCGATCAGCAGCTATGCCCGCCTTGTCGGTTACGACGAAAAATTCGAGCTTCATCCGGATATTCTGGAAAGCTACGACGTGCAGGAAGAACGCATCTTCACCTTCAGGCTGCGCGAAGGCCATAAGTGGTCCGATGGCAGTGATTTCACGTCAGAGGATTTCCGCTATTTCTGGGAAGATGTTGCCCTCAATAAGGAAATCCACAAGGGTGGTCCGCCGATCGAGCTTCTGGTCAATGGCAAACCGCCCCAGATCGAGGTCGTTGACCGGCTGACCGTGCGATACACTTGGGACGGCCCCAATCCGGATTTTCTGGCAAAACTGGCGGCCGCCTCGCCGGCGCGGCTGTTCTTGCCTGCTGCCTATATGAAACAGTTCCACATCAAATATCAGACGGCGGAGAAGCTCGCCAAGCTGATCAAGAAAAACAAGACAGACGACTGGAGCGGGCTGCATATCAAGATGTCGCGGCAGGTGCGCCCCGAAAATCCGGATCTGCCGACGCTCGATGCCTGGCGTAACACAACCGCGCCGTCGGCCGAACAGTTCGTGTTCGAACGCAACCCCTATTATCACCGCGTCGATGAAAACGGCCTGCAACTGCCCTATCTCGACCGCTTCCTGCTCAACGTCACCTCGTCGGATATCATCTCGGCCAAGACGGCGTCGGGCGATAGCGACCTGCAATATTTCGGCCTCGATTTCGCTGATTACACTTTCCTGAAGGATGCCGAAAAGCGCTTTCCCCTGAAAGTTAATCTCTACAAGCGCTCCCAGGGCTCGCGCATCGCGCTGCTGCCAAATCTCAATTGCGCCGACCCGGTCTGGCGCAGTGCTTTCCAGGATGTGCGTGTGCGCCGCGCGCTCTCGCTCGCGATCAACCGGCACGAAATCAACATGGTCTGTTTTTACGGGCTCGCGAAGGAAAGCGCAGATACCGTACTGCCGGAAAGCCCGCTTTACCGGCAGGAATTTGCGGACGCCTGGAGCGCTTTCGATCGCGCAACGGCCAACAGGCTGCTCGATGAAGCGGGTCTCGACAAGCGCGACAATGCCGGCCTTCGGCTCCTGCCTGATGGTCGACCCGCCTATATCATTGTCGAGACGACAGGCGAAAGCACGCTCGAAACAGACGTGATGGAGCTGGTGACGGATCACTGGCGACATATCGGCATTGCCGTTTCTGTCCGCCCCACCCAGCGCGATGTTTTCCGCAAGCGCGCCATGGGCGGAGAAGTACTGATGTCGGTGTGGATGGGTATGGACAATGGCGTGCCAACGGCCGACATGCTGCCTTCCGGCCTTGCCCCCACCGGTGACGACCAGTTGCAATGGCCGGTCTGGGGGATTCACTATCTATCCGGCGGCCGTGAAGGCAAAGAGCCCGATCTGCCGGAAGCGGCCCATTTGCTTGATCTTCTGAAAAAATGGCGTCGAAGCGTCACCGAGGAAGAACGTCAGGCAATCTGGCTGGAAATGCTTGGCGTCTATACGCAGCAGGTATTTTCCATCGGCATCGTCAACGGCGCGCTGCAGCCCGTCGTCCATGTCAAGCGCATGCGGAACGTGCCGGAAAAGGCGCTTTTCGGTTATGAACCCACTTCCTATCTCGGCGTCTACATGCCGGATAGCTTCTGGTACGACGGAGACGCCTGATATGCTGCGGTATATTCTGAAGCGCGTCCTCGTCATGATCCCGACGCTCATCCTGATCTCGATGCTGGTTTTCACCATCATCGAACTGCCCCCGGGCGATTATTTCGAAAGCTATGTCGCTGAGCTGCGCGCCATGGGTGAAACGGCAAATCTTGCCGAAATCGAGGAACTGCGCGTCCGTTACGGCTTCGATCAGCCGGCCCCGATCCGCTATTTCCGCTGGGCGACCGGCATGCTTGTCGGCGATTTCGGTTATTCCTTCGAATATCAGCTACCCGTGAGCGACGTGGTGGGAGATCGCCTGTGGCTGACGGTTCTGGTTTCCTTCGTCACCATCATTGTCACCTGGCTGCTGGCTTTTCCAATCGGCATCTATTCCGCCACGCATAAATACAGCTGGGGCGATTACGGGCTAACCTTCCTCGGCCTGCTCGGCATCGCCATCCCCAACTTCATGCTGGCATTGATTCTGATGTACTTCGCCAACATATGGTTCGGCATCTCCATAGGCCATCTGATGGACCGGGAATATCTGAACCAGGCGATGAGCTGGGCGAAGTTCAAGTCGATCCTTGAGCATATCTGGATTCCCGTTCTCATTATCGGAACGGCGGGCACGGCCGGCATGATCCGCCGCCTGCGCGCCAATCTTCTGGATGAATTACAGAAGCAATATGTGGTCACCGCCCGCGCCAAGGGCCTGCACCCTTTCAGGGTATTGACCAAATATCCGCTGCGCATGGCCCTGAATTTTTTCATCTCGGATATCGGCTCGATCCTGCCTGCCATCATATCGGGCGCGGAAATTACTGCCGTCGTCCTGTCGCTCGAGACCACCGGCCCCATGCTCATCCGGGCGTTGCAAAGCCAGGACATGTATCTGGCGGGTTCGTTCCTGATGTTCCTTGCGTTCCTGACGGTGATCGGCGTTCTGGTGTCGGACATCGCCCTTGCCATACTCGATCCGAGAATCCGCTTCGGAGGTGGTAACGTCAAATGACTTCATCCATTCCGAATCCCGGCGAAGCCCTGCCGCACTATGTCTCGACCGCGCCCTTCGACCCGTCGCTGATCGAACCCAACACGTCTGGCATGGCGGCCTTCAGCAAAGCCTCGCAGTTGAAGCTCATGTGGTGGCAGTTCCGCCAGCACAAGATCGCGGTGTGGTCCGGCGCCTTTCTGGTGGTGCTTTACCTTTCGATTCTAATCTCCGAGTTCCTCGCCCCCTATAATCTCCACACCCGCAATATCGAACACATATACGCCCCGCCCCAGGCCATCCACCTCTTCAATGACGGGAAATTTGTCGGCCCCTTCGTGTATGGCCGTGAAATGACGCTCGACATGGAAAATCTGAGGCGTGTCTACCGGGACGTGCCGACCGATATCCAGCCGCTGCGTTTCTTCTGCAAGGGTGACACCTAT
Source organism: Agrobacterium sp. CMT1 (assembly GCF_037203725.1). Lineage (NCBI taxonomy): Bacteria > Pseudomonadati > Pseudomonadota > Alphaproteobacteria > Hyphomicrobiales > Rhizobiaceae > Agrobacterium > Agrobacterium sp. CMT1. The sequence goes on from NZ_JBBCAR010000018.1 coordinate 47,368, forward strand.
CGTTTCTGGGGCATGTTCGAGGGCAGAACCCATCTCGTTTGCCCGGCAGAAGGCGGTGAACTGTTCCTTCTCGGCACCGACCGCCTCGGGCGTGACGTGCTGTCCCGTATCATCTACGGCGCGCGCATTTCGCTGACCATCGGCCTCCTCGGCGTCGCCATGAGCTTCGTTCTCGGGATTGTGATCGGTGGCCTGGCGGGATATCGCGGCGGCACGTTTGACCTGATTGTCCAGCGCATCATCGAGGTCCTGCAATCCATTCCCAGCATTCCGCTATGGCTGGCGCTCGCGGCCATCATGCCGGTGACCTGGAGTCCGATCCTCGTTTATCTCGGCATCACCATCATTCTCGGCATGCTGGACTGGACCGGGCTAGCGCGCGCCGTGCGTTCAAAGCTACTGGCGTTGCGCGAGGAAGACTATGTTTTGGCTGCGCAATTGATGGGAGCGGGCACACCGCGTATCATTGGCCGACATCTTATTCCGGGCTTCATGTCCCATCTTATCGCCTCGGCAACCCTGACGATACCGGGCATGATCCTTGGCGAAACAGCGCTCAGCTTCCTGGGCCTCGGCCTGCGCCCCCCGATCACAAGTTGGGGAATTCTGCTCACGGAGGCGCGCAGCGTCAGCGTCATTGCGCTATATCCCTGGCTTCTCATCCCGACGATCCCTGTCGTTCTCGTCATTCTGGCCTTTAATTTCTTCGGTGACGGACTACGTGATGCTGCGGACCCCTTCAGATAAAATGGAATACACCTTGATAAACTGCCCTTCCGAAGCCGCCTTCATCGTGAAAGGCAAAAAGAGGTGTGGCCCATGAGCTCCCGTTTGAACGACGCGCGTATTCTCATGTACAGCCACGATTCCTTCGGTCTCGGCCATCTGCGGCGGTGTCGCACCATCGCGCATGCCCTGGTGGAGGATTATCGCGGTCTCAACGTCCTCATCATTTCAGGGGCTACCATTGCCGGTGCCTTCGATTATCGCGCCCGCGTCGATTTCGTGAAAATTCCGAGCGTCATCAAGCTGCGCAATGGCGAATACACCTCGATGGACAGGCATATCGATCTTCAGGAAACGCTGAAGATGCGCCGGTCCATCATCTACCATACCGCCGAAAGCTTCCAGCCTGACATCTTCATCGTCGACAAGGAGCCCATGGGCCTTCGCGGCGAGGTGGAGGAAACACTCGCTTATCTCAAGGGACAGGGCACCAAGCTCGTCATCGGCCTGCGTGATGTCATGGATGCGCCGCAGCTGCTCGAGGCGGAGTGGAAGCGCAACAACGTCATGACCAAGATCGGCCAGTTCTATGACCATGTCTGGGTCTATGGCCCGCCGGATTTCCACGATCCGCTGACAGGGCTCGACGTTCCGCAGACGGTGCGCGACAAGATGGATTTCGTGGGCTTTCTTCAGAGATCGAAGACACAGGCAGAGACCGCGGCGCATCGGCCGGAAGGCGATTATCTTCTCGTCACCACAGGCGGCGGTGGCGACGGCAGTGAATTGATCGATGACGTCATCAACGCCTACCGACATGACCCGGAGCTGACGCACAAGGCGCTGGTCGTGCTCGGCCCTTATATGCCGGCGGATCAGCGCCAGCGCTTCATGAGCAGCGTGGCCGATATACCGCACATCGAAATCATCGAATTCGACAATCGCATGGAAGATCTCGTCGCTGGTGCGCAGGCCGTGGTCTCCATGGGTGGCTATAACACTGTCTGCGAAATATTGTCTTTCGACAAACCCGCACTCGTCGTGCCCCGCACGGTGCCGCGGGAGGAGCAGCTTATCCGCGCCAGCCGCGCATCGGAGCTGGGTCTTTTCGACATGCTCCTGCCGGAAGATGCCGAGAACCCAGCCAAGATGGCGGCCGCCCTCAAAGCCCTGCCGCACCGCGCGCCGCCATCCGTCAATTCGTGCGGGCTGAAGCTCGACGGGTTGGAAAACATATCACGCAGGATTGCCGAATGGCTGCCGCCCGAGGGCGACAAGACGCCGATCACGCTCAGCGCGTAACCCGGCCTCGGCAACCAACGTTCAGAAGAGACGCGCGCAACGTGACTGATGCAAAAAAAATCGTGGTGCTCCTCAAGGGCTATCCGCGCCTGTCCGAGACTTTTATCGCCCAGGAATTGCTGGGGCTTGAAAAGGCCGGGCTGAAGCTCGAACTCATGTCCATGCGCCGGCCAACGGACAAGAAACGCCATCCCGTTCATGATGAGATCAGCGCGCCCGTCACCTACCTGCCGGAGTATCTGCATGAGGAACCTCTGCGTGTGCTGAAAGCCCTGTGGGGATGTCGCAAAAAGCCGGGCTTCACCAAGGCGCTTCGCCAGTTTCTCAGCGACCTGCCCCATGATCTTAGCCGCAACCGCTTTCGCCGTTTCGGTCAGGCGGCCGTGCTGGCCCATGAATGGCCGGAGGATGCCGGGTGGCTGCATGTGCATTTCATCCATACGCCCGCGTCAGTCGCGGCCTATACCCATCTCATCACGGGCACGCCCTGGACGATTTCGGCCCACGCCAAGGACATCTGGACCTCCAGTGATCGTGACCTTGCCGCCAAGCTGCAAAGCGCCCGCTGGGCCGTGACCTGCACTGCCGGCGGCTTTCGGCATCTGCAGACCCTTTCCGGGGTGAGGCAGAACGTACATCTGAGTTATCATGGCCTCGATCTCACGCGTTTCCCGCATTTCGACACGCCGCGGCCGGCGAGAGACGGTTCAGATGCCGAGGATCCGGTCAGGATTTTGAGTGTCGGCCGTGCGGTCAAGAAAAAGGGAATCGATATTCTGTTGCGCGCGCTCGCCTCGCTGCCACGCAATATCCATTGGCGCTTTACCCATATCGGCGGCGGGGACGAATTGGCTGCGCTGAAAAAACTCGCGGACGAACTTGGCGTCTCCGACAGGGTCGTCTGGACGGGAGCCATGGACCAGAAGCAGGTGCTGGAGAATTACCGGCAAGCGGACCTCTTTGCCCTTGCCTGCCGCATCACCAGCGATGGCGACCGCGACGGTCTTCCCAACGTGCTGGTCGAGGCTGCGAGCCAGGCGATGACCTGCATCTCCACCAACATATCGGGCATTCCGGAGTTCTTCGTCAGTGGTGAAAACGGCCTGCTCACAGAGCCGGAAAATCCCGCGGCCTTCGCAGATGCCCTGCGCTTGGCTATTACCGATCCGCAATTGCGCCTGCGTCTTGGCAACGCCGCCGAAAACCGCGTGCGCACCGCCTTCGATCATCGCACCAGCATTGCCGAACTGAAGACGCTCTTCGAGACCGAATGGGAAAAGACACCATGACCGAGATGGAAAAGCGGCCCTGTATTTTCTTTTATGTCCAGCATCTTCTTGGCATCGGCCATATAGCCCGCGCCAGCCGCATCGCCAATGCCCTTCAGGCGGATGGCTTCAACGTGGTTCTGGTGACGGGCGGAACGCCTGTCCCGGGATTTCCGGGTGAAGGCATCCGTCATGTCGAATTGCCGCCGATTGCCGTCAGCGATGGCAGTTTTGCCGGCCTGGTCGACAGTTCCGGCAAACCGGTGGATGACGACTTCAAGAGGCTCAGGACCGATATGCTGATCGGTGCCTATCATGGCGCCAAACCCGATATCGTCATCATCGAGGCTTTTCCCTTCGGCCGCAGGCAGGTGCGGTTCGAACTGCTTCCGCTTCTCGATGAGATCGAGGATAGCGAACCGCGCCCGCTCGTCATGGCGTCACTGCGAGATATTTTGCAGGAAAAAACCAAGCCGGGCCGGGATGAAGAAACCGTCTCGCTGGTAAAGAAACATTTCGACGCCGTGCTCGTGCACGGCGACCCGGATTTCGCCCGGCTGGAAGATACCTTTCCCCTCGCCAGCGAGATACGTCAGCGTATTGTCTACACCGGCCTGGTGGCTCCGCTTCCACCGCCGGAACCGGTCGAGAAATTCGATATTGTGGTCTCCGCCGGCGGCGGCGCTGTCGGTGCGGCCCTTGTCCGGGCCGCCCTTGAGGCCGCGCCGCTGCTGGACAGTATCAAGAGCTGGTGTCTCGTCACCGGTCCCAATATGCCACAGGCGGATTTCGATGCGATATTGGCTGCGGCACCGGAAAATATCTCCGTTTTCCGCTTCCGCAAGGATTTCGCGAGCTTGCTCGCCGGCGCGCGCCTTTCGGTATCACAGGCCGGCTACAACACCGTCTGCGATATTCTTCAGGCAAAATGCCGTTCGCTCCTCATCCCTTTCGCGGCCGGCGGTGAAACCGAACAGAGCGCCCGTGCGGAGCGGCTGGCCGGGCTTGGGCTTGCCCATGTGCTGGAAGAGAAAGATATTTCGCCAGCCTCCATGGCCGACGCGATCAAGGCGGCACTCGTCCTGCCGCCACCCGGTACGGTCCACCTCAATCTCGATGGCGCCGCCGGGACGGCTAGGACGCTGCATCGGCTTTATGATGAGCGGTAAGGATCGCCTTTAGTTCACGCACCGCTGCCTCATCCGTGACTTTGCGCCCCGCCCCGGTGAAACCGAGCTTCGCCACGCGGCTTTCCGGATCATAGTGAGGAACGGCGGAACAGGATGCGTGGATTTCGGTGATTGGAAGCCGGTCAAGCAGCGTCTGCACGCTTTGCGGACGCACGCCGGCACCCGGCATGATGGCGATCCGCCCGGCAGCGACCTCCGACAAGCGGGCCAGAGTCTCCACCCCTTCCAGCGCTGAACGTGCGCCGCCGGAAGTGAGAATTCTGGAAAAGCCCAGCGCAACGGCGGCCTCGAGGGCTTCATCCATGGCGGGAACGACATCGAAAGCCCGGTGAAGCGTTACATCCAGACCGTTGGCATGACGACGCAGCTCTTCGAGCAGCAGAAGATCGAGGGAGCCGTCCTCGCGCGATGCACCGAGCACCACGCCGGAAAGGCCCGCGGCGCGCGCGGCATCTATATCGCGTTTCATCACATCCGCTTCATCACGCGTGAAAACGAAATCGCCGGCACGTGGCCTGATCATCACGCTGACGGGCAACCCATAAGCCGCAGCGCGGTGCATAAAGCCGACAGACGGAGTGACCCCGCCGCCGGACAGTGCTGCGCAAAGTTCGATACGGTCCGCCCCGCCTCTCACTGCGGCTTCCAGGCCGGCCACATCGTCCACGCAAATCTCGAGAATCATCATAGCCTCTTTCATTCGATGGCGGTTACCTGCGGCGACCGATCCCATCAAGGGCGTAGAGCATATAAACCCCGCCAATCCCGACGATCGCCCCGAGGATCGACGTTCCCGAATAATTGGAGACGAGCGTGCCAAGGGCAAAAATCAGGGCGCCCAGACCCGCTCCAAGAAAAATATTGACGGCGATCAGCGAACTGCCGAGGCCCGGCCGGTCCGCGATCAGTTCCTGCAGGTAGGTGATGGGTATGCTGATGATCGCGGCCGCCCCCAGTGCGCTGATGATGGTCTGGGCATAGATATGCCACGGCGCCGATGCGAGCCCCTGCAGGATCAGGTAAACAGCGTAAAGCAGTGCGCCCGCGGCAAGCGTCAGGGTCTGGGGCACCTTCTTTTCTATCCAGCCCCACAGCAAGATGAAAACGATTTCCAGCGCGGCGACGATACCGGCGACGATGCCGATATCGGCCACCGTACCCTTGGCTTGGCCGGTAATGATGAGGGAACGCACGGAATCGTTCAAATGCAGCATCGAGCAGATCAATGCGATGGCGACGATCCGAAGCAGCACCCGACGCGATCCGATTTCACCAAGCGAGGCGCGCAGGCCAAAACGCGCTTCGGTACTGGCCGAGGCGGGCGTGGCGGCGCGCGGCAGGCAGAAGGCCACCAGCAGAAAACAGACGAGCGCGCATATGCCCGAGAACAAGAACGCGGTCAGCATGTTTCCGGAATTCACCAGAAATACCCCCACAAGCCCCGGCACCAGCACCCAGGAAAGCGAGATCGTCGCCCGCATGATGGAATTCACCGCGATCATCTCGCCCGTCGAAAGATTGCGGGCGTCGGCACGCACATGCGCAAAGATCAGCGAATTCATCGCGCCGAAAATTGGCAAAAGCACGAGTTTGGAGGCCACAAAGGCAGTGGCATTACCGGCGAGATACACCAGCAGGTAGCCGCTGACACCGAACAGCGCAATATAGAGCATTGGCTTGCGATATTCACCCAGCCTGTCAGCGACGATGCCCATCAGCACGCTGGCGCTGACATTGATGACGGCGGCAAACAGCATCAGCAGCGAATAGACGGTGTTGCTGAGCCCGATTTCGCGAATGCCGATCACCGCCTGATAGGGCGCGGTCGCCGCATTCGAAAATCCGAAGAACAGGATGGCGAGCGCCCCGATGCGGATCGACGGATTGTTGATGACGATGGAAAGAGCCGACGGCATGGATGTTCGCCTGAGATGATCCGGCAAAGCCGGATCGCTGGATTGAAGCTACCGGACCGCTGTCATCGCCAGCGGACCGAAAGGGCAGGATTCGGGATATAATCGAAGTGCGGCTTCCAGGGATAAAAATCGCCCTCCCGACGGCGATTGGGAAGATTTTCAATATCCTGATTGATTACACCCTCCGTCAACGCCATGAGGTTGGGATTGGCGATCGGCGCAAGCTCCGGCGACAGGTAACCGGATTTCACCACCAGAAGCCGCACGTCCTTCGGATCGAAGCCAAGACGGGTAAAATCCGAAATCATGTGATAGGGCCGGCGACGGGCGGCCAGAATGACCGTGATTCCGCCGATGACGATCACAGCCTGTCGCTGATCCGCCGGACCAGGATCATCCAGTGTCACAACCTCGGCTTCAACGGTGACGGACGGGCTCTTCGGATCAAGACTTCCGCCGATCTTCAGGGAAAGGATCGCGCCTTCGCCCGCCGCAAAACAGGCTTCGACCGCAGGCCTGTCGGTAATGCCGCCCACCAATGCACCCTGCCAGTCACGCGCAAGGAGCGCCGCCAGAACATCGGCGCGATCGCCCACCCCGCCGCCAGTGGGGTTATCGCCCGAGTCCGCCAGAATGATCGGCCGGGTGGTCGTCGTTTCCGCAATATCCAGAATTTTCGCGAGCGGCTCCGTCACGGGACCGAAATGAAAATCCTGCCGGGCGTCCCAGTAGGATTGCGCGATCTCGGCCGCAATTGCCTGTGCGGCCGCTTTATCCGTTCCCGTCACCACGGCGCAAGCGGTCGCTCTCGGTTCATCCGCCCAGACGTAGCCGATCATGAAATTCGCATCCCAGATGCCAGGGCGGGCGTCATGATCAGGAAGGAAAGCATAAAGGCTCCTGGCCGGCTCGTCTTCCGTGGAAGTCTTCTCGCCGGGCAGCAGAACGGGGATTTTCGCCCAGGCGATACCGGGTCTTGTCCCTGTCTCCAGGGCCCTGGTCAACATCGTCCAGGCGCGCACCATCGTCTCCCGCACATCGATATGCGGCGCAGTTCGATAGCCGGCAAATATGTCGAGTTGATCGATGATCGTCTGGCTGACATTGCCGTGCAGGTCGTAGCTCGCGGAGATGACGACATCCGGTCCGACCACGGTGCGGGCGCTTGAAATCCAGTCGCCCTCCGCATCGTCCATGCCTTCAACATTCATCGCGCCATGCATGGCGAGATAAAGTCCGTCCAAGGGCAATGAGGCTTTCAGGCGCTCGAGGAATTCCCGCTTGAAAGCGTCGTAGGCCGGGCGCGACACCGGACCGCCCGGCACCGCCCGGGCGTGCAGAAGCGGCAGCACCTCCGCTCCGCCTTCGCCGAGAAAGTTGAAATATTCGGCCTCCAGCAACTCCGCGCCGCGAAAGACGCGAAAATCCTCCTGCCCCATCAACACCGGCGAGTAGGTGCTGCACTCGGTATGGATTCCACCAACGGCAATACGCATGTCACCTTCCCCTCAATACACCGGACTAAAGGGAACGATGGCCGCAAAACGCAACCAGTCCTTCTGCGCCTTCGGTGTCCAGGCCGCCTCGGCAATGGCCGGTAGCCGCGGGAAGACCAGATGGTTGAAATAGGCGCGGTTGAGGAAATGTTCGGACCAGATGCAGGCCTGAACGCCCTTCATCCTCTCCTTCAACTCCTCTGGAAAATCACCGATCGCCTCATAAGAGTAGGTGTGGGAAGGCGGAACGGTGCCGGCCCAGCTGGCACCTGGCTCCTGCCAGGCTTCGTCCTGAACCATGTCGAGATAATAGGCCTGCCCCGGGGTCATCACCACATCGTAACCCTGCCTTGCGAGTTCAAGGCCGACCTCCGGCTTCTGCCACGCCATCAGCAATGTTCCCGAGGGGTCGACGCCGCCGCCGTGCGAAACCTCGTCCCAGCCGGCCAGCTGACGGCCGCGCTCGTGCAACATGGCCTGAATGCGTTTCATAAAATAGGACTGGATACCGAAAGTACCATCCAGTCCCTCCTTTTCCATCAGCTCCTTGGCGAGTGGCGAGGCGAGCCAGGATCCGTCCGCAACCTCATCGCCGCCGATGTGGATCAGCCGAGACGGGAACAGCTCCACCATCTCATCGAAAACCTTGCCGAGGAATTCGTAAGTGAGTTCGATGGCGGGATTGAGCGCGTTGTTAGGATATCCCTGCACGGAGCGATAGGTGTCAGGGGCTTCCTGCCCGTCCGTCAGTTCCGGATAGGCGACGAGGGCAGCCGTACTATGGCCGGGAATATCGACTTCCGGCACGATTTCCACATTCAGCGCCGCCGCATGGGCAACGACCATGCGCACATCGTCCTGGGTATAATAACCCGAGACCGGTTCCGCGCCGTTGCCAAGCTGCGGCAGAAGCGGCGCATCCGGGCCGCGTGTGGCGCCGACCGTGGTCAATAACGGATAAGCCTTGATTTCAAGACGCCACGCCTCATCATCCGTCAGATGCCAGTGGAAGCGGTTCATGCGCAGCCATGCAAGAATATCGATGAGCCGCACGACATCCTGTGTCGGATAAAATTGCCGCGAGACATCCAGGTGGCAGCCCCGCCAGCTATAACGCGGCCCATCGCTGATTGTGCCGGACGCGGGAAAACGGAACCTCGGATCGAGACGCGCGCCATGCAGCAATTGCGCCAGAACCGTCAGGCCATACTGCAGCCCGGCAGCGGCCGAGTATTCCACGACAACAAAGTCAGAGGAAAAGGAAAGGCGATAACCTTCCGCCTCCAGTCCGCTATGCTGTTTGAAGTGCAGGGCCTTTCCCTCATGCACAGGGGCGAGGCTGAAGGGCACGTGCCCGACGGCAAATAGCCTGCGGAACAGCGAAAGCACGGTTTCCACCGCAAGGACTTCATTGGCCTTGGCATCTTCCGACGGGAAGAGCGCGACGGGAAAGCCGTCGCCGGGTTCGGCATCGATTTCGGCAGGCCAGGGCTGGATGGCAAAAGGCAGAACAAGCTTGCCTTCTGGAAGCAGCACCGGCGCCGGCTCGCTGTGACGCCCGTCCAACATCAGGTCCCCGACATCAACGGCGCGATGCGTGCCGTCGGCAAGGCTGATATAGGCGGATTTTGCACCATCCGTGCGATGCCGGGCGGGCCTCAGCAACCCATCGACGGTGAAACGCCAGGATTTGCCGGGTTCCAGCACGAAACCGGCAGGCGGCGCGAATTCATGGAAATTGGCGTTACGGCGCAGATAAACCGCATTGCCGCAAACCGGCTTGTCTACCGTCCGCGTCAGCGACGTGTAAACGATACGGAAATCCCTCAGCGGCTCTCGGGAAAGGTTGATCAGCGTGAAGGTGAAGCCTCCGGATGCGGATTCCGCCAGTGGATGCCATGAATTTTCGAGACGATAGTTTGCGAGCGCCATGATGCTCCCCTTTATTGCGCATTTGACCCTATGAAAGGGCTCGGTCAGTAGTGTTCGGATTGCGAAAAAGTGCGGGCCAGCGGCGCCTGCCCCGCCGTGAGACCGCAATCGACCGGCAGGCACACGCCGCTGATGGCCGCCGCCTGCGGTCCCGCCAGAAAGGCGACCGCGTTCGCCACGTCTTCGGGTTTCACGATGCGCTGCAGCGGATACCAGCGCTTCGCCTCCTCGAAGACCTGGGGATTGGCAGCGGCCCGCACCTCCCACGCCTGAGTGCGCACGGTGCCCGGCGCGACAGCGTTGGAACGGATACCGAATTTCCCGTATTCGACGGCGATGAGTTTCGTCAGGTGGATCAATCCGGCCTTCGCCGCGCTATAGGCGGGATGGCCAAAAACCGACATGCCGTTGACCGACGTAATATTGACGACGGAACCCTGTGTCCGCTTCAGCGCGTCTTCAAAAGCGCGAAAGCAGAGAAACGGTGCTTCGAGATTAAGGGCATTGTCCTGCCGCCATATTTCGGCGGTCGTGTCGTGCAGACTGACAGCCCTCGCGGCACCGGCATTGTTGACGAGTGTCGCCACATCGCCCAGCTCCGCGACGTCAGCCGCCAGCCTCGAAAGATCTGCAGGATCGGTGACATCGCAGGTTTTTGCAACGAAACCAGATCCGGAAAGCAGAGAAAGCGCATTGGAAAGGGCTTCAGCATCGATATCAACCAGCACCACCTTCGCATGGCTTTCAGAAAGCGCCGCGGCAATCGCCCGCCCGATGTCACCTGCCGCGCCGGTCACGATGGCGAGCTGGTCTTTCCTGTCCTTCATCTCCTGCAACTCCCTTGAAGTTTCACGACCCCTGTTGCGGGGTCTCGGGCCGAGCAGCCCACGTTTTCATCATCCCACCTTCAGTCGCCGAGCAATTGCTTGTCATCCGAATCGCGATGCTCCACGAGCTGCTGCTTGATGTGACGCAACGTCACCATCGATCTTTGCCGATGGTGATAAGCAGCAAGCGTCGCCAGAACATCGACGGCGGCCAGATAGGCGTAGCGCGATGAAGTCGGGCGGAAGATATTGTTTCCCTCGGGCACGTTGACACCCACCACCATATCCGCGGCCGCGGCAAGCGGCGTGTCGCTCTGGGTAAGCGCGATGGTGGTAACCCCCATGTCGCGAGCCAGCCTGAAACACTTCACCAGCTCCATGTTGCGGCCGGAAAAGGAGGAGCCAATAATCACGTCCTCCTTTCGGGCCGCGGCGGTCATCATCAGCTGCATGCTGTGATCGGCACTGGTGGAGACACGCAAACCCAGGCGAAAAAGCCGGTTCTGGATTTCCGAAGCGATCATTGAGGAATTGCCGCCCGCGCCGAAGGCATAGATCATGCCGCTATTGGCGATCTTGATCGCCGCTTCATCGGCAAGGGCAGGATCGAGCGTCCTGTGCAACAGGAAAAGTGCTTCCTGAGCCTTGGCAAGCACCTCTTCCGCGACGTCCGAGGGGCCGGTGCTGGACGGTTCGGAGGTGAGGTACCGGATACCGACATAGGCCGTCTTGGCGAGACTGACCTTAAAATCCGAAAAGCTCTGGCAGCCCAGCCGGCGGCAGAACCGCGTCACCGTCGGCGGAGACACTTCGGCGCGGGCGGCAAGTTCAATGATCGACGCATTGACGGCGAATTCGAAATCCGAAACCAGAATATCGGCAATCCGCCGCTCCGATTGCGAGAATTGTCCCCTGTCTTCTTGTATTCTTGCGAAAATATCCATGCTCACCGGTCTCCGTTCCGCCAAAACTTAAGGCTTGGCCCCGTTTCCGATGCACCCTAATCCAGGCCGCCCGTCAACCGAATAAAGCCGGGAACCGCCGTTGTTCCGTCCTCCCGAAGACACGCCTGACATCCTCAATATGAAAACAGTTTTCTCTGTTGATTGGAAGATGAGCATATGCCAACAATAATCACCAGAGAAATTTCCAATTCCTGAAAATAATTTCAACAACGGACCAGAATCATGCGCGATCCCTTCCAAAACCCCTTCGCCGAAACCGACAGCGCCCGCCATTCCATCTGGGAGATGCTGGTAACGCGGGACATCGACGCTTTCCTTGCAGCCGACTGGTCCAGGGTAGCGGATGATTTCGTTGAAGACGGCTTCCTCGGCATCAATGCCAGTCGGGATGCAAATCCTGACAACTGGCGCCTGTCTTTCCCCTCCCTTGCCGCCTATCGCGACGAATGGCTGCGGCAGGCGGAGGATTTCCAAACCCAGCAATTTGCTGAAGACCCACGCCATGCGATCTTCACCACCACCACGCTTGAGGAAATCGAAGTGGAAGGCGAAACCGCGCTGGTTCGCAAGAAATTCGACGGCGGAATTCGCAGGGCCGATGGCGGTTTCGACGTCATGAAGTGGCAGACGCTTTATTACTGCCGGCTGCATGAAGGACGCTGGAAGATCAGCGGCTTTACCGGCTACATGCCCAACCCCATGCCGTGATCCAACGGAGATGCTGGAGTTCAGTGAAGGCCGGGCCAAAAGCCCGGCGTTATTTTTTCGCCCGGTGACGGGCAAAAATCGCCGGACACCGATCGCATCAGGAAAAGCCGGGCGCGTTAGGACAGAGTGCATGGCCCGACTCCCAGCCGTTATTGTATCAGCTTGAGGACGGAAAGATCGACGCGCCGCTCGAGAGCAATGCCGCTTTCGTCGAACAGGTGACAATCCGATGCCTTGACGCCGGTGACGATGGGCTCGTCCACCACCACGGGTGCGGAGCCGGAAAGCAGCGCGCAATAATTTTCACCTGTCGGCGCGACGCCATAGGCAATCGTGTTCACACCGAGCCGCTCGATGACACTGGGAGCCACCTTGATGTTGAGATCCGCCGGCTCGAGGCCGGTATGTTCGGGGCGAATGCCAAGCGTTAGCTGGGCGCCTTCCAGAGCAGCGCGAGGTTCCACCGGCACGGTGATCGTCTGGCCCTCATAAGCCACCGTTACACCCTCGGGACCGACGGATTTGCAGGTGACCTTCAGGAAGTTCATTTTCGGATTACCGATGAACCCCGCGACGAACAGGTTCGCCGGCTTGTGATAAAGTTCGAGCGGCGCGCCCACTTGGGCGATTTCGCCGGCATTCAGCACCACGATGCGGTCCGCCATGGTCATGGCCTCCACCTGATCGTGTGTGACATAGATCATCGTTGCCTTGAGCGTCTTGTGAAGATTGGTGAGCTCGATGCGCATATCGGCGCGAAGGGCGGCATCAAGATTGGAAAGCGGTTCGTCGAACAGGAATATCTTCGGTTCACGAACGATGGCGCGGCCGATGGCAACGCGCTGGCGCTGTCCGCCGGACAACATGCCGGGGCGCTGCTGCAGGCGCTGGTCGAGCTGAAGAATCTTTGCGACGCTCTCCACCTTGTCCTTGATCTTGCCCTCTTCCATCTTTTCGACGCGCAAAGGAAAAGCGATGTTTTCGAAAACAGTCATATGCGGATAGAGAGCATAGGACTGGAAGACCATGGCGATACCACGCTTGACCGGCGGCAGTTCATTGACCTTCACGCCGTTGATGACGACGTCGCCGCCGGAAATATCCTCAAGGCCGGCGATCATGCGCAGCAAAGTGGATTTGCCGCATCCCGAGGGGCCGACAAAAACGACGAACTCGCCATCCCTGATGTCGAGCTGGACGCCCTTGATGACTTCGAAATGTCCATAGTTCTTGCGGACGTTGTTGAGATAAAGCTGACCCAAGACTTGCCTCTCCCGTCAGCGGCCGAAATCTGGCCGCATTCAGAGACGTTCCGGACAATGATGCGGAAACCGCGTCAGACCGGAACCGTTGAAAAACACGAGAAAGAGCAGCCACAGGGGGCGGCGACCAATCTCACGGCGAAACGGACCGGTTGCGGGCATTACGCCCGCAACCGTTGCAATCGGATTATTTATATTGCTCGAGAGCGCCAGAAGCCTTCTTTGCCGCATCTTCCGGCGTTGCCTTGCCGGTAACGACAGACTGAACCATCTCGATCATCACGTCCTGGAAACCCTTGTAGTCCGTGAAGAGCGGCTCCGGCCCACCATAGGCGATACCGTCGATCAGCGGCTTCCAGAAGGGATCCTTCGCAACGAATTCGTCTACCTTGGCAGACGGACGCAGCGGGGTGAGGCCCGCGCCGCCCTGCAGCTCATATTCGCCCTGCGGGCCGGGCGACGTGATGAACTTCGCAAATTCGGTCGCCTTTTCTTCAACCCCGGTTCCCTTGAAGATCGCCAGGCTGTCGGTGATGAGCAGCGTGCCGGGACCCTTGGCTTCCGGGCCGAGCGGCAGGGTCGCGATACCCCAGTTGATCTTGGTTTCCTGCAGGCGTGTTGCGGCGCCCGAGCCGGCCTGGATCATGCCGACCTTACCATCGAGGAAGATGGCGCGGATTTCATTTTGCTCATAGGCCGTTGGGCCTTCCACGGAATAGGGCGTGATGTCCTTATAGGCCGTCAGCGCCGCGACAACCTGCGGGCTGTCGACCGTGATCTTGTCGCCGTCGATCACCTTGCCGTTGTTGGTATAAACCCAATGCATGAACTGGTGCATGGTGTTGTCGAAGGTCTTGGCGGGGAGGCCGTAACCGGCAATACCCGTCTTTTCCTTGATCTGCTTGGCGAAGGCTATTTCTTCAGCCCATGTCTTCGGCGGCACTTCGGGATCGAGACCCGCCTGCTTGAACAGGTCCTTGTTCCAGTATAGCGCCTTGGTCGAGAATGCGACGGGAACGCCCCACTGCGTGTCCTCGAACGTCACCGTGTCGACGATGTTGGGGTAATAGCTCTTCTTTTCGTCTTCGGTCATCGGCACCGGAACGATCAGATCGTTCTGCGCGAACTGCTTCAGCGTGCGCGAACCGACATAGGCCATGGCGACGGGCGTGCCGGCGGCGGCAAGCGTTGTCGCCTTGTCCTGGCACTGCGCCCAGCCGACGACCTCGGGCACAACCTTCCAGCCCTCGTTCTTGCCTTCCCATTCCTTGATATATTTTTCGTGGATCGGGTCCATCTTGTCGCCGCAATAGATCCAGCTGATCTCCTTGTCGGCCGCGTGCGCCGTCACCGTGGTAAGGGCAGTGGAACCGGCAAATGCGAAAGCGCAGAGCGCCAATCCGTAATGTTTCAGTGCCATAGGTAGTCTCCCGTTTTGGTGGTCGTTCCGGTTGTTGTTTATTTCACCGCGCCGGCGGTCAGCCCGCTGACGAGATATCGTTGCATGAAGAAGATCACGACCATGGCCGGCGCAATGCCGACGAAGCTGGCCGCCATCAACTCATTCCAGATGACTTCCTGACGACCGAAATAGGCGAAGAGGCCGATGGGCAGCGGCATATATTCGGTCTTGGAATTGAAAGTGAGCGCGAAGATGAACTGCTGCGCATAAGCGCCGATGAAGGTTGTGATGGAGACCACGGCGATACCCGGCATCGCAAGCGGCAGGATCACCCGACGGAAGGTGTAGAAGTAGCTTGCGCCATCCACATAGGCCGCCTCTTCCAGTTCCCGCGGGATACGCAGCATATAGGTGCGCAAAAGCCAGATCGCGGTCGGGATCAGGAAAGCGGCTCCGGGAATGATCATCGCCAGATAGGTGTTCAGCACACCCATATTGCGCATCAGCCGGTAAAGCGGGATCAGGAGCACGGCGCCGGAGAACATGTTGATCGCCAGAAATGCACCGAGCAATTGCCCGCGGCCGCGAAACTGGAACCGGGCGAAGGCATATGACGCCGGAACCACCAGAAGCAGAACGATGATCGTGGAGATCGTCGAAATGAAGAACGAGTTGAAAACGTAGCGGGCGAAGCCCGGAACGCTGACCCACATGGTGCGGTAGGCCTCGAAGGAACCGTTTGTCGGCCAGAACTTGTAAGGCGAGGAAAACAGCAGGCTGAGCGGTTTCAGCGAAACCAGGAATCCTTCAACGAAGGGCGCCAGCACGAAGGTCAGGAACACGGCGATACCGCAATAAATCCCGACAATTTCATACCACCTGTAGCGGTTGATCATCGCATTCTTGTCGGTCATCGGCTGGCCTCCTGCGAGATGCGGCTGGTAATGCGGAAGTAGAAATAGGTGAAGATCGACAGGAAGATGCAGATCAGCACGGCGCGCGCGGCACCCTCACCATATTTGTAAGAGCCGATCGCCGTCTTGTACGTGTCGATGATCATGGTCGTGGTCTGGCCGGTCGGTCCGCCCTGCGTCAGGATCCAGATGATATCGAAGGAATTAAAGGTCGAAATCAGCGAGATCATCGACATGGTAATCATCGCGGGCAGCATCAGCGGCAGCGTGATGCGGCGGAAGCGGTAGAGGCGGCTTGCCCCGTCTGTCCAAGCGGCCTCGTATAGATCCTGCGGAATGGCCTGGATGGCCGCCAGCAGATAGAGCGTCACCATCGGCACGCCGATCCAGACGTCAGTGACGATCGTTGCCCAGAATGCCGTTCTGCCATAGGCGAGGAATGCGACCGGACCATCCACCAGGCCGAGGTTCTGCAGCACGCCGGAAATCATGCCGAACTGGCCGTTATACATCCAGCCCCACATGAAGATGCCGATAGCCATCGGCACGATCCATGGCGGCATTGTCAGGATGCGAAACAGCGCCCGGCCGGGAACGGCGGAGTTCAGCAGCACTGCACCAAAGGTGCCGATGATCATCTTTATCGAGACGGAAAAGAACGTCCAGATAAAGGTCCGCGTGATGACATCGGCAAAAGTAGCGTTGAAGATCTTCTCGTAATTGATGAAGCCGACCCAATTTGTCGTTTTTCTGAGCGACGCATCGGTAAAGGACAGGATGAAGGTATCGACAAGCGGATAAGCAACGATAACCGTGATGTATAAAAGCGCCGGCAGAAGAAGGAGCCAGGCAAAGACGACCGCGCTGCGTTTCGCTTCCATCGCGCCGCCCCTCAAGCCGTTTTCACGGCAGGGGATTTCGGCTGCCCATGCAGGGCCAGATCATATGCCTCCCAAACCGGCTTCAGATCGACCACCTTGCGGCCATGACGCGCTTCATCCATCGCAAGCGCCAGAATACCGGCCTCGATTGCGTCGAGCGCGGAAACCGGAAGCGGCGCGCCCTCTACGACATGGGCGATGACATCCCCCGCCATCTGCTCGTCCGCACCATAATGCTGCGAGAGCGTGGTTGCCGCCGAATAGGTCTTGGCCATGGTCTTTTCATTGGTGCGGGCATTGTGCACGTTGAGAAAACCGCGCACGAAATCGCCCTCCGCCATGCCCTTGGCGCCGATGACGCAGAAACGGCGGAAATCATCGGGAACGTTGAGATTGGTATGGAAAGCAAGCGAAGCGCCGTTTTCATATTCGACGATCGCCGTCTGATAATCGATGATGTCGCCGTCGCTGTCGAAAACCTTGTCGGATCCCATCCAGCCGCTCGGCTTGCGATGGTAAACCTCCATGTCGTTGATGCCATCATTCTGCGGCGCATTGGCCGGCGTGAAGCTTTTGCGCCCGCCAAAGCTCGATACGAAACGGGGTCGCGCGCCGACAACACCATTGTAGAGATCGAGATCGTGGCAGCATTTTTCGAGCATGAACGAGCCGGAATAGTGCTCATAACGCCGCCAGTCGCGCATGAAGAATGCGCCGTGATAGGGCGGAATATGCTCGGAAGCCTCGATGGAAACGACATCGCCAAGCTTACCTTCAGCCTGTGCGGCGCGCAGATCGCGGTAAAGCGGCGAATATCGCAGAACGAGACCCACCAGCAACCGCTCGTGACCATGCTTGTTGAGGAGCCGGGCAAGTTCGAGGCTTTCCTCGATGCTGACGACGATCGGCTTTTCGGAGAAGATGGTGCAACCCGCCTCAAGACCAATGCGGATATGGTCGAGATGCATGTGGTTCGGCGAACCGATCATCAGGAGATCGAATTTTTCATTGGCGATCAAGGCCTCGGGGCTGTCGTAAGCCTTGCCGGCCGAGATCCCCTTTTCCTTGAGACCCGGCAGGCCCGCCGGCGCCGGATCGACATAACCGACGATCTCGAAATCCTTGTCGATCTCATGAAAAACGTAGCCCAGATAACCGAGACGGAATCCGAGTCCGATAATTCCCACCTTCATGAACTTTGTTCCCTGCTCATTCGTAAATAATTTTCGCAGACTCAGCCAATTCTCCGCTGGCTATTCAGTTATCTGCGATAATTTCCAACCATGATGAAATTAGTTTTCAAAACGGTCAAGCAAAATTCGATTTACTCTGGCAAGTCGCGGATATGAAACCGATTCTTCCAGGCCGGCAGGACGCGCAACAGCTATTCACCGGCAACCGATGCCAAAACAATACCAAAAAAATGCCAATCGTCTAGAGCAATTACAATGCTCAGAAAATTTTTTTGGTTAATGCGGAAATTTCGATCATAAGGCCTTAAATTGAGGCATTAGAACGAAAAAAGCTCCGATTAATAATACAAGTTCGCCAATGGTTCTATTTTGGTATTGCTGATGGCGACTTGTGTGGTATAGCCAGAAGCAGCCATATCGTATTGTAACAGAGGTTATGGATGAACGGGGCAGCGCTTAATCTGGAGGATCTGCAATCGGGTGGCGGCCCGCTTTACCTAAAGCTGCGCCAGACGATTGAAGACGCCATCAATGGTGGCCGCCTGAAACATGGCGATGCCTTGCCGCCAGAGCGCGACATTGCGGAAAGTGCCTGCGTCAGCCGCGTCACGGTGCGCAAGGCTGTGGATGACCTCGTGCGCGACGGCCTCCTCGTCCGGCGGCACGGTTCCGGTACCTTTGTCGTCAAGCCGATCA
The DNA here is from genome assembly GCF_037203725.1 of Agrobacterium sp. CMT1. Classification (NCBI taxonomy): domain Bacteria; kingdom Pseudomonadati; phylum Pseudomonadota; class Alphaproteobacteria; order Hyphomicrobiales; family Rhizobiaceae; genus Agrobacterium; species Agrobacterium sp. CMT1. Next base: position 66,046 of record NZ_JBBCAR010000018.1, read on the forward strand.
CCCGCATGCAACAGCCTCTGACCAAGCTCACTTCGTTTACGGAGGACATGCGCCGGCGTGGCATGACGGCGAGCACCCGATGGCTGGACAGAGGCCTCTTTCACCCCACCGGCGACGAAATGATGGCGCTTGGCCTTTCACAATCGGCCATGGTGGCGCGGCTCACCCGTCTGCGCCTTGCCAATGACCAGCCGATCGCGCTCGAAGTCACGAGCCTGCCAGGCGATATTCTGCCCGACCCGCAACAGGTCGAAAATTCGCTCTATCTTGAGCTTGAGAAAAGTGGCATTCGCCCGGTGCGCGCCATCCAGCGCATCTCTGCCCGTAACCTTACCGATGAAGAAACCCTGCTGCTTGGCGTTCCGCCGGGCTCGGCAGCGCTTTCCGTTCAGCGAATGGCCTATCTGGAAAGCGGGCGCCTTATGGAAATATCCCGTGCGCTGTACCGCAGCGACGCCTATGACCTCGTCGCCGAACTGACGATGGGCCCCGAGTGACCACCAGTGATCAAGGACAGAAACAATGACAACCCTGATGCGCCAGGAAATCGATGAGATTCCCGATGCAGTCGCCCGCCTGCTCGACAATGCCAATTCGGACTTCCAGGAAGCCGGCGCCAAGCTGAAGGCCCGTGATCCGGCCGTTATCGTCACAATCGCCCGTGGATCTTCCGATCACGCCGCCCATTTCCTGAAATATGCCATCGAACTGCAGACCGGGCTTCCGGTCGCCTCGCTCGGCCCGTCGCTCGCCTCCATCTACCAGACGAAGCTGCGGCTGGAACGGGCGGCGGCCATTGCCGTTTCGCAATCGGGCAAGAGCCCGGATATCGTCGCCTTGGCGCAAAGTGCGCGCGATGGCGGCGCGCTCACTTTCTCGCTCGTCAACACCCTGCCATCTGCGCTCGGCGATGCCGCCGATCACGCGATCGATATACAGGCTGGCCCGGAAAAAGCCGTGGCTGCCACCAAATCCTTCGTCAACTCCATCGTTGCCGGTCTCGCGATCCTTGCGGAATGGACGGAAGACAACCTGCTTGCCAAGGCGATCAGCGCCCTGCCGCAGAATTTCGCCCGAGCCGTCGCCCTTGACTGGAGCCACATCGGCGAGGCGGTCAAGGGTGAGGAATCGCTTTATATGCTTGGCCGTGGTCCTGCTCTCGCCATCGCCGCGGAAGCCGCGCTGAAATGCAAGGAAACCTGCGAACTGCACGCGGAAGCCTATTCGTCGGCGGAAGTCATGCATGGCCCGGTTTCGCTGGTCGCGCCGAGATTTCCGGTGATCGCCTTTGCCGCCCGTGACCGCGCCGAGACCTCCGTGACGGAAATTGCCGCAAATCTCTCCCGCAAGGGCGCCAATGTTTTCGTTACATCCTCAAAAGGCAGCCCCGCCAAGTCCCTGCCCTTCGTGGAAACCAACCATCCGCTGACCGATGCATTGTTGTTGATCGCGCCGTTTTACGGCTTCATCGAGCAATTGTCGCGCCTGCGCGGCTTCAACCCGGATGCGCCGGTGGCGTTGAAGAAGGTGACGGAAACTCAATGAGCGGCATCAAGGCATTTGTCGGCGCCCGCATTTTCGATGGTGCCGCATGGCACGACGACAGGGTGCTCGTGACCGTGGATGGCCGTGTCGGCGACATCAGTGGCCGCATGTCCGCACCGGCAGAAGCCGAGATCATCGACGCGCCAGGATTGCTGATCACGCCTGGCTTCATTGACCTTCAGGTCAACGGCGGCGGTGGGGTGATGTTCAATAACCAGCCGGATGCGAAAGGAATAGCCCGGATCTGCTCCGCCCATGCGAAATTCGGCACCACGGCGCTGATGGTCACGCTCATCACCGACCGGCCGGATATCACATTGCGAGCCGCCGAAGCGGGCATTGACGCCCAAAGAGAAAGGGTGCCCGGTTTTCTCGGACTGCATTTCGAGGGTCCGCATCTTTCGGTTACCCGCAAGGGCACACATGATCCGGCACTGATCCGCAAAATGGAAGCGCCTGATCTGGCGGTGCTGACCGGATGCAAGGCAAAACTCCCCTTCGTGATGACGACCGTTGCCCCAGAGAATGTAACCTTGGAACAGGTCAAGGCGCTGGCAGAAGCCGGCATCGTCGTCAGTCTCGGCCACACGGACACAGGACTCGACATGGTGACTGCCTATGCCGAAGCAGGTGCTTCGATGGTCACACATCTTTTCAATGCCATGAGCCCGCTCGGTCATCGCGAGCCGGGGCTCGTGGGGGCGGCACTTTCAAACGGCAAGCTCGATTGTGGATTGATCGCCGACGGTTTCCATGTCGATCCGGCCGCGATGGGCATTGCGCTGCGCGCAAAGAATGGCCCGGCCCACATCTTCCTCGTCACTGATGCCATGTCGACTATCGGCACCGACGATGATGGTTTTGAACTGAATGGCAGGCGTGTCTATCGCAACGGCGGCCGGCTGACGCTTGAAGACGGTACGCTGGCGGGGGCGGATATCGATATGCTCTCCTGCATTCGCTTCATGCACGAAAAGCTGGACGCGCCGCTGGAAGAGGCCTTGAGAATGGCGTCAGCCTATCCTGCCGAGGCGATCGGCGCTTCTGGCAAAGGCAGACTTCTGCCTGGTTTCGATGCGGATTTGGTCATGCTTACACCTGACCTTCAGATGCATTCGACATGGATCGGCGGAGAAAAGATCCACGATGCCGCTCGCTCTGGAGGCTGAATTATGATCGTTTGTTTCGATATAGGCGGAACGACCATCAAGGGCGCGATTGCTTACGCTCCTGACGATATTCGCCCCGTGCCGCGCATCCCGACTCCAAAGACCAGCTTTGAAGACTTTGCCGCTGGCCTGAAATCCGTCATCGACAATAGTGGCGGCACACCCGCCTGCGTGTCGCTGTCGATTGCCGGCGTCATCGATGCCGACACCGGCAGGGCCACTGTCGCCAATATTCCAAGTATTCATGGCCGCGCGCTGAAGGACGAACTGGAACAGGCGCTGGGCCTTCCTGTCATCGTCTCCAACGATGCCGACTGTTTCGTGATGGCTGAATCGGAGATCGGTTCCGGGCGGGGTCATCGCGTGGTTTTTGGCGTCATCCTCGGAACCGGTGTCGGCGGAGGTCTGGTGATCGACGGCCGTCTCATCAACAGCGAGGGTGGCTTCGCCGGCGAATGGGGCCACGGACCCGTGGCTGCGACGCGGGCCGGCAACCCGCCGGTCGAGTTGCCTCGGTTCGAATGCGGCTGTGGTCTCACGGGTTGTGTCGATGCCATTGGCAGCGCCCGCGGCATGGAAAAGCTTCATATGCATCTCCACCGGCAGGACATGACCAGCGAGGAGATCATCGCAGCCTGGCTGGGCGGCAACCCGGACGCCGCAAGAACCATCGATATCCTTGTCGATATTCTCGCTTCGCCGCTGGCGATGGTGATCAACGTCACCGGCGCAACCATCGTGCCGGTCGGCGGCGGCCTGTCAAACTCCAGGGAACTGCTTGCCACACTGGATGAAGCGGTCAGAGCCCGAATTCTCCGTCGCTTCGCCCGGCCGCTGGTCGTGCCTGCCATCTGCAGGATTGAACCGGGACTGATCGGCTCGGCCGTTCTCGGGCTTAAACATGCACGGGTGATCGAAGAGGCCTGAGCGGACGCTTGCACGCCACCAAAGGATCAACGGGTCAACTTCTCCCGTCGGAAACCGAGGCCGATCAAACGGCCGGCGAGATGGGCGAGAAGCGGAACGCGGGCAATCATGCGCACGAAAGCGGGGGGCCCTTTCGCCTTGCGGCTATTGCCCTGATCCTTCTTCCGGCTGCTGCGCATCATCAATTGCAGCTTTTGTGTCGCCTTTGTCGGAAATGAGCGCCGCGCTTCGATGGCCATCAATTCCCGCTCGCCTGGCTTTTCGCCCCGCGCAAGAACGGGAATGAGAATATTTGCGGCGGCAACGGCATCCTGAATGGCAAGATTGACACCGACGCCGCCAATGGGCGACATGGCGTGAGCCGCGTCACCGATGCAGATGAGGCCAGGCTTCCACCACCGCTTCAGCCGGTCGATCCTGACCGTCAGCAGATGCACATCCTCAAAGGTCTGAAGTTCGAGAAGCCGTTCCTGCGGCAGCGGGCACACTTTCGCCACCGCATCGCGGAACGCTGCGATACCCTGAACCCTCATCTCGGCGAAGGTTCCGCGGCGGACCACAAAACCGCACTGCCAATAATCGCCGCGATCTATCAGGACGAAACCCTGCTGGGGGCCGGCATGCCCCATGGTTTCCGCCGGATCGCCCGGCTGCCTGGATAGTTTCATCCAGAGAACCTCCGTCGGCTGCCCGAAGCTTTCCACCAACAGACCTGCCTTGTCCCGCACGATTGAATTGCGGCCATCCGCCCCGATCACGAGCTCGGCATCGATCTCCAGCGGCCCGTCGGACGTATCCACCACGAGACCCGCAACAACGCCATCGCGCTCGCGCAGACCCGAGACACCTGCATTCATGAGCAGCGTGAAATTCTCATATTGCCCTGCCTTGCCGGCAAGAAAGCTTAGGAAATCCCATTGCGGCATGAAGGCGATGAAACGGTTTCTCGCAGGCAGCCGGGAAAAATCGGCGATGGTGACCGTCTGACCCGCAATCTCGGCATGAAGTTTCTGCGCTCTCGTATGCGGCAGCGCCAGAAACTCCCGAATGAAGCCTAGCTGCTCAACAATATCGAGAGTGGAAGGATGAATGGTATCGCCCCGAAAATCGCGCAGGAAATCGCCATGCTTTTCAACGATGGTGACATCGATACCTGCTCTCGCAAGGAGGAGCCCGAGCATGAGCCCGGCAGGGCCAGCGCCGGCAATGGCAACCCTTGTGATGATCCGCTTCCGCTCTGGCATTTCGGCGTCAAGGCCCCAGGCAACCATACGATCCCCCACCACCATCAAGTCTTTTGCGCAGGTAAGGCCACGTTTTTCGGTTGCGGCCACCCCTGTGCGTCGAACCGGAACAACATATCGGACCTGGCGAAGATAAAGGCGAAGGCCATGGCCGTCCACATGCCGAGCAGCAGCCCGGCCGCCACATCGCTCGGATAATGTGCGCCGACAATGACACGTGAGACGCCGATCACAAGGGCAAGCAGAAGAAACGCCCAGCGAAAGCGCGGCATAAGCATGGCAAAGACACCGAAAAACGCCCCGGCAGCCGTGGAATGGCCGGAAGGAAAGCTTTCATAAAGATTGTCTCCGGTGAAGGGTGTGAGGCTATACGCCCCCATTTCCAGAAGGAGCTCCGGTCGCGCCCGGCCGATCAGGAACTTTAGCGTATGAACGAGAATGCTCGCGGTCCCGATTGTCAGAAAGAAATAGGAGAGAAGCCGCCACGCTGTCCGCAACCGGCCATGATAGGTCTGCGCGCTGAGAACCCGCGCCGCGACATAGGCGAGAATGGCCAGCGCGCCGGTGGAATAAAGCATCCAGCGGAAAGTTCCGAAATCGGTAATCGCACGATTAAAGGACACCACTGCACCGGGCAACGCTTGCGCGCTTTCCGAGAGGCGCGGATCAAAAGGGACAAAGGCCGCAACCAGCACAAGGCTCGCCGCAAAAATCCATCCGCTGGAAACGAGAAAACGCCGCATCAATATCCTCTCATCGTTTTTCTTGCATATGGCTTTGCCATCCGCGAAAACAATAGGCTGGCTTTGTCCTTGTTATGGCTTGTTTTCGCGGGTAGAGGCTAAAGCATATAGCCCGAAAACGTGCAGTACCTTCGGGAGAACGGCACGCCCGAAGAATTGCGACCAGCAACGGACCGACGGACTGAAAATGACGAATGCCAGTGAAATGCCCCGCAAGCTGACGATCTTGGGTTCGACGGGTTCGATCGGCTCCAATACGCTGGATGTGGTCCGTCAACTGGGCGGCAGGGGCCAATTCGAGATCGTGGCTTTGACCGGCGCCGGGAATATCGCCCTTCTGGCGGAGCAGGCGCGACAATTCGGCGCGGAGCTTGCCGTTACCGCCGAGGACGACAACTACGAAGACCTCAAGTCCGCTCTCGCAGGAACGGGCATAAAGACCGCGGCAGGCAAATCCGGTCTTGAAGAGGCGGCTTCGATGGATGCCGGCTGGGTGATGGCGGCCATTGCCGGAACCCCGGGTCTGGCCCCCACGGTGACTGCGGCCAAGCGTGGCGCAGATATCGCCCTCGCCAACAAGGAGTGCCTCGTTTCGGCGGGCGATGTTTTTGTACGCACGGTCAAGCAGGGTGGCGGCAGGCTGATCCCGGTCGACAGCGAGCACAGCGCAATCTTCCAGTGCCTCACGGGCGATCACAGAGAGGCTGTGGAACGCATCATCCTGACGGCTTCCGGCGGCCCGTTCCGGACATGGTCGCGCGAAGAAATGACCAATGTCACGGCGGACGTCGCCCGCGCCCATCCCAACTGGTCAATGGGGTTGAAGGTTTCCATCGGCAGCGCGTCCATGTTCAACAAGGGACTGGAGATGATCGAGGCGAAATATCTCTTCGATCTCAGGCCGGATCAGGTTGAGGTAATAGTCCATCCGCAGTCGATCGTGCATTCGATGGTTGGCTACAGCGACGGCTCTTACATCGCGCAGCTCGGATCTCCCGATATGCGCACCGCCATTTCTTACGCCCTTACCTATCCTGAGCGCGGACAGCTGAACGTCGAACGGCTGGATTTCGCAAAACTGGCGAGGCTCGATTTCGAGGCGCCGGATGAGGCACGGTTCCCGGCACTTCGGCTGGCGCGAACCGCGCTGGAGCGCGGTGGCTTACAGGGTGCCGCCCTGAACGCCGCCGAGGAGACCGCCTTTCACGCCTTCGTCGACGGCGCCATCGGTTTCCTCGATATGGCGGACATCGTGGAAACGGTTATGGACCGGATGGATGACGGCCGCAGCGCTGGCACGATCGAAGATGTATTCGCGGCAGATGAGGAAGCCCGCCGCCATGCCGGCGAACTCATCTCCACCAAAGAAAAGGCCGCGTAAACGCGGCCCGATTTCCCTATCCGAAGAGTTTCCTTACGCCACCGCACGCGCCAGCGCACAATGCGACCAGAGTTGATGCAGCGCGCCGACCAGATGCTCGATGTCCGCGTCGCTATGCAGCGGGGTCGGGGTGATGCGCAGACGCTCGGTCTTACGCGGCACGGTCGGATAATTGATCGGCTGCACATAGACGCCGTGACTGTCGAGCAGGATATCAGATATCCATTTGCACTTGGCAGCATCGCCCACCATGACCGGCACGATGTGGCTTGGATTGTCCATATGCGGAATGCCGCGCGCATCGAGAAGTCCACGCAGCTTCCGCACGCGGTCCTGATGACGGGCCCGCTCGAAAGGGCTTGCCTTCAGATGCTGGATCGAAGCAATCGCCCCGGCGGCGAGCGACGGCGGCAATGCCGTGGTGAAGATGAAGCCGGAAGCGAAGGAGCGGATGAAATCGCAGACCGCGGTGGAGCCGGTAATGTAACCGCCCATGACGCCGAAGGCCTTGCCGAGCGTTCCCTCGATGATCGTCAGGCGATCCATCAGGCCTTCGCGCTCGGCAATGCCGCCGCCGCGCGGGCCGTACATGCCCACAGCGTGGACTTCATCGAGATAGGTCATGGCGCCATAACGATCGGCAAGATCGCAGATTTCCCTGATCGGCGCGATATCGCCGTCCATGGAATAAACGGATTCGAAAGCGATGAGCTTCGGCGCGTTCGGATCAGCGGCCTGGAGCTTGGCCTCGAGGTCCTCGAGATCATTGTGCTTCCAGATCACCCGCTCACAACGGCCATAACGGATGCCCTCGATCATTGAGGCATGGTTGAGCGCGTCCGAAAAGATGATCAGGCCAGGTATCTTCTGGCCGAGCGTGCCGAGGGTAGCCCAGTTGGACACATAGCCTGAGGTGAAGATCAGCGCCGATTCCTTGCCATGGAGGTCAGCAAGTTCGCGCTCGAGCAGGACATGATAGTGGTTGGTGCCAGAAATATTCCGGGTGCCTCCCGCACCCGCGCCACAGTGATCAATGGCGGCTTTCATGGCTTCGACAACCTTCGGGTTCTGGCCCATGCCGAGATAGTCGTTGGAACACCAGACAGTAACGTCCTTGCGTTCACCATTGGCGTTATACCGGGTCGCGCGGGGGAAATTGCCCTGCTGGCGTTCGATATCCGCAAAAACGCGATAGCGTCCCTCAGAATGCAGGCTTTGCAGTTCCGTCGTGAAAAATGCCTCGAAGTCCATGCCATGCTCCAGAATTGACCAGCTCGTTCTCTGCCTCGTTGCCGGGACCGTCAACCCTTCCGGGCTATTTTAGCCGCCACTGCGTCAATTCGCCGTTGTTTTGAACCATTCCAATAAACCGTTTATAGCCGCTCATGAAAAGCGCAAAATTGATTCACATCAAAAAAGCGGATTTTTGGAACCTTTTTTGCGCCGCGCCGTTGTTTGGGGCACAATCGATTTACGCTCGGAGGAATGCCTTAAGTGGAGGCTTCCCTAAACGACATCGAATTGTTAGTTATCTGTGGCGGTCGGAGGTAGCAGTCGCCGCAGATAAATATGGGACGCCTACCGAGCCAAAGAGCTCATTGTAACGTTGGAGAGAGTTTCATGAAAAAGGCAATCATATTTGCGCTGGTCGGCCTGTCGCTTGCAAGCTGCACGCAGACTGAAAAGGGTGCTTCGATTGGTGCCGTTTCCGGCGCCGTTATCGGTGGCGCGGTCACTGGCAACGTTCGTGGCGCAGCTGTTGGCGCAGCGATCGGTGGCGTCGGTGGTGCTTTGATTGGCAACGCTTCCGAGCCGGGCTATTGCTATTACCGCGACCAGTACGGCCAGCGTTACACGGCACGTTGCCGCTAATCGCTTCGCGAAATACCGTTGCACAGAAGCCCCGGTCATCCGGGGCTTTTTTGCGTTATGGGCTGCAAAACAGATGCCGAGGGTCCTCAAAGCCGTTTATTTATGATTAAATTGCAATGTTAACGGAGAGGAAACGGGTTAGGGCGACAATAAAGGCTCAACCATAAAGCAGCTTATGCGAAGAACACGAACTAACCCGAAGACAGGTATTGCGTATCGGAAAGCTGGCACCGCGCTTGCGGTTGCTGTGACGTTCGCCCTGTATCCGGCTTTTACGCGTGATGCCTTTGCCTTTAAACTGTTCGGCATGCGCCTGTGGGGTTCGGAAGAACCGGAGGTCGAGGTTATCAACCCCGTCAAATATGCCATCACGCTCAACGCTCCCGACGCCGACAAATCCCTGACGGACAGCCTCGAAAACAGTTCCCTTCTTTTGGCCGACAAGGACAAGCCTGCCTCAGGCGATCTCGGACTCCTGATAAAGGCAAGGGACGACAGGGACAGGCTGATTGCAGCGCTTTATGAAAACGCCCGCTATGGCGGTATTGTCAATGTCACCGTGGCCGGGAGGAATGTCGACGACCTGCCGCCCAACCCGGTTTTCGACCATAGCGCGCCCGTTCCCGTGATCATAACCGTTACGCCCGGTCCCAAATTCACACTCGGCAATATCCGTCTCGAAGGCGACGTCACAGGCCGCGATCTCGAGGAATACGGCCTGACGACGGGCGGCGATGCGGGCTCCCTGGCGATCATCCGCGCCGGCAACAAGCTGATCGATGATCTGAAGGCCGAAGGCCGCCCGCTTGCCAAGCTGACGAAACGCGAGGCCGTTGCAAACCACGCGACAAACACTGTCGACATCACCATGGCGGCCGAAGGCGGCCCCGTCGCCCCACTCGGCACGGTCACCGTCACCGGTGAAAAAACCGTCGATGGGGATTTCATCCGCCGCTATTCGCGCCTCAATGGCGGCGAGCCCTATTCGCCGGAAAAACTGCGCAAGGCCGCCGATCGCCTGCGCCAGCTCGGTGTTTTTTCCAGCCTGACGATCAAGGAGGCAGGAACGCTCGCCCGCGACGGCACCATTCCGTTGACCATCGAAGTGTCCGAAGGCAAGCACCGCTATTTCGGCGTCGGCGCACAATATTCCACCACCGAAGGCATTGGTCTTCAGGGCTACTGGGGCCACAGAAACCTGTTCGGCCAGGCCGAATCTCTGCGCATCGAGGGCTCGGTCTCGCGCATTGCAGAGGCATCGAGCGTGGAAGGCATGGACTATTCGGCGGGCATTACCTTTACGAAGCCCGGAATGTTCAATCCCCGCACGACATTCAAGACCAGCCTGATTGCCAAGACCGAGCATCCGGACACCTACGAAGCCAAGACGCTGACTGGGACTGCCGGTTTCAGTTATGAACTAAACGATACCGACACGGCTGCCGCGGGCCTGGAGGTGCAGTGGGCCGATACAGACGACGCCTTCGGAAAGAACGAATATCTTACCTCATCCATTCCGCTGGAATTCGTTCGCGATACCCGCGACGACAAGCTCAACCCGACCGAAGGCTTTCGTGCATCGGTGGCCGCCAAGCCCAGCTATGAGGCCCTGAACGGGACCTTCTTCTCCTCTTTCGAAGGTTCGATTACCGGGTACAAGGGGCTGGGCGCCGAAGACAGGCTGATCATGGCCGGAAAACTGTCGGGCGGCGTGCTCGTCGGCGGAAGCGACCTGCAGGACATCCCCACCACCCGCCGCTTTTATGCCGGGGGCGGCGGGTCGGTGCGCGGCTATAGCTATCAGGAAATATCGCCTTATAATGCGGCAGGCGACGCGACCGGCGGTCGCTCCTATGTCGTTGGCTCCATTGAAGCCCGCATCAAGGTCACCGACACGATCGGTATCGTGCCTTTTATCGATGCGGGTGTGGTCTCGGAAGACGTGACCCCGGACTTTTCCGACATTCGGGCTGGCGCCGGCATCGGGCTGCGTTACGCGACACCCTTCGGGCCTCTGCGTCTCGATGTCGCCACGCCGCTAGACAAATACGATGGCGGCAACAGTTTCGGCATTTATGCTGGCATCGGTCAGTCTTTTTAAACGCCGCAGTCGAACACCCTTGCAACAGAGTGTAGATTACCCTTTATGAAAACGTTGATTCGATTGCTGAAATGGCTGGGCTACGCTGCCTTGTGCGGCGTGGTACTTCTGTTGCTTGCAGCCTTTTTCGTCGGTTTTACGCCGATGGGCGCGAGAATAGCCGCAAAGCAGATTTCATCGCTTGTATCGACACCCGATCAGATAATCGAGATTTCTCCGCCCAGCGGGCTTTTGACGGGGCATCTGAGGCTCGACAACGTCACTCTTTCGGATCGGCAGGGCCCTTATGCCCGCGTAAACCAGATCGCCGTCGACTGGTCACCCTTCTCGCTTCTTGCCGGCACCTTCCATGCGGACCGGGTATCGGCGGGATCGATCGATGTCCAGCGCCAACCGGTTCCGGTGGAGGAAACGACGAGCAAAAGCTCCGGCAGTTCCTCTCTGCCGATTGAAATAGCGATCGACAATTTCAGCTTTCCCGATATTCGTCTCGGCCAGCCCCTTCTCGGCCGCCCCTTTGAACTGACGGCCGAAGGCAACCTCAAGGCCGCCAGCGACGATATCAGACTGTCGCTCACGGCCCACCGGCTGAATGCCCCGGATGCGGCCGTTAACGCCGACATCGCATTTCTTCCCAACGAAAATGTCCTGAAGCTGAAAGCGGAGATGCGGGAGCCTGAGGGCGGACTTCTTGCCACGCTGCTGTCTCTGCCCGGCACACCTGCGGTCGCCATCGACCTTAACGGCGAAGGACCGCTTTCAAACTGGACCGGCAGCATGCGCGGCAACGTCGCTGGTAACCCTGTTGTCAACGTCACCGGTCGGCACCTCCTCGCGGAGGATGGCACCCGCCGCATCGAAGTTGCGGGTGGCGGCCAGCCCGATCTGCTTCTGCCGCCCGCCTTCCGGCAGCTTTTTGCCGGTGAGACAAAGCTCGACGCAAACGCCACCCTTTCCCCACAGGGGCGCATCGAAATCGGCAGCAGTACACTGGAAACCGGCACCCTGCTGCTGACGGCCTCCGGCACCATTGATCCGAACGGCCAGAACGACCTTGCCGCCAACCTCATCGGCACAGCCGGGCCCGTCGATTTTCGCTGGCCGCTGAGCGATGGGGAGGTGCAGGCCCTCATCAACGGCCTCGATCTTTCGTTAAAGGGTGGGGCAGACGCCGCACATCTTGACACGACCGTTTCCCTGCGCAGCCTCTCTTTGCCGCAAGGCAGGCTGGACGACGTCAAACTGACGGCGCAAAGCGCTGATCTCAATATCGCTGACCGGAGCGGCACAATCGCCACCGCTCTCTCCGTAGCGCAATCGTCCTTTGTCAGCCCGGATATTGATCGGCTGGTGCGTGCGCCGCTTACCATCAATGCACCGCTCCGCCTGAGCCCATCCGCCATCGGCTTTGACAGCGCGACGCTTGAAAGCGCCAGCGTTGGCGGAACACTGAACGGCAGTTTCGACCTTACCGGCAACCGCCTCACCTCAAGCGTGCAGCTCTTCGCGCTGCCCGCCACCCTTCCACCGGCTCTCGCGGAAAAGTTTGACACCACCATCGCCCTCCAGGGTGATGTCGACGTGACCATCGGTGGACGCACCAGCGTTGAAAACATCGTCGTCAAGTCGGGAACGATTGAGGCGACAGGCAATGCCGGCCTCGAAAACGATGCATTGAGCGCCAGCCTGACGGGTAAATTTCTCGCTCTTGAAAAGTTGACGCCACAGGCAAAGGGCGTCGCCGATTTTGCGATCGAGGCCACCGGCGCGCTGGCAGCGCCAGATTTCAACGTGACCCTGACTTCCGAGAGCGCAATCCTTGCCGGACGTACGCTTGAATCATTGCAAGTCAATGCGACAGGCAAGGCCGATCCCGCCGCTCCTCAGGCGAAACTTACCGCCAGCGGCAGCCTTGACCGACAGAAGATCGATGCCAATGCCGAATTGGTGCAAACCGAAAACGGCACTGCGATTCCCGAGCTGCGCGTGGCGGTAGGCCGGAATATCTTGAACGGGCAACTGCAATTCTCGCAGCAGTTTCTGCCATCCGGCAATCTTTCCTTCAACTTTCCCGACCTTGCGCTACTCGCCGCTCTCGCTGCGCAGCAGGCGGATGGCGATATTGCCGGCGACATCGCCCTTAGCAACGCCAATGGCCGGATCGCCGCGACGATCAAAGCCAATGGCAGCAGCATCCGTCAGGGCACGACAACGATCTCCGGGTTGGCAGCCGATATTTCAATAGACGACCTTCAGGCAATCGCCATCAACGGCAAGGTCAACGCCGATACCGTCAATGCCGGCGCGGCTGCGATATCTGACCTGAAAGCCACAATCGGTCATTCCGGCACAACGACGCAGTTCAACGTCAACGGTCGTTACGACAACGCACCGCTGGTGGTGAATGGCAGCGCCGAGACGGGCGGATCGCCCATGACGGTAAGACTCGACGCCTTTTCCGCCGCGCCCAAGGGCATTGCCGTGCGCCTTGAAAAACCCACCACCATTGCCATCCAGAACGGTACGGCCCGGATCTCCGATTTGACCATCATCACGGGCGAAGGACGTGTCGAGGTCAACGGCACCGCCGGGTCGACGCTTGATATCAATGCCGATATCCGTTCGCTGCCCGCAAGTCTCGCAAATGCCTTTGCCACCGGACTGGATGCGGCGGGTAGCATCTCCGGCACGGTGAAGGCCAAGGGTGCGGCATCGAACCCTGCGGTCGACTATAATCTCAACTGGGTAAATGCCGAGGTCGCGCAGACGCGCGCGGCGGGTCTCGCCGCCCTCGGCATCAAGGCGAACGGTCAATTTTCCGGTGGCACCCTGCAGATCGACACGAATGTCTCCGGTCAGGGCGGCATGGCGCTTTCAGGCGGCGGCTCGCTCGGTATCGCCGGCAATCGTCCGCTTTCGATGGCGTTTTCCGGCAGACTGCCTTTCTCAGCCGTCGCGGCACAAACAGCAGCGCAGGGCCTCGATGTGGATGGCACCGCCGCCATCGACGTGAAGATTTCCGGCAGCGCTTCCGCACCTGTCATTAGCGGCAGCATCACCACTGATGGCACGCGCCTGACCGACGTGCGCCGAAACCTGACCATTAACGATCTGGGCGCCACCATCACCTTCGACCGTGATCGTGCCGTCATCTCCCGATTGACCGGCAGGCTGGCAGGCGGTGGAACGATCTCGGGAATCGGCAGCGTCGGCATAACCGGTGGTTCGGGTTTTCCTGCCGATATATCGATTACGCTTAATCGCGCCGGTTACAACGACGGCACGCTGGTAACGACAGTGGTGAGCGGCACGCTGACGCTGAAAGGCCCGTTGCTGAATTCCCCCGTGCTGGGCGGCAACCTGACGCTGGACAGAAGCGCCATCACCATTCCGGAGAAGCTGCCGGCTTCACTGACGGAGATCGACGTCAAGCACAAGAACGCACCACCCAAGGTACGCGCGCAGGCCAAGGCGCTTGGAGCCGATCAGGGCGGAAGCGGGAGCTCGTCCACCATCAATCTCGATCTGCAGGTCAATGCACCGAGCGGTATATTCGTGCGCGGTCGGGGTATCGATGCAGAACTGACCGGCAATCTGACGATCCGTGGCACGGCAGCGGTTCCGGTCATTTCAGGCGGCTTCGAAATGCGTCGGGGCAGGCTTGAAATCCTCACTCGCCGCCTTGATTTCACGACAGGAAATATCAGTTTCGGTGGCGGCCTCGTTCCGGTCCTCGACATGAAGGCGGACTCAACGGTTGGTTCAACGACCATCACCGTATCTGTTTCCGGTACTGCCAACGATCCGACCTTTGCGTTCTCCTCGGCTCCCGCTCTGCCACAGGATGAGGTGATGGCACAGCTGATCTTCGGCCAGTCCATGTCAAAACTATCCGCGCTGCAGATCGCACGGTTGGCGGATGCCGCCGCTCAACTGGCCGGCGGGCGTTCCACATCGCTGTTCGACAAGCTCAGAAGCAATCTCGGCGTCGATGATCTTGATATTTCGACCGATTCCGAAGGACAGGCCCGTGTTTCCGCCGGTAAATACCTGAACGAAAGAACCTATCTGGAGCTGCAGCAAAGCGGCGAATCCGGCGCAAAAGCCATCATCAATCTCGACGTAGGACGCGGTGTGAAGCTGCGCGGGGAAGCGGGCGGCGATGGCGAAGGCGCAGCAGGCATATTTTACGAGAAAGAGTATTGAGATGGTTCGCATTTAGGTTTGCGAAACCATCTCATGCTAGGAATCTTCCATTGAAGACGGAAATATTGTTTCCGGCTGTTCAGGCACCAGGCAGAACGCCAAATTCGCATTGCAAGTGTCGGTGCACTTGCGCCGGCCTCCACAGCGAGCATTGGGAAGAATTCTGATGGCAATGATTAACTCTACCAATTTTGGCGGTGAGACGCTCGAAATCATCGCATTCCGCCTGCATGATCAGGAATTCTGCGTGAAGACGACGACCATTCGCGAAATCCGCGGCTGGGCGCCTTCGACGCCCATTCCCCACGCACCGAAAGACGTCATCGGCGTCATGAACCTGCGCGGCTCTGTTATCCCGATCATCGATCTGGCTCACAAACTCGGCATGAAAAGCACCGTTGCCAATGAGCGCAGCGCAATCGTAGTGGCCGAAGTGCATAACATGGTCATCGGCATGCTGGTGGATCGCGTTTCAGACATTCTGACGATCCCGGCAAACCAGGTCCAGCCGGTTCCCGAAATTTCAGCCTCCTTCGACAAGTCCTATTCCGAAGGGATCATCGCCAACGAACATGGCATGATCTGCTTCCTGAACCTTGCGAAAATGTTCAAGGGCACTGAAGCGGAAGATCTCGCGGCCTGACAAGGTCTGCGCAGGCCTCGCTGAAGAATGATAAGGAACAATTCAGACCGCCGGAGCACCTGCCGGCGGTTTTGTTTTTTCTTTCACGCATTTTATTAAATAAGAACATTTTAATATTATAGATATCTAATATTAACGCCATAGATCAGTACCGCGCCGGTAAGCCTATTACGCGGGCCGATACCTGACCCAGGGCCAACATAGAGAAGTGCCTGCATTGCTGCCTTCGGCGGCAAAACCTGTTCGGTGTTCAACGTGATATGGCGTGGACCGCATCTTCTTTGCGGCTTGCCGCGCCGTGGGCTGACTTTGGGGGACTTGTAATGCTGGGGTTAGGAAAAAGCGCAGACAGTAGAAATATGCTCGATGCGATATCAAGATCGCAGGCGGTCATCGAATTCGATCTCAAAGGTAATATCCTCACCGCAAATAAGAATTTCTGCGCGGCACTGGGTTACGATCTCACCGAGATCGTCGGTAAGCACCACCGCATATTCTGCGACAGCGAGCTTGCCGCGTCTCGCGCCTATCAGGAATTCTGGGACTCTCTCGCCCGGGGCGAGTTTCAGGCCAGGGAATTCCGCCGTATCCGCAAGGACGGCTCGGTGATCTGGATCGAGGCCTCCTACAACCCGGTTTTCCGTTCGGGCAAGCCCTATAAAGTGGTCAAGATCGCAACAGATATCACCGCAAAAAAGATCACGGCCGCGGAAGATGCGGGCAAACTGGAGGCGCTCTCCCGCTCGCAAGCCACCATTGAGTTCTTTCCTGACGGTACGATCATCACCGCCAATCCAAACTTCTGCGCTGCGGTGAACTATGACCTCAAGGAAATCGAGGGCAGGCACCACCGCATGTTCTGTGATCCTGCCTATGCCACCTCGCCCGCCTATGCAAATTTCTGGCAACGACTGGCATCAGGCGAATTCATCTCGGACGAGTTTGTCCGCTACGGGAAGAACGGCAAAGAAATATGGATCCAGGCCGCCTATAATCCGGTTGTCGGTGAAACCGGTAAAGTGGTGAAGGTGGTGAAATTTGCCACCGACGTCACACCGCGCATGAGCGCCATTCGCATGCTTGCAGATGCCCTGCGGGCGCTGGCCGAAGGCGACCTTGTACAACGCCTCGACAACAGCTTCGTGCCCAGCATGGAAAAACTGCGGGCAGATTTCAACGAGGTCGTCGCCAAGCTGCAGGCCACGATGCAGACGATCGCACACAATGCCTCGACAATCGCATCCGGATCCGGCGAAATCCGCATCGCCGCCGATCAGCTCTCGCAACGCACCGAACAGCAAGCCGCCTCACTGGAGGAGACCGCTGCGGCGCTGGAGGAGATCACCACCACCGTAACCGATGCAAGCCACCGCGCAGGTGAGGCCGGTAAACTGGTGCTGCGGACAAGAGAACATGCCGAGCATTCCGGCGACATCGTTCAGCAGGCAATTTCCGCCATGGATGCGATTTCGAGGTCCTCAGGCGAAATCACCAATATCATTGGCGTTATAGACGACATCGCTTTCCAGACCAATCTTCTGGCCCTCAATGCGGGCGTCGAAGCAGCGCGCGCCGGGGAAGCGGGCAAGGGGTTCGCCGTCGTCGCACAGGAGGTCCGGGAACTCGCACAGCGATCCGCCGTTGCCGCCAAGGAGATCAAATCCCTCATCAACACCTCTCGCGAGCAGGTCTCCAACGGCGTGGATCTGGTGGGCAGAACCGGCGACGCCCTGCGGGACATCCAGTCGCAGATGGGCGAGATCGACACTAATGTCTCGGCCATCGTTGAAGCATCCCGCGAACAGGCGAACGGTCTCAGGGAGATCAATCAGGCCGTCAACGTTATGGATCAGGCCACCCAGAAAAACGCTGCGATGGTAGAAGAAACCACCGCCGCCAGCCACGGGCTCGCTACAGAAGCGGAAAATCTGCATGAATTGCTGCGGCAGTTCAGAATCGCGCACGACGCGTCACCCGCACGCCCCGTCGACAAGCCAGCCGTCCTCACCAGGCTGCCGGTGCCGCAACCGCGATATGCTGCTTTACCAAGGTCTCATGGAAACGCAGCAGCCGAATGGGCGGAATTCTAAGGGTCTCTTTGAAGTCTGAAGGCCGTCGGTAGCGGCGGCCTCTACGTCATAAAATTATACGATCCGCCCTGGTGAAGATCTCAAAATCTTCACCCCGCACGAGTGCGACAAGGGTGATACCCGAGCTTTCAGCGGTTTCGATGGCGAGCGCGGTGGGCGCGGAAATCGCCGCCAGAATGGGACTGCCAAGGATGGCGGTCTTTTGGACCATTTCTACCGACAGGCGGCTGGTCACAACCACAATGCCGGCATTCGGCGGCAGGCCTGCATTGACAACTGCACCTGCAAGCTTGTCGAGCGCATTATGGCGACCGACGTCTTCACGAACAGCAAGCAGCCCCTTTTTAGGATTGTAGAAACCCGCGCCGTGAACCGCTCTCGTTTCGCGATTAAGGCTTTGCGCTTCATTCAGTGCTTTCATCGCAGCAACAATATCATCCCCGTAGAGGGAGAGTTCAGAGCCGCTCAGGACCGGGACCACTCGGACCGCCTGTTCTATCGACTCGATGCCACAAAGACCGCAGCCGACAGGGCCTGCCATATGCCGCCGTCTCGCCCTGAGCGCATCCGCATTGGCATCCTGCAAATCCACCTGAACGTCGAAGCCCTGCCCCGCCTCGATCACCTCGATTGACCGGATTTCCGCCCGTGTGGATATGATGCCTTCCGTCAGACTAAATCCGACTGCAAAATCGACAAGATCTGCGGGGCTGGCCATCATCACGGCATGGGTGCTGCCACCATAGGAAAAAGCAACCGGCACTTCCTCGGGCACCGCTCTATCGCCCTCGATCAGGGTCCCTGACCGCAACGCGGTTCTCGCGACCCCTCTGTAGCTCGCTTTTGCCGACACGCCGATCACTCCTCCATCACCAAATCTGCTTCGTGTTGCGCACCCGAGCAGCATTCCTTCGGGATATCACATCTAACCGAAAGCTCTGAAAATCGGAATCGGTTTCCGAGGCTGCCCGGTTGAAACGCAATCGTTGAAGCGCGCCTTTGCTAGACTCATGGTCCGTAGGCGATAATTGATGCACCCGGTCAACGTGATTTTGAAGCTTATGTGGGCAGGTTGAGGAGGACGAAGGCAATCGTACTCGCTGACCCGTTAAGCAGCAGGTCAAAACAAAAAAAGCGACCGAGACGGCCGCTTTCTGGTTCGGATTTTTTGTGGGCAGTCATTCTTTCGAACCCGCCCGGTGCTTTCAAGCAGCGACGAGAACCTCATGCAGGTTCGTCAGTTCGTAAAGGTGCTTTTCAAGCTTCGTCAGATGCTCGTGGTGATGATTGCCTTCTTCGATTTCGGCCTTGGCCGCATCGATGCGACGCTGCAACGTGTCGGGAGACATGTCATCGGCCGAAACCGCGGATTCGGCAAGAAGCGTGCAGCCCGTCGGGAGAATATCGGCGAAGCCACCGAAGACGACATATTTATGCGTTTCACCAGAAGCGAATTTCACCGTTACCAGACCCGGCTTGATCGTGGTCATCGTCGGCGCATGGTTGGCCAGAACGGTCATTTCACCCAGCGTGGCCGGGATGACGACTTCCGTAACCGTTTCGGAAACGAGCAGACGCTCCGGGGAAACGAGATCGAATTTGAAACTGTCAGCCATGGCTATTCACTTCTTTTCAATTACGCGGGCGTCACGGACTTGTCTGTTACAACGCCGACAAAGCCTTATCGGTTTCGCCACCATTGTCGGCAAGGCGCGCGGCTGAACCACGCGCCCGCCAATTCATGATCAGGCAGCCTCGGCAGCCAGCTTCTTGGCCTTTTCAATGGCTTCTTCCATCGAACCGACCATGTAGAAGGCAGCTTCCGGCAGGCTGTCATATTCACCGTTGACCAAGCCCTTGAAGCCCTTGATCGTGTCTTCGAGCGCAACGAGCTTGCCCGGCGAACCGGTGAAGACTTCGGCAACGAAGAACGGCTGCGACAGGAAGCGCTCGATCTTACGGGCGCGGGCAACCGTCAGCTTGTCTTCTTCCGACAGTTCGTCCATGCCGAGGATGGCGATGATGTCCTGAAGAGCCTTGTAGCGCTGAAGGGTCGACTGAACCTTACGAGCCACTTCATAGTGTTCTTCGCCGACGATCATCGGGTCGAGCATGCGCGAGGTGGAGTCGAGCGGGTCAACGGCCGGGTAGATGCCCTTTTCAGCGATCGAGCGCGACAGAACCGTCGTGGCGTCCAGGTGGGCGAACGAGGTAGCAGGAGCCGGGTCGGTCAAGTCGTCGGCGGGGACGTAAATGGCCTGAACCGAGGTGATCGAACCCTTGGTCGTGGTGGTGATGCGTTCCTGCATCTGGCCCATGTCGGTTGCCAGCGTCGGCTGATAACCCACAGCCGAAGGAATACGGCCGAGCAGAGCCGACACTTCCGAACCAGCCTGCGTGAAGCGGAAGATGTTGTCCACGAAGAACAGAACGTCCTGGCCTTCGTCGCGGAAGTTTTCAGCGATCGTCAGACCGGTCAGAGCGACGCGAGCGCGGGCGCCCGGCGGTTCGTTCATCTGGCCGTAAACCAGCGCAGCCTTGGAGCCTTCGCCGCCGCCGAGCTTGTTGACGTTCGATTCGATCATTTCGTGGTAGAGGTCGTTACCTTCACGGGTACGCTCACCAACGCCAGCGAATACCGAGTAACCGCCGTGTGCCTTGGCAACGTTGTTGATGAGTTCCATGATGAGAACGGTCTTGCCAACGCCCGCGCCGCCGAACAGGCCGATCTTACCACCCTTGGCGTAAGGAGCCAGAAGGTCGACGACCTTGATGCCGGTGACGAGAATCTGTGCTTCGGTCGACTGTTCGACGTAAGCAGGAGCGTCCTGATGGATGGCGCGCTTGGAAGCGGTCACGATCGGACCAGCTTCGTCAACCGGCTCGCCGATGACGTTCATGATACGGCCGAGCGTTTCCGGACCAACCGGAACGGAGATCGGAGCGCCGGTGTTCGAAACGCTCTGACCGCGAACGAGACCTTCGGTCGAGTCCATGGCGATCGTGCGAACGACGTTTTCACCGAGGTGCTGCGCGACTTCCAGAACCAGGCGGTTGCCGTTGTTCTCGGTTTCGAGCGCGTTCAGGATCGGAGGCAGTTCGCCTTCGAACGCCACGTCGACAACAGCGCCGATAACCTGGGTAACCTTGCCCGCGCCGTTCACCGCTGCGGTTTTCTTGGGGGTAGCTGCCTTAGCCATTATCCTTACCCTCTTTCCTTACCTCAGAGCGCTTCCGCGCCCGAAATGATTTCAATGAGTTCCTTGGTGATCTGAGCCTGACGCTGACGGTTGTAGGACAGCGTCAGCTTGTTGATCATCTCACCGGCATTGCGCGTTGCGTTATCCATCGCGCTCATCTTGGCGCCCATTTCACCGGCAACGTTTTCGAGCAGAGCCCGGAAAACCTGAACCGAAATGTTGCGCGGAATAAGGTCTTCCAGAATAGAAGCCGCATCAGGCTCATATTCGTAGACGGCGTTCTGCGTCGCGGCATCCTCTTCCACAACGGGCGTTGCGGCCGGAATGAGCTGCAGGCCGGTCGGGATCTGGCTGATGACGGACTTGAATTCCGAATAAATCAGCGTGCAGACATCGAACTCACCGGCGTTGAAGAGCGAGATCACCTTCTTGGCGATCTGGTCGGCATTTTCGAAACCAACCTTCTTCACGTCGCGCAGCTCGATGCGCTCGATGATGTTGGCTGCAAATTCGCGACGCAGGGCGTCGTAACCCTTCTTGCCGACCGTGATGATCTTGACCGTCTTGCCTTCCGAAATCAGCTTGCGGGCGTGATCGCGGGCAAAACGGGCGATTTGCGAGTTGAAACCGCCGCAAAGACCACGCTCAGCCGTGCAGACGACGAGCAGATGCACGTCGTTCTTGCCGGTGCCGGTCATCAGCGCCGGAGCAACGTCCGCCTCGACCGCATTCGCGATGTTGGCAAGAACGGCGCTCATGCGCTGAGAATAAGGCCGGGCGGCCTCCGCAGCTTCCTGGGCGCGCCGAAGCTTCGCCGCGGCGACCATTTTCATCGCCTTGGTAATCTTCTGCGTCGCCTTTACGGAGGCAATGCGGTTTTTCAGATCCTTTAGTGAAGGCATCCGTTATCCGTCCGAGTAAAAGAGCCCTGATTTAAGAGAAAGACTTGGCGAAACTATCAAGAGCGCCCTTGAGCTTGCCCTTGGTATCGTCGCTGATAGCCTTTTCCGTGCGGATGGTGTCGAGGATCGCCTTGCCTTCCGACCGGAGGTAGGAGAGCAGACCCTGCTCGAACTTGCCGACCTGTGCGACCGGAACCTTGTCGAGGTAACCGTTGACGCCGGCGAAGATCACCGCAACCTGTTCTTCCGTCTTGAGCGGCGAGAACTGCGGCTGCTTCAGAAGTTCGGTCAGGCGTGCACCGCGGTTTAGCAGGCGCTGCGTCGAGGCATCGAGGTCCGAACCGAACTGGGCGAAGGCGGCCATTTCGCGATACTGGGCGAGTTCACCCTTGATCGAGCCGGCAACCTGCTTCATCGCCTTGATCTGGGCGGCAGAGCCAACGCGCGAAACCGACAGACCGACGTTAACAGCCGGACGGATACCCTGATAGAACAGGTCGGTTTCAAGGAAGATCTGGCCGTCGGTGATCGAGATCACGTTGGTCGGAATAAAGGCCGAAACGTCGTTACCCTGGGTTTCGATGACAGGCAGAGCTGTCAGCGAGCCGGCGCCCATTTCGTCGGAGAGCTTTGCAGCGCGCTCGAGAAGACGGGAGTGGAGGTAGAAAACGTCGCCCGGATAAGCTTCGCGGCCCGGAGGACGGCGCAGCAGAAGCGACATCTGACGGTAAGCAACGGCCTGCTTGGAAAGGTCGTCGTAACCGATGAGGGCGTGCTTGCCGTTGTCGCGGAAATATTCGCCCATGGCGCAACCGGCAAACGGTGCCAGGTACTGCATCGGAGCCGGATCAGAAGCGGTCGCAGCAACGATGATCGAGTACTGCAGCGCGCCGCGCTCTTCCAGAACCTTCACGAACTGGGCGACGGTCGAACGCTTCTGACCGATAGCGACGTAGACGCAATAGAGCTTGTCGCCGTCAGGACCATTGTCGTGAATGGCCTTCTGGTTCAGGATCGTGTCGAGAATGATTGCGGTCTTGCCGGTCTGGCGGTCGCCGATGACAAGCTCGCGCTGGCCGCGACCAACCGGGATGAGCGCATCGATGGCCTTGAGGCCGGTCGACATCGGCTCGTGAACCGACTTGCGCGGAATGATGCCGGGAGCCTTGACGTCAACGCGCGAACGCTTGGCGGCGTTGATCGGGCCCTTGCCGTCGATCGGGTTACCGAGCGCGTCAACGACGCGGCCCAGCAGTTCCGGACCAACGGGAACGTCAACGATAGCGCCAGTCCGCTTTACGGTGTCGCCTTCCTTGATGTCACGGTCGGAACCGAAGATAACCACACCGACATTGTCGGCTTCGAGGTTGAGCGCCATGCCGCGGATGCCGCCCGGAAACTCGACCATTTCACCAGCCTGAACATTGTCGAGACCGTAAACGCGAGCAATACCGTCACCGACGGAAAGCACCTGGCCGACTTCCGAGACTTCCGCCTCGTTGCCGAAATTTTTGATTTGATCTTTCAGAATTGCGGAAATTTCCGCGGCGCGGATATCCATCAGCCAACCTCTTTCAGTGCAAGCTTAAGGGTGGAAAGTTTGGTGCGAAGAGACGTATCGATCTGGCGGGAGCCGACCTTGACGATCAGACCACCGAGGATCGAGGGATCGACGGTAACGGAAACCGCCACATCCTTGCCGGTAACGCTCTTCAGCGCCGCCTTCAGTTCAGTTTCCTGCGCCTCGTCGAGCGCATGTGCCGAGGTGACCTCGGCGGTAATTTCGCCGCGGTGGGCGGCAGCAATGGTGCGGTAGGCGCGGATCATGCCGGGAACGGCAAAGAGACGGCGGTTATTCGCAACAACCTTGAGGAAATTCAGCGCAAGACCGGTGATGCCGGCCTTTTCGCAAATAGCGGTGATTGCCTTGAACTGGTCCTCGGCGGAGAACACCGGGCTCGCAACCAGACGCTTCAAATCGTCGCTTTCGTCGAGAAGTGCGCCAAACTTGTCCAGTTCGGCCTGAACCGCTTCGACCGTACCCGCTTCCAAAGCAAGCTCGAAAAGCGACGACGCATACCTTTCCGCTACACCGGATGTTACCTGGGAGGTCTCTGCCACGGGCACTTTTTCCCTGCTAATCGTCCAAGACCATCAACGATGGGGATCCACCGCATCAAATTCTTGAAATCGTTTCAATTTCCCCGAAAAAGACCGGAATTCCCCCCTGCCTTTTCCCAATTTCGCGGTCCGTCTAGCATAGGATGCCGGGACTCGCAACACGCGTAATAGCGGAAAGCGCCGTTTGGGCAAGGGGGAATGCGTTAAATTTTCCGATTTCGCTCAGGATGCGGTGCCTGTGCGGCACAAAAGGTAAAAACCCGGCTTCACACCAGCCCGAACACGTAGCTCAACGAGAGTGCGGCGAGCAGAAAGTGCACAACCAGAAGTAAGAGATTCCGCATGGTTGCGCCACCATCCGAGAGGATGGAGAGTATCCCGCCGAAGACGCTGAGGCCGAATGCCGCACCGAAGGCGAGATAGACCATGGGCTGGGCGAGAAGCAGGGCGGCGGCGCCGAGGCCCAGATAAAAGCCGGCAAGCGACGAGCGCACCAGCGCATAGCCATCCCGACGTTCGCCGGCGGGCAGCAGACCGAAAGCGCGAAGCGTCAAGCCGGGTGCGAACATGAAAAACAGCCCGATGATGGCTGATACCACCGCCGCGCCGAAGGCCAATTGTTCGCCGAACTCGGTCGGAAAATAAAACTCCATATCGTTCCCCAAATCATTCTGTTTCCCGCTGGCCTTATGACACGGTCATGACAGCAGGAAAAAGCCCTTCTTTGCTAAAGTTCAAAGGAAACTTTGCGGATCGATATCCAGCTGAACATGCACGCTGCCGCGCTCTTTAGGGCCATTTGCCAGAAGCGTTCGCAGGAACGATTGCATGTCGGAGTTGCGTCGCCCGTGCACCAGCAACCGGAAGCGATGGCGGCCGCGGATGAGCGCGAGCGGCGCTTCCGCCGGGCCAAGCAGCATGATGCCGTTTACCTGCGGGGCCGCAGCCCGCAATCCACGCGCATGTGTCTCCGCCTCTGCGCGCGTATCGGCTGAGACGATGATCGAGGCAAGCCGTCCGAAGGGCGGCAGGACAGCCTTTTCGCGCTCCACTATCTCCCTCTCGTAAAAAGCCGAGGCGTCACCGGAGACGATCGCCTGCATGACCGGATGCTGCGGCTGATAGGTCTGGAGCAGGCCATGGCTCTTGCGCCCCGTTCGTCCGGCTCGCCCCGTCACCTGCGAAAGCAGCTGGAAGGTTCGCTCCGCCGCACGCGGGTCGCCATTGGCAAGGCCGAGATCGGCATCGACGATGCCAACGAGCGTCATCAGCGGGAAGTTATGCCCCTTGGCGACGAGCTGCGTGCCGATGACGATATCCGCCTCGCCTTTGACGATCGCCTCCAGCTCCAACCGCAACCGCTTGACGCCCATGAGATCGGAAGAGAGCACGATGGTGCGGGCATCGGGGAAATGTTTCTCCACCTCTTCGGCGATGCGCTCAACCCCCGGCCCGCAGGCCACGAGATGATCGAAGGTGCCGCATTCCGGGCAATGGTCGGGCGTCGGCTCATTATGGCCGCACTGATGGCACTGCAACTGATTGCGGAAACGATGCTCCACCAGCCAGCTGGAACATTGTGGGCACTGAAAACGATGGCCGCAGACGCGGCACAGCGTCAGCGGCGCATA
Source organism: Agrobacterium sp. CMT1 (assembly GCF_037203725.1). NCBI lineage: Bacteria > Pseudomonadati > Pseudomonadota > Alphaproteobacteria > Hyphomicrobiales > Rhizobiaceae > Agrobacterium > Agrobacterium sp. CMT1. Next base: position 91,821 of record NZ_JBBCAR010000018.1, read on the forward strand.
ACCGCGTCGATTGAGGAACAGCAGCGCCTGCTCGCCCTTCTCGATCGTCTTGCCGATTCCGCGCAGCAGAACGGGAGATAGAAACCCTCCCCGCTCTGGCGGATGGCGGCGCATATCGACAAGATGCAGATCGGGCATTGCCGCATCGCCGAAACGCGTATGCAGGTGAATGGTGTTGTAACGCCCCGAACTGCCGTTGACCTGGCTTTCCACCGAAGGCGTGGCCGAAACCAGCACGACGGGGAATTCGGCGATACGCGCCCTCACCACCGCCATGTCGCGGGCATTATAGAAGACGCGATCTTCCTGCTTGTAAGCGGGGTCGTGCTCTTCATCGACAATGATGAGACCAAGATTGTCGAACGGCAGGAAAAGCGCCGAACGTGCCCCAGCCACCACCTTCACCTCGCCGGTCACCGCCTGCCGCCAGACCTTTTCGCGCATCCGCGGCGACAGGTCCGAATGCCATTCGGCCGGCTTGGCGCCGAAACGATCCTGAAAACGCTCCAGAAACGCCGCCGTCAACGCGATTTCGGGCAGCAGGATGAGGACCTGCTTGCCTTGCCTGAGCGTCTCGGCCACGGCTTCGAAATAGACCTCGGTCTTGCCGGAGCCGGTCACGCCATCGATGAGCGAGACGTGAAAACCGCCCTTGCGCACATCCTCGAGAATCTCCGATGCCGCCTGTCTCTGCGGGCCTTCCAGACGCGGCTCGACATAATCGGGGTCAGGCTCGGGCACCACTGGCGGCGCGGGCAGGAATATCGTCTCGAACACGCCCTGTTTGACAAGCCCGTCGATGACACTGCTCGAAACACCTGCAGCGTGGGCAAGCCCGCTCTTCGTCCAGCCGTGCCCTTCGGCCGCCAGCTCCATCACCCGTTCGCGGGCGGGGGTCAGGCGCTCCGGCCTACCTTCGGTCAGCCGCAGCCCCTCGATCATCGGTTCGGGATCGAAAGCGGCGGGCGCACGCAACGCCATGCGTGCCACGAGGCCGGGCGGAGAAAGCGTATAGGCGGCGACCCAGTCCACGAAGCGGCGCATTTCCGTCTTCATGGGCGGGCACTCGAAACTCTTGGTAATGGGCCGTAACTTCTTCGGATCGACAGCTTTCTCTCCGGTTTCGTCCCACACCACGCCAAACACCTGTCGGGGGCCAAGCGGCACCTGGACGACGGAACCAGTTTCCACCACCATATCTTCAGGCACAGCGTAGCTATAGGGCCCGGGCGCCGGCATGGGCACAAGAACGGGCACCGTGCGCGTGGGCGACGGCGGGTCGAACAGAGCCCCAAACAGATCGGACGAATCTTTTGCCATGATGTGGCGACCATGCCCCGGCGACAGGAAAAAGGAAACCGCCCGGATGTAGTGGGCGCACCACGCAAAGTCCACCTCTTAACCAAATGCTGACCATAAGCGCATAGTTTCGAATTGTGGAATGGAGCGCCGCGTGACCGAAATCCTGACATTCGCCGAACCCGATCTGCTCGCCGAGCGCCAAGCCTGGCTGACGGCGCTTGCAGGCGAGCGCCGCCTCTCCGACAACACCGTCGAGGCCTATGAGCGCGATACGCGTCAGTTCCTGACGTTCCTGACCGGCTACATCGGCAAACCAGCCTCCATAAGCGATATTGCCGATCTGCGCCCCGTTGATCTTCGCGCCTTTCTGGCCAATAGACGCAAGGAGGGCGCCGGCGCGCGGTCGCTTGGGCGGCATCTGGCGGGTCTGCGCTCCCTACTGCACCACCTTCAGCGAAAAGGCCTTGTCAATGCCGCCGGCGCCACCGCAATGCGCGCGCCAAAACAGCCGAAATCGCTGCCAAAACCGCTGACCGACCGTCAGGCGCTGAAGATCACCACGGCCGAGGCACAGTTGAACGAAGAACCCTGGATTGCCGCCCGCAACGCTGCGGTTCTGTCGCTGCTTTATGGCTGTGGCCTGCGCATTTCCGAGGCACTGGGTCTTACCCCGGCCGATTTCCCACCCGGCGCGCGCAGCCTGCGCATCACCGGCAAGGGCAACAAGACGCGGATCGTGCCGCTGCTCGCAGTGGTGACGGAAGCGGTCGATACATACAAAAAGCTCTGCCCCTATGCCCTGTCGGCGGACGAACCGATGTTCCTCGGGGCACGCGGCGGCAAGCTTCAGCCTGCCATCATCCAGCGTGAAATGCAGAAGCTGCGCGGCGCTTTCGGCCTGCCGGAAAACGCCACCCCGCATGCGTTGCGCCATTCCTTCGCCACCCATCTTCTGGCCGGCGGTGGGGATCTGCGCACCATTCAGGAACTGCTCGGCCATGCCAGCCTCTCCACCACACAGGTCTATACCGGCGTCGATACGGCGAGACTGTTGGAGATCTACGACAACGCACACCCTCGCGCATGATGCAGGAAATGGTTAACCATAGACATTAACCAGACGTCCAAACCGCCGTTCTATAAGCGAACAAGAACCGGATTGGACCGATGCACAGCCTGATAAAGCCTCAAAATCTCACCGCCACCCTGATGGGCAAGACTGGCGACGCGCTGCTCTGGCTGCTGGCCGCCCTGCATGTCACCGCCGTTGCCATCCTGCTCATGACCTTGCTGTCACTCAGTGAAGCGGGGGCCACAGAGCGGAAGATCACCTGCACGGGCAGCGATATTCTCGTAGAGATGCGCAAAACCGATCCGCAAGCTTTCGCAAAGATTGAACAGGAAGCGGCCGCGATCCCGAACGGCAAGGGCAATTTCTGGCGCATCGAAAAGGCAGATACGGCCCCATCCTATCTTCTCGGCACCATGCATGTGACCGATCCGCGCGTTCTGGAGATGCCGGCCGCCGCCAGCCCCGCCTTTGAGAAGGCAGCGACTGTCATCGTGGAATCGGACGAGATCCTTGATGACAAGAAAATAGCGGCATCCCTGTTGGGCAAGCCCGAACTCACCATGTTTCTGGACGGAAAATCGATCACCGACATCCTGCCGCCCGACAATGTCGCGCGCCTCGAAAAGGGCCTGAAGGAGCGCGGCATTCCACTCAATGCCGTGTCGCGCATGAAGCCCTGGATGCTCTCGAGCTTCGTTGCCCTTCCCGCCTGCGAGTTTGCCCGCAAGGCAACGGGCCTTTCCTTTCTCGACAAGAAGCTTGCCGAAGATGCGGTTGCGAACGGAAAGCGCCTCGTCGGGCTGGAGACAATGGTCGAACAACTGACCGCCATGTCCGAACTGCCGATGGAATTTCATCTGCAGGCGCTTATCGAAACGCTTGAGCTTGGCGACCGCATGGATGACGTGATGACGACCATGACCGATCTTTACGTCGCGGGCGACATCGGCATGACCATGCCGATGCTGAAAAGTCTGGATCCCAAGAAGGCCGCCGACAACGATAAGGGCTACGCCGCTTTCGAACAGCGCATCATCACCGATCGCAACCATGTGATGGCGGACCGCTCCACCGATGAGCTTGCCGAGGGTAATGTCTTCATGGCCGTCGGCGCGCTGCACCTGCCGGGCGAAGGAGGCCTCGTGGAACTGCTGCGCGCGAAAGGCTTCACGCTGACGCGGGTTGAGTGACCGGAACAGTTCCTGTTTCGACGGGCCGGATAGAGGCGCAGAACGGTCGCATCGTCGCAGGCACGATGCGGCGGTGAAACGGACCAACGAGAAGAAGATAAAACCGACCGAACAGGTTCTTGCGCCGGACAATGGTGGTGACGCTCGCCAGCTGGCGGTCTGCCGCATCTTCGAGATCGATGACGATGCGAAAATCGAGGTGGCGGTCATCAAAGCCGAGGACTGTTCGCTCTGGCGTGGAGGTGATGACCGGGAACCCGCCCGCAGAACTGCCCGCCGCCAGCTCGACCGTTTTTAAACCGACCATCGAAACGATACCGTTTCGAAGCGACATCAGGCCGCTGATCCATGCCGGAGGATGCTCCAGAAAAAGCCTGCTCACATCGAGCGAGGACGTTACAGGCGTTGTCAATTCACCCTGAAAGCAATCGTACCAATCGGCACCTGGCAATATATCTTCAATATTTGGCATCTTTGATCCCCAGCCGCTCCTTTGCAGCAAGGGAAACATGCCGTTTTTACGCGGCAGGGGGAACGTGACAAACCGCCGCTCAGCCGTGTGTCATGCGCCGGAGGAGACTGGTGCGCCAATAGAACTGGTGAACAAGGACAGCCGCGACATGGCCCGCGATCAAAACCCACATCAGCACCTTGAACGGGCCGGAGTGCAGCTCTCCTGCCGCGCCTACGCCAAAGTAATAGGCGGCGATGCCAGAGAGTGGCAGGATGAAGAACAGCGCGTAAAGCGTAAAATGCGCCACCTTGGCGGCAATCTGCGCGACACGCGGCTCCTCAGGCGGATGTGGCGGAACGCCCTGGATCAGCCGCAGACAGAAGCGCAGTACCGCAAGAAACAGCACGGCGAAGCCGACATAGGCATGGATATTGGCAGAAGAAATCTGATCTGGCGTCACTGTTTCGCCCCGCCGCATCAGCCGGTAGGCATGGGCCATGGCATCGGGAAACAAGAGGTTGAAGAAAATCAGAAGCGCCATTGTCCAATGGATGACACGCTGCGGAATGGAGAAGGAAACTTGAGTGGAATGCGCCATTTTATTGCCTTTTATCAAAAGGTTAGACAGGCTTTAGCGCGAGTATGAGAAACCCCGGCCTGCATGGCAAGCCGGGGTTCAGCAGATGACGGAAATTTAATATTCGAGCGTCGGGCTCAAACGCCGATCACATGTGGATCGGCTTGAAGAACGTTGCCAGCGCCGCTTCCTTCACGGCTTCCGACATGGTCGGGTGCGCATGGCAGGTACGGCCGAGATCTTCCGAGGAACCGCCAAACTCCATCAGTACGGTGATCTCGTGGATCATTTCGCCAGCGCCGAAGCCGACAATGTGACCGCCGAGAACCCGGTCGGTTTCCTTGTCGGCAAGGATCTTCACGAAACCATCCGTCACCTGCATGGCGCGGGCGCGGCCATTGGCGGTGAAGGGGAACTTGCCAACCTTGTAAGCGACGCCGGCGGCCTTGAGTTCCTCTTCGGTCTTGCCGACGGAAGCCACTTCCGGCTGCGTGTAAACGACTGCCGGAATGACGTCGTAATTCACGTGACCGCGCTGGCCGGCAAGGATTTCCGCAAGCGCAACACCCTCGTCTTCCGCTTTGTGCGCCAGCATCGGGCCCTTCACCACGTCGCCGATCGCATAGATGCCATCGACATTGGTCTTGTAGTGGCCGTCGATTTCAACGCGGCCACGGCTGTCGAGCACGACACCAGCTTCGGCAAGGCCGAGACCTTCGGTGTAGGGCTTGCGGCCGGTGGAGATCAGCACGACGTTTGCTTCCAGCGTTTCGGCAGCGCCGCCCTTGACCGGCTCGAACACGACCTTGGCGCCGGCAGCGGTTTTTTCAACAGCCGTTACCTTTGCGCCGAGCTTGAAATCGAGGCCCTGCTTGGCGAGCAGACGCTGCGCCTGCTTGGAAACCTCGGCATCCATGCCGCCGAGAATGTTGTCGAGATATTCGACGACGGTAACCTTGGCGCCGAGACGCGACCAGACCGAACCGAGTTCAAGGCCGATGACGCCGCCGCCGACAACGATCAGCTTTTCCGGAACCTTGGAGAGAGCGATTGCGCCGGTGGAGGACACGATGACGCTTTCATCGATATCAACCTGAACACCCGGAATGCCGGCAACGTCAGAACCCGTGGCGATGACGATATTCTTTGCTTCGATTTCCTGTGTCTCGCCCTTGTCGTTGGTGACGGAAACCTTGCCGGCCGACACAACCTTGCCGGTGCCCTGGAAAGCATCGATCTTGTTCTTCTTGAACAGGAAGGCAACGCCATCGACATTGGCCTTCACCACGCCGTCCTTGTGACCCATCATCTTTTCAAGGTTCAGCTTGGGCGCTGCAACTTCGATGCCGAGCGAGTCGACACCATGGGCAACATGTGCGAAGGTTTCGGACGCGTGCAGCAGCGCCTTGGAGGGAATGCAGCCGACATTGAGGCAGGTGCCGCCATAGGTCGCGCGCTTTTCGATGACAGCGACCTTGAGGCCCAGCTGCGCCGCCTTGACCGCGCAAACATAACCGCCGGGGCCGGTGCCGATTACAACTACATCATATGCCATGTTCTGGTTCCTGCTTTATAGGGGCAAGATATCGGATCATTGCCCAGCTTCCGTTTGACCTGAAACTCAGGCCGCTTTTTCCGTTGCGAGTTTTATACCGAGGGCGATGAAAACCACCCCGCTGGTGCGGTCGATCCATTGGCTGGCGCGCTGAAACGCGGCGCGCATTCGTGGTGTCGTCATGAACAGGCTGACGCCAACGAACCAAAGGATGAGGCAGCTTGCCATGACGAGACCGTATCCGAATTTGATGCCAACGGGCGTGTGGGCGTGAACCACCGTCGAAAAGATCGACAGGAAGAAAAACACCGGCTTGGGGTTGAGTGCATTGGCCGCAAAACCGAGCGTAAACGCCTTCAGCGCCGTCTGACTGCTTTTCGCCTGAACGCCTTCACCTTCGGCAGCGGGCAATTCGGTCTTGCCAGCGCGCAGCGCCTTGATGCCGATATAAATCAGATAGGCGACACCCAGCCATTCGACGATGTTGAAGAGATAGATCGACTGGGAAATGATCAGGCCAAGGCCGAGGATCGTATAGGTGACATGGAACATCAGCGATGTCCCGACGCCGAAGCTGGTGATGATGGCCTGCTTGCGCCCATGCACCATCGCCTGACGCATGACCATGGCGAGATCGGCGCCAGGCGACACGATCGCGAAGGAGAAAATCGCCATCAGGGATGCAAGTTCGATGAGATATTGATGCATCGTAAAGCAGCCTTCAGAACATCAGCACGAAAAACATGAGTGCCAGCCCGAGCATCGACCCCAGCCAGACGAAAGACCGTATATAGGGGACGCCCGCCAGATAGAGCGGAATGTAGATCACCCGGCAGATCAGCCAGATCCAGGCGCCAGTGAGCGCCAGACCGGCAGGATCACCCGCCATGATGACCCCGAAAGCGAGCGCCAGAAAAGCCGGGTATGTTTCCCGGAAATTCGCAGACGCGCGTGACGCACGGCCGGAAAGCCTGCCCTGCTGCTCTCGGCTGCCATCCCTCGGGCCGGCATTCCATTCAAGCCCGAATTCCTTGGTCGCCGTCATCCCCTGCAACATGACGTGCACGACGAGGAGAAGGACGCTCAGACCGACAAGCGGCAAAAAAGGCGAGGCGGCTAGAAATGTCGGCTGCACGTCTGCTCTCCCTGTTAGACTTCCAGCGGGACTTCACTTGAAGCCCCGCTGAAACGAAAAGCAAGAGCGATTAGAGATCAAGAACCAGACGTTCCGGATCCTCGAGGCTTTCCTTGACGCGAACGAGGAAGGTCACGGCTTCCTTGCCGTCAACGATACGGTGATCGTAGGAGAGCGCCAGATACATCATCGGGCGAATGACGACCTGACCGCCGATGGCGACCGGACGCTCCTGGATCTTGTGCATGCCGAGAATACCCGACTGCGGTGCATTGAGGATTGGCGAAGACATCAGCGAGCCGTAAACGCCACCATTGGTGATGGTGAAGGTGCCGCCCTGCATGTCGGCCATGCCGAGCGAACCATCGCGCGCCGCCTTCGCAAGACGGCCGAGTTCCTTTTCGACGCCGGCGATGGAAAGCTGGTCGGCATCGCGGATGACCGGAACGACAAGACCCTTGTCCGTGCCGACAGCCATGCCGACGTGACAATAGTTCTTGTAGATGATGTCCGTGCCGTCGATTTCGGCGTTGACGGCAGGCAGTTCCTTCAGCGCGTGGGTCACGGCCTTGGTGAAGAAGCCCATGAAGCCGAGCTTGACGCCATGCTTTTTCTCGAACACGTCCTTGTAACGGTTACGCAGGTCCATAACCGCGCTCATGTCCACTTCGTTGTAAGTGGTGAGCATGGCGGCGGTGTTCTGCGCGTCCTTGAGGCGCTTGGCGATGGTCTGACGCAGGCGCGTCATCTTCACACGCTCTTCGCGAACCTGATCCTGTTCGGCGGAAACCGGACGCGGTGCAGCAGCAGGAGCCGGAGCGGCCGGAGCCGAAACGCCCTTGGCGACAGCAGCGAGCACATCGCCCTTCAGCACCTGGCCACGCTTGCCGGAACCGTCGACCTGATCGGCAGACAGGTTGTTTTCAGCAAGCAGCTTGCCAGCGGCAGGTGCCGGCGGCATGGCGCTGGCGGCGGAAGCAGCGGGGGCCGGAGCGGCGGCCGCGGCAGCAGCAGCCTTTGCCGGTTCGGCAGCCGGTGCGGAGGTCGCAGCGCCGGCAGCACCTTCGGCGATCTGGCCGAGAAGCGCGTCGAGCCCAACGGTCTCGCCGTTCTGCGCAACGATTTCAGTCAGAACGCCAGAGGCAGGCGCCGGGACTTCGACGGTAACCTTGTCGGTTTCCAGTTCAACGAGAGGTTCGTCGGCCTTGACGATGTCGCCGACCTTCTTGAACCAGGTGCCGACGGTCGCTTCGCTGACGGATTCGCCGAGGGTTGGTACGCGGATTTCAGTGGCCATGATCTAGTTCCGTTATTCAGGTGTCTTTTTTGCGGGGCGATGCGGGAGAGTTCTCACTCTCCCAGCGCGTCTTCCAGAAACGCAGCAAGCTGCGCCAGATGCTTGGACATCAGGCCGGTCGCCGGAGAGGCGGCAGCCGGACGGCCCGTGTAACGGACCTTCTGGTACTTGGCGTCGATATGCGCCAGGACCCATTCCAGGTAAGGGTCGATAAACGACCACGCACCCATGTTCTTCGGCTCTTCCTGGCACCAGACCATCTCCGCATTGCGGAAGCGCGACAGCTCGTTGATGAGCGCCTTGGCCGGGAACGGATAGAGCTGTTCGATACGCAGCAGATAGATATCGTCGATGCCGCGCTTCTCACGTTCTTCCAGCAGATCATAATAGACCTTGCCCGTGCACATGACGACACGGCGGATTTTCGAATCCTTCTGCAGCTTGATCGGGCCGTCCTTGATGACTTCAGCATCGTCCCACAGGAGACGGTGGAAGGAGGACTCGCCTGCAAGCTCGGCCAGCGAAGAGGTGGCGCGCTTGTGACGCAGCAGCGACTTCGGCGTCATCAGGATCAGCGGCTTGCGGAAGTCGCGCTTCACCTGGCGGCGCAGGATGTGGAAATAGTTTGCCGGCGTCGTGCAGTTGGCAACCTGCATGTTGTCTTCCGCGCACATCTGCAGCCAGCGCTCCAGACGGGCGGACGAATGTTCCGGACCCTGGCCTTCGTAACCATGCGGCAGCAGGCAGACCAGACCGGACATGCGCAGCCACTTGCGTTCACCCGACGAGATGAACTGGTCGAACACCACCTGTGCGCCGTTGGCGAAGTCGCCAAACTGGGCTTCCCAGAGCGTCAGCGCATTCGGACGGGCGAGCGAGTAGCCATATTCAAAACCAAGGACGGCTTCTTCCGAAAGCATCGAGTTGATGACTTCGTAACGGGCCTGCGTCGGCGCGAGGTTCGCGAGCGGGATGTAACGCTCTTCGGTTTCCTGATCGTAGAGAACCGAATGGCGCTGCGAGAAGGTGCCGCGTTCGCAATCCTGACCGGAGAGGCGGATCTTGTGGCCTTCGACGGCGAGCGAACCGAAAGCAAGCGCTTCCGCCATCGCCCAATCGATGCCTTCGCCGGTCTCGACCATCTGCGAGCGGTTTTCCATGAAACGCTGGATCGTTCGGTGGGCGTTGAAACCCTCGGGAATGGTCGACAGTTTCTTGCCGATTTCCTTCAGCTGCTTCATCGGCACGCCGGTCTTGCCGCGACGCTGCTCATCCGCATTGTCGGCGGCACGCAGGCCGGACCACTGACCGTCCAGCCAGTCGGCCTTGTTCGGCTTGTAGGACTGCCCCGCCTCGAATTCCTGCTCGAGATGGGCGCGCCAGTCGGCCTTCATCTTCTCGAATTCGCCTTCGCTGAGCAGGCCTTCGGCGATCAGACGGTCGGCATAGATGCGCGCGACGGTCTTGTGGCCGCGGATGACCTTGTACATCTTCGGCTGCGTGAACGCCGGCTCGTCGCCTTCGTTGTGGCCGAAGCGGCGGTAGCAGAACATGTCCACGACGACGGGCTTGTGGAACTTCATGCGGTATTCGGTGGCAACCTTGGCCGCATAGGTCACAGCTTCCGGATCGTCACCGTTGACGTGGAAGATCGGCGCTTCGATCATCTTGGCGACGTCGGACGGATAGGGCGACGAACGGGAGAAGGCCGGGTTCGTCGTAAAGCCGATCTGGTTGTTGATGATGAAGTGCATGGTACCGGCAACGCGGTGACCGCGCAGGCCGGAGAGGCCGAGAATTTCAGCAACCACGCCCTGGCCCGCAAAAGCGGCATCGCCGTGCAGAAGCAGCGGCAGAACCTTGGCGCGCTCGGAAAGCGGAATGACATCGCCTTCCCACACCTTGGCCAGCTGGTCCTGCTTGGCACGGGCCTTGCCCATGACGACAGGGTTGACGATTTCAAGATGCGACGGGTTGGCCGTCAGCGACAGGTGAACCTTGTTGCCGTCGAACTCGCGGTCCGAGGAGGCACCAAGGTGATACTTCACGTCACCCGAACCTTCGACGTCGTCTGGCTTGAACGAACCACCCTTGAACTCGTGAAATACGGCGCGGTGCGGCTTGCCCATGACGTTGGTCAGAACGTTCAGGCGGCCGCGGTGGGCCATGCCGAGAACGACTTCTTCGAGACCTTCCTGGCCGCCGCGCTTGATGATCTGCTCGAGCGCCGGGATCAGCGATTCGCCGCCATCGAGGCCGAAACGCTTGGTGCCCTTGAAACGCACGTCGAGGAACTGCTCATAACCTTCGGCTTCGACCAGCTTTGACAGAATGGCCTTCTTGCCTTCGGCCGTGAAGGCAACGCCCTTGTCCGGACCTTCGATGCGCTCCTGAATCCAGGCCTTCTCTTCCGGGCTGGACATGTGCATGAATTCGACGCCGATAGTGGAGCAATAGGTGCGCTCCAGAATATCGATCATCTCGCGCACGGTCGCATATTCGAGGCCGAGCACGTTATCGATGAAAATCTTGCGGTCGTAATCACTTTCTTCAAAGCCGTAGGACTTCGGCGAAAGCTCGTTATAGTCCTCGACGGCAACGGCAATACCGAGCGGATCGAGCTTGGCATGCAGGTGGCCGCGCATGCGGTAGGCGCGGATCATCATGATGGCGCGAACGCTGTCACGGGTCGCCTGCAGCACTTCGGCTTCGCTGACCGGCTTGCCGGTATCGGCGCTCTTGGCCTCAGCCTTTGCCTGAACCTTCTTTTCGATGGCCTTTTCGACCGTGGCCCAGTTGCCATCAAGTGCGGAAACCAGGTCGCCATTTGCCGGGATCGGCCAGTTGGCACGCTTCCAGGAGGCGCCCTTGGCCGCCTTCTTCACATCTTCCGGATTATCGGACAGTGCCTTGAAGAAGCTCTGCCACTCCGGCGACACGGAAGAGGGGTCCTCTTCGTACCGGGCATAGAGCTGCTCGATATAGGCTGCATTCGCGCCGTCCAGAAACGACGTGATCTGAAACTGCTCGTTCGCTTCTTGCCTTGCCATTGTGTTCTTGCGGACTTGTCCGTCCGCCTCCTCGATGCCGTTAGGGCCGTTCGACCGGCCTGCCGCTTTGATTATTGCTGTCTGCCGCCGGGGCGGTATGCCGTCTGTTTGTCTTCTTGCGGCATCGGGCAGCGCGAGCTTGAAGCCGCGCCGCCCGTTACCGGTTTCATGTGGTCTCAGCCCTTGAGGACTTCAACCAGCGTCTTGCCGAGGCGCGCCGGGGAAGGCGAAACCTTGATGCCCGCTGCTTCCATGGCAGCGATCTTGGATTCCGCATCGCCCTTGCCGCCGGAAACGACAGCACCGGCGTGGCCCATGGTGCGGCCCTTCGGAGCCGTGCGGCCTGCGATAAAGCCGGCCATCGGCTTCTTGCGGCCCTTCTTGGCTTCGTCGATCAGGAACTGCGCCGCATCTTCTTCAGCCGAACCGCCAATTTCGCCGATCATGATGATCGACTGCGTGGCGTCGTCAGCGAGGAACATTTCCAAGACGTCGATGAACTCGGTGCCCTTGACCGGGTCGCCGCCGATGCCGACAGCCGTCGTCTGGCCGAGGCCTTCGTTGGACGTCTGGAACACGGCTTCATAGGTCAGCGTGCCGGAGCGCGATACGATACCGACCGAACCCTTGCGGAAAATGGAGCCCGGCATGATGCCGATCTTGCATTCTTCCGGCGTCAGGATGCCGGGGCAGTTCGGGCCGAGCAGGCGGGACTTCGAACGGTCGAGGCGAGCCTTGACGCGGACCATGTCCATGACCGGGATGCCTTCGGTGATGCAGGTGATGAACGGAATTTCCGCATCGATGGCTTCGATGATCGCGTCTGCTGCACCTGCCGGCGGAACATAGATCACGGATGCATCTGCACCGGTCTTTTCCTTGGCTTCGGCAACCGTTGCGAAGATCGGCAGGGTTTCGCCCTTGGAACCGGTCCAGGTTTCGCCACCCTTCTTCGGATGAATGCCGCCGACCATCTGCGTGCCGTAATAGGCAAGCGCCTGTTCGGTGTGGAAGGTACCGGTCTTGCCGGTCAGACCCTGAACGAGGATCTTGGTGTCTTTATTAACGAGAATAGACATTATTTCCAGTCCCTCAATTAGCCGTTGATCGCCGCGACGATCTTCTTGGCTGCGTCGTCCAGATCGTCAGCAGCCGTAATCGCAAGGCCCGATTCGTTCAGAAGCTTCTTGCCAAGTTCGACGTTGGTGCCTTCGAGGCGAACAACGAGCGGAACCTGCAGACCGACTTCCTTCACCGCGGCGATAACGCCCTCGGCGATAACGTCGCACTTCATGATGCCACCGAAGATGTTGACGAGGATGCCCTCGACCTTCGGGTCGGCAGTGATGATCTTGAAAGCTGCCGCAACCTTCTCCTTGCCGGCGCCGCCGCCGACGTCGCAGAAGTTTGCCGGCTCTTTGCCGTAAAGCTTAATGATGTCCATCGTCGCCATGGCAAGGCCAGCGCCGTTGACCATGCAGCCGATGTTGCCGTCGAGCGCCACGTAAGCGAGGTCCCACTTGGAGGCTTCGATTTCCTTGGCGTCTTCTTCGGTTTCGTCGCGCAGCGCCTTGACGTCGTCATGGCGGAACATGGCGTTGCCGTCGAAGGAAACCTTGGCGTCGAGAACGCGCAGATGGCCATTTTCCATGACGATCAGCGGGTTGATCTCGAGAAGAGCCATGTCCTTCTCGCTGAAGGCCTTGTAGAGGATCGGGAAGAGCGACTTGGCATCTTCGGCAGCAATGCCGTCGAGCTCAAGCGCCTTGGAGATCGCAGCAACGTCGGCATCGGAAACGCCCTTCTCAGGGTTGATGGCGATGGTGTGGATCTTTTCAGGCGTGTCGTGGGCGACGGCTTCGATGTCCATGCCGCCTTCGGTGGAAACCACGAAGGCAACCTGGCCCACCGAACGGTCTACCAGCAGCGAGCAATAGAGTTCGCGAGCGATATCAGCGCCGTCTTCGATGTAGAGGCGGTTGACCTGCTTGCCGGCATCGCCCGTCTGCGCCGTTACCAGCGTGTTGCCGAGCATGTCCTTGGCGTGGGAAACGACTTCTTCAATGGACTTGGCCAGACGAACGCCGCCCTTGGCGTCCGGGCCGAGTTCCTTGAACTTGCCCTTGCCGCGGCCGCCAGCATGGATCTGGCTCTTGACGACATAGAGCGGGCCCGGAAGCTGCTTTGCGGCAGCTTCGGCTTCTTCGACCTTGAGAATGGCAACGCCTTCGGCAACCGGCGCGCCGTAGCCCTTCAGAAGAGCCTTGGCCTGATATTCGTGAATATTCATGGAATAATCCCTGTTTGGAACCGCTTGAAGTTGTTACTTCAGCGACGGAGCGATGTTGATGCAGGCTTCGCAGAGACCAGCGACAGCGCCGACGGACTTCTGGAAGGCAGCTTCTTCTTCCTTGTTGAGTTCGATCTCGATGATGCGCTCGATACCGCCTGCACCGATGATGGTGGGAACGCCGACATACATGTCGTCTACGCCATACTGGCCCGAAAGGTGGGCAGCGGCGGGCAGAACGCGCTTCTTGTCCTTGAGGTAGGATTCAGCCATCTCGATTGCCGAGGCAGCCGGGGCGTAATAGGCCGAGCCGGTCTTCAAGAGACCAACGATTTCGGCGCCGCCGTCACGGGTGCGCTGGATGATCTCTTCGAGACGCTCGGCCGTCAGCCAGCCCATCTTTACGAGATCGGTCAGCGGAACGCCAGCAACGGTGGAGTAACGGGCGAGCGGCACCATGGTGTCGCCGTGGCCGCCGAGAACGAAGGCGGTGACGTCTTCAACCGAAACGTTGAACTCTTCGGCGAGGAAGAGGCGGAAACGCGCGCTGTCGAGAACGCCGGCCATGCCGACGACCTTGTTCTTCGGCAGGCCGGAGAACTTCTGCAGCGCCCAGACCATGGCGTCGAGCGGATTGGTGATGCAGATGACGAAAGCGTTCGGCGCGTATTTTTTGATGCCGGCGCCGACCTGTTCCATGACCTTGAGGTTGATGCCGAGAAGATCGTCGCGGCTCATGCCGGGCTTGCGGGCAACACCAGCGGTGACGATGCACACGTCAGCGCCTTCGATGGCAGCGTAATCGGATGCGCCGGTGAGCTTTGCATTGAAGCCTTCAACCGGGCCGGACTGGGCAATATCCAGGCCCTTGCCCTGCGGGATGCCGTCAGCAATATCGAAGAGGACGATATCGCCCAGTTCCTTCAGGCTGGCCAGATGCGCCAGCGTGCCGCCGATCATGCCAGAACCAATAAGTGCAATCTTTTTGCGAGCCATCGAATGCTTCCTCTTGAGCTTCAATTCAATTTCACCGCGCCAAACCGGCAGCCAAATTGTCGCACTCCGATTAGACCCATTGGCCAAAATAGGCAACAGATTCTTTTCTGCTGAGTATTTTCAATCGTTTAGATCAATATTTTCTTACGTAAACGTAAGAAAATGCGTCACGAAAGTGTCAAACTTTCTGCCGTTTTTCTTGATGAAGCGCCAGATAATCGGCGCTACGCATTTCAAACAGACGCGAGGCGGTGCGATCGAACTCGAAACCTTCCGTTCCCTTGCGTTTGCCGAGCAGATCTTCCGGCATCGCTGCCGCCGACGCGAACAGCCTGACGCTGTGATCATAAAGCGCGTCGATGAGGATGATGAAACGCTTGGTTTCGTTCCGCTTGTCCGCGTTCAAAAATGGAATGTGGTCGATGAAGACCGTGTCGAAACGATTGGCGATGGCAAGGAAGTCGGAAGCCCCGAGCGGCTTCTCGCAAAGGTCGGAAAAGGAAAAACGCGCCACACGGCCGCTGGCGCGCGGCACCAGGATGGAACGACCCTTCATGGGTATCTCGGTTGGCGCAACAAGGTGCCCGCCGGTCATGTGCCGCCACGCCATATCCATCGCCTGATCGGCCGCGCCATCAAGCGGCGTCACATAGACCGGCAGGCTTTCCAGCTTCTCCATCCGATAATCGGTGGGACTGTCCAGCGTCACCACCTCCACATGCTTCTTCAGCAGCTCGACAAAGGGCAGGAACAGGCCGCGATTGAGACCATCCTTGTAGAGATTGTCCGGAACGACATTGGAGGTCGTCACCAACGTGCAGCCATTGGCGAAGAGCTCGCTGAATAGCCGCGCGAGGATCATCGCATCAGCAATATCCGTCACGGTGAATTCATCGAAACACAGGAGTTCGGCCTCCGCCAGAAGCTGGGCGGCGACAGGCGGAATCGGATCGGCCTGTTTGGTCTCGCCATTCTTCAGCTTCTGCCGGTGCGCATGCACACGATTATGCACATCCGCCATGAATTCATGAAAATGGCAACGCCGCTTGGAAGAAACGGGCGCCATTTCGTAAAACATGTCCATCAGCATCGTCTTGCCGCGGCCGACGCTGCCATAGACATAAAGCCCTTTCACCGTCGTTGCTGGACCGGCCTTGCGTGCGAACATCCAGCCGAGCGCGCTCTTCTTCTTGGCAGGCTTGCGGGCCTTCAGATCGGCGAGAATTCTGTCGAGATGGGCCGCCACACCAAGCTGGGCGGCATCGGCCTGCAAGGTGCCAGCTGCCGTCAATGCGTTGAGCTGTTCAACGACACTATGATTGTAATCAGGCAATGGCTTCATGAAAAGACGCCCCGGTCGCGGATGCAGCACAGAACCCGCGACGAATGGAATGGCTTAGAGCAGAATGAACGTTCCGGCTGCACCGGAACGACTCATCGGCTGAGGCTGAGCGGCTGCCCGCTATTGGTCGTGCCGTCGAAGCGTGCGTCTGCGCTCTTGTAGACGCGGCCGATAGTGTCACCCGAGCGATTCTTGAAGACGACCATCTTGCCGGATACTTCCCAGGACCCCATCGCCGTCAGCTCGCCGGAGCAACCACGCGTGCCGCCACGCGATCCGCTGCCCAGATTGGTGAGCGTCAGGAACATATCGCAATTGGCCCCGCCATTAGAAACGCGCCAGTTGCCGACCATGGATTCCTTGGTCACATCGAGAGCTGTTGCCGGTGGAGCAGCGGATGCAACATTGGTGCCGCCGGGTGTCGCCGAAGCAGGCGCCGACGGGAACTGGCTGCCGTTGGCACCACCGGGCGGCGGCAGGGCGCCAGACTGAACGGAGGGCACCGGCTGCGCCTGCAGGGGCGGCGTATAACCGGGATTGTTGCTGGCGTTGTTGTTGTAATCGTAGGAGGTACGTTGGCAACCGGCAAGGCTCATCACAACCGCAAGGCCCGTCACCACATATCTGAATTGCATATCAAGCTCCCGATTCTCTCGCTTCCGGAAAGACGATGATCAAACAAGAAGGCTGAATTATTACCAAAGCCTTATCTTGCGCAAGCGATGGCCGGGATAATTACCATTTCGGTCAATTTTTACCGAATTTTCCCACGCCGGGTTGAAAAAAGGGCCACGGTCGAGACCGCGGCCCGATAAATCTCTGTGGTAGGCGATTCGTCCTCAGACGCGGCGCTCAACCATCATCTTCTTGATTTCCGCAATCGCCTTGGCCGGGTTCAAGCCCTTCGGGCAAGCCTGCGCGCAGTTCATGATCGTATGGCAGCGATAGAGACGGAACGGGTCCTCGAGATTGTCGAGACGCTCGCCGGTCGCCTCATCGCGGCTGTCGATCAGCCAGCGATAGGCCTGCAGCAGAACGGCCGGACCCAGATAACGGTCGCCATTCCACCAGTAGCTGGGACAGGACGTGGAGCAGCAGGCGCAGAGAATGCACTCATAAAGACCGTCCAGCTTCAGGCGATCCTCATGGCTCTGCTTCCATTCCTTGGCGGGTGTGGGCGAAACCGTCTTCAGCCAGGGCTCGATCGAGCGGTGCTGGGCGTAGAAGTTCGAAAGGTCAGGAACAAGGTCCTTCACGACAGGCATATGCGGCAGCGGATAAACCTTCACCGTGCCGTTGATCTCGTCCATGCCCTTGGTGCAGGCGAGCGTATTGGTGCCGTCGATGTTCATCGCGCAGGAACCGCAGATGCCTTCGCGGCAGGAGCGGCGCAGCGTCAGCGTCGGGTCGATGTTGTTCTTGATGTAAAGAAGCGCATCGAGAACCATCGGTCCGCAATCATCGACATCAATATAGAAAGTGTCGATGCGCGGGTTCTGGCCGTCATCCGGGTTCCAGCGATAGACGCGGTATTCGCGCACATTCTTGGCACCATCCGGCTTCGGCCAGACCTTGCCTTCGTTGATCTGGGAATTCTTGGGGAGAG
The DNA here is from genome assembly GCF_037203725.1 of Agrobacterium sp. CMT1. Classification (NCBI taxonomy): domain Bacteria; kingdom Pseudomonadati; phylum Pseudomonadota; class Alphaproteobacteria; order Hyphomicrobiales; family Rhizobiaceae; genus Agrobacterium; species Agrobacterium sp. CMT1. The sequence goes on from NZ_JBBCAR010000018.1 coordinate 109,687, forward strand.
CAAGTTCAACCATATCCAGTTCCTCAAATCAGTAGACACGCGCCTTCGGCTCGATCTTTTTCGGATCGATGCCGTCGGCGATCAGGTCGGTGTGAACCGGGCGATAGTCGAGCTTCACGTCGCCTTCGGGGCTGACCCAGGCAAGCGTATGCTTGCGCCAGTTCACGTCGTCGCGACCACCGAACGGACCGTCGACGAAATCCTCGCGGGCATGCGAACCGCGGCTTTCCTTGCGCGCTTCCGCGCCGTAGACCGTGGTGATGGCATTGGCCATGAGGTTATGCAACTCGAGCGTTTCGACCAGATCGGAATTCCAGACCATCGAACGGTCGGTGACCTTGACGTCGGGCAGTTCCTTCCAGATCTCCGAGAGACGGCGGCAGCCGCTTTCGAGCGATTCCTGCGTGCGGAACACGGCCGCATCGTCCTGCATGGCGCGCTGCATCTTATCACGCAGCACCGCCGTCGGCGTCGAGCCGTTGGCATAACGCAGGCTGTCAAAGCGTTCCATGATCCTGTCGCAGGCAGCCGTATCGAGAGCGGGAATCGCCTCGTCACGATTGATGACCTGAGCGGCGCGGATGGCGGCGGCACGACCGAAGACCACAAGGTCGATCAGCGAGTTGGAGCCAAGACGGTTGGCGCCGTGAACCGAGGCGCAACCGGCTTCGCCGACCGCCATCAGGCCGGGCGCGATGCGTTCCGGGTTGTTGGCATCGGCGTTCAGCACTTCACCCCAATAGTTGGTCGGAATGCCGCCCATGTTGTAGTGAACCGTCGGCAGGACCGGGATCGGCTCGCGGGTCACGTCAACGCCGGCGAAGATCTTCGCGCTTTCGGAAATACCCGGAAGACGCTCATGCAGGATCGCAGGATCGAGATGATCGAGATGCAGGAAGATGTGGTCCTTGTTCTTGCCGACGCCGCGGCCTTCACGGATTTCCATCGTCATGCAGCGCGAGACAACGTCACGCGAGGCAAGGTCCTTTGCCGAAGGTGCATAACGCTCCATGAAGCGTTCGCCTTCGGAGTTGACGAGATAGCCGCCTTCGCCGCGCGCGCCTTCGGTGATGAGGCAGCCCGCGCCATAAATACCGGTCGGGTGGAACTGCACGAATTCCATGTCCTGAAGCGGCAGGCCCGCACGGGCGATCATGCCGCCGCCGTCGCCGGTGCAGGTGTGGGCAGACGTCGCCGAGAAATAGGCGCGGCCGTAACCGCCGGTCGCCAGAACGACCATCTTGGCAGCGAAGCGGTGGATCGTGCCGTCATCGAGGTTCCAGGCAACGACGCCAGTGCAGCGGCCATCCGGCGCCATGATGAGGTCGAGCGCGAAATATTCGATGAAGAATTCCGCATTGTTGCGCAGCGACTGGCCATAAAGCGTGTGCAGAATGGCGTGACCGGTACGGTCGGCGGCGGCACAGGTGCGCTGCACCGGTGGGCCTTCACCGTAATTCTGCATGTGGCCGCCGAAGGGGCGCTGGTAGATCTTGCCTTCTTCGTTACGCGAGAAAGGCACGCCGTAATGCTCCAGCTCATAGACCGCCTTCGGCGCTTCCATGGCGAGATATTGCATCGCGTCGACATCGCCCAACCAGTCGGAGCCCTTTACGGTGTCGTAAAGGTGCCACTGCCAACAGTCGGGCGTCATATTGGTGAGAGATGCGGCGATGCCGCCCTGCGCTGCGACGGTGTGGGAGCGCGTCGGGAAAACCTTGGTGATGCAGGCGGTCTTGAAACCCTGTTCGGCCATGCCGAGTGTAGCGCGCAGACCGGCGCCGCCGGCGCCTACCACGATCACGTCATAGGAGTGATCGACATAGGTGTAGGCCTTGCCATTCTGGGAAGGTGAACTGATCGAAGCCATGACGAACTTATCCTACGAATGCGATTTTCAGGATGGCGAAGACAGACAGGCCACCGATGAGGATCGCGAAAAATGTGTTCAGCATCAGAAGAACGAGCTTCGGAACTTCGGCGTGAATGTAGTCTTCGATGATGACCTGCATGCCGAGCTTCATGTGGATGAGACCGGAGACCAGCACCAGAGCCATGATGACAGCGACGAGCGGGTTGGAAAGCGCAGCGACGACTTCCGGATAGGGCGCGCCGGCATATTTGATCAGAAAGACAACGAAAAAGGTCAGCAACGGAATGTTCGAAACGGCCGTCAGGCGCTGACGCCAGAAATGGTCGGTGCCTTCCTTGGCGGAGCCGAGACCGCGAACCTTCCCGAGAGGTGTACGCATATCCATGTAAGTATCTCCTCAGCGCACGATCAGGACGATGACCCAGATCAGCGCGGTCAGACAGATAGACGCCACGAAGGAGGCCTTTGCCAGCTTGGTGGTGAAGTGCTTCTCGAAGCCGTGCCCGAGGTCCCACATCAGGTGGCGCAGGCCGCCGATCATGTGGTGAACCAGCGCCCAGGTGTAGCCGACGAGAACGATCTTGCCGATGATGGTGCCCATCGCCCAGCTGACCCAGTCATAATAAGCTGGACCGGATGCCAGCGCGATAAGCCACCAGGCGACCAGGAGCGTACCGAAATAGAGCGCGCCACCGGTTACGCGGTGGATGATGGAGGCCACCATCGTTGGAATCGGTTTGTAAATTTGAAGATGCGGCGACAGAGGCCGGTTATTTGTCACATTCGCCATCAGAACCTCGCGGCGTTTTCCCGTGCGTCCACAAGACAGGACGCCCCCAAGCAACAGCACATGACGAAAGAATGTGCATTGCACCAACCGCGACGTTTAATCACATGGGCGCATCACCACAAGCACATTTCATGGCGGATTCCAATTTAATCGATTGGTTCGCGACTTTTTTTTGGAATTTTTTTGCATGAAAATAAAAAATCGAGCGTTTCCAAGATTTACGCCCTCAAAATATTTACCTTTACGTAATTCCGAAAAGGTGTAATTTACGATTGGTTAACTCAAAAAAACCGGAGCATGAAGCTCATGTTACAGTACCGAATCGTTGCCTTGGTCATGATCGTTTCAGGCGGGATTTCAACTTACGCGCTGCCCTCTTTGGCGGGCGATTTTCATAGTCGGAATTCCTATCGTCACAGTCAATCGCAAGTCAGCTTTTCAACCGACGGCCTGCCGTCCACGCTGCCTGGGGGCACCTATGTCGGAAGCATTTCCGCGCTAAGAGTTCGAGGCAACGGCAATTATTTCGCGACTGGCAGCGGAATATCGCCGCAGATTGCCACGACCGGACCCCGTTTATTGCCGGCGCCCAGAGCAAAAATCATTACCGTGAATACCGATAATGCGGATGATGCCTGCGTTTACCAGCACGGTGTCTGCATTATTCGCCCCTGATCAGAGGAAGCGCCAGACGATGGTCTTCTTCACTTCGCTGTCTTCCAGCGCACGGCTGACGGTAACCTGATAGGTCGCGAGGGCCTCAAGACGCTGTTTCGGCAGGTACGCCCTGCCTGGATCTCCAACGAGAACGCTGACGCCCCGGTCAGTCAGGTTTATAAACCATGGCACGAGGAGATCCGCGAAGGCCCGGTCGTAAAAGACATCTCCTGCCAGCAGGACATCAGCCTCAATGGCGCGGCCGATCAGATCGGCATGGGTAAAGCCGATATCAACCCCATTCAGGCCTGCATTCATACGAACAGCCGTTTCCGTCCACGGATCTATATCGGCGGCAAGCACGGTTGCAGCACCGGCCTTTGCAGCAGCTATGGCAACCAACCCGGAGCCGCTGGCAAAATCCACCACACGCTTGCCGCTTACGCTTTCCGTGTGATCGAGCACATAACGGGCAAGACCCTGCCCGCCGGCCCAGGCAAAAGCCCAGAAAGGCGGCGGCAAGCCAATCTGCTCCAGTTCCTCTTCCGTCTTCAGCCAGAGCTCATGCGCTTCGGTCGCGAGATGAAGGGAGAGTTCCGGCACATGAGGCGGATGCATGATGCCGGTATTGTCGAGGATGAAGCGTTCGGGATCGGTCCTCACCGACGCTTCAATCCGGGGATTTCGGAGGATTTGCGAGCCCGCCCATGCGGCAGACCTCAAGATACTCCTCTTCCGTCACCGGCTGCACGGAAAGCCGCATGGAGGTGACAAGCGACATATTCGCCAGCTTCGGATTGGCCTTAACATCCTTTAGCGAAACCGGCTGCGGCATATCGCAGACGGCGCGGATGTCGACACAATCCCACTTCAAATCACCTTCGGCGGTCGAGTCCGGATGCGACAACGCACAGACTTCGACGATGCCGACAACATCCAGTCCCTCATTGGAGTGGTAAAAGAAGCCCTTGTCGCCAATCTTCATGGCGCGCATGTTGTTGCGCGCCTGATAATTGCGCACGCCGGTCCACTCTTCGCCCGCCTCGCCCTTGGCCTTCTGCATTTCCCAGGACCATTTGAACGGCTCGGACTTGTAAAGCCAATAATTCGCCATGCCCGCTCAAGCTCCCGGATTGTTGAAGACCCAGTTATAGGGCTTCACGTCCACGCTTTCGAACAGGCCAGCCTTTGCATAGGGATCGGCTTCGGCAAGAGCCTTGGCCGCATCGATATCGGCGGCTTCAACGATGACGAGGCTGCCATTCGGCTTGCCTTCGGCATCGAGAAAAGGCCCGGCGATCTTCAGCGTGCCCTCGGAATTGAGCCTGTTCAGATGCTCCAGATGCGCCGGGCGCGTTTCCATGCGCACGTTCAGGTGGCCGGGCTTGTCCTTGCAGATAAAAGCGAACAGCATTTTCGTCTCCTTATGCCTTATTCGGTTGTGATGGGCCGTGTCATCAATTGTTGCATGGCGCTCGCCACATCCAGATTTCCGTCGATGATAGCGGCCACCGCTTCGGTAACCGGCATGTCCACGGTGTGACTTTCTCCCAGCCGGGCGGCGACGGCAGCCGCAAAGGCACCCTCTACCAGCCCGCCGGACATGTCCTTGCCATTACCGCGGCCAAGCGCGATGCCGAAACGCAGGTTGCGCGACTGGTGGCTAGTGGCGGTCAGCACCAGATCGCCAAGACCGGAGAGGCCGCGTACCGTATCGGCCTTGCCGCCCATGGCAACGATGAGACGCGACATTTCGGCAAGCCCGCGCGATATCAGCGCCGCCCGGGCGGAATCGCCAAGGCCCGCGCCTTCAACGATGCCGGCGGCAATGGCGAGGATATTTTTCAGTGCGCCGCCAAGCTGCACGCCGATGCGGTCTGTCGAGGCATAAAGCCGGAAGGTCTTGCCGGAGATCGTAGTCGCAAGCCGCTCGGCTATTGTTGCATCTTCCGCCGCAATCGCCATGGCTGTCGGTAGACCTCGCGCAATATCGGCCGCGAAGCCCGGACCGGAGAGAACCGCGATCGGATGACGGGGCAATTCCGCTTCCAGAAGTTCCGTGAGCAGCCGACCGGAACTCCGGTCGATACCTTTCGCGCAGGTAACGACGATCGAGTCATTAGCCAGATAAGGACCATAATGACGAGCCGCATCGGCATGAGCCTGCGAAGGCATCGCAAAGAGGACGATGCCGGCACTGGTCAGAACATCCGGCTCGGCGGAAAATTCAAGCACATCCGGCAGTTCGACGCCAGGCAGCGCCGCCTCATGTACGCGGTCGCTCCTGAGGTCGGCCATCAGGGATGGATCGCGGCCGAGCAGGATCACGTCGTGCCGGTTTTCCAGCGCGATGACGACGGCAAGCGCAGTTCCGAAGGCGCCAGCGCCGATGACGACGATTTTCTCCCGCTGCATCAGGCCTTGGCTCCCCTTTTACCGAAACCGATCAATGTCTCCGCACTGCCGTCGAGCGGCCAGCGCGAGCGCGGCGGGATTTCCAGCGGATCGGCTTCTCGGCCGTCGGCCATTCGCTCCAGCCCGGCCCATGCGATCATGGCCGCATTATCGGTGCAGAGCCGCTGCGGCGGCGCAACGAAACGAAAGCCATGAGTATCGCAAAGCGACTGCAGCGTCTGGCGGATTTGCTGATTGGCCGCAACGCCGCCTGCGACGACCAGGGCAGGCTGGGTTTCCATATGCGGAAACTCCTGCTTGAAACGGGCAAGACCACGGCCAATCCGGTCCTTGAGTGTGCGTGAGACCGCTTTCTGGAACGATGCGCAGATATCGGCAATGTCCTGCTCGGACAGCGGCGCGATCGCGGTCGCCGCCTGCCGTACCGCCGTTTTCAGGCCGGAAAAGGAAAAATCGAGCCTGGTCTCGCCGACCATCGGACGAGGAAGCGGAAAGCGGTCGGGATCGCCCTTTGCCGCCGCCTTCTCAACCGCAGGGCCCCCGGGATAGGGCAGGCCGAGAAGTTTCGCGGTCTTGTCGAAGGCCTCGCCGAGCGCATCATCGATGGTGGTGCCCCAGCGCTCATAATCGCCAACGCCACGCACCAGCACCAGCTGAGTATGGCCACCGGACACGAGCAGCATCAGATAGGGAAAAGATAGACCATCGGTGAGGCGCGCCGTCAGTGCATGTCCTTCCAGATGGTTGATCGCATAAAGCGGCTTGCCTGCTGCTTTTGCGATGGCCTTGCCCGTCATCAGGCCCACCAGCAGGCCGCCGATCAGCCCGGGGCCGGAGGTAGCAGCAACGGCATCGACGTCGGCAAGGGTCACGCCCGCCTGCTCCAGCGCTTCTTCCACGAGCGTATCCAGCGCCTCGACATGGGCCCGTGCGGCAATTTCCGGCACCACACCGCCATAGGCGCTGTGTTCCTCAAGCTGCGACAAAACGACGTCGGAGACGATCTCGCCGCGCCCATCCGCATGCCGAACCACAATGGATGCAGCGGTTTCGTCACAGCTTGTCTCTATGCCGAGGATACGAAGAAAGGGGGTCATCACATCTGTTCGTTCATTGCGATCATGCGCGGAGTTGGTCTAAGACAACTCCGGTAACAATGGATAGACGCGGATGCAAACAAAACCTTTCCGAATCGGCACGCGCGGCAGCCCGCTGGCGCTCGCGCAGGCTTATGAGACGCGCAACCGGCTGATGGCGGCGCATGGTCTGCCGGAAGACATGTTCGAAATTGTCGTGCTATCCACCAAGGGCGACAGGATAACCGATCGCGCCTTGTCCGAAATCGGCGGCAAGGGCCTGTTCACCGAAGAGCTTGAAAGCCAGCTCCTGTCAGGCGAACTCGATATGGCCGTGCATTCCTCAAAGGACATGCCGACCGTTTTGCCGCAAGGCCTTTATCTGTCCGCCTTCCTGCCGCGTGAAGACATACGCGACGCCTTCATCGGCCGCACCGCGCCGAAGCTGCTCGAACTGCCGCATGGCGCCGTGGTCGGCTCCGCGTCCCTGCGTCGCCAGGCGCTGATCCGTCGCCTGCGGCCGGATCTGAGCGTGATCATTTTTCGCGGTCAGGTCGATACAAGGCTGCGTAAGCTGGAGGAAGGCCAGGCGGACGCGACACTTCTTGCCCTTGCCGGCCTGAAGCGGCTCGGAAAGGACAATGTTCCGACGGAAATTCTTGACCCGAAGGAATTCCCTCCTGCTCCAGCCCAAGGCGCAATCGGCGTGGAAAGCCGCATCGGCGATACGCGCATGGACGAACTGCTCGCGCCCATAAACGACAGGCCCACTCATGATTCAGTGAGCTGTGAGCGCGCCTTTCTGGCGGCGCTTGACGGCTCCTGCCGCACGCCGATTGCCGGTTATGCCACCTGTGACGGCGAGGAACTGCATTTTTACGGCCTCATCCTCACCCCCGATGGCCAGACGAGCCATGGCATCGAAATCTCTGGCAACCGCAGGGATGCGGCGAGACTGGGCCAACAGGCCGGCGAAGAGGTACGCGCCAAGGCAGGCAGCAGTTTCTTCGAAGGCTGGGGCTGAGCCAATGCGGATCGTCGTCACCCGGCCGCAGCGTTCGGGCGAAAGGACGGCCGCAAAACTCGAAGCGCTCGGCCACACGCCGGCGCTACTGCCGCTGTTCTATCCCGTCCATCATCACGAGCGCGCCATCTCGGCGCTGTCGCACCCAATGGCGGCCATCGCCGTGACCAGCGCAGAGGCTTTGCGGGCACTGGAGACATCACTAGACCGGCTGGTTCCCAATCTGTCAAAACCGCTGTTCGCCGTCGGAAGGGCAACGGCTGAAGCGGCGGAAAAAATCGGTTTCAAACACATTCTCACCGCTTCCGGCGACGCCGTAAGTCTGAACGCGCTGATGACTGAACGCGCGGCCCTGTTTTCCGAGAAAGAACCCCTGCTTTATCTCGCCGGTCGACCCCGTGGCGCCGTCTTCGAGGAAGGCCTTGCCGCCGCCGGCATTGCCTTCAAAACGGTCGACTGTTACGAGATGCTGCCCTGCGACGTTCCTGAAACTGTGCTCGAAACGGCCCTGGTGAAAAACGCGGCGGATGTGGTCCTGCTTTATTCATCGGAAGCGGCGCGGGCATTTTTCCGTCATGTATCGACGGAAACATACGAAAAGGCGTTGGCGAGAACACAATTCATCTGCATCAGCCGCAACGTGTTTTCTCTCGTTCCGGAAATCTTCCGCGTCAACGCGGTTGCTGCCAAAGAGCCGAGCGAGGCTGCAATGTTTGAACTTCTGCACCGCAACTCTGGAACCTAATTCGAGCTCGCCTCTTTCCTTTGCCGCCGTCACTGACTAGGTTTAGAGTACTGCAGGCAGAAATGAGGTTGTCATGGTATCGGGAAAGCCGCCACGCCACTCCAAGTCCAAAGCCGAACCGGTCACGATCGACCTGGACGCCAAAGACGTGAAAGCAGTTTCCGCCGACGTGGATGCCGCCGAGACCGACAAAAAGCCCGGTGACAAAACCCCGGAGACCGCGGCGGATTCCGCAGTTTCGGATATCAGATCGGAAGCAACCGCAACAGGCAATGCCGCACCGATATGGGATCAGCCAAAGAGACCCCCTCTCGAGCCCGAGCCCAATGTCGGGAAAGCGGACGCCGTGGCGGCGACACCGAAGGCGGAGAACCTGGATAACGGACAGAAAGCGCCTGTCACGCCCTCCCCCGCTCCGGCTCAAACCGATACTAAATCTTCGACAGGCACCGCCCAGACGAGCGCTGCCGCTGCTGCAACAGCAAAGCCTGCCTCCGGATCCACAGCCTCCACCAGCGCATCCGGCGGCGCCACCACGGCAAAGCCTTCGACCGCGACCTCGTCCTCAGGACCGGCAAAGCCCTCCATACCGCAGCGGGTCGATAGCAAACAGGCGGCGACCTCGGGCCTGATCGCGGCAGGTATCGTCGGCGGCCTTGTGGCGCTCGCCGCCGCCGGCAGCATGCAATATGCAGGCATCCTGCCCTCCTTTAATGCGGGCAAGGCGGGAAGCGAGGAAATCGCTGCCCTTAAAACCGATCTGGACAGCTTGCGCCAGCAGCTTGCCAATGCGCCAGCCTCCGACACCTCGGCGCTGGAACAGCGCATCGCAACCCTTGAAGGCGTGAAGGGGGAGGCCTCGCAGGTCGATGGGCTGTTAGAGAAAGTCACCGCCCTCGAAGCGGCTCTCCAGTCGGAACGGTCTGCGCAGACTTCGGCGACAGCGGAACTGACACGCCGTCTCGCTGACGCTGAAGCCAAGATCAACGAGCCGCGCGACGATATCGAAGTCGCCCGCGCTATAGCATCGGCCGCGCTGAAGGCCGCGATCGATCGCGGTGGACCGTTCCTGACGGAACTGGATACCCTGTCCAAGGTAACGCCCGACGATCCGGCCATCGCATCGCTGCAATCCTTCGCCGCAACCGGCGTACCATCACGCTCGGAGCTGATGCAGAAGTTCCCCGATGTCGCCAATGCGATGCTCTCAGCCATAAACCAGCCTGACCCCAATCAGGGCATCATGGAACGCCTGACCGAAAGCGCCTTTTCGCTGGTGAAGGTGCGACCCGTCGGAAACATCGAAGGCGAAACCCCCGAAGCCAGGATCGCACGCATGGAAAACAAGCTGCGCAATGGCGATCTTCAGGGCGCGGCACTTGAGTGGAACGGTCTTCCGGATGCCGCCAAGACGGCATCCGCTGATTACAAGAAATCTCTGGATGCGCGCGTCGAGGTCGAAAATCTGGTGGGCAGCACGTTGAACCGCGCCATCACCAGCACCGGCAGGCAGGGGTAAGGGCATGACCAGAATTCTGACTTTCGCCGTTATCGTTCTGGCCCTCGGTTTCGGTTTCTCCTGGCTGGCTGACAGGCCGGGCGTCCTTTCCATCGTCTGGCAAGGTCAGCTGATCGAAATGAGCCTGATGGTCGCAGCCTCCATCATCGCGGCGCTCATCGCTGCTGCCATGTTGCTCTGGTGGATCGTCAACGCCGTATGGACTTCGCCTAATGCCGCCCGTCGTTATTTCCGCGCGCGCAAGCGCGACCGCGGTTATCAGGCGCTCTCCACTGGCCTCATCGCCGCTGGCGCTGGCAATGCCATTCTTGCACGGAAGATGACGGCCCGCACGCAGGGACTACTGAGTGCCGATCAGGAGCCGCTAATTCACCTGCTCGATGCACAGGCCGATCTCATCGAAGGCAAATATGATGAGGCGCGCCGTAAGTTCGAGGCCATGGCGCGTGATCCCGAAACGCGTGAACTCGGCCTTCGCGGCCTCTATATCGAGGCACGTCGTCAGGGCGCTTACGAAGCCGCCCAGCAATATGCCGAGGACGCCGCGGAAAAAGCACCCTATCTGCCATGGGCGGCACAGGCGACGCTGGAAAACCGATGCCGCAATGGGCAGTGGGACGATGCCATCCGTCTGCTTGATCAGCAGAAGGCGGCCAGCGTCATCGAACGCGGCGAGGCGGAGCGGCTGAAAGCCGTGCTTCTCACTGCCAAGGCCGGCGAGAAACTGGAAAGCGACCCGGTAGGTGCGCGCGAGGACGCGAAGCACGCTCTCAAGCTTGCAAAAGGCCTCGTCCCGGCAGCGCTTATCGCGGCAAAGTCCTACCTGCGCGAAGACAATCTGCGCAAGGCCGCCGCGATTCTTGAACCCGTCTGGAAAAACGATCCGCATCCGCAGATCGCCGAACTTTACGTACGCGCCCGCAGCGGCGATACCGCCATCGACCGTCTGAAGCGGGCAGAGCGGCTTGAAAGTCTGAAGCCCAACAACATCGAATCCCTGTTTGCAGTGGCGCAGGCGGCGCTCGACGCCAAGGAATTCGCCAAGGCCCGGGCGAAGGCCGAGACCGCCGCCCGGATCGATCCGCGCGAAAGCATCTTCCTCTTGATGGCCGATATCGAGGACGCCGAAACCGGGGATCAGGGCCGTGTGCGCTACTGGATGGCGCAGGCACTGCGCGCGCCGCGTGATCCGGCATGGGTCGCCGACGGTATCGTCTCTGAAAAATGGCTGCCGGTCTCGCCTGTCACGGGTCGTCTCGATGCCTTCGAATGGAAAGCGCCTTTCGGGCAGCTGGAAGGCCCTGTTGAAGATCTGACAATCGAAAACGCGATTGCCGCAGCACCCGCAAGGACCGAACCGACGGTAAAGACGGTCGTCGTGGAAACCGCGCCCGAGACCCGTGCGGAGCCAAAGCAGGCTTCGGCTGAGCCCATAGAGGTAAAACCGAGTGTTTCGGCTCCGACGGAGAAAAAGCCCGTCACGATCGAAGCGCCGGTGGAAACCGAAGCGGCGAATGAAAAGGCCGAAGCAGTGCCCTTTTTCGGCGGTGCGCCGGATGATCCGGGTGTGAAGAAATCCGGCGCGGAAGCCGAACCCAAGACACGGCTCAAACTCTTCTGACGAGCAGGCTATCGATGTTCCAGCAAATACAGTCGTTTATTCAGAACCTCGTCGGCCCGCAGGCAGGTGATTTCAGTCCCGATGATCTGAGGGTGGCGGTAGCCGCCCTCTGTTTCCAGGTCATGGAAGCCGATGGCACCATCTCGAAAAGCGAGCGTGATCGTCTTCGCGAAATTCTGCATGAATATTATCATCTCGATGGCGGAAAGCTTGATGCCCTGCTCGCCGCCGGCCAGGAGGCCGGCAAGGAAGCCGTCGATTATTACCGCTTTACCACCGATATCCGTCGCCACCTGGATGAAGATCAGCGCGTGGAGCTTATTGGCATATTATGGGATATTGTTTACGCTGACGGCGAACGAAGCGAGATGGAAGACCATGTGATCTGGCGTGTCGCGGATCTGCTGGGTGTTTCCGTGCGCGACAGGGTCCTGCAACGTCAGCAGGCTGCCACGAGGTCCGGACCCGCTGAAGAAAGCGAAAACGAAGACGATGCTGTTTGACCCCTCCAGGCAACAGAAACAACAACCTTCACTGCTCATCGTCCTGCATCAGGAACGCTCCACGCCCGGTCGCGTCGGCCAGATGCTGGTGGAAAAAGGGTATCGTCTGGATATAAGGCGTCCCGCGCTCGGCGATGACCTGCCACAGACGCTGGAAAAACACGCCGGAGCCATCATTTTCGGCGGCCCGATGAGCGCCAATGATCCGCATGATTATGTCAAAGCCGAAATCGACTGGCTGAAAGTGCCGCTGAAGGAAAACAAGCCTTTTCTCGGCATCTGTCTCGGTGCGCAGATGTTGTCCAAACATTTGGGCGGCAGGGTGGAAGCCGACAGGGACGGCAAGGTGGAGATTGGCTGGTATCCGCTCCATGCCACCGAACATGGGCGGCTTCTGATGCCGCACTGGCCGAAGATGGTCTATCACTTCCATCGCGAAGGCTTTGAGCTGCCGCGTGGAGCCGAACTTCTGGCATCGGGCGAAACCTACCCCAATCAGGCCTATCGATATGGAAAAAATGCCTGGGGCCTGCAGTTTCACGCCGAGCTGACCCGTGCCATGATGCATAGCTGGGTGGTGCGCGGCGCGCAGCGTTTCGGCATGCCCAATGCCCAGGTGGGCAGCCAGCATCTGGAAGGCCGCATGCTGTTCGATACGCCGCTCAGGGCATGGCTCAGCAATTTTCTCGATCTGGTTTTTGAGGGCAAGGCGCAGCGCTAGAGCATTTCCGGTAAAGGTGCGCTGCGGTGTTACGTCCGGAAAATCCGTGAAGACAAAAAGTTGGATCGTTTTTGCGCTTCGAAGAAAAGCCAAGACGATCTGAGACCCATAGCTGTCAGTGCGGCGCGTCGAGATTGTCGATCTTGCGCAGCTTGGAAAAGCCGAGCGCCCAGATGACCGCCACGGCGAGCGTGCCAGCCCCGCCGATGACAACGGCTGGAACGGCGCCCACAACATGAGCCATGGTGCCGGCACGAAACTCACCCAGTTCGTTCGATGCGCCGACGAAGACCATGTTCACCGCGTTCACACGCCCGCGTACCTCATCCGGTGTCCAAAGCGCGATCAACGTTTCTCGCACATAAACCGATACCATGTCCGATGCGCCCATGACTACCAACGCGGCGATGGACAGCCACGCGGTTTGCGAAAGTCCGAAGACCACGGTTGAAACGCCGAAAAGGCCAACGCCAGCGAACATCAGCAGGCCGGCATGGTGACGAATGGGCTTGAATGCCAGAATAACGGCGACGGTGATGGCGCCGATACCGGGCGCCGCGCGCAGAAGCCCGAGGCCCCACGGGCCGAGCGTCAGCACTTCCTTGGCAAAGATCGGCATCAATGCAACCGCGCCACCCAGCAACACCGCGAAGAGATCGAGCGATATTGCACCGAGGACGATCTTTTCCTGCGAGATGAATTTAAACCCGGCGAGCATGGTTTCGAGGCTGATCGCCTTTGCCGGGCCGCGTTGTTCCGGCTTGCGGATCGCCACCGCAAGTCCTGCGGAGACGATAAAAAGCACGAGCGCCACACTGTAGGCAACGGAGGCGCCGAGACCATAAAGCAGGCCGCCGGCAACGGGACCGAGAATGGAGGCCATCTGCCAGGAAGAAGAATTCCAGGCGATGGCGTTCGGCAAATCCTCTACCGGCACGAGATTGGGCGCCAGCGACTGGACCGCCGGTCCCATGAAAGCGCGCTCTATGCCGAAGACGACAAGAATGGCGAATACCGGCCAAGGGGAAAAGCTGTGCGCGAGTGTCAGCGCCAGAAGAGCGACGGCACAGAGCGCCGCAACCATCAGGCATATGGCCATAATACGCCGGCGATTGTGACGGTCGGCAACCGTTCCCGTAACAAGGATCAAAAGAAGGGACGGCAGAAACTGGAAAAGACCGATCAGGCCGAGATAAAAGGCATTGCCGGTCACTTCATACATTTGCCACCCAACCGAAACACTGACGATCTGTATGGCAAAGGCCGAAAAAAACCGGGCGCTGAAGAAACGTCGATAGGATGAATGCCGGAATGCACCGAAACGGTTTTCGGCAGAAGGAAGAGACATCGGCTGGGTGCTCGCGAAGAAAATGTGTGATGGCAATAAAGCGATATGACAGGAATCACCAGCCCTCACCATCGCGATCGCGCAAAGTGTGAGCGGTTTTTGCGTGAAATCCTGCCGCCCGGTTATGAGTTAGACCACGATCACAGCAGGTGGATCTAACCGGTGATGATTACGATTCGGCGCAACACTTGCCGGTTCAGCGACGAATGTCTAAATGTCTTGCAACCAAGATACGGAGATATTGATGCTTGCCCTGTTTCAGACCATCGATCTGGCCTTGAACCTCTATACCTGGGTGCTGATTGGCAGCGCCATTTTTTCATGGCTTTACGCCTTCAACGTCATCAATTCCCGCAACCAGTTCGTGAACGCCATCGGCAGCTTTCTGTTCAATGTCACGGAACCGGTTCTGCGCCCCATCCGTCGCGTTCTGCCCAATCTCGGTGGCATCGACATTTCGCCGATCATCGTGCTCCTGATCATCTTCTTCATCCGCTCCTTCATGTGGAACACGCTGTACCCGATGTTCGCGTGAACGGCTGCTGGCAAAAACACGGTGATCATATCCGGCTCTCCGTTCGCCTCACGCCGAATGGCGGGCGGGACGCGATTGATGGAGTCGAGCTCGATGCGGACGGAAACGCACAGCTAAAGGCCCGGGTCAGCGCCGTGCCGGAAGGCGGTAAGGCGAACAAGGCCCTGGCTGTTTTGCTGGCAAAGAAACTTGGCGTACCCAAAACCGCCATCAGCTTCGTTTCGGGCGAAACAGCGCGCAAAAAAATCCTCCGGATCGACACCGACCCGGAGGATTTTGAAGACCGATTGAAAGAGCTTTAGACCAGATCAGCCCTGCGCCTTGTAGCGCTCGATGGCTTCGACGATAAGCTTCTTGGCAACGTCAACATCCTGCCAGCCGCCCATCTTCACCCACTTGCCGGGCTCCAGATCCTTGTAGTGCTCGAAGAAGTGCTCGATCTGCTTCAGCGTGATTTCCGGAAGATCGGTGTAATTATTGACCTTGTCGTAACGACGGGTCAGTTTCGGAACCGGAACCGCCAGAATCTTCTCGTCCTTGCCGCCATCATCTTCCATGATCATCACGCCGATGGGACGAACATTGATGACGCAGCCCGGTACCAGCGGGCGGGTGTTGCAGATGAGAACGTCGATCGGATCGCCATCGTCGGACAGGGTGTGCGGTACGAAACCATAGTTACCCGGATAGGTCATCGGCGTGTAGAGGAAGCGATCAACGATCAGCGCACCGGCATCCTTGTCCATCTCGTACTTGATCGGGTGTCCACCGACCGGCACTTCAACGATAACATTAACGTCTTCCGGCGGATTTTTGCCTACGGAAATTGCATCGATACGCATTCGCTTCCCTCATTCGCGGGTTGGATTTGGTTTTCGATACTGGGAAAGTCTGCGCATTGCAACACGGCTGTGGGCATATAAGGCATAATGGATAAATTGGGTGCCAGCGATGCGGTCACGACCGGACGCGAAACGACAATCCCGGAATTTGCGCCGTCAGTTCCAGACGAAACCGACCTTGCGAAGTGATTTGCCACCGAAATCTTCCATGCCTTCGGCAATGTCGCGCCCGCCATGCGAGCGGAAAAAGCGATTGGCTACATCGCTGTCCTCAAGGCACCAGACGACAATACCGTTGCAGCCAAGCGAGGTCAGCAACCGGCGCGCTTCCGTGAAAAGCAGTGATCCGAGGCCGATGCCCTGATATTCCGGACGGAGATAGAGTTCGTAAATTTCGCCGTCATGCGGCAGTCCGCGCGCCCGGCTGAGGCCCAGCGTCGCGTAGCCGGCAACAACGCCCGCCACTTCAACCACCAGCATGGTTGCTGAACCCTTGGTTGCCTTTTTCCACCAGATTTCGCCACGGCGCTCGAGCATCTGCGTCAACGGCCGATGCGGGATAAGCCCGGCATAGGCCTGTTGCCACGACAGACGGTGCGCCTCGGATATGGCGCGCGCATCATGCGGTTCAGCACGGCGAACATCGATGGATAACGTTTTCATAACGCGATTCTGGCCCCGGCCACTGAAACTTACCAGTCATAAAGGTTAACGCCGGCAAGCTTACCCACAGCCTATTCATGTGGACGACCAGAAAAAATTAACGCATCCTTAACCTTTGGCAAAGCTCCTTTCGACTCATGCACACATAAAAAAGAATGCATAAAAAAACCCGGCGCAAGGCCGGGTTTTCGAAACAGGGATCGACCCGATCAGCTGGCAGCAAGCTTTGCCTTTTCGAAACGCTTGCGGTCATTCGGATCGAGATAGAGCTTGCGAAGACGGATAGACTTCGGCGTGACTTCAACGAGTTCGTCATCCTGAATCCAGGAAAGCGCGCGCTCCAGCGTGAACTTGATCGGGGGGGTGAGCTTCACGGCTTCATCCTTGCCGGCGGCGCGGATGTTGGTGAGCTTCTTGCCCTTCAGCACGTTCACGTCGAGGTCGTTGTCACGGCTGTGAATGCCGATGATCATGCCTGCATAAACCTTCTCACCTGCATCGATGATCATCGGGCCGCGATCTTCGAGGTTGAACAGAGCATAGGCAACAGCTTCGCCCGACTCGTTCGACAGCAGAACGCCGTTGACGCGACCGCCGATCTCGCCCTTGTAAGGCTGGTAGTCGTGGAACAGGCGGTTCATGACGGCCGTACCGCGCGTGTCGGTCAGAAGTTCCGACTGGTAACCGATCAGACCACGGGTCGGCGCGAAGAACACCAGACGGACGCGGTTGCCGCCCGAGGGGCGAAGCTCGACCATTTCGGCCTTGCGCTCGGACATCTTCTGCACGACGACGCCGGAATGCTCCTCATCCACGTCGATGACAACTTCTTCGACCGGCTCCATCAGCTGGCCGTTCTCATCCTTGTGCATGACGACGCGCGGACGCGAAACGGCAAGCTCAAAACCTTCGCGGCGCATGTTTTCGATCAGAACCGCCAGCTGCAATTCGCCACGGCCAGATACGAAGAAGGAATCCTTGTCGGCGGATTCTTCGATCTTCAGCGCAACGTTACCTTCGGCTTCCTTGAACAGACGGTCGCGGATGACGCGGCTCGTCACCTTGTCGCCTTCGGTGCCGGCGAGCGGCGAATCGTTGACGATGAAGGACATGGTAACGGTTGGCGGATCGATCGGCTGCGCCTGCATCGGCTCCATGACGGCCGGGTCACAGAACGTGTCGGCGACGGTGCCCTTGGAGAGACCTGCGATGGCGACGATGTCGCCTGCATGGGCTTCTTCGATCGAGGTGCGCTCGATGCCACGGAAAGCAAGAATCTTGGAGATGCGGCCATTTTCAATCAGCTTGCCATCCTGGCCGAGAACCTTGACCGCCTGGTTCGGCTTGATCGAACCGGAAGCGATACGGCCGGTGATGATGCGGCCGAGGAAGTTGTTGGCTTCGAGGATCGTGCCGATCATGCGGAACGGACCTTCTTCAACCTTGGGCTCCGGCACGTGCTTGACGACGAGATCGAGGAGCGGCGCAAGACCTTCATCAGTCGGGCCTTCCGGATTGACGTTCATCCAGCCGGAACGGCCCGAGCCGTAGAGGATCGGGAAGTCGAGCTGCTCGTCGGTTGCATCCAGAGCCGCGAAAAGGTCGAAGACTTCGTTTACGACTTCCTCATGGCGGGCATCCGGACGGTCGATCTTGTTGATGGCGACGATCGGGCGAAGGCCGACCTTCAGCGCCTTGCCAACCACGAACTTCGTCTGCGGCATAGGGCCTTCGGCAGCGTCAACGAGAACGATGGCGCCGTCCACCATCGACAGGATACGCTCGACTTCACCGCCGAAGTCGGCGTGGCCGGGGGTGTCGACGATGTTGATGCGGGTATCTTTCCACTCGATCGAGGTGGCCTTGGCGAGAATGGTGATGCCGCGCTCTTTTTCGATGTCGTTGGAATCCATCACGCGTTCCATCACGCGCTGGTTTTCACGGAACGAACCGGATTGCTTCAGAAGCTCGTCAACAAGCGTCGTTTTTCCATGGTCAACGTGCGCGATGATCGCGATGTTGCGAAGTGCCATTGTTCAAAATCTCTGAGGTTGGGCGCTATATTGATGAGAAACGCCAATTTAGTTTGGCGCGCTCATAACCTTTTTTTTGCAAATGCGAAAGGGGGGCTCATGTCATAAGCCCCCTGCGCTCAGCTTCTAGCTCAGAAATATGACAGTCTCTTATAGGAGACCGCGCTTCGAAAGCATCGCGTCCGGGCTCGGCATCTTGCCGCGGAAGGCGAGATAGGCTTCCTCCGGATCCACGGAACCACCGACGGAGTAGATGTTGTCCTTCAGCCGTCGCGCCATATCGCTATCGAAGGCATTGCCGGTTTCCTCGAAGGCGGAAAAGGCATCGGCATCCAGCACTTCCGACCACATGTAAGAATAATATCCAGCGGAATAACCGTCGCCGGAGAAAACGTGCTGAAAATGCGGTGTCGCATGGCGCATGACGATGGATTCAGGCATGTCGAGCGTTGAAAGAACCTCACCCTGCACGGCCATCGGGTCGTCGACGCTGTCGCGCGTGTGGAACGCCATGTCGACAATCGCCGAAGAGGTAAACTCCACCGTGCTGAAGCCGGCATTGAAGGTCTGTGCGGCCAGAACCTTGTCCAGCAGCGCCTTCGGCATTGCCGCACCGGTTTCGTAATGCAGGGCATATTTTTCCAGGATTTCCGGCACAGTCAGCCAGTGCTCGTAAAGCTGCGAGGGCAATTCGACGAAATCGCGCGATACGCCCGTTCCCGACACCGAGGGGTAGGTGACATCGGACAACATGCCATGCAGCGCGTGGCCGAATTCGTGGAAGAGTGTACGCGCATCGTCAAGCGAAAGAAGCGCGGGCTTACCTTCGGCCGGTTTGGCGAAGTTGCAGACATTATAGATGATCGGGATTTCTCCGACCGTACCATTTTTCAGCGGCAACTTGTGCTGCGATTGGAACGAACTCATCCATGCGCCTGATCGCTTTGAGGGCCGCGCGAAATAATCGCCGAGGAACATGGCCTTCAGATCGCCCTGGTCGTCGCGGATCTCGAAAACCCGGACGTCCGGGTGATAGGCGGCGACACCCTTGACCTCGACGGCACGAATTCCAAACAGCCGCCCGGCCACATCGAAGCAGGCTTCAATGATCTTTTCCAGCTGCAGATAAGGTTTCAGTTCCGCCTCGGAGAAATTGAATTTCTGAGCGCGGAGCTTTTCGGCGTAATGTCGCCAGTCCCATGGCAGAACGTCGTGGTTTTTGCCCTCCGCGGCGATGATGGCGGCAAGCTCAGCCTCCTCCTCACCCGCGCGGCGAACGGCCTTTTCCCAGACCTGCCCCAGAAGGCCGTTCACGGCATCGGGCGTCTTTGCCATCGTGTCGTCAAGCTTATAGGCGGCGAAATTCGCATAACCGAGAAGCTTCGCCTTCTCCTCTCGCAGTTCAAGCGTGCGGCGGACGATCTCTCGATTGTCGGTCTCGCCGCCGTTTTCACCGCGCGCCACCCATGCCCTGAAGGCCTGTTCACGCAGGTCTCGACGTTCGGAAAATGTCAGGAAGGGCTCGATGATGGAACGGGAAAGGGTGACGGCGAACATGCCATCCTCGCCATGCTCACGGGCCGCACCCGCCATTGCGTCGCGCAGAAAACCGGGAATGCCGGCAAGTTCCTCTTCCGTGGAAAGCAAGAGCTTCCAGTTCTTTTCATCCGCCAGTACATTCTGCCCGAACTTTGCACCGAGACCGGCCAGCTCCTCATTGATCGCCGCCAGCCGCTCCTGCCGGTCTTTCGGCAATTTCGCGCCGGAGCGCACGAAACCCTTCCAGTGCCGTTCGAGAACACGGTTTTCCTCACCCGTCAGCCCAATTGTCTCGCGTTTTTCCCACAAGGTATCGATGCGCTTGAACAGAGCCTCGTTCATGCCGATCTTAGAATAGTGCCGCGACATTTTCGGAGCAATCTCCCGCTCCAGCGCCTGGATCACGCCATTGGTGTTCGCTCCTGCCCTGTTCCAGAACAGCGCCGAAATGCGTGAAAGATCGTCACCCGCGACCTCAAGCGCAGTTACAGTGTTTGCAAATGTGGGCACCTCAACATTGGCTGCGATCGCATCGATCTCCTGCTCATGGGAACCAAGTGCGGCTTCAAAGGCCGGAGCGAAATCCTCATCCCTGACTGCATCGAATTTTGGCAGACCATTGTGACCGTTCCAGTGAACGAGTGCGGGATAAAGCGCGGTCTCAGATGGCATTTCATGTTCCTCGTACAATTCCGGTTTAGCCATATGGGCACGCCGCCGCCGCCAATTCAATATCGGAATTTGGTGTGGAATACGCACTCGCCCTCATTGCCAAGTATTGACCGATATGACGACATCATGGTCTGCTTCTTTAAATAATATCCCATGACGGAGATATGTATTATGGAGATTTATTCTTTAAGGGCCTCTAATAATTTCCTTTTCAGGGACAATTCCAGAAACGCAAGATCCGTGGGCATTGCCGATTTCGGCAAGGCCGGAAAATCCGATGCAGCCTCAGGCTTTGAAGAGACGGTAAGAGGGATAGATTTTACCCGCATCAGCCCGCGCGACCTGCGCGAAATCGCCCGAGATTATTACCATGCGGGAAAAATCAGCCAGGACACCCTTTTTGAACTTTCGTCCGAACTTCCGGCACAAACCCTTAGTGCCAGCGGTGAGGTCATCGACATAGCTGATGTGACCGAGGACACGGAATTCGACTTCCTGACCTATTTTTCCGACCGAGCTGAAATTGCCCGTTCCATCGGCACCGCAGACGAGGTTGAAAAAATGCAGGACGTTCTGTCTTTTTTTGCTTTGGCGTGACGGCCCTGAACCGCGTTGCGGGGCACACCGCAATGGAAGTGACATATAGTTTACTCGATTTTCGGTAATATGATTTGTGTACCATTGATTATCGCCCGGATTTTAGTAAGGCTGACTTACGAAAAGGCGAAGCATGGGCACGAAACGCGAAAAAGATTCATTGGCATTTTTGCTGAACAGCGGTGCACGCCTGCTGAACAGTGCTTTTGAGCGCCGTATATCCGAGGCCGGACTGGGCCTGACCCCCGGCGAGGCGCGCGCACTGCTGACGGTCGCTGTCGTTGACGGCAGCAAACAGTCGGACATCGCCGCTCGCCTCGGAATAGAACCCATGACGATCTGCGCCTATCTTGATAAGTTGCAGTCCCTCGATCTCATCGAGCGGCAGCAGGACCCGCAGGACAGACGCTCCAAGCGTATTGTGCTGACCAAATCCTCAGCCGACATGCTGGAAGCCGTGCGGCAGGAAATAGATGAACTCGTCCGCCACGCCACCCAGGGCCTGAATGACGAGGAGGTGGCGCTGTTCCGCCACTTTCTGCAAACCCTTCGTGACAATCTGCAGCCGGAACAACCGGGGCAGAACGGCTGATCACCATGTCGCCAAAACCGATCATGTCCACGAAACGCACGGCGATGCTTGGTGCGTTTTTGACGGCGCTTGCGCCCATATCCATGGCGATTTACACACCCGCCATGCCGGAACTGACGCGGGTTTTTGCCACTGACCAGTCCGCCGTCAAGCTCAGCCTGTCCCTCTATTTTGCCGGGTTCGCGCTGGCGCAACTGCTCGCCGGGCCGGCATCGGATGCCTTCGGTCGGCGAAAGGCAAGCATCGTCTTCCTCCTGATCTTTCTGGGCGGCGGCCTGGTGGCCATTTCCGCGCCGACGATCGAAGTGCTGCTTTTCGCCCGGCTGGTTCAGGGCATCGGTGCTTCGGTCGGTATGACGGTGGCGCGTGCCGTGGTGCGCGACCAGTTTACCGGCGCCGAAGCCTCCAGCATCATGAATCTCATTGGTATCATGCTGGCGGTCGGCCCTGCTCTCGGACCGACGATCGGTGGACTTTCACTCGCGGCTTTCGGCTGGAAATCCGTGTTTTTTCTGATGGTCGGGCTCGGAGCCATCGCCATTTTATCCGTCGTGATTTTTTTGCGGGAAACAACGGTTCCGGACAGGAGCCTGATCCGGCCCAGGCGGCTCCTGTCGGCCTATGGCACGCTGCTCAGCGCGCCACGTTTCCTTCTGGCTGCACTGGTGCTCGGTGGTTCCATCGGCGCGCTTTATGCGCAGGCCACCATGCTGACTTTCATCCTTATCAACGAGGTCGGCATGACACCCACCGCCTTCGGCATCGGCATGCTGATGCAGACAGGCGCCTACTTCTTCGGCTCGATTGCCCTGCGTTACATCGCCCCCCGACTGGGAGACCGGCGCTCGGTCGTGATCGGCCTCTGTTTTTCCGGAACCGGCGGCCTCCTTATTTTATTGTCAGTTTTCCTGATGCCGCCATCGTTCCTTTCGATCATGGGGCCCGTTGCAGTCGCGACTGTCGGCATCGCCCTGCTAACCCCTTCGATGGTGACAGCAGCGCTTGCGCCCTTCCCGCATATCGCCGGTTCGGCATCGGCCATGATGGGATTTATCCAGATGGGATCGGGCTTCGCCGGCGGTGCTGCAGCCTCCCTCATCGGTTCACCTTTGACCGGCTTCGGCGTCATCATTCCCATGATGGAATTCACGGCCGTTGCCAGCTACATCGGCTTCCGCATCGTCTCCAGAAGAGCGACATGAAAAACCCGCCGGTGTCACCACCAGCGGGTTTCGTTATTTTTTCAAGAAAAGAATTACTTGCTGAGATTGCGCTTTGCCAACGTGCGAAGACGCAGCGCATTGAGCTTGATGAAGCCTGCCGCATCCTTCTGGTCATAAGCGCCGTGGTCGTCCTCAAAGGTCACCAGCGCGTCGGAGTAGAGCGACTTGGCACTCTCGCGGCCGGTTACCATGACGTTGCCCTTATAGAGCTTCAGCGTCACTTCGCCTTCCACATGCTCCTGGCTCTTGTCGATCAGGGCCTGCAGCATTTCGCGCTCCGGCGAGAACCAGAAGCCGTAATAGATCAACTCGGCGTAGCGCGGCATCAGCTCGTCCTTCAGATGCGCAGCACCCCGGTCGAGCGTGATGGACTCGATGGCGCGATGCGCGGCAAGAAGGATGGTACCGCCGGGCGTTTCGTAAACGCCGCGCGACTTCATGCCGACGAAGCGATTCTCGACCAGATCGAGACGGCCGATGCCGTTTTCGCGGCCATAATTGTTGAGCGTGGCAAGAAGCGTTGCAGGCGACATCTCGACACCATTGATCGAGCAGGCATCACCCTTTCGGAAACCAACCTTGATGACGGTTGCCTTGTCGGGAGCGGCTTCCGGGGAGATCGTGCGCATATGCACATACTCAGGAGCTTCCACCGCCGGGTCTTCCAGAACCTTGCCCTCGGAAGAGGAGTGCAGCAGGTTGGCGTCGACGGAGAACGGCGCTTCGCCCTTCTTGTCCTTGGCAACCGGAATCTGGTGCTGTTCGGCAAAGTTCAGGAGGTCGGTACGGCTCTTGAACGTCCAGTCGCGCCACGGGGCGATGATCTTGATGTCAGGGTTCAGTGCATAGGCCGAAAGCTCGAAACGGACCTGGTCGTTGCCTTTGCCGGTCGCACCATGGGCGATGGCGTCGGCGCCGGTCTTCCTGGCGATTTCGATCAGGTGCTTGGAAATCAGCGGCCGGGCAATGGAGGTGCCGAGCAGATAGACGCCTTCGTAGACGGCGTTGGCGCGGAACATCGGAAACACGAAATCGCGCACGAACTCTTCACGGACGTCCTCGATGAAAATTTCCTTGATGCCCAGCATCTCGGCCTTCTTGCGTGCCGGCTCAAGCTCTTCGCCCTGGCCGAGATCGGCGGTGAAGGTAACGACCTCAGCGCCGAGTTCCGTCTGAAGCCATTTCAGAATGATCGAGGTGTCGAGGCCGCCGGAATAGGCGAGAACGACTTTCTTAACGTCTTTCGGGAGTGCCATAGTGATGTCCATCTGCATGATGACGGCATCGGGACACCGCCATTTCCTTGGGATTTTGGCACTTTTACAGTGCAACCCGAAATGTGTGAAGCGCTTTTCCGTGAGATAAGCGACAAAACAATTGATGGACACGCGTGATGCACGTGACGACAGCTACACCGAGGGGAACGAAGCCGTTGTCACATGCATTTAGAAAATTCGCGCTTTATGATGAAGCGGCGCGATCGACTTGAAAACCGTGAATGAAGCCACTCAGGTTCAGGCAACGTTGCAAACCGCTGGAAACAGCAGAAACGACGCGAAGGAGAAACCTATGACGACCATCCACCCCGCATTCAAGGAAGATAATGTCGCCGTCATAACAGGTGCGGCCTCTGGCATCGGACTCGCCGCCGCCCGTAAGTTCGCCGGTTTCGGCATGAGTGTCGTGCTCGTCGATCTCGATGGCGAGAAACTCGCCGCCGCGCATGCGGACGTTCTGGCACTTGCCCGGGACGGCGAGGCGCAAATCGTTGCGATCCCGACCGACGTCTCGAAACTCGATGAGCTGGAGGCGCTGGAACGCGCCGTAATTCAGCGTTTCGGGCGCGTTCACGTCCTCATGAACAATGCCGGCATCCAGCCTGGCAGCGCCATTTTCGGTCCCCAGGCCAACTGGGAAAAGATTATCAGCGTCAATCTGATGGGCGTTGTGAATGGCAGCCGTGTCTTCGGTCAGGGCATGATCGCCCATGGTGAGCCGGCACTCATCATCAACACCGGCTCGAAACAGGGCATCACCACGCCTCCCGGCGATCCCGCCTACAATGTCTCGAAATCGGGCGTCAAAACCTTCACGGAAGCGCTTCAACACGAGTTGCGCAATGTTCCAAATGGTAGAGTTTCCGCTCATCTCCTCATCCCCGGCTTCGTCTTCACAGGCCTTACAGCCCAAGGCAGAACGGAAAAACCGGAAGGCGCCTGGACCGGCGAACAGACCATCGAGTTCATGCTCGAAAGCATCGGCCGGGGCGATTTCTACATTCTCTGCCCGGATGGCGAGGTTGACCGCCCGACGGACGAGAAACGCATTCTCTGGGCGGCTTATGATATCGTCCAGAACCGCCCGCCGCTCTCGCGCTGGCACACGGAATATTCCGCCGCCTTCACCAGCTTCCTCAAGAACTGACGCCTAGGGGCCGCCGCGATCTGAAAATTGCGGTGCCCCGCCCTGCTTAATCCACCGCTGCGCTAGGGCCGCCACTCAAAAACATTGGCAGAAATCCGCAATCACGTTAAACAACGGCCGTCTCCAGCTTTACGGGTGCCGCGATGGATTTCGTTCCAAGCCTGCCAACACTGATCGCCTTCACCATCGCCATCCTTCTCCTGGCGGTAACGCCGGGTCCGGACATGACGCTCTGGATCAGCCGCTCCCTGCGCGAAGGCCGGGCGGCGGGCTTCATGACCCTGGTAGGAACCAATATCGGCATCACCGTGCACACGATACTGGTCGCCTTCGGTGTCGCCGCCCTCATCGTCGCCTCGCCGACGGCTTTCATGATCCTGAAGACCGGCGGAGCCGCTTATCTTGTCTGGCTCGCCATTCAGGCGGTCCGCAAGGGCTCGGATTTTGTGATGGTCAAAGGCACCGGCGAAAAAGCGCAGGCCTCCCTCAAATCCGCCCTGCTGAACGGCATCTGGGTCAACCTGCTGAACCCGAAGATCATCATCTTCTTCATGACCTTCCTGCCGCAATTCGTCAGCGCATCCGATCCGCATGTGACCGGCAAGCTGATTTTCCTCGGCATCTGGTCAATCATCGTCGCACTGCCGATCGGCATCGGCATCGTGATCGCCGCAGATGTTCTCTCCGCCTGGCTGCAACGCAACCGGAAAATTCTGCGCGGACTGGATTATACGATCGCCGGCGTCTTTTCGCTTTTCGCCGTGAAGATTTTCTTCACGCAGGCGCGCTGACGGCAAACAAAAGGCGCCTTACGGCGCCTTTTTTAGAATCAACCAATCAGCAACTCATCGTCATCGAGCTTCTGGCCGCGTATCTTGCGGAACATGTCGATCAGATCCTCCACCTCAAGATCCTTGCGGCTGTCGCCGGAAACGTCGAGCACGATCTCACCGGCATGCAGCATGATCGTGCGCGTGCCATAGTCCAGCGCCTGACGCATGGAATGGGTGACCATCAGCGTCGTCAGCTTGCGCTCCGATACCACCTTGCGGGTCAATTCCATCACGAATTCCGCCATGCCGGGGTCGAGCGCTGCCGTATGTTCGTCCAATAGAAGCACGTCCGAGCCTGACAGTGTCGCCATGACGAGAGAGACCGCCTGCCTCTGGCCACCCGACAGAAGGTCCATGCGGTCCTTCAGACGATTTTCCAGACCGAGATTGAGCGAAGCGATACGCTCCTTGAAAAAATCCCGCCGGCCACGTCCGAGCGCAGGCAAAAGACCGCGACGTTCACCACGTGATGCCGCCAGCGCGAGGTTTTCCTCGATGGTAAGCGCGCCGCAGCTGCCCGCCAGCGGGTCCTGAAACACGCGTGCCACCCGCCCCGCCCGGCTGGCGGTCGGCTTGCGGGTAACATCGGCGCCACCGATCATCACCCTGCCCGCCGTGGGCAGCACATCGCCGGCCAGAACACCGAGAAGTGTGGATTTGCCCGCACCATTGGAACCGATGACCGTGACGAAGGAGCCATCCTCAATGGTTAGGTCTATCTTGGACAGCGCCTGCTTCTGCAGCGGCGTGCCGCGCCCGAAGACGACCTGGATGTCGGAAAGCGAAATCACGATGTTGCTCCCCCACGGCGCAGTCGGGGCAGGATCAATGCGATGGCCACCAGTACCGCCGTTACAAAATTGAGATCGGACGCCTTGAGACCCAACACATCACTCGACAGAGCAAGCTGGATGGCGAGACGATAGGCGATGGAGCCGAAGACACAGCCGATCAGCGCGATCAGGATGCCGCGCGCGCCAAACAGGGTTTCACCGATGATGACGGCCGCAAGCCCGACAACAATGGTGCCGACACCGGAAGTCACATCCGCAAAACCATTGGTCTGGGCAAACAGCGCACCACCAAGAGCCACAAGCGCATTTGAAAGCGCCATGCCAAGATAGATCTGGCTACCGGTCTTCACGCCCTGCGCCCGCGCCATCCGGGCATTGGCACCCGTCGCGCGCATGGCAAGACCCGCATCGCTTTCAAGGAAACGCCAGACGAGAATGACCGCAATCAGCACCAAAGCGCCGACGAAGAGCGGCCGCACCAGATATTCAGAAAGGCCGAGGCCGTAAAACGGCGATATCATCGTGTCCTGATTGAGCAGCGCTACATTCGGCTTTCCCATCACGCGCAGGTTGACCGAAAACAGTGCGATCATCGTCAGGATCGAGGCAAGCAGGTTCAGAATCTTGAAACGCACATTGAGTGTGGCGGTCACGATGCCGGCAGCCGCACCGGCCACCATCGCAATCGCCGTCGCGACCCATGCATTCAGACCGGCGATGATCAGCACGGCTGCCACGGCAGCGCCAAGCGGAAACGAACCGTCCACGGTCAGGTCAGGAAAATCAAGCACCCGGAAAGCGAGGTAAACGCCGATCGCCACGAAAGCGAAG
Organism: Agrobacterium sp. CMT1; assembly: GCF_037203725.1. Classification (NCBI taxonomy): domain Bacteria; kingdom Pseudomonadati; phylum Pseudomonadota; class Alphaproteobacteria; order Hyphomicrobiales; family Rhizobiaceae; genus Agrobacterium; species Agrobacterium sp. CMT1. Next base: position 137,557 of record NZ_JBBCAR010000018.1, read on the forward strand.
ACCAGTCCCAGCTCCACGGCACCCCAGAAGGCGATTTGGCTCACGGTAATGTCCTTGTTATTGCCGCCATCGGGCGGATACGGGCACCGTCTCGTGCCACGTAAAACGGGCGGCGAGTTTGCCGCCGCCCGTTATTCAGTCAGGTTTCGGTTCAGTCGATGACCTTGGTAGCGCGCTTCGTAACGCTTTCGGGGAAGGTGACGCCTGCTTTTTCAGCGGCCTTCTTGTTGATCACGAGATCGGTGCCAACAGCAACGGTTGCCGGAATATCGCCCGGCTTTTCACCCTTGAGGATGCGGACAACGACGGCACCGGTCTGCTTGCCAACATCGAAATAGTTGAAGCCGAGGGCAGCAACCGCACCGCGAGCAACGGAATCCGTATCGGCGGCATAAAGCGGGATCTTGGCTTCAGACGCAACACCGGCAGCAGCCTCGAAAGCCGAAACGATGGTGTTGTCAGTCGGAACGTAGATCACGTCGGCCTTGCCGACCAGCGCACGGGTCGCACCCTGTACCTCAGCCGACTTGGTGGCGACGGATTCAACAACCTTGAGACCCGCCTTCTCGGCCTCGGTCTTCAAGAGGGCGAGTGTCGAAACGGAGTTTGCCTCGGCCGAATTGTAGATGAAGCCGATGGACTTGGCGTTCGGCGAGATTTCCTTGATGAGCGCCAGATGTTCGCCGACCGGCAACATGTCGGAAAGGCCGGTGACGTTACGGCCCGGCTTCTGCATATCCTTGACGAGCTGTGCGCCGACCGGATCGGAAACCGCCGTGAAGACAACCGGAATGTCGCGCGTGGCGGCAACGACGGCCTGGGCGGACGGCGTGGAAATCGGCACGATGACAGCAGGTGCCTCGCCAACGAACTGGCGCGCGATCTGTGCTGCGGTGCCGGGATTGCCCTGCGCGGATTCGTAAAGGAACTTGAGGTTCTCACCTTCCTTGTAGCCCGCTTCGGCAAGGGCAGCCTTCACGCCATCGCGGGCGGCATCGAGTGCCGGATGTTCGACGATGGCGGTCACGGCAACGGTGACGGTTTCAGCCTTCGCCGGCAGAACGATGGCGCTCGCAGCGGCGAGAGCCAGAATGAATGCGCGCATGGATATCCTCCTGTTGGTTCCCTGTTTTCGTCTTCTTAGGAACAAGACAGGCCGAAATCAATCGGAGAACCGCCGGAAACCCAGCTTTATGAGGCAAAACCGGCTTATTCAGTCGTCTGCGCCGTGGTTGGCGATCATCATCGCCTCGAAAGCCAGCCTTTCGGTCTTGCGCATGCGCTCGGATTCCGACTTCAGCTGGCCACAGGCCGCTAGGATATCGCGGCCGCGCGGCGTGCGGATCGGCGAGGCGTAACCTGCCTGATTGATGAAATCGGCGAACTTCTCGATCTGCGCCCAGTCCGAGCACTGGTAATTCGTGCCCGGCCACGGGTTGAACGGAATGAGGTTGATCTTGGCCGGAACCCCCTTCAGAAGCTGCACCAGCATCTTGGCGTCTTCCAGGCTGTCATTGACGTCCTTGAGCATCACATATTCGAAGGTGATGCGCCGGGCGTTGGAGAGGCCCGGATATCTGCGGCAGGCTTCGATCAGTTCCTTCAGCGGATATTTCTTGTTGATGGGCACCAGCATGTCGCGCAACTCATCACGCACCGCATGCAGCGAAATCGCCAGCATGACGCCGATCTCATCGCCGGTGCGGAAGATTTCCGGCACCACACCCGAGGTGGAGAGTGTGACGCGGCGCTTGGAAAGCGACAGGCCATCGCCGTCGGTGGCGATCAGAAGCGCGGTCTTTACATGCTCGAAATTGTAAAGCGGCTCGCCCATGCCCATCATCACGATGTTGGAAACCTTGCGGCCTTCGCTCGGCACATAAGCGCCAACCGGCGTCGAACCATCGGGAAAATCACCGAGCCGATCACGCGCCAGCAACAGCTGCGAGAGGATTTCCTCGGCCGTCAGGTTGCGCACCAGACGCTGCGTGCCGGTGTGACAGAAAGAACAGGTCAGCGAACAGCCCACCTGGCTCGAAATGCACAGCGTGCCGCGCCCTTCTTCCGGAATATAAACCGTTTCGATCTCGACGGGACGACCAGCGCCCCGCGGCGGAAAGCGCATCAGCCATTTGCGGGTGCCGTCATTGGAGATCTGCTCCTCGACGATTTCAGGTCGGGCGATCGTGAAGGCCGCCTTCAGCTTCTCGCGAAGCTCCTTGGCGACATTGGTCATATTGTCGAAATCGGAAACGCCGCGCACATAAAGCCAGTTCCACAACTGGCTGACGCGCATCTTCACCTGCTTTTGCGGCACACCGATTTCCGCGAGCGCCTCACCCATCTCCTCACGGGTCATGCCGATCAGCGACGGCTTGCCGGACATGAGATCGCTATTGGCGATCAGCGGGGTTTTGACTGCCAGACCGGCAGGAGCTTGCATTACGGACATCACGTTATCCCATCGTTCCATGCGTCGCACGACCGGCCTGTCGGGAAGGCGGAAAATCGTCTGCATGTCGAGAAAATCAAAGGCGGAGCACTTTTCGCGCATCCGCCTGTCAATATTGCCGCGCCTTTAGCATCAAACTGGCAAAAACGCAAATGGCCGGTCTAGGACCGGCCATTGTCAAACGCGATGAAGGGTCAGCGTTACTTGCAGCTCTCGATCTGCTTGAGAGCAGCCGAAATACCCGACAGCGAATAGGAATAGGAGGTCGCGGTGCCACGGCCGGAAACTGCCTTGACGGTCATGGACTTGCCGCCCTTCATGGCAGCCACGAGAGCCGGTTCTTCCGCAGCGTTTTCAACCCAGGCGGCCTTGTCCTTGGTGAACATGACGAAATTTTTGTTGTCGATCGTCACATTGACCTTCGAACCCTGCTTCAGCGGATAACCTACCATGGCCTGCGGCTCGTAGGAGATGTTCTGGCCCGGGCGCTGGGAGACGATGAAGAATATATCGCCGTGGTCGACGCTCGCCGGTTCCTTAGCGGTGGGAATGGAAAGAACGTAGCAGACGGTGCTGTTGCCCGATTTGTACGAATAGGCACCCCAAGCATTGAACTGCTGGATGCGCGTGGGCGACTGTGCAGATGCTACGCCGACGCTGGTCAGCAAAATGGCCGCTGCGGTTGCTACACTTCTTACAAACATAGAATTTCCTGCCGGGTTATTGTCTTCCATTGGCCCGAAGCATCGGCGAGCCCAGAGTCTGGATCGGCCACGTTCAGGTGCGGATCGTCTTTTCTCATTGTGGTCGGGAAGCGGTTACCAAACCGTCAACAACACGCATAAAATGCCGGAAACGTCTTGCAGTGTTACAGATTGGCGACTCCCGACGCCCTGAGGAGAAGGGCGTGCGACATCCTTCCTCCGTGTGTATGACACATAAATTCAGGCAAGAATTTGTCGCCCGTCGGGCGCGCCGGAACGGGCAGATCACAGAGGCGTTACCCGGCTTCCTGCTGCCGCTTCAACATGGCGTCCGCCGCGTCGTAATGTTCCATCTTGATATTGGCGCGGATCATCGCGAGCGCTGCGGTAATGACGGCTATGTCATCAGTAAAACCGACGACGGCCAGCATGTCCGGCACGGCATCAAAAGGCATGATGAAATAAGCCAGCGCAGCGAGGATGATACCCTTGGCGCGCAGCGGCGTGTCGCGATCGATCGCGCAATAATAGGCCGCGGCCGCATCGCGGGCAAACGGCACTTTCGACATGACACGTTTCAGCTTCGGCCAGAACCTGGCCCGAACAACCTCTTCGCGCTCACGCTGCCTGTCGGTTTCACCCGGCAGAAGAATTTCACCGATTTTTACATCATCCATGATCGACGGTCCTCCGGTCACGGCTATTATATGGGATTTAAGGCGGAGCGTTCAATTGCCTCGGCCGGCAGCGGCCTTCTGCATGGCCTCGGCCAGAAGAAAATCGCGCTCCGTCACACCCTGCGAATCATGGGTCGTGAGGCATACCTTGACCCGCGAATAGACGTTGGACCATTCGGGATGATGATTGAGCCGCTCTGCGACGAGTGCGGATTCAGCCATGAAACCGAAGGCTTCCGCAAAGCTGGAAAACTTGAAGGAACGGACGATCGCCGCCCCGTCTTCCCGCAGGGACCAACCCTCCAGTTTCTGCAGGGCCTGCCGGATGGCATCGGGCTCGAGTCTGGGATATTTCATGAATTTGCCTCCGCTTTAAAACCCATTAACTCTTCAACGACCGGATCGACGCATATTCCATGAAACATACAGCTATTCTCTTCGTCTGCATGGGCAATATCTGCCGCTCACCGCTGGCCGAAGGGATTTTGAGGAACCTTGCCGACAGCGCAGCGCTTCATCAGCTTACCGTCGATTCCGCCGGCACCGGCGGATGGCACAGGGGTGACGCGCCCGATCCGCGATCCATCGCCATGGCGCGCCGGCACGGTATCGATATTTCACTTCAACGGGCGAGACAGGTCACTGCGGCGGATTTCGAGACCTTCGATCTGGTATTCGCCATGGACGAAAACAATCTGGCGAACCTGCTGCGATTGAGCTCCGAAAGGCACCGCCACAAAATCCATCTTTTCATGGAATATGCCGCCGGGCATCGCGAGAACATCCCCGATCCCTACTACGGGGCCGAGGACGGATTCCTCACAGTTTACAACATGCTTTTGGCGGGATGCAGATCGCTGCTCGAAAAGATCGAGCTGGACCGCGCCTCGTGAAGCGGAAACACCTCTTCGACGATATAGGGCCCGCCACCCACCGATTCCTTCGACGACATCAGCACAAAGCGCCCTACCGTAAAGGGTGAGGTGCGGAAGTTGCCGCGTCCGGAAAGATACTGCACCACATCGTCCACGCGGGAGGAGCGCAACCGCGCCAGCGTGACGTGGGGCATGAACTTGCGCGGATCGGGCGGGAGACCGATCCTTTGGCAGATTCTCTCGATTTCCGCCTGCAGCGCATGCATTTCGGGCGAGGGAGAAACGCCAGCCCAGATGGAATGCGGCTTCTTGGAGCCGAAGGAGCCCATTCCGGTGAGGTTGAGCTGGAATTCCGGCCGGTCTATCCGGTCCAGCCTGTCAACGACCTCATCGGCGGTACGACCGTCGATGTCACCGATAAAACGCAGGGTTATGTGATAATTCTCCACATCGATCCACCGGGCTCCCGGCAGACCACCGCGCAACAATGAGAGGCTCATCGCCGCATTGCGCGGAATTTCGAGGGCGGTAAACAGTCTCGGCATGGCGAGCTCCCCGAATCTCTTGGCAGAACAAGCATAGCGAATCACGCAATGCAGACGGGCGCAAGTGCTTATTTTTTTTGCGCACCGATTGTCTTGATGAAGCTTTCAACAGCCGGCAAAGATTTTTCGACCATCACTGCCACCCCCTTGGTATTGGGGTGCATCTTGTCGTCCAGCTTCAGCGCATCATCCGTCACCACGCCATCCAGAAAGAAGGGATAAAGCGGCAGGTTGTGTTTTTCCGCAAGCTTCGGGAATATCGGATTGAAGCGCTTTGCATAATCATCACCCATATTTGGCGGCGCCATAATACCGACCAGCAACACGGCTATGTTGCGCTTCTGAAAACCGGAAATGATGGTGTCGAGGTTCTTTTCGGTCTGTTCCGGCGGAATTCCCCGCAGGGCGTCGTTGGCGCCCAGTTCCAGAATGACGCCGTCAGTGCCATCGGGAACAGACCATTCCGCCCGCGCCAGACCGCCTGAGGAAGTGTCACCGGACACACCTGCGTTGGCGATGGCGACATTGATCCCCCTGGCCTTTAATGCAGCTTCAAGCTGTGCGGTATAGCTGTCAGTCGGGGGAAGCTGATAACCCGCCATCAGGCTGTCGCCGAGGCCAACCAGCTGCAATGTCCTCTCCTGGGCGAAGCCAGCAGTGGCGGAAAGGGCGGTGGCGAAAATGACGATGAAGTGAAACAGGGCAGCTTTAAATCTCATCACGGCTTTCCTAACTTGGTTCCCATTGCCTGAAATACTGACCGCATCTACCGCCAGACCGTTTTCATCACCCTATATAGGAACGAGAATTGTGACGAAAAGCATCATAGAGCTGAAGAAAGCCGACCTCACGCTCGGCAATGCCGCCGCCTCCGTCCACGTTCTCAAGAACATCGATCTCTCAATCAGAGAGAGCGAGGCGGTTGGCATCGTCGGCCCCTCCGGATCGGGAAAGTCGACACTTCTGATGGTGCTTGCCGGGCTCGAGAGGCTCGACAGCGGCGAAATCATCATTGCGGATACGCCGCTGCACGAGCTCGGTGAGGACGCGCTCGCGGATTTCCGCGGCCGCAACATTGGCATCGTTTTTCAGTCCTTCCACCTCATCGCCAACATGACCGCACTGGAAAATGTCGCAGTGCCGCTGGAATTGGCAAACGTTCCGAACCCGTTCGAAATCGCCGAGCGTGAACTGGTCGCTGTCGGTCTCGGCGAGCGCCTCAATCATTATCCCGGACAGCTCTCCGGCGGCGAGCAGCAGCGTGTGGCCATCGCCCGCGCACTCGCCCCGTCGCCAGCCGTATTGATAGCCGATGAACCGACCGGCAACCTCGATACCGACACGGGCAAACAGATCGCCGATCTTCTGTTTGCCAAACAGGCCGAGCGCGGCATGACGATGATCCTCGTTACCCATGATCCCTCGCTGGCGGCCCGATGCTCACGGCAGATCAAGGTCCGCTCCGGCGAAATCGAGGGCGACAGCGCCCGCTCACAGATGGCTCGGGCGGTATCCGCATGACCGGAATCTTTCTTCCGTCTTTTGCAAATGTCAGAAACGCCGCAAGGCTCGCGCGGCGCGAAATTCGCGGCGGCCTGCGGGGCTTTTACATCTTCCTCGCCTGCATCGCGCTTGGAACCGGCGCCATCGCCGCCGTCAATTCCGTCTCGCGCGCGGTCACCAGCGCCATCGCCACGGAGGGGCAGTCCATACTGGCAGGCGACGTGCGTTTTGAGCTGCGCAACAGGGAAGTGACGGCAGAAGAGCGCGCTTACCTCGATAGTCTCGGCACCGTCGCGGTTTCCACCGGTCTACGCTCCATGGCGCGCCTCGCCAATGGCTCAGAACAGACCCTGACGGAAGTAAAGGCCGTTGACGGCTCCTACCCGCTCTATGGAACGTTCGTGGCCGAGCCGAACCGGCCGCTGAGCGAGCTTCTGGCCGGAAATGACGACACCTATGGCGCGATTGCCGCGCCGCTTCTGCTGGAACGGCTCGGAATCAAGGTCGGCGATGAGATCCTGCTCGGTAATGTGACGTTGAAACTGAACGGCACCGTGATCGATGAGCCGGATGCCCTATCTGATGGTTTCGGTTTTGCTCCTCGACTGATGGTCAGCCGCGACGCCCTTTTCGCCTCTGGTCTCGTTCAGACGGGAAGTCTCGTCGAACACGCTTACAAGATCAAGCTGAACGATCCTGCAGCACGGGCGGCAATGACCGATGCAGCCAACAAGGCCTTTCCCGATGCCGGCTGGTCGATCCGCACCAGCGACCGGGCTGCCCCGTCGCTCACCGAAAACGTCAACAGGTTCTCGCAGTTTCTGACGCTGGTTGGCCTCACTGCCCTGATCGTCGGCGGTGTCGGCGTCGCGAATGCCGTTCGCGCATTTCTGGATTCCAAGCGCACCACCATCGCCTCGCTGAAATGCCTGGGTGCGCCAGCCTCCGTGGTCACCATGACCTATCTCTTCCAGATCGCCTTCATTGCGGCCGTCGGCATTGTCATCGGGCTTATGGTCGGTGCCGTTGCGCCACTCATCGCCATGCGGTTTCTGGAGGGCGTGCTGCCAGTGCCGGAAGAACTTGCCTTCTATCCCGGCGCGCTCGGTCTCGCCGCCCTGTTCGGCCTCCTGACGACACTCGCCTTCGCCATCGTACCACTCGGTCAGGCACGCGAGGTGCCGGCTACGGCGCTCTTCCGCGAACAGGGTTTCGAGGAGGGAAGCTTGCCGTCCTGGCCTTATCTGACCGCGACCGGTGTGCTTCTGGCGGCGCTTGCGGCCCTTGCTGTCTTCTCGGCGGAAGACCGTTTCATAGCCTCGGTCTTCCTCGCGGCCATTGCCTTTGCCTTCGTAGTGCTGCGGCTGGTTGCCTCCGGCGTAAAGGCCATAGCCAAGCGCAGTCCGCGCGTTCATTCGGCTGCGCTGAGACTGGCGATCGGCAATATTCACCGACCGGGCGCACTCACCCCCTCGGTGGTTCTTTCTCTCGGCCTCGGCCTGACCCTCCTCGTGACGCTGACACTGATCGACGGCAACCTGCGCCGCGAACTAACGGACAGCCTGCCGGAGAAAGCGCCGAATTTCTTTTTCGTCGATATTCAGGGCAGCGAAGTGCAAGGCTTCCGCGATCTTCTCAAACAGGAAGCGCCGCATGGCACCCTGACGGAAGTGCCGATGCTGCGCGGCCGCATCCTCGCTCTCAACGGAGAAGACGTGACGAAAATGGACGTACCCTCGTCCGGGCGATGGGTGCTGCGTGGTGACCGCGGCATCACCTATTCCGAAAACATTCCTGAAAATGCCAAGCTGACGGAGGGCGCATGGTGGGCAACGGATTATAGCGGCGAACCGCTGGTCTCTTTCGCAGCGAAAGAGGCGGGTGATCTGGGCCTGAAGATTGGCGACAGCGTTACCGTCAACGTGCTTGGCCGCAGCATTACGGCGAAGATCGCCAATCTGCGCAATGTCGAATGGGAATCCCTGTCGATCAACTTCGTCATGGTGTTTTCGCCCAATACTTTCCGCGGCGCGCCCCATGCCTGGCTGGCAACACTTGCCGATCCTTCCGCAACTGCGGCCGACGAAGGCCGCATATTGCGCGCCGTCACCAATACTTATCCCACGATCACCAGCGTCCGCGTGAAGGATGCGCTCGACGTCGTCAACCGGCTTGTCGGCCAGCTCGCGACCGCGATCCGCGCCGCCGCAGCCGTTGCGCTCATTGCGTCCGTCCTGGTTCTCGCCGGCGCGCTTGCGGCCGGCAATCGCGCCCGTACGCATGACGCCGTCATCCTGAAAACGCTGGGCGGCACGCGAAGCCTGCTCATACGCGCCTTCTCCTATGAATACATGATCCTCGGTCTCGCCACCGCCGTCTTCGCGCTTTTCGCCGGCGGTGTCTCCGCATGGTTCGTGATCGCCCGCATCATGAAGCTACCCTCCAGCTTCCTGCCGGATGTGGCAATCGGAACCCTTGTCGTCGCCCTTGTGATGACTGTGGGCATCGGCCTCATCGGCACCTGGCGGATTCTCGGGCAGAAGGCAGCGCCTGTTCTCAGACAGGCCGGTGAATGATCATCGGTTGTGCGCCGCTTAACTTTAACGATTAATTCTTTGTAATGATCGCCAAAACGTGAGCGCTTTTCGCGCATACGGTGTCTTTTCGGCGGGAAAAGGCCTTGTATCGAACACGTTCTGCCATCATATTCTTGAGCAGGCTTGCTGAAGCTCCGCAGCGGCGCCCGGGAGGTATCCCGACACCGTAGCAATTACGGAGCTCAAAAGAGGAAACAATGGCTGACTTTAATAACTACCAGAACCGCATGGCGCAGACGCGTGCACAGTCTGGTGCGCTGATCGACGAAGGTCTTCGCGCCTATATGCTCAAGGTTTACAACCTTATGGCGCTGGCTCTGGTCATCACCGGCGTTGCCGCGTTCGGCACTTATACGCTCGCCGCTTCCAATCCGGCTGTCCAGCAGCTGCTTTTCGCGTCGCCGCTTCGTTGGGTCGTGATGCTCGCTCCGCTGGCACTGGTCTTCTTCCTTAGCTTCCGCATCCAGAACATGAGCGTTTCCGCTGCGCAGACGACCTTCTGGGTTTACGCCGCGCTGATGGGTGTTTCGCTCTCCTCGATCTTCCTGGTCTACACCGGCCAGAGCATCGTGCAGACCTTCTTCGTGACCGCGGCCTCGTTCGGTGCGCTCTCGCTTTACGGTTACACGACCAAGAAAGACCTGTCTGGCATGGGTTCGTTCTTGATCATGGGCCTGTTCGGTCTGATCATCGCTTCGATCGTCAACATCTTCCTTGCATCCTCCGCGCTGCAGTTCGCGATTTCCGCGATTGGCGTGCTGATCTTCGCAGGCCTGACCGCCTACGACACCCAGAAGATCAAGGAAATGTATTTCGATGCCGACGATGTTGCAGTCGCCGGCCGCAAGGCCATCATGGGTGCGCTGACGCTCTATCTCGACTTCATCAACCTCTTCACCTTCCTCCTGCAGTTCCTCGGGAACCGCGACGACTAAGGGATTGGGTCCTACGGAAAAAAGAAAGGCGACCTCAGGGTCGCCTTTTTTATTACCTCATTTCGCCCAATGCGCCTGATCGTCCGTTAAGGCAGGAGACTGACGTTACTGGAGCTCATTCGATAAGTTTCAAAACCTTGTCGAAAACCTTGAGGACTTGCGGCAGCTCGTGGCCGCGCTTCAGAATGCGGCCATCCACATTCACGACGCTGTAAGCTCCCTGCTTCGCCGCCAACCTGGGGTTCTTTTCGATCCTATAGAGCGGCATTTCTCCCGACCGTTTAAAGACGGAAAACACCGCTTTTTCCTTCAGATGATCGATGGCGTAATCCCGCCACTCCCCTTCTCCCACCATGCGGCCATAAATGCGCAAAATCGCATCCAGCTCGCGGCGGTGAAAGGTCACCGGCAATGGATCCTTGTTCTTCTTGTATTCACGGAGATCGATAACGGTGGAGCTGTCGCGTGAAGCGGTTTGAGCCTGCTGCACATCCGGTTGATCGGTCATCCAGTACCTCCGATTCCACCCAAATCATCAGATCAATGTGAGCTTGGCGGCTCGAAATTGCAAGTGTTGTCGACTTACGGCGCTCACAGGAACCAGATGGGGTTTCTCGGCTTCGAAAGCTCTGCAGGCAGGAAAACAATGCGACAACGAGCATCTGCCCCAACATCACCGACAAACAGTCCCGCGCAAAAGCAGGGTAAAAACGGTAACCATTTAGGCACCCATTTTACGGGCGCCTGCCGTATTTCGGTCAAACCATGGCCTGAATTGGGTGGAATAGTCGCATTGTCAATTGATGCCTAGGCACCAAGATGACCCGGTCCGGTGCATTGACCCTTTACCCCCAGCCCCCAGTGCCCGGACCGGATCTTCAATCGCCAGATCGGCGATTATGGCGTTTCGTTCCCCAATAAAATACTTGCACCGACAATTGCCGTGGGATCACCGCTTGCATTCGCCGTCTGCAACAGCACGGCGCACCCGCCCTTTTTTACCTTGGCCACCACGCTCGCCGGCAGCTTTACCGTCATCGGCGAACCGTCCCACATGCCGACCGTCTGCACGTCATAAACACTATGCCAGTAGGACATTTTTTTCCCCTGATTTTCACCCTTCTGCACATCCACGGTCTGCTCCCGGGTAAAATATGCGACGACGACATCGGCCTTGCCGCTGCCGGCACCGATATCGATCTCCACCTCATCACCCGCAAATTTTGACGAGACGGGTACGTTCAATCCCTTGCCCTCATGCTTGAACGAGTCGAGCCTGTCATAAATCCCGCGCACATCCGCGCCCTTTACGTGGTCACGGCCGTTCAGAATGGCCTGCGGCGTGTAGACCCCGTTGCGGCCGAGTGCACGCATGTAACCGTATTGCCGTTCGGTATTTTCCTTGGATGCGAGCGAATCCGTCCAGCCGAGATAGTTCCAATAATCGACATGGTAGGAGAGACCGACGACGTCGCCCTTCTGGATCATCTTGCGCAGGGCCTCATCCGCCGGGGGGCAGGATGCACATCCCTGCGATGTGAACAATTCGACGACGCCCTTCACCGCCTCCTGCGCCTGCGCGGAGGTGACGAGCAACGTGCCGAGAAGACATATCGACAGGGGGAATTTCAGCGGCATTACAAAAACCTTTGTCCGGAAGAGATCCAGACGAATTGATGCGATCAATTCCGCCGGGATGCAAACCGGAAAATAACGTCTAACGCCCTTCAATAGAAAGTCACGAAGGGGTGAGCGACAATCACAAAACAAGCGACTTGAAACGGAAAGACGCCGGGATTCCTCCCGGCGCCTTCGATTGTCGAAGCTTTACGCAGCCAGATCGCGCAGAACGGTCTGCAGAATACCGCCATTGTTCATGTAGATCACTTCATCAAGCGTATCGATACGGCAAAGAAGCGGAACTTCCTTCACCGTGCCGTCGCTGTAAGTGATCTTGGCGATCTTCTTTTCACGCGGCTTGATCTCGCCTTCGAGACCGTCGATCTCAACGATTTCATCGCCTTTGAGGTCGAGGCTCGCCCAGGACGTTCCCTCTTCAAAGACGAAGGGGACGACGCCCATGCCGACCAGGTTCGAACGGTGAATACGCTCAAAGGACTGCGCGATAACCGCCTTGACGCCGAGCAGGTTGGTACCCTTGGCCGCCCAGTCACGGGATGAGCCGTTGCCATATTCGACACCTGCAAAGATGACGAGCGGAACGCCCTCAGCCTTGTACTTCATGGCCGCGTCATAGATCGACATCTCTTCCTTGGACGGATAGTGAATGGTGTAGCCACCTTCCTTGCCGTTCGGGCCGAGCATGTGGTTGCGGATGCGGATATTGGCGAAGGTGCCGCGCATCATCACTTCGTGGTTGCCACGACGTGTGCCGTACTGGTTGAAGTCGGCAACGCCGACACCATGCTCGGTGAGATAAGCACCGGCAGGCGATGCCGCCTTGATCGAACCGGCCGGAGAAATATGGTCGGTGGTGATCTTGTCGCCGAAGAGACCGAGAACGCGCGCGCCCTTGATGTTCTTGAGACCCGAGCCCGTCTTGCCCATGCCCACGAAGTAGGGTGGGTTCTGGACATAGGTCGAGTTGTCGTCCCAGGCATAGGTCTGACCCGGCGGCACCTGAACGGCCTGCCAGTTGGCATCACCCTTGAAGACGTCGGCGTACTTCGTCTCGTAAAGCTCGCGCGTAACGTATTTCAGGATGAACTCCTGAATTTCCTTCGAGGTCGGCCAGATATCCTTGAGATAGACCGGGTTGCCGTCCTTATCATTGCCGATCGGCTCCTTGGTCAGGTCCTTCTGGACCGTACCGGCAAGAGCGTAAGCGACGACGAGGGGCGGAGAGGCCAGATAGTTCGCCTGCACGTCAGGCGAGATACGGCCTTCGAAGTTGCGGTTACCGGAGAGAACGCCGGCCGCAATCAGGCCCTTGTCGTTGATCGTCTTGGAGATCGGCGCCGGCAGCGGGCCGGAGTTGCCGATGCAGGTCGTGCAGCCGAAGCCAACGAGGTTGAAACCGATCGCATCGAGATCCTTTTGAAGGCCCGACTTGTCGAGATATTCGGCAACCACCTGTGATCCAGGTGCAAGCGACGTCTTCACCCATGGCTTGGAGGTCAGCCCCTTGGCGACAGCGTTACGGGCGAGAAGGCCGGCAGCGATGAGGACGGAGGGGTTGGACGTGTTGGTGCAGGAGGTGATGGCGGCAATTGCCACATCGCCGTGACCAAGATCGAAGTCCTCGCCTTCAACCGCGTAGCGGCTCGAAAGCTGGCCGGGCTTCTTGTAGTCGTTTTCGAGAGCAGTCGCGAAATTGGGCGCGATGGTTTCGAGCGGCAGGCGGCCTTCCGGACGCTTCGGGCCGGCCATGGACGGTACGACGTCGCCGAGGTCGAGTTCGAGCGTGTCGGTAAAGACAAGATCGGAACCGTCGCCGGTGCGCCACATGTCCTGGGCCTTGGAGTAGGCTTCCACGAGGGCAATACGATCCTTTGCACGGCCGGACATCGTCAGGTAATTGATGGTTTCGCTGTCAACCGGGAAGAAGCCGCAGGTCGCGCCATATTCCGGGCCCATATTGCCGATGGTCGCACGGTCGGCCAAAGACATCGAATCAAGGCCGGGGCCGAAGAATTCGACGAACTTGGAAACGACGCCCTTCTTGCGCAGCATCTGCACGACGGTCAGAACGAGGTCAGTCGCGGTGACGCCCTCCTTAACCTTGCCAGTCAGCTTGAAGCCGATGACCTCAGGCAGAAGCATGGAAACCGGCTGGCCAAGCATGGCCGCTTCAGCCTCGATACCGCCGACGCCCCAGCCGAGAACGCCGAGGCCGTTGATCATGGTCGTGTGGCTATCCGTGCCGACGCAGGTATCCGGATAAGCGATGGTCTCGCCGTCCTCTTCCTTGGTCCAGACGGTCTGGCCGAGATATTCCAGGTTGACCTGGTGACAGATACCCGTGCCGGGGGGAACAACGCGGAAGTTCTTGAATGCCTGCTGGCCCCACTTGAGGAAGCGGTAACGCTCGCCATTGCGCTCATATTCAAGTTCGACGTTGCGGGCAAAAGCGTTCGGCGTACCGAATTCGTCAACGATAACGGAGTGGTCGATGACGAGATCGACAGGAACCAGCGGATTGATCTTTTCGGGATCGCCACCCAGCGCTTTGATACCATCACGCATCGCAGCAAGATCGACCACGGCAGGAACGCCGGTAAAGTCCTGCATGAGAACGCGGGCGGGGCGGTAGGCGATTTCGTTTTCGGTGAGGCCCTTGTTGTTGAGCCATTCGGAAACCGCCAGAATGTGTTCCTTGGTAACGGACTGGCCGTCCTCGAAACGCAGGAGGTTTTCGAGCAGGACCTTCATGGAATAGGGCAGCTTGGAAACGCCCTTCAGGCCATTGGCTTCAGCCTTGGGCAGGCTGAAATAGACATAGTCCTTACCATCGACGGTAAGAACGGAACGACATTTGAAACTGTCGAGTGATTTGGGCATGGATAAAAACCCCGCTTACACTGATAGCCAACACGTTCGTGCGGACACCTATGCACTCATGCACATCAGGATGCGGGTACGACCATTTCCGCTGTCCGCACGTGAAAATTGCTCCTCGCAATCGTCAAGTCCGGCGCAAGATGATGTTCACGCCGGCCGCTGGCGTGTTGACACCCATATAGATAATTTCAGACAAACGTGCCAGACCATTCCACGACGCTAATCGATTTTTTTATGATCGAACGGCAAATTTTAATCGGAACCGCAGCATGCATCTGACGGCGGAAAATCTTGGCGTGCGACGCGGCGAAGATTTCATATTCATGAACATTTCCTTCAAGTTAAGCGACGGTGAGGCGCTGGTGCTGACCGGGCGTAACGGCTCGGGAAAATCGACGCTGCTGCGCACGGTGGCCGGTCTGTTGCGACCCGAGCGGGGGCAAGTGAAGATAGCCGGCGAAGGAATAGAAGCCGAGATGCGCCCTTCGGAAGCGTGCCATTATCTCGGCCATCGCAATGCGATGAAGACGGAACTGACAGTTTCCGAGAACCTGCGCTTCTGGAAGGATTTCCTTGGAGACTTTCATGGCGCGGCGGGCGTAGCGATTGACGAAGCGGCCGAGAGTGTCGGCCTTGCCGGCATTACCCACCTGCCTTTCGGTTACCTGTCCGCCGGTCAACAGCGCCGCTTCGCGATGGCAAAGCTCCTTGTCGCATGGCGGCCGGTATGGATTCTCGATGAACCGACTGCGGCGCTCGACAGGGCGGCAGACGACATGTTTACCGACCTTGTGAAAGGTCATCTTGCAAAAGGCGGGATCGTGCTGGCGGCAACCCATCAGCCTTTGGGGCTGGAGAAGGCGCAGGAGTTACAAATGACCGGGTTCGCGGGCGTGGAGGCTTGGGCGTGATGGCGATGTGCACGCGGCTTACCCCCCTCTGCCCTGCCGGGCATCTCCCCCTCAAGGGGGGAGATCGGCAAGAGGGGCTACAGCCACTCGATTCTCGAGCATTGAGTTGGACGAGACCTAACCGCGAGTCGATCTCCCCCCTTGAGGTGGAGATGTCCGGCAGGACAGAGGGGGGTAAACTACACCCACCGAGGTCGCCCCAATGACCGCTCTCTTCCTCCGCGATCTCAAGCTCTCCATCCGCGCCGGCGGCGGCGCGCTGATCGGCGTCCTGTTCTTCATGACAGTGGTTGCCGTCATCCCTTTCGGCGTTGGACCCGATCTCAACCTGCTTGCTCGTATCGGCCCGGCCATTGTCTGGATCGGCGCACTTCTGTCCGCCCTTCTCGGCCTCGACCGGTTGTTCCAGGCCGAACGCGACGACGGCTCCCTCGATCTCATCCTGATGCAGGAAACGCCGCTGGTGCTGACCGTCTTCGTCAAATGCCTGGCGCACTGGGTATCAACGGGCCTGCCCCTGGTGCTGGCATCGCCCCTTCTCGGCCTGTTCATGAACATGGACGAGGTGGCAATCGGCGCGGTGATGCTCACCCTTCTCGTCGGCTCTCCCGCCATCACCTTCATCGGCGCGGTAGGGGCGGCGGTTGCCGTTGCCCTGCCACGCGGCGGCCTTCTGGTCTCCATCCTCGTCCTGCCGCTCGCCATTCCGGTGCTGATCTTCGGTGTCAGCGCTTCCTACGCGGCAGTGCAGGACCCGGCGCCTTTCCTGCCACCCTTTCTCATTCTCTGCGCGATCACGTTATTTTCAGCCGTGACCGGCCCTTTCTTCGCCGCTTTGGCACTGCGCAATGTTATGGATTGAGGAAACCGCAACGCACGATACCCTGTTGACAGGGATCAATTGCGGGGCGGCCATTCTCGGGTTACACAAACGGCATGAACGAGCGGACTTTCTCCATCACCAAGTTCAGCGATCTCGCCAATCCCACGCGGTTTCTGGCGCTGGCGGCACGCATCCTGCCATGGCTCGCCGGTTTGACCGCGCTGGTGCTGGCGGCCGGCCTCTACATGTCCTTCACCTCGGAAGGAGATTACCAGCAGGGTTACACGGTGCGCATCATGTATGTGCACGTTCCGTCCGCCTGGCTGGCCATGATGTGTTATTCGGTCATGGCAATATCCGCTATCGGCACCCTCGTCTGGCGCCATCCGCTAGCCGATGTCAGCCATAAGGCCGCAGCCCCCATCGGTGCAGCCTTCACGCTCATCGCACTTATCACCGGTTCGCTCTGGGGCAAACCCATGTGGGGAACCTGGTGGGTGTGGGATGCGCGGTTGACCTCCGTTTTCGTGCTTTTCCTGATGTATGTCGGGCTCATCGCACTCAACCGCGCCATGGACGATCCATCCAGAGCCGCCCGCGTCAGCGCGGTGCTGATCCTCGTCGGGTTCGTGAATATTCCGATCATCAAGTTTTCGGTCGAGTGGTGGAATACGTTGCACCAGCCGGCAAGCGTCATCCGGATGGGCGGCTCCGCCATCGACGCGGAGTTTCTCTGGCCGCTTCTGACCATGGCGATCGGTTTCACGTTGCTGTTCTTCACCCTGCATATCGCCGCCATGCGCAATGAAATCTGGCGCCGCCGCGTGGCCGCGCAACGCCGGCTTGCCGCTCGCATGGCGAACCGGGAGGGTTGAGGGATGACACACGCCTTTTATATCGGCATGTCCTATGCGGCGACCGGCCTTGTCGTTCTCTGTCTCATCGCCTGGGTCGTCGTTGACGGCCAGGCACGCAAGCGGGAACTGAAGGAACTCGAAGCATCCGGCGTGCGCCGCAGGGCAAGAGCCGGTTCCGCTGGTGACGGCAAATGACGCAGACTAACCAGAATGACACATCAAAATCCAGGTCGTCTGGCCGCGCACGTTACGCGCTGGCGCTTCTTCCCTTGCTGCTGTTCGGCGGCTTTGCCCTCGTTGCCGGCAAGATGCTATATGATCAGGATGTCAACGGACTGGATGTCAGCGCCATACCGTCAGCGCTGATCGGCACCAGGGCGCCGACCCTGTCGCTGCCGCCGCTGGAAGGTTCGAACCTGCCGGCACTGACGGATGCCGCCATCAAGGGCAAGCTGACGCTGGTCAATGTCTTCGCTTCCTGGTGCATTCCCTGCCGGCAGGAACATCCGCTGTTGCAGGAACTGGCGAAAGACGACCGCATCACTGTCGTCGGCATCAATTACAAGGACAAGCCGGACAATGCCCTGCGCTTCCTCGGCGAGCTCGGCAACCCCTTTGCTGCCATAGGTATCGATCCCAGCGGCAAGGCGGCGATTGACTGGGGTGTGTATGGCATTCCCGAAAGTTACCTGGTCGGCGCGGACGGCACGATCCTTTACAAAAAGGTCGGCCCCTTCGATGCCCGCAGCGTCGAGCGCGACCTGCGACCGGCCATTGCGGCCGCAGCCGGGAAATAACCGCTCGTAAGGCATCACGCCTTGTTAACGACCCTCAGAGGCGGGCCTTCCGCCGGCAGACGCATGCCTTCCAGCACCACCTGATCGCGACCGCCGCGTTTTGCGGCATAAAGACTGTCATCAGCACGCTTGATGGCGTCGTGAATGGAATGATCGCCCCTCGCGACCGCCGAAACACCGAAGCTCGCCGTGATCTGACTGGTCACACCCCGGTTGCGCCAATCCAGTGACGACAGGCCTATCCGCATGCCATTGGCAAGCTGGCTGGCCGCATCAGCCGTCTGACCGGGCAGGAACACCACGAATTCCTCGCCGCCGAAACGCGCTACCAGCGCATCCTCGGGTACATTTTTTGTGAGAAGATCGGAAAGGCCGATGAGGACGATGTCTCCCGCCGCATGGCCGTAGACATCATTGATGCGCTTGAAATGGTCTATGTCGCAGGCAATCACCGCGCCATCAGGCGTATCATTGCGAAAGTCGGGCACACGCCGGTCGAAGCCACGGCGGTTCAGCACGTCCGTCAGGGGGTCATGCTCCGCCGCGTGCTGATGCCGGTCCACGGTGACGGAAATCTGGCTCGCGAGCACCGAAAGCGCGAGCAGGAAACCAAAAATACTCGCAGCAAGCTGCATGTAGAAAGCATAATCCGACTCGAAGAACTCGCTGAGCTCGATCATCGAGCCTCCCGGCGTCATCACCAGCAGCAAGCCGATGCGCACCAGCGTCTCCACCACCACGAGACAGGCGATTCCCACCATCAGCCTGTCGGCAAGCGCAGCCGGGCGCTTTCGCACGAGCCAGACCGGGATAGCGAGCAAAAGGGCGCAAACGAGATCGCCGATGACGAGTTCGCGTTTCAGATCGGGCGTGATGAAAACATGGAAAGAAACCAGCAACACCGCAACCACGACGATCGACAGCCGCGCCTTGGTATAGAGCGGCCGCCCGAAATGGGTGAGCAACGCGTGGCCATAGAGGAAGAAGGCGGAAAAGAACAACAGATTCGAAAGGATCGCCTGAACTTCAAAAGGCAGCCCGCCAAGCACCAGCGGTGTTGCAAAAGCAAAGGCCGCCGAAAGATATCCGATACCCCAGTAGCGGGCGGAAGCCTGCCCGGTCCTCTGCAGGAACAGAAACACCACGCCGAATGTCAGCATGATAAAGGGAAGAAGATAGGCGAAATTGTCTTGCAATGGGTTCTGCCGGAGGGAGAGACGAGCCTTTGAACCCGGATGTTACCGCAATGCCCTTAAGAAAGCCTGCATATATCGCGCGATTCCAGGGCCGTTCGGACTGCAATGTCGACGAACACCGTTCACATTTGCGGGAGCGCGTTCTGCCATTCCTTTATGGCTTCAACAGGCCAGACAAGCATGACGACGTTGAGCGTCAGGTTGTCGCGGATCAGCCAGCCGGTGAATATCTCGAAGAAGATGGCGACCACCACCGTTAGCCACACCGGCGCACGGGCGGCGAAGAAGAAACCCAACGCCATGAAAACCGTGTCCATCGCCGAGTTCAGGATACTGTCGCCCGTGTACCCCAGCGCCATCGTCGCGGTTCGGTAGCGATCGATGATGATGGGCGAGTTTTCAAGAATTTCCCACGCGGCCTCTACCAGCACCGCAAGGGAAAGCCGCATGGAAAGCGGCTTGTTGCGGAACAGCAGCCACGCAAACCAGTAGAACAGGAAGCCGTGGATAATATGTGATGGGGTGTACCAGTCAGCGATGTGCTGGGAGTTGCCCGGTGTATTCACGCCAGGCTCGAACAGCTTCACGTAACCGCATTCACAAATCGGAATGCGGCCCATGGCGTAGAGAATGATGATCTGCAGGAGAAGCAGCCCGGCGGCCACGCCGAACCATTTAAGCGAACGCGAACGGGAAGCCGGCATCTCCGCAACTGTCATTTTTCGTCCTTGCCAAGCGGCTCGACAGAATGGCGCATCACAAGCGGCATCTGCGCCATGGTGAAGATGATGGTGATCGGCATCGTGCCCCAGACCTTGAAGGCCACCCAGGCGTCTGTGGAGAACATGCGCCAGACAACTTCGTTCAGCACCGCCAGAAAGAGGAAAAAGATACCCCAGCGCAGCGTCAGCTTGCGCCAGCCCTCATCCGTAAGCTTGAAGGCGGAATTGAAGACGTAACCGAGCAGCGAATGCCCGAAGAACAGGCCGCCCAGCAGAATGACGCCAAACAGCGTGTTGACGATGGTCGGCTTCATCTTGATGAAAGTGTCGTTCTGCAACCACAACGTCAGAGCGCCGAACACGAAGACCACGATGCCTGAAATCAGCGGCATGATCGGCAGCTTGCGCGTCAGCACCCAGGAAACGGAGAGCGCAATCGCCGTCGCGATCATGAACAGGCCGGTGGCGATGAAGATCGGGCCACCGAACTCTGTTAGAACCGGAAAAGTGGTGGCAAGCCATTCGCCGCGGGAATTGGCGAAAAAGAAAACGACGAGCGGGCCAAGCTCAAGCACGAATTTCAGGAGCGGGCTGATTTCCGCCACCATCTTTTCGCTTTCCTTGGAATTGCTTTCAATATCCATACTCAAACTCCCGCAATGGCTTTGGCGAAATCTTCCGCCTCGAAGGGCTCCAGATCGTCAACACCTTCACCCACGCCGATGAAATAGACCGGCAGCTTGTGTTTTGCAGCGATGGCGACGAGGATACCGCCCCGCGCCGTGCCATCCAATTTTGTCATAATCAGGCCCGAAACGCCCGCAACATTGCGGAATATTTCCACCTGGTTCATGGCGTTCTGGCCCGTTGTCGCATCCAGTGTCTGTAGCACGGTGTGCGGCGCATCCGGATCGAGCTTGCCGAGCACGCGCACGATCTTTTCCAGCTCCGCCATCAGTTCCGTCTTGTTCTGCAAACGGCCAGCGGTATCGATGATGAGCACATCGCTTTTCTGCGCCCGAGCCTGCTCATAGGCATCGTAAGCCAGACCCGAGGCATCTGCCCCAAGCTTGGTGCCGATGAAGTCCGAGCCGGTGCGGTCGGCCCAGATCTTCAACTGCTCGATCGCCGCTGCGCGGAAAGTATCGCCGGCCGCCAGCATCACCTTGAGGCCCGAGCCAGAAAGCTTGGCGGCGAGCTTGCCGATGGTCGTCGTCTTGCCCGTACCGTTGACGCCGACCACGAGAATGACATGCGGCTTGTGCGAGAGATCGAGTTCCAAAGGTCTGGCAACAGGCTTTAGCACCTTGGTGATTTCACCAGCCATGATGCGCGCCACATCTTCACCGCTCACATCCTTACCGTAGCGTTCGGATGACAACGCGCCGGTGATGCGCATGGCGGTCTCGACACCAAGATCGGACTGGATGAGAAGATCTTCCAGTTCGTCGAGCGTGTCCTCATCCAGCTTGCGTTTGGTGAAGAGCGCCGAAATCTGTGTGGTTAGCTGCGAAGACGTGCGGGCAAGCCCGTTTCGCAGGCGCTGGAACCACGTCAGTTTCACCTCAGCTACGGCAGGCGCAGGCTCCTGCCGTTCACTGGCGGACGAAAAGCCCTTTGGCAGAGCTGGTGGAACCGCAATGGGTTCAGGCGCTGTCGCGGCTTCCGCCTCGTCAAGCAGCGCATCCATCGCATCGGCATCAAGCACGACGTCGGCAGCCTCCGGAATCGGCTCGACCTGCTCCTCGGCAGCGGCTTCCGCCTGTAGCAGTGACAGTGGCACCAGGCCCATATCGCCGGAAAGCTCGGCACCGGGGAGAAGCGGCGCGTCCTCGTCTTCATTCTCGCCGGAGGAGGCTAGATCTTCCGCCTCGTCGGGGGCCGGGCCGCCGGCCGTCTCCATCTCCAGTTCGGAAACAGGATCCCTGTCGACAGCATCATGCGCTTCGGCGTCGTTCAGCGCCGCTTCGAAAGAGGCGTTTTCATTGCCGCGCTCAAGCGCAGCATCCTCTTGCGGCCGCTCTTCCGTTTCGGCCTTGTCCTTGCCGAACGAAAAGACTTTTTTGATGAAGCCGAGGGCCATGGTTGTTCCCGTGTCTCTTTTCTTGCGCTGCCTCAGGCCGCATCTGCGGCTAGAAGCCTCATATTCAGATGTTTGCCGTTGTGGCCGGTAATCGCAACCCGCGCAAGAGTGCGTGGGGCAAGATCGGGCGCCGCCACCAGCGTGAAATTGTCCGTATGGGCAAAACCGTTGTTTTCGACGAGGAGAGTCTGCACCGATCCGACCATGTTTTGCAGATGCGCCACTTTGAGAACTTCGCCGCGATCACGCAGCCTCGCTGCCCGCTCCTTCACAAGCGCGCGGTCGAGCTGCGGCATGCGTGCGGCTGGCGTGCCGGCACGCGGGCTGTAGGGAAAGACATGCAGGCTGGAAATCCCGCATTCTTCCGCAAGCGTCGCGGCATTTTCGAACATCTCCTCCGTCTCGGTCGGGAACCCGGCGATCATATCCGCGCCGAAAGCGATATCTGGCCTGAGCGCCCGCACCTCCTGACAGAAGCGGATAGCATCGGCACGTGAATGGCGGCGTTTCATGCGTTTCAGGATCATGTCGTCGCCATGCTGGAGGGACAGGTGCAGATGCGGCATGAAACGCGGCTCACCGGCAATCAGATCCATCAGATGGTGGTCGGCCTCGATACTGTCGATGGAAGAAAGGCGCAGGCGCAGAATGTCCGGTATCTGCTTCAGCAATGTCTTGGCGAGGTAACCGAGGGAAGGCTCACCCGGTAGGTCGGCGCCGTAACTGGTCGCATCCACGCCGGTCAGCACGATCTCGCAGTAGCCGCTCTCCGTCAGCCGGCGGGCCTGATCCACCACCGCACCCATCGGCACGGAGCGCGAATTGCCGCGCCCGTAGGGAATAATGCAGAAGGTGCAGCGATGATCACAGCCGTTCTGCACCTGGATGAAGGCGCGCACATGCCCGTCTATGTGCTTCACCATCTGCGGCGCGGTCGCCTTGATGCTCATGATATCGTTGACGCGCAGTTTTTCTTCCGCCGAAACGCCGAAATCCGGCAGCGCGCGATAGGAGGCGCTTTTCAGCTTTTCCTCATTGCCCAGCACCGCATCCACCTCGGGCATGTCGGCAAAGGTCTGCTTCTCGGTCTGGGCGGCACAGCCCGTCACGATGATGCGCGCATGTGGGTTGTCGCGCCGGGCGCGGCGGATCGCCTGACGAGCCTGTCGCACCGCTTCCCCGGTCACCGCGCAGGTATTGACCAGCACGGCATTGTTAAGCCCGGCCTTTTCGGCCTCCGCCCGCATCACTTCCGATTCATAGGTGTTGAGACGACAGCCGAAGGTTATGACCTCGACCCCGCTCATACAGCCCCCCGCTCGACAGCATCCCGCGCCCACAAGCCGGTAATGGGATCGACGGAGCCCGACCATTCCCATTCGGCCGGGCCGGTCATGATGACGTGGTTATCTTCACGCCAGTCGATGGTCAGCGGCACGCGGATCGGGCTTGAGGCGACATCGATGCTGACCTTGCGGCCGGTGCGGCCGGTGCGGGCAGCGGAAACAGCTGAAGCACAGGCGGCCGAACCGCAGGCAAGCGTTAGCCCGGCGCCGCGCTCCCAGGTGCGGGTGCGAAGCGCGCTGTCTGAAATCACCTGCGCCAGCGTGATATTGGCCTTTTCCGGAAACACCGGATGGTTTTCGAGCAACGGGCCGAAGCGTTCGAGATCGAACTCCATCGGATCACGATCAACCCAGAATACGGCGTGCGGGTTGCCCATCGACATCACAGCGGGCGAATGCAGGATCGGCGCGTCGATCGGCCCGATCTGCAACTCGATGCGGCTGGTATCGTGGAATTCTTCCGAAAGCGGAATGTCGCTCCAGCGGAAACGCGGGAGCCCCATATCGACCGATATCATGCCGTCTTCATGCTCGACGGCATTCAGAATACCCGCCACTGTCTGGAAGGTGAAGCTGGTCTTGCCGGTTTCGGACGACAGGGCCTGCACCACGCAACGCGTGCCGTTGCCGCAGGCCTGCGCCTTGGTGCCATCGCAGTTGAGGATGTCAATATAGGCATCCGTTCCTGCGATACGCGGATCGTGGATGGCCATGATCTGGTCGAACTGGGTGGCAGGATCGGCATTGAGGGCAATTGCTGCCTCTGGCGTGACCATATCCTTTCGGCCGCGCATATCGACAACCAGGATCTTGTTGCCAAGCCCGTTCATCTTCGCAAATTCGACCGTGTTCGCCATCGCTTTAAACCTGAAAACCGCTTTTCATACGGGATTTTCCCGTGCTTTCGCCCTATATGGCGGAAACACCGGCAAATTACCAGACTGTTGCGTCGCAAACGGGGCGGCTGTCAGGCGGAAGGCACGTCGAAAACCTCTCCGGGGCGCATCGGCCGGAAACGGCTCTCCTCCACCCCGTGTTCGGTCAACGCAACCTTGAGGGCTGCGAGCGGCGCATCGACCGCCTCATCGGTCAGCTGCACCGTACCCCAATGGTGGCCGCAGACATGCGCCGCACCGCAAAGCTTCATGCCTTCCACGGCTTCCGCCGGGTTCTGGTGTTGGCCCTTCATGAACCAGCGCGGCTCATAGGCGCCGAAGGGCAGGTTGGCGAGGCGGAACTCACCATGCTTCTTGCGCGCGGCGTGATAGTTGAGGCCCTCGTGGAAGCCGGTATCGCCAATATGGTAGATTTTCCCACCCGGCGTTTCGATGACGAACGCCGCCCAGAGTGCCATGCGCCGGTCGTTCAGACCACGCGCCGACCAATGATGGCACGGCTCGAAGTGAATTTTCACCGCACCGGCATCAATCAGATCCCCCCAGTCGCCCACCTCGATGCGCGCCGCCTGAACGCCGGTACGGATGATGGCATCATTGCCGAGCGGCGTGATGAAAAGCGGCTTGTGCGCCACATGCAGGCGCTTCAGCGTCTCCAGATCCAGATGATCGTAGTGATTATGCGTTACCAGCACGAGATCGATGGGCGGCAGATCCTCAAAACGGATACCGGGCGGGTTGACGCGCTTGGGCCCGGCGAAGCTGAAGGGGCTGGTGCGCTCAGACCACACGGGATCGACGAGAATATTCAGGCCCGCTGTTTGGATAAGAAAGGAAGCATGGCCGATGAAGGTGACACGCATGTCTTTACCCTCGACCCGGCTGTCCGGTTTCGCAAACGGAAACGGGCTCGCATAGCTTTCCGGCCACTTGGCGCGTTCACCGTTGAAGCGCCATTTCAGCAGACCCATGAAGTTGCTGGGCGGCGTACCACCGGGATTGAAAAAGCGTATCCCGTCGAAATGATCGGAGATAGGGCCGCTATAATAAGCGCCGGCGCTTGAACGACGGGCATAAAGGCCGCCGCCCGCCAGAGCGAGCAGGCCAACAGCGGAAAAACGGAAAAATTTTCGACGGTTCATGACAAATGTATAGGGAGCAGAATGGCGCCGTTCAAGCACCGCCTCTGGCGGCCGACGACCGATCACGCAAAGATGAAATGCAGGCTTTGTCGGGCGGAAACCAACGCTGCCTTGACTTTTCCGGCACTTTCCTGTTTATCCCGCCCATCAGCTGGCAGTTTCACGACTCCAAGCCGCCGACCGGGACCCGAAAAGGTATAAAGAGATCCCGGAGGTCAACACCCGACAGCGCGATGCGCCCTCGGGTGCTTTTTGGCTTTGCGTCTTGTTTTTGCCAGCGAAAGCACCGACGTTTCGGAAACCCGGAACGAAGAAGGAAGAAACGATGTTTGAAAACCTCCAGGACCGCCTTGGTTCCATTCTGAATGGACTGACCGGCCGTGGCGCGCTGACGGAAGCCGATGTTGCCGCCGCCCTGCGCGAGGTTCGCCGTGCGCTGCTGGAAGCGGATGTGGCCTTGGAAGTCGTACGTTCCTTCACCGACAGAGTGCGTGAAAAGGCCGTCGGCGCGGCCGTTCTGAAATCCATCAAGCCCGGCCAGATGGTCGTCAAGATCGTCCATGACGAGCTTGTCGAAATGCTCGGCACCGAAGGCGTCTCGATCGACCTTCATGCGGCCGCCCCCGTCGTCATCATGATGGTAGGTCTGCAGGGCTCGGGTAAAACCACAACCACCGGCAAGATCGCCAAGCGCCTGACCGACCGCGACAAGAAGAAGGTGCTGATGGCATCTCTCGACACGCGTCGTCCGGCCGCACAGGAGCAGCTTCGCCAGCTCGGCGTCCAGACCGGCGTCGACACGCTGCCGATCATTGCCGGCCAGTCGCCGACGGATATTGCCGCACGTGCCGTGCAGGCCGCAAAGCTCGGCGGGCATGACGTCGTCATTCTCGATACCGCCGGCCGCACACACATCGACGAACCC
This sequence comes from Agrobacterium sp. CMT1, assembly GCF_037203725.1. Classification (NCBI taxonomy): domain Bacteria; kingdom Pseudomonadati; phylum Pseudomonadota; class Alphaproteobacteria; order Hyphomicrobiales; family Rhizobiaceae; genus Agrobacterium; species Agrobacterium sp. CMT1. The sequence goes on from NZ_JBBCAR010000018.1 coordinate 164,064, forward strand.
TTGATGCTGGAAATGGCCGACATCAAGAAGAAGTCCAACCCGCATGAAATCCTGCTGGTCGCGGATTCTCTGACCGGTCAGGACGCCGTCAATCTGGCGCGAAATTTCGATGAGCGTGTCGGTATCACCGGCCTTGTTCTCACCCGCATGGACGGCGACGGCCGCGGCGGTGCGGCCCTCTCCATGCGCGCCGTCACCGGCAAGCCGATCAAGCTGATCGGTATCGGCGAGCGCATGAACGAACTCGACGAGTTCCACCCGCGCCGTATCGCCGATCGTATTCTCGGCATGGGCGACATCGTCTCGCTGGTCGAAAAGGCCGCCGAAAACATCGATGCGGAAAAAGCCCGCGCCATGGCCGAGAAGATGGCCAAGGGCAAGTTCGACCTCAACGATCTGGCCGACCAGCTTGCCCAGATGAAAAAGATGGGCGGCATGGGCGGCATCATGGGGCTGATGCCCGGCATGGCCGGTATGAAGGACAAGATGGCTTCAGCCGGCATGAACGACAAGATGTTCGATCGCCAGATTGCCATCATCTCCTCCATGACCAAGGCGGAGCGCGCCAATCCGGATATTCTGAAACACAGCCGCAAGAAGCGCATCGCTGCCGGTTCCGGCACCGATGCCGCCGAAATCAACAAGCTTCTGAAGATGCATCGCGGCATGGCCGACATGATGAAAGCCATGGGCGGCAAGGGCAAAGGCGGCATCATGAAGCAGATGATGGGCGGCCTTGCCGGCAAGATGGGTCTCGGTGGCATGATGGGCGGCGGCATGCCTGATTTGTCCAACATCGATCCGAAGCAGCTTGAAGCGCTCCAGAAGCAGGCGGAAGCCGCCGGCCTCGGCAAGCCGGGTGGAATGCCCGGCCTTGGCGGTCTGCCGGGCGGATTGCCGGGCCTCGGAGGCACAAAGCTGCCGGGTCTTGGCGGCATGCCGGGCCTTCCCGGCTTTCCGAAAAAGAAGTGAGGGGGACGCCAATGAACAATACAGAGGTGAAAGCCCAGCTTTCCGAATACCGCCAGTCGATCGACAACATCGATGCCGCACTGGTTCACATTCTTGCCGAACGTTTCCGCTGTACCAAGGCGGTGGGCGTGCTGAAGGCAAAATACAATTTGCCGCCGGCAGACCCGGCGCGCGAGGAATACCAGATCGAACGCCTTCGCCACCTGGCAAAGGACGCCAATCTGGACCCGGATTTCGCCGAGAAGTTCCTGAACTTCATCATCAAGGAAGTCATCCGGCATCATGAAGCAATCGCCGCCGAACATGGCGGCACAGAAAAGACCGCCTGAAAGGCGGACAAGCCATCCTAAGGAGTAAATGACATGGCACTGAAAATTCGTCTCGCACGCGGTGGTTCCAAGAAGCGCCCGTATTACCAGATCGTTGTTGCTGACGCCCGTTCGCCCCGCGACGGCCGCTTCCTCGAGAAGGTCGGTTCCTGGAACCCGATGCTTGCCAAGGACAACCCGCAGCGCGTTGAGCTGAAGGCTGACCTCATCAAGGAATGGATCGCCAAGGGCGCACAGCCGACCGACCGCGTTCTGCGCTTCCTCGCAGAAGCCGGCCTTGCCGAGCGCGCCGCTCGCAGCAACCCGGAAAAGGCAAAGCCGGGCAAGCGCGCTCTGGAACGCGTTGCTGAAAAGAAGCAGAAGGCTGAAGATGCAGCCGCTGCCGCTGCGGAAGCCTCTGCTGCAGAATAATCTGCACGGAAACTTTTGAGGAACGGGTGGCGTGGATTTCCACGCCGCCCGTTTTTTGTTTATTTTGGCGTCAACAAACCTTAAAGCTGACGCAACCAATACCAGAAGACGGACGGCCCGATGGCAAAGCTGGAAAACCCGATACTCATGGCAAAAATCGGTGGCGCGCAGGGTCTGCGTGGCGAAGTCCGTGTCAGCACATATACTGATGACCCGCTGGCGCTCGGCGATTACGGCAATCTGGTCAGCGCCGATGGCCGCATTTTTGAAATTCTGGAAATTCGCGAGGGCAAGAACGTTGTCATTGTGCGCTTCAGGGGCGTCAACGACCGCAATGCGGCCGAAAGCCTGAATGGGCTCGAACTCTTCATCGAACGCGACAATCTGCCCGACGACGAGCTTGATGACGACGAATTCTATTATGCCGATCTCGAAGGGCTGGAGGCAGTTGATGCCGAAGGCAAGAGTTATGGCGCCGTCAGTGCGGTCTATGATTTCGGCGCGGGTGATCTGCTGGAGCTGAAGGGTGCGGGCCGTCGCCCGGCCCTCATTCCCTTTTCAGAGGCGGCGGTGCTGGAGATCGACCTCGAAGCCGGACGCATTCTTATCGATCCGATGGCCGCCGGCCTGATCGACAATCCCGACGACAAGGACGAAACCGGCGTACCGCCGTTCGGCAAGAAGTAACCGATGACCTTCAAGGCTACCGTGCTGACGCTTTACCCGGAAATGTTCCCGGGACATCTCGGATATTCGCTGGCCGGCAAGGCGCTGGAGCGGGGACAATGGTCGCTGGACGCCGTGCAGATCCGCGAATTCGCCACCGACAGGCACAGAAGCGTCGATGACACGCCCGCAGGCGGCGGCGCTGGCATGGTGCTGAAACCCGATGTCCTGGCCGCGGCCATCGACCACGTTTCCAATGGTGACACGCGCCCGCGCCTGCTGATGAGCCCGCGCGGCAAGCCTTTGTCCCAGAACCGTGTGCGCGAACTTGCGGCGGGTGACGGCGCAATCATCGTCTGCGGCCGTTTTGAAGGCGTCGACCAGCGGGTCATCGAGGCGCGCGCGCTGGAGGAGGTGTCGATCGGCGATTACATCCTCTCCGGCGGTGAGCCGGCGGCGCTGACGCTGCTGGACGCCGTCGTCCGCATCCTGCCGGGCGTCATGGGCAATGACCTTTCCGGCGTGCATGAAAGCTTCGAGGGCGGGCTGCTGGAACATCCTCATTATACCCGCCCGCAGGTCTGGGAAGGCCGCGATATCCCCGCCGTTCTCACCTCCGGCAATCACGCCGTCATCGACAAATGGCGTCATGAACAGGCGCTGAAGCTGACGAAGGAAAGGCGGCCCGACCTTCTTGAGAAGCCTCAGGTCGAGACGAAATAATAAGCCGTCAGCACCAGCCCGACCGCAATCACCAGCCAGCGAATGACCCACTGCGGCACCCGCCGCGCCGTGTGCACGCCCGCATAGCCGCCAAGCGCTGCCGCGGGAAACATGATGAGCGCCGCCCACCAGGAGACAACACCGCCGCTGACGAAGATCGTAATCGCGATGACCGCGATCACCACCGACAGCAGGTTCTTCAAAGCGTTCAGATGATGATAGCTTCCGCCCGAGGTTATTCCGAGGATGGCAAGCATCATGATGCCCATTCCTGCGCCGAAAAAGCCGCCATAGATGGAGGCAAGCCCCTGGAAGACGAGGCTCGGCAGATTGCCGGGAGAGCGCTCGGTGCTTGCCTTCGGCCTGAGCCACGGGCCGGCGGCAAAAACGGCGGTGGCGGCGAGAAGCAGCCATGGAACCAGCTGACGAAAGGAGGGGTTGTCGAGCGACAGAAGCAGGACCGATCCACCCAGCCCACCGACGACGGAAACAGCCGACAGAAGGATCGCCTCGCGCCAATGGGCGCGTATCTCCGGCCCATAGGCGATGACGGACGTGACGTAGCCCGGAAACTGCACGATCGCCGACGTGGCGTTTGCGACAATCGGCGGCAGGCCGGCCAGCGTCATCGCACCGAAGGTCAGGAATGTGCCGCCGCCGGCAATCGCATTGACGACACCTGACAGAAAGCCGGTTGCAAACAGCATGAGAACGATGAATATGGACATGGCCCCTCCCAAGGTTTTCATGCCATATCCGGCCGAAAGCCGCTTCGCAACTGTCAGAGCGCGGCGAAGAATTGATAAAAATTGTCATGAAGGGATGACAAACGGTGCATCCTCGTGTATGTGCCCGCGTGGAATTGGGGTTTACCCCTTTAACCGCAAGCAAAGAATGGCGAACCCGCTCCTGCCGCAAGGCATGGCCTGAAGGCATCGACCGACAGGCAACCGTTGAGCGCTCTGGCTGTTTCAGAAGAAATCAGAGGTTAACATGACCAATATCATTCAGCAGCTGGAAGCCGAACAGGCTGCCAAGATCGAAGCAAAGCGCACCCTGCCTGAGTTTTCTCCGGGCGACACGCTGCGCGTCAACGTGCGCGTTACCGAAGGTAACCGTACCCGCGTTCAGGCTTATGAAGGCGTTTGCATCGCCCGTTCCGGCGGCGGCCTTTCCGAAAGCTTCACCGTTCGCAAGATCTCCTACGGCGAAGGCGTAGAGCGCGTATTCCCGATCTACTCGCCGCTGGTCGAAGGCGTTGAAATCGTTCGCCGCGGTAAGGTTCGTCGTGCGAAGCTCTACTATCTGCGCGACCGTCGCGGCAAGGCTGCCCGTATCGTTGAAAACACCGGTACGCGCGCCCGTAAGCTGAACGAGTCCGAGCGCCAGGCAGCTGCCGAAGAAAAGGCACGTCTGGAAGCTGAAAAGGTAGCAGCAGCACAGGCTCTCGCCGCCGAAAAGGCAGCAGCCGAAGCTGCTGAAGCCAAGGCAGCAGAAGAAGCAGCAAAGGCTGCAGAAACCGCAGCAGAATAAGATTTCCAGTTTACTGGATTTACGGAAAAGGCGGTCTTGGGACCGCCTTTTTTTGTTGCGCTCACATGTCTTGCTCTCGCTCCGGCAAGCGTGCAATTTGAGAAAAATCGCTCCGGAGCCTTTCATGATCGCCAGACGCCCGTTTCTCGCCGCCCTCGCCGTATTGGCCATGACGCCTGCACTCGCCGGCGCCGTCGATCTGCCGGATCTTGAGGGACGCACCGTCGTCGTGGTCACGGAAAATGCCTATCCGCCGCTGCAATTCGTCGACCCGAAAAGCGGAAAAGCCATCGGATGGGAATATGATGCGATGGAAGAGATCGCCAGACGGCTGAATTTCAAGGTCGAATATCAGAATATTTCCTGGGACGCGATGATCCAGTCAGTTTCTGCGGGGCAATACGACATCGGGATGACCGGAATCAGCATCAAGGACGACCGCAGGGAAAAAGTGGATTTCTCCGTCCCTTATATGCGTTCGGAAATGTTCATGCTGGTGCGGGCAGATGAAAACCGCTTTACCGACGCAAAGAGTTTCGCCGCCTTCGATAAAGGTCTCGTTGGCGCACAGGCCGGCACCACGCCCTTCTACACCGCCGTTTACGATGTTCTGGATGGCAACGAGCAAAATCCGCGCCTTCGTCTGATGGAAACCTTCGGCGCCAGCGTTCAGGCGTTGAAAACAGGCGATGTCGACCTCGTGCTCACCGATGGCGTTGCCGGCAAGGGTTATGTCGATGCGTCAAACGGCACGCTCAAACTGATCGGTGGTCCGCTTGGCGGCGATGACTTCGGTTTCATCTTCAAAAAAGGTTCCGATCTCGTTGCCCCTGTCAATGCCGCGATCGCGGCGCTGAAGGCGGACGGCACCTTCGCCGCACTCGATAAGAAGTGGTTCCTCGACTACAAGCTTGGCGAATGACGCTGCACGACGCCACAACAAAGCGGAACACGCAGAACAGCACGAGCGAGGATTTTCCCTGGTGGCTGCTCGCGATCCTCGTGATCGGCATTGCCCTTGCCGCGATGATCGCTGTCAATGGCATTTACACGCAGGTGTTCAGCACCGTGGCAAAAGGTGTCGGCATCACGGTTTCCGTCACGTTCACGGCCTTTATGCTGGCAACATTGCTCGGCCTTTGCATCGCCCTCGTCGGAATGGCTGATAATATCGTGGCACGGCAAGTGGCACGGTTTTACATCGAAGTGGTTCGCGGCATACCGATCATCGTTCTGCTTTTCTACATCGCTTTTGTGGGAACGCCAGGCCTGGTGGCGCTCTATAACGGGCTGACTGCTCCGCTTGTCTCACAGGGATGGGTGGAGCCTTTGCTTGTGCGGGACGTATCATTGATCTGGCGGGCGATCATCGCACTGACCATCGGTTATGCGGCTTTCATTGCAGAGATATTCCGCGCCGGCATACAGGCCGTTCCGGAGGGGCAGATCGAGGCAGCAAAGGCCCTCGGTTTCAGCCGCTATCAGCGCTTCAGGCTGATCACTCTGCCACAGGCGACCCGGACGATCTTTCCGCCGCTTTCGAACGATTTCGTGTCGATGGTGAAGGACAGCTCACTTGTTTCGGTGCTCGGCGTCACCGACATCACCCAAATGGGAAAAGTCTATGCCGCCGGTTCTTTCCGGTTTTTCGAGACCTATTCGATCGTCGCCTATATCTACCTGATCTTGACCATAGGCCTATCACTGATATTGCGGCGGATTGAAAAGGCGATGCGCTCGAAACAAGGATGAGGGAAAGGGGACAGCCGGAAGCAATCCGGCCATCCCTCTCTTTTGGTTCAGGCGGTTTGAGCCTGATTGCCCATCTTGCGGGTGGCGATGATGACTAGCACACCGGCAAGCGCGAGGCAGAAGGCAAGGAAGAACATCGGCGCAATGGTGCTGCCGGTCTGATCCTTGATCCAGGGCACGACGTTTTGCGCCACGAAGCCACCGAGATTGCCGACCGAATTGATGGCGGCGATACCCGCAGCAGCGCCCGCTCCCTTGAGGAAGCGGCCGGGCAGGCTCCAGAACACCGGCTGGCCTGCAAAGATACCTGCAGCGGCGATGCAGAGGAAAGCGAACTGCAACACCGGGTCGCTCAGCAATGCCGACATCAGCAGGCAAAACGCACCGATAAAGGCAGGACCAACGATATAGGGCGTCTTGTTCTTTGCCTTATCGGCCGCCAGAGGCACGACGAACAAGGCAACGGCAACGATCACCCAGGGGATGATGTTGATGAAACCGTTCGCGGTGTTGGAAACGCCAAAGCTCTTCACGATGGTTGGAAGCCAGTAGCTGAGACCATAGGCGGCCAGCGGAAATCCAACATAGCAGAGCGACATGAACAGAACCCGCGGATTGATCAGGGCTTTGAAGCCATCTTCCGCATGCTCTTCCATGCCCTTGTTCTCTTCGGCAAGCCGGTTCTTCAGCCAGTCCTTCTCGTCCTGCGACAGAAACTTGGCCTTTTCGGGCGTATCATCCAGATAGAAGAAGGTGGCTATGCCAGCGATCACAGCCGGAATACCAGTGGCAAGGAATACCCATTCCCACCCGGCATAACCGAGGAAACCGTCGAGATCGAGCAACATGCCGCCGAGCGGCGCGCCGATGGCATTGGCGAGCGCGCTGAAGATCATGAACAGGCCGATCATGCGGCCGCGATAATCGCGCGGGAACCAGAGCGTCATCAGGAACAGCACACCCGGGAAGAAGCCCGCCTCGCAAAGCCCGAGCAGGAAGCGCAGGATGTAAAACATCGTGGCGTTCTGCGTATAAGCAAGCGCAATTGTGACGGCCCCCCAGGAAACCAGAATGCGGGCAAACCATTTGCTGGCGCCGAAGCGGTTGAGGAACAGGTTGCTCGGCACTTCGAAGATGAAGTAGCCGATGAAGAACAGCGACGCGCCAAGACCATAGGCGTATTCGCTGAGGCTCAACGCATCGACCATCTGCAGCTTGGCATAGCTGACATTCTGTCGGTCGATATAGGCGATGAGATAGAGAAGGCCAAGAAACGGCATGAGCCGCCAGGTGATCTTCGAGATAAGGGCCTTTTCGGATACCATATGCTTTCCTCCCTTCGATTTCTCGTCGAATGCAAATGATAAGGGAACCCATCTATATGTGCGCTGCAAAATAGGCAAGTTGCGTTGCATCATAACAATTGCAAAGCGTTGCTGGGCAGGCCGTCTCGCCGTGATGCAGTGCATAGTGCTGGCACGATCCTGTCCTTCAGCCTGTCTCCTGCGCATTCATGTTGCCGTAAAACCATCGATCTGCTATGAAAGTTGCCATGGGATCTAAATTCGGATGTCTCGCTCAGAATGTGTATGTGCTGCAGGACCACAAGCGTCTGCCGGCACGCTTCTTTGCGCGCGTTTCCGGGGCGCTCACCAGCCGACTTAGGCTCGCCTGACAGCACCGCTGTCCACCGCCTTACTGAACCCTATTATCCTTTTCCATGACAAGGCACAGAGCCATGAGCGCACCCCGCACTTTGTATGACAAGATCTGGGACGACCACGTCGTCAATCGCGACCCGGATGGAACCTGTCTTCTCTATATCGACCGTCACCTCGTTCATGAGGTGACGAGCCCCCAGGCCTTCGAAGGTCTGCGCATCGCCGGCCGTCCGGTGCATTCGCCGGCCCGCACGCTCGCTGTGGTCGATCATAACGTGCCGACCACCGCCGACCGGCTGGAAGGCATCAAGAACGAAGAAAGCCGCATTCAGGTGGAAGCGCTGGCTCAGAATGCCAGGGACTTCGGCGTTGAATATTATTCCGAACGCGACAAGCGCCAGGGCATCGTTCACATCGTCGGTCCCGAACAGGGTTTCACCCTGCCGGGTATGACGATCGTCTGCGGCGACAGCCACACCTCCACCCACGGCGCATTCGGCGCACTGGCGCATGGCATCGGCACCTCCGAAGTTGAGCATGTTCTGGCCACACAGACGCTGATCCAGAAGAAAGCCAAGAACATGCTGGTGCGTGTCGATGGCAAAATCCCCGAGGGCGTTACCGCCAAGGACATCATCCTCGCCATTATCGGCGAGATAGGCACCGCCGGTGGCACCGGCCATGTCATCGAATTTGCTGGTGAGGCGATCCGTTCGCTCTCCATGGAAGGTCGCATGACGGTCTGCAACATGACCATCGAGGGCGGCGCCCGCGCCGGCCTGATTGCGCCTGACGAAACGACCTTCGAATACATCAAGGACAAGCCGCGTGCGCCGAAGGGCGAAACGCTGGAACAGGCGATCGCCTACTGGAAGACTCTGAAATCCGACGAGGGCGCCCATTACGACAAGGTCGTCATCCTCGATGCGGCCAATCTTCCGCCTATCGTCTCCTGGGGCTCTTCTCCGGAAGATGTAACCTCTGTTCAAGGCATTGTTCCCAATCCCGACGACATCGAGGAAGAAAACAAGCGCGCCTCCAAGTGGCGTGCGCTTGACTACATGGGCCTGAAGCCCGGCACGCGCATCACCGATATCGCCATCGACCGTGTCTTCATCGGCTCCTGCACCAATGGCCGCATCGAGGATTTGCGCGCGGCGGCGAAGATCGTTGACGGCCGTAAAGTCGCTCCCACCGTTTCGGCCATGATCGTGCCCGGCTCCGGTCTCGTGAAGGAACAGGCGGAAAAGGAAGGTCTGGACAGGATTTTCCTCGAAGCCGGTTTCGAATGGCGCGAGCCAGGCTGCTCCATGTGCCTTGCCATGAATGACGACCGCCTGAAACCCGGCGAACGCTGCGCGTCCACCTCGAACCGCAATTTCGAAGGCCGTCAGGGCTATAAGAGCCGTACCCACCTCGTCTCCCCCGCCATGGCGGCGGCGGCAGCCATTGCGGGTCATTTTGTTGACGTTCGTGAGTGGCAGTGATTGCCGGGTGAAGGTCTGAACATAAAACCCCGGGGTGATCCGGGGTTTTTGTTATTCAGAGATGATCTTTACCCTTTGCCCGGGCTGAATCGTGGCCGTGGCGCCCATCGCGTTGATCATGCGGAACATGTCAAGCTTCCGCTCCGTTCCCATCATCCGCGCCGCCATCGTGGCCACGGTTTCACCCGGCTTCACCGTCACCACCCGCACTCTTAGCGGCTTCAGGGAGGCGATCTCCTGCGGCGTCATCTTGCGGAAGCTGGTGCGCAAGGTATTGGCGATGGAATCGAGTTGCGTATTGCCCTTCGGCACCGCGGTCAGGAACCGGAATATCTGCTGGCCGACGCGGATGACCGTGACGTCGAAATCCCATTTATCCGCGCTTGCCCGGGCTGTCGCGGCCTCCAGTCCGTTGATCTGCGTTTCCTTTACCGTTTCAGGCAGCAGGCCGGCGACCCAGCCGCTCGTCAGGTAATTGGCAAGGCTCGTCTGTTTCGGATCGGCGACGCCGTCGAAACGGATTGCGACCTCGCCCGGCCCTGTCGCCAGCACAGCCTCAACCTTGTTGTCGATCACGAAACCTTCCGGCACGTCGAAACGAATGCCGAGCGTTCCATGCAGGAATGTCTGGCCGCGGACATAACCTTCCTGCGGGCTATCGCCGTAAAGCAGCCCGTCTATACCATCGAGAAACCAGTCTCGGCCACGATCTCCGACCTGGCCTTCCTGGCCGAAGGCACGGGCATGCCGGCGCGCAAGCTCGATGCGCTGTGGTGTATTGGGGTGACTCGAAAGGAAGTCGAGGCTCTGGTCGTTTTCCGGATCGGCCGAAGAGAACCGCGCATAGGCCGCCATGGAATCAAGAAAGCGCGGCGATGCGTAAGGATCGTAACCCGCCTCGCCAAGCATGCGTACCCCGATCACATCCGCCTGCAACTCCTGCTGGCGCGAAAAAGCTGCAAGCCGCAGCTTGCCACGGGCCAGCGCCTGCTTGCCGGCGAGATCGCTGGACAGGACCTCTGCAACCACGCGGCTCGCAATCACTTCCGCTTCTTCGCGGCGCTGACGTTCGATCCCGTGGTTGGCGGTGACGTGGCCCATTTCGTGCGACAGCACGGCCGCCACTTCCGAGGCGTCATTGGCGAGCGCCAGAAGCCCGCGCGTCACGTAAAGATACCCGCCGGGCAAAGCGAAAGCGTTGATGGCGGGCGAATTGAGAATGGTGATGCGGTAGGATTGCTGCGGATTTTCGGAGACGGCCGTCAGCGCTCCGGCAATCCGTGCGACAAGCCGCTCCGTCTTGGCATCACGATATTCGCCGCCATAGCTTGCCACGATGCGTGGATGTTCGCGTGCGCCCATCTGCGCGCGCGGATCGTTCTTCTGAACCTCTTCCACCGTCTGCGGATTGTCCGAGGGACGCAATGTGGACTGGTAGGCCGGGCTGAAAAGAGATTGGCACGATGACAGCAACACGGCAGAAGCGGTCAGCGCGGACCACGCCGCAGCGAGCCGGCCGGAACGGCGAAGGCCTGAACCGGAGAAGAGCCTCCGCTGTGCAGTCATGCTATTTTTCATTCTCTATGCCTGCCCCTTAACGTTCCTGATCATCCGTTAATTGCAGACCAGAATAACAGATTCGCCCCAACGGGCGATGAATGCCGAGACGGTAAAATCGATCCATCAAATCCGGAATATTCCTGAAGAACGCAATAATTCTCATCTTTTCTCGGGCAACAACTTGAAACTGGCAAGTGCAAATTAGCGCCATTGAAGTCATCTAAAGCGATTGCCAGCGGCGCGCGTCGAAAATAAGGCGGTCACCCGTTCAGGAAACTGTCCACGGCCTTCACATTTTGTGTGGCAAAGAAATCCGCTGTCGCTCCGGCAAAAACGACACGGCCACGATCAAGAAAAACCACCCGCCGCGCTAATCTTTTTATGTCTTCCGGGTGATGGCTCACAATAATCACCGCATTATTTGTTTCTTGATGCAAGTCAAGCAACAGAGAACTCATGCCCGCCCGTAGCCCTGGATCAAGTGCGGCGAAAGGTTCATCGAGCAGCATGACGGGCTTCTTCCTGACCAATGCGCGCGCAAGCGCCGCCCTCTGCCTTTCTCCTCCGGAGAGCGTGCCCGGCAAACGCTTGCCGAAACCCGAAAGACCAACGCGCGCAAGCGCAATATTTATCCTTTGCCGGTCTTCCGCGCGTAATCTTAGCGTGGGGCTTATGCCAAGCGCGACATTGGTAAAAACGTCGAGATGGGTAAAAAGATTATTGTCCTGAAAGATCGAAGAGACAGGCCTTTCGGAAGGGTCGAGCGTCGTCACGTCCCGTCCGCCGATCATCACGCGGCCGGAATCCGGCAACTCGAAACCGGCAACGAGGTTAAGCAGTGTCGATTTTCCCGAACCGGATGCACCGACGACAGCGGTGACCTGCCCCTGCGGAAACGCACAGTCGAGGTCGAAATCCTGCATTCCAAGCCGCAGCCTGACCCTGTCAAGCTGCACTGCGAAATCGTCGCCCTTCATGTCATCGCCTCTGCCGCTTTTACCCGCTCTGGTTGTGAATGTCGCGACATGCCGGTTGCAGCAAGCACGAGGCAGACCACACCGAGAAGAAAGGCGTAACCGGCGGCATCGTTGGTCCGGTAGCTGCCCATATTGCTATAGACGAGCCACGGCAAGGTGACGAAATTCTCTGAACCGAACAGGGCAACCGCGCCGAGATCGCCAAGCGACAGGGCCATCGCGAAGGAAAATGCCATGGCCAGCGGCCGCCACAGGACGGGCAGATCGGCGAACCGCAGCCGCGGCAGACCCTGAAGCCCGAGGCTGGCGGAAAGTCGGCCGGTGCGGAGAAAATGGCTGGTGACGGCCGGCTCCAGCACCCGCATGGCAAGCGGCAGGGCCATCAGCATGTTGATGAGCGCCACGAGAACCGGGGCATAAACAGCGACGTCACCGAAAGGCCGCAAGAGAAGGAACCATCCGCTTCCGAGCACGACAGGCGGAACCAGCAGAACCAGAGACGATCCCGCGCCGAGAACGCTGGACAAGAGGTGAAGAGGCCGCGCGGCCCGCCGTTTCGCGCTGACCGCCTGACGTGCGCGGATGATCGCCATGCTGACGATGATCACGAAAATTGCCGAGAACGCGGCAATCCCAAGACTTGTCGTCGCCGCGCGCAGGAAGACCGGTGCTGTGATGAGGCGCGGCAGGTCTGCCTGGACGCCCGAGAAGACAATGGCGACCAGCGGCAGTCCGATCAAAAGCACCGCGGAAACGATGATTAGACCATCCCACAGGCGGGCCGCCGCCCGGCCCGCATCGAAACGGCGCACAGGCCGGCCAAGTGAAGCGATTTCCGCTTCCGGCGACGGCAGGAAGGCCAGAAGGCCGAGCAGGGCCGCGGTGAGGACGATCTGCAGAACCGAGAGCGCGATCGCCCGCTGCGGATCGAAATCGAACCGCAGCGCCTGGTATATTGCGACCTCCAGGGTGGTCGCCGCCGGCCCGCCGCCCAAAAGGAGCACGAGCGTAAAACTGGTGGCGCAAAGCATGAAGATGAGGCCGGCGATACCCGGAGCAAGCCGGGACACGGCCGGCCATTCGACAAAACGGAAAACCGAGATCGGCCCCATGCCGAGGCTCGCCGCCATGCGCCAATATTCGCCCGGAATACGCTCCAGCCCGGCCAGCAATAACCGGACGGAAAGCGGCAGATTGAAAAACACATGAGCAATGAGGATGCCGGAAAGACCGTAAATGCTGAAAGGTTCTTCCGCGCCGGCGAAAACAAGAAGCGTATTCAGGACACCCTGCCTCCCCCAGATGGTAATGATACCGAAGGCGCCGACGATCACCGGCAGCCCCATCGGCACTGCCATCAACCGGATGATCCAGATCCTTCCCGGAAACTCCCGCTGCCGGGAGAGTGCCAAGGCCACGGGAAGACCAAGAATGATGGAAAGAAGGGTGGAGAGCGTCGCCTGATAAACCGTGAAGCGCAGAATACGCAATGTATAAGGGTCCAAAATGCCGGAAGCGGATGCACCCGCATCAAAGGACAGAAGCGCAAACACGGCGAGCGCCATGAACAGGAAAACGGCGGCAAAAGCCGCCGTCCCGAAAATGATTGACCGCCGGTAATCGCGACGCAGCATCATGCGTGGACGGGCCTCTTCTTCAATTCATGCTCATGGCCGTCAGCCATTCGTCTATCCATGCCTTGCGGTTTTTCGCGACCTCTTCCGGCTGCATCAGGAAAGTCTTCTGCGGCACGACGAGTCTGGAAAAGGCCTCCGGCAGGGGGGCGGAGTTTGCCGCAACCGGCATCATCCAGTTGTTTTCGGGAATGGTATCCTGAAAACCGGAGGTGAGGGTGAATGCGAGAAACTGCTTTGCGAGATCCTTGTGCGGCGCGTTTTTGAGAAGGCCTGACACTTCGATCTGGATGTAATGTCCTTCGGAGAAAGCTGCAGCCTGATAACGATCCGTCTTTTCGGCGACCATATGATAGGCGGGCGAAGTCGTGTAGGAAAGCACCATCGGCACCTCCCCCTTGGTGAAGAGCCCGTAGGACTCCGACCAGCCCGGCGTAACGGTAAGGATCCGCTTCCTGAGCTTTGCCCAGGCTTCCGGCGCCTGGTCGCCATAAACCGATTTCACCCACAGAAGCAGCCCCAGTCCCGGCGTCGAGGTGCGCGGGTCCTGAATGGCTATCTTCTGGGCAGGGTCGCCTTCCACGAGTTCTTTGAGGCTCGTTGGTGGGCTTTTCAGCGTCTGGGTGTCATAGACGATAGCAAAATGGCCGTAATCATAGGGAACGAACACATCGTCCTCATAGCCGCCGGGTACCTTGGCCGCTGATGCATCAACGCCGCTGACATCGAAAAGGCCGGTCTGTTTCGCCTCCGCGACCAGATTTGTATCAAGTCCCACGACGACATCCGCCTTGGACCCCGGACCTTCCAATTTCAGCCGGTTGAGAAGCGCCACGCCGTCCGCCACGCCGACAAAATTGACGGTGCAAGCGCACACCTTCTCGAAAGCTTCCTTTATTTTGAGACCCGGACCCCATTCAGAAACGAAGCTCTCATAGGTATAGACCGTCAGTTCCGGTTTTTCCTGCGCAACGGCGAGGCCGGGCAGAAGCATGGAAACGGCAATGATGGAATTTACAAAAAGACGACGGCGCACGAATATCTCCTCAAAACGAGGAGGGAAATAGCCGCCTGCATGAAAGCCGTCTAATCCCTCCGCCGGTATGAACCGGATCAGGTTCTTCGGGTTGGCAAGCCTCTCAGCCTTTTGCGCCCAAGCGCGAAAGACACCCCGTTAGATCAAGATAATGGTGTAGTCCCGCCGACCCATCTTGGCAAGATGGCTGCCATCAACCCTGCTGCGCCATGTGCACCAGTTCCCAGACGTGGCCGTCGGGATCCTGAAAACTGCCTGCATACATGAATCCGTGATCCTGAACGGGTTTCCAGCGGCTGCCGCCTGACGCGAGCGCGGCCTCGATCATACGGTCGATTTCCTCCCTGCTTCCGGCGGAAAGACAGGTCAGTACCTCGGTACTCCGCTTGGCGTCGGCGATGTCGCCGTTGATGAAATCACGAAAACGCTCTTCCTGAAGGAGCATGACGAAGATGTTCTCCTCGACAATCATGCAGAGCGTGCGGTCATCGGAATATTCCGGATTGAAGGTGAAACCCAGTGTCGTGAAGAAGGCTCTCGATGTCTCGATATTCTTGACGGGCAGGTTGACGAAGATCATGCGCATGGTGTTGAACTCCTCCGAACCGGGACAGCAAACGGCATTTCCGCCGTCCTGTCAAAGGCAGATGGCGGTGCGACCGGAAAGATCGGCTCAGCCTTCCAGTTCCTCGCGCAGCATCTCCAGCTCCAGCCACTCCTCTTCCATGGCCTCAAGCTTTTCGCGCAGCTTTTCCATTTCCTGCGCCAGCTTGTTGAAGGCCGCCTGATCCTTGGCGAAGAGTTCCGGGTCGGCCATGCGCTGCTCGCGTTTTGCAATCTCTTCCTGCGCCTTCTCCATCTCCTTGGGGAGATTTTCGAGGGCGAATTTCTGCTTGAACGAAAGCTTGGCCTTGGCCTTTCCAGGCTCCTGCGAAGACGGGGCTGAAGGTGCGGCTTTCGCCTTTTCCTGTCTCTCAGCTTTTCGTTTCTCTTCCGCAGCTCCCTTGCGCTGCGCCATCATATCCGAATAGCCACCGGCATATTCGATCCAGCGTCCGTCCGGTTGATCGGGATTGGCCGGCGCGATGGTGGAAGTGACCGTACGGTCAAGAAAATCACGGTCGTGGCTGACAAGGATGACCGTGCCGGAAAACCCGGCAACGATCTCCTGCAACAGATCGAGCGTTTCGATATCGAGATCGTTTGTCGGTTCGTCGAGAATCAGAAGATTGGTCGGCCGGGCGAGAATACGCGCCAGAATGAGCCTTGCACGCTCGCCGCCGGAAAGGTTGCGGATGGGCGTGCGGGCCTGTTCCGGCTGGAACAGAAAGTCCTTCATATAACCCGTGACATGCTTCACCTCGCCATTGACGAGAAGATTGTCGCCCCGGCCGTCGGTCAAATAATGTGCGAGCGTATCGTTGGGATTGAGCTCCTCGCGCTTCTGGTCAAGCGTTGCGATCTCGAGATTGGTGCCGAGCTTCACCCAGCCGCTGTCTGGTTCAAGCTGGCCGGTGAGCATCTTCAGCAACGTTGTCTTGCCCGCGCCATTCGGTCCAACGAGACCGATGCAATCGCCGCGATGCACCCGCAGTGAGAACGGCGCGACAATCATGCGCTCACCGTAAGCCTTGGTGATAGCCTCCGCCTCGATGACCAGCTTACCGGACTCCCGGCCTTCCGTGACGGTCGCCTGCACCGTCCCCTGCGGCCCCTTGTGGCCACGATATTCCGCGCGCATGGCCTGAAGCTCGCCGACGCGGCGCATGTTGCGCTTGCGCCTTGCGGTCACGCCGTAACGCATCCAGTGTTCTTCGCGCTCGATGGCCTTGCCGAGCTTGTGTTGTTCAAGCTCTTCCTCTTCAAGCACCTTGTCTCGCCATTCCTCGAAATGGGCAAAACCACGATTGAGACGGCGGGACTGGCCGCGATCGAGCCAGACGGTCGAGGTCGAAACCCGTTCGAGAAAACGACGGTCGTGCGAAATCAGCACCAGCGCGCTGCGCGTCTGCTGGAGTTCGCTTTCAAGCCATTCGATTGTCGGCAGATCCAGATGGTTGGTGGGTTCGTCCAGCATCAGAATATCGGGCTCCGGCGCCATGACACGGGCAAGCGCGGCGCGGCGCGCTTCACCACCGGAAAGGTTTGCCGGATTTTCCTGACCCGTAAGCCCGAGATGCTCGAGAAGATAAGTAACCCGATAAGCATCGTCGCCAGGCCCGAGCCCCGCCTCGGCATAGGCCTGAACGGTATCGTAACCGGCAAAATCCGGAGCCTGTTCCAGATAACGGATGGTTGCAGCGGGATGACGGAAAACCTCGCCCGACTGGGCCTCGACAAGGCCCGCTGCGATCTTCATCAGCGTGGACTTGCCGGAACCGTTGCGTCCAACAAGGCAGATGCGGTCGCCCGGCTCCACCTGGAGATTGGCGCCGTCCAGCAGCGGGGTAACGCCGAAGGTCAGCTTGATGTCATCGAGTTTCAAAATAGGGGGTGCCAAGGCGTCAGGCTCCGGTCAGATCATAAGGGCGGGCGAGCACGATGGCTTTTCCGCTTTTAAGCGAAAAATGCACAGGGCCGCCATTCGCGACATTGGAAATAGTGCGGGAGGAACCGAAAGCAAGCGCGAAATCCTCCAGCGGGTAACGCACATTGCCGATATCCAGCCCCTCCAGGGCTGTGAAGCCGGCCACCGAGAAAAGCGAGCCTGCGGGTAGATCGACATCAAGCGAGCCCGGGAGCAGCGGCCGGGCTTCTTCCTCGCCGGAGGTGAGCGAAACATCGAGACCACGTTCCGCAAGCGCGACGGCGTAAAGGAAGTGCTGGAGGGCATGGTCGCTTCGTGCACCCCCGAGCGCGCCGACAAGCACCAGCGTACCGGCGCCGCGAGCGAGCGCCTCCGAGACCGCTATCTCACCATCGGTCACCGCCTTTGCGGCCGGGTAAGGCTGCCGCGTCACACCGGGCCAGGCATCCAGCAACTCTTTGCTGGCGGAATCGAAATCCCCGACCCACAACTCCGGTGTGAGGCCAAGCGGCCGGGCGTGGCGCATGCCGCCATCAGCCGCGATCACGCGGCTACCCGCGACCGCGTCCCTGAGACGATCAGTAACCGAAACATCGCCGCCGAGCAGAATGGTGAAGTGCGCTTTATCCATGCCCTGCCTTATCGCACCTCGGCCGAAAATGGAAAGCCGAAAGCCTCCGAAAACCGTCCATATTGATTTTCGTCGGCTTCGGGATTATGAAACGCCTTAGTGGTGATTTGCCGACCGGCTTGCAGCCACTTTAAAGAAGTCGCTAAAGGGTCGAGGAAAAAGGCAATTTCCTGGGACCGGTCGCGATTTCCGCTGCCGGTTTTTTTGTTTTCGCAACGTTCTTTACGTGATCCGGAAAAGAGAGTTCGACATGCCGATCAAGATTCCCGATACGCTTCCCGCCTTTGAGACCCTCGTTCACGAGGGCGTGCGGGTCATGACCGAAACGGCGGCCATCCGGCAGGATATCCGCCCGCTCCAGATCGGGCTTCTCAACCTCATGCCGAACAAGATCAAGACGGAAATCCAGATGGCGCGCCTCGTTGGCGCCTCGCCGCTTCAGGTTGAGTTGTCGCTCGTGCGCATCGGCGGTCATCGCGCCAAGAACACACCGGAAGAACATCTCCTCTCCTTCTACGAGACGTGGGAAGAGGTGCGTCACCGCAAGTTCGACGGTTTCATCATCACCGGTGCTCCCATTGAGCTGCTGGACTATGAGGACGTGACCTACTGGAATGAAATGCAAAAGATTTTCGAGTGGACGCGGACCAATGTCCATTCGACCCTCAACGTCTGCTGGGGCGCGATGGCCGCCATCTATCACTTCCACGGCGTGCCTAAATACGAGCTGAAGGAAAAGGCTTTCGGTGTTTACCGCCACCGCAATCTTTGCCCCTCGTCGATCTACCTCAATGGTTTTTCGGACGATTTCCAGGTTCCCGTGTCACGCTGGACGGAAGTGCGCCGCGCCGACATCGAAAAACATCCGGAACTCGAAATCCTCATGGAGTCGGAGGAAATGGGTGTATGTCTGGTACATGAGAAGGCAGGCAACCGTCTCTATATGTTCAATCATGTCGAATATGATTCGACATCGCTTTCGGAAGAGTATTTCCGCGATGTTCACGCCGGCGTGCCGATCAAGCTGCCGCATGATTATTTTCCGCATAACGACCCCGAACTCGCGCCCCTTAACCGCTGGCGCAGTCATGCCCATCTGTTTTTCGGAAACTGGATCAACGAGATATACCAGACCACACCGTATGAACTCGAGGCCATCGGCCAGCTGGCGGCCTGAATTTGCGGGATTGCGAATTGCCGGGAAATGACGCAACGTCCGCCCGGCAATTCATGGCAACCGGGAGAATGATGTTATGAGCGACGGGGCAGCACGGGAGAATTTTGGTTTCACGGCAACGGGCGAAAAGGTCGAGCGTGTCACCATTTCGAAAGGTGGGCTTACAGCGAAGGTCATTACCTGGGGTGCCGTCATCCAGGATTTGCGCCTTGAGGGTCACCAGCCGCCGCTCGTTCTCGGCTTCGACAAATTCGAGGATTATAAATATTCCTCCTATTTCGGCGCCACACCCGGCCGTAACGCCAACCGCATCGGCAATGGCAGATTTTCGATCGACGGTCACGAATACCAGCTGGAGCTGAATGAAAAGGGCGTAACCCACCTGCACGGCGGCAGCGACGGCATGGGCAAACGCAACTGGATGCTGATGGAACACGGCGAAAGCCACGCGGTTCTGCAGATCATCGACCCCGATGGCCGTGCCGGTTATCCCGGCAACTGCACGGTCACAGCCACCTACACGATCCGTGACGGCGGCGTGCTGTCGGTGGTCTATGAAACGGTGACCGACAAGCCGACCATCGCCAACGTGTGCCAGCATTCCTATTTCAATCTCGATGGCGCCGGCACCGCACTTGGGCATGAGATCAGCATCGCGGCTGACTTTTACCTGCCCACCAACGACAAGCAGATACCGACCGGCGAAATCCGCTCCGTCGAAGGCACCGTCTTCGACCTTCGCCACCCGACGCCGATGCGGCGCAGCGAAAATGGTGAGCAGGTTCTCTACGACCATAATTTCTGCCTTTCGCCCGAGCGCCGCGCCAAGCGCAAGGTCGCCCGCGCTTATTCTCCAGCCTCTGATATAGCTCTAGAGGTTCACACCACCGAACCCGGTGTGCAGTTTTATTCGGCTTTCAAACTGGACGTTCCCGTTCCGGGCCTCGATGGCCGTCACTACGGTCCCTTTGCCGGTTTCTGCCTGGAAACGCAGATCTGGCCGGATGCCATCAATCACCCGGATTTTCCGCATGCCATACTACGGCCGGGCGAAACGCTGCGCCAGGAAACCGACTATATTTTCAAGAAGGGCTGAAGCGGCGCGCTGGTATCAATCCAGCACGCAGCCGACATAGCTGCCCGAGGCGCGGGCGCGGCGCTCGATAAGGCCGGCGAGCCTCTGCAACCCGCGCCCCGGCTTGCTGGCCACACGATCAATGGGATTGGGAAGCGAAACGGCCAGAAGTGCGGCCTGTCGGGAACTGAGCTTGGCGGCCGGCACCTTGAAGTGGTGCTGGGCGGCAGCCTCGATGCCGTAAATACCCGGTCCCCATTCGGCGACGTTGAGATAAATCTCCATCATCCGTTTTTTTGACCATACGAAATCGGCGGCAATCGCCAGCGGCAATTCCAGTCCCTTGCGCAGAAACGAACGACCGTTCCATAAAAACAGGTTTTTGGCCGTCTGCATCGGGATGGTGCTGGCGCCGCGCGTCGCGGCCCCGTCGAGCGCATTGCTGACCACGGACTGCATCTGGTTCCAGTCAACCCCGCCGTGAAAACAGAATTGCCCATCCTCGGACATCATCACCGATTGCACGAGGCGCGGCGAAATATCCTCTAGTGGCACCCAGCGCCTGTCATAGCCTTGCAGCGTGACCAGATCGGCAAGCATCAGCGTCGACACGGGCCGGATGAAGGGCAACGCATAAACCGGAATCAGCAGATAAGGCAGGATGAGCAATGCCAGCAAGGTCATGATGATGCGCTTGGCCAACGTGCGAAAATCCACCTTCGGACTGCTCCGGTCTTCCGCCAGCATGGCGTAATCTGCGTCGCTTTCAGGCGTACTGCTCACTATCCGTCCCCGCACCCCACGCCAATTGAAGCCTTTCATAGTCCATTGCCGTCTTCAAGGCGAGTCCGGCGCGACAGTTGAGTTGGGGAATCACGAAAAGGTTTGCCTGCATTCGCGCGGCGTGCCAAAGAGCGCGGCATGGACGCTCAGATGACGAATTTCGAAACACGGCTGCGTGAGAACGCCGCCAGGACCGAAGCCCTGCTTGGCCGCCTGCTCTCCGGCGAGACACGCGCGGACGAGATCGCGCGTCCGCAGAACCTGCTCGAGGCCATGCGCCACGGCGTGCTGAACGGCGGTAAACGCCTGCGGCCCTTCCTCGTCATCGAAAGCGCCGCACTCCTCGGCGGAGATGGAGAAGCTGCGCTTTTTGCCGGTGCCGCGCTGGAATGCCTCCATTGCTATTCGCTGGTTCACGACGATCTGCCGGCTATGGATGACGACGACCTGCGTCGTGGCCAGCCAACGGTGCATCGCAAATTCGACGAGGCGACCGCCATCCTCGCTGGCGACAGCCTGCTGACGCTGGCCTTTGATATCATTGCATCGGAAGGAAATCCGCTCGCGGCCGGGCGCAAGGCCGCGCTCGTGCTTTCGCTTGCCCGCGCAGCGGGCATCGGCGGCATGGCCGGCGGGCAGGCGCTTGATCTCGCCGCGGAAAAGAACGCACCGGACGAAACCGGCATTATTACATTGCAGGCTATGAAAACCGGCGCACTGCTGCGCTTCGCCTGCGAGGCGGGCGCAATCATCGCCGGTAGCGATGATTGCGAAAGGCAGAGGCTACGCCTCTTTGGAGAAAAAATCGGCCTCGCCTTCCAGCTGGCAGACGATCTCCTGGATTTGACGGCCGACGCCGCCACCATGGGCAAGGCGACCGGCAAGGATGCCGCACGCGGCAAGGGAACGCTGGTGGCGCTGCGCGGCCAAGACTGGGCGCGTCGCAAACTTCAGGAACAGGTGGCAGAGGCCAGCGAACTCCTGGCTCCCTATGGCGAAAAGGCCGCGATTCTCATCGCGGCCGCCAGATTTATCGCAGAACGAAAAAGCTGAGTGGGTTTTCCCGCTCAGCCTCTCCAGTCGATCAGCCCTTGAGCGGCGAAATCAACACTTCCACACGGCGGTTTTGGGCGCGACCATCAGACGTTGCGTTCGAGGCGATGGGCTGCGAAGGCCCAAAGCCAAGTGTTGAAATGCGTCGTTGATCGACACCGCGTGCGCCGAGATAGTTGGCAACCGACGCGGCGCGGCGTTCCGAAAGCCCCTGATTGTGGGCGAGGCTACCGGTCGAGTCGGTATGGCCGTTGATGTCGATCAGCGTGCGGTTGAACTTGTTCAGCACGATCGCAACGGAATCGAGCGTCTGATAGAAGGGCGGAATGACCTGATCCTGATCCGTGGCAAAGGTGATATTCGACGGCATGTTGAGAACAATGCTGTCGCCACGGCGGGTCACCGAAACGCCGGTCCCCTGAAGCTGCGCGCGGAGTTCCGCTTCCTGGCCATCCATGTAATTGCCGATGGCGCCGCCAGCGAGCGCGCCGATGCCGGCACCGATCAGGGCAGCGTTACGGCGTCCGACCGGCGAACCGCCCACAGCCAGACCGCCGAGCGCACCGACAACAGCGCCGATACCCGCGCCGCCGGCCGTGTTCGACATCTTCTGCTCGCCCGTATAGGGATCGGTGGTGGTGCAGGCGGAAAGATAGGTGCCACAAAGGGCGACGATCGCGATTTTTTTGATCATGTGTTTTGATGCTCCGAAAGGGTCAGGAGGTATGACAGTGGAATTGCGGCCTTTTCACGCTACTCGTTACTCCGCCGCGTCTTTCCGGCCAAAACGCTTTTCGATGTAATCGGTCACAAGCGCTTCGAAATCAGCGGCTATGTTGGGGCCACGCAGGGTGAGGGCTTTCTCCCCGTCGATGAAGACCGGCGCCGCCGGGCTTTCGCCCGTTCCGGGCAGCGAAATGCCGATATCCGCGTGCTTGCTTTCACCGGGACCATTTACGATGCAACCCATGACGGCGACATTTAATGCCTCGACGCCGGGATATTTTTCACGCCAGACCGGCATATTCTTGCGGATATCGTTCTGGATGTTCTGGGCCAGTTCCTGAAATACCGTCGACGTGGTACGCCCGCAGCCGGGACATGCCGCAACCACCGGAATGAACTGACGGAAACCCATGACCTGCAGCAATTCCTGCGCCACCTGCACCTCGCGGGTGCGGTCGCCATTCGGCTCAGGCGTCAGCGAAACGCGGATCGTATCGCCAATACCATGCTGCAACACATAACCCATGGCGGCGGACGAGGCGACGATACCCTTTGAACCCATGCCGGCTTCCGTGAGACCGAGATGGAGGGCGTGGTCGGAGCGTTCAGACAACATCGAATAGACGGCAATCAGGTCCTGCACCTGGCTGACCTTGGCCGAGAGGATGATACGGTTGCGCGGCAGGCCGATCTCTTCGGCAAGCTCGGCGGAAATCAGCGCCGACTGAACAATGGCCTCCCGCGTGACCTGACGGGCGGAAAGCGGAAAGCCCTCTTCCTTGTTCCTGTCCATCAGCGTAGTCAGCAATTCCTGATCCAGAGATCCCCAGTTGACACCGATGCGAACGGGCTTGTCGTAACGGATCGCCGTTTCGACGATCTCGCCGAACTGCTTGTCCTTCTTGTCCTTGAAACCGACATTGCCCGGATTGATGCGGTATTTCGCCAGCGCTTCGGCGCAGGCCGGATGGTCGGCCAGAAGCTTGTGGCCGATATAATGAAAATCACCGACCAGCGGCACATCCATCCCAAGACGCAGCAGCCGTTCACGAATTTTCGGCACGGCGGCCGCACTCTCATCACGGTCTACGGTGATACGGACGATTTCCGAACCGGCCCGGAACAGCGCCGCCACTTGGCTGACGGTGGCGTCGATATCAGCCGTATCGGTATTGGTCATCGACTGCACGACGACGGGTGCGCCGCCACCGACGATGACGCCGCCGACGTCTACGGCTACGGAGGCGCGGCGGGGCTTCGGGTCGTAATCGGCATGTGACGTCATGGCGGTCTCTGGAGCTTGCGGCAAGGTCTTGCAATTGAGGTGAAACAAGGGGGACTTCTTGTCAACACCCAACGCGCTGGAGCTTCTACTTTACCGCAATCATGGCAAAATTCGATACGCCTATTCCTTGCCCGCACCGTCGGCATGACGGGCGAGCCGCGAAAGTAGCAGAACCACCACATGCAGTAACGGGAGAAACAGGAAGACGCTGGCGAGACCGGTATGTTCCGCAATGAAGCCAATCGCCGATGGCGCCACCAGAATGCCGGAATAACCCATGGTGGTGACGACCGAAAGGCCGATTCCCGGTGCCAGACCCGGCATATTGCCCGCCGCCGAGAAGGCAATGGGCACCATGTTGGAGATGCCGATGCCCGCAATCGCGAAGCCAACGATCGCGATGGTGGAATTTCCCGCAATACCGGCGATAAGAAGACCGATAATCGACATGGCCGAACAAAAGCGCAGGGTCGTCACAGCCCCGAAGCGGTCGCGCACCAGATCGCCGGCAAAACGCATGGCCGCCATGGTCATCGAGAAAGCCGCAAAGGCGAAGCCGGATTGTGACACCGAAGCTCCGAGCTCGTTGCGCAGATAAAGAGCGCCCCAGTCGAGGATTGCGCCTTCCGGGATCATCGAGAAAAGGGCCATCAGGCCGATGATCCACGGCAGCGGCGTCAGCGGCAGGCCGCCTTTCGGGCGCTCTTCCTCCGGGTGCGGACGATCTGCAAGCACACGCGGCCATGCCACGATCAGCAGCACGAATGCGATGACCGTCAGCGCAATGGCATGCCCCTGTACGCCGATGGCCGTGATGAGATAACCGCCGAGACCGGCCCCGATGAGGCCGCCGAGGCTCCAGAAAGCGTGGCAGGATGACATGATGGCGCGGCGCATATCGCGCTCAACCGCTACCGCATTGGCATTCATGGCGACATCCATCGCTCCCGTCAGGCCGCCAAACAGGAAAACCGCGATTACCCCGGCCCAGACGGTTCCCGCCCAGGAAATGAAAAGCAGTGTGGGCAGAAAGATCGCCGCGGTCACGAGACTGACCGTCCGGGAGCCAAAACGGGCGATCTGCGAGCCGGCGATCGGCATGAAAACCAGCGAGCCGATACCGAAGACCAGGATGATGAGACCAAGCGCGCTTTCACTAAGGGAAAGACGCGCCGCAAATTCGGGAATCTTGGGCGCCCATGATCCCATCATGAACCCGTTCATCAAGAACAGCAGGGAAACGCCGATACGATGACGCGTCAGATAGGACGAGCGTGCACCCGTCTGCGAAAATGTGGTGGGGCCATTCATCGGCTATATCCTTCAGACTTGACCATGTGAAAATCAGGCGACGGCATCGTCGCCGCAATAAACGTCTACGCCTCGGCTGGACACGCCCTCGACCAATACGCGGTCGGCATCCCGTTCCAGCACAAGGGAAAGCGGCGGGGAAAAATCATGCACGTGGAACGCTGCCTTATGCCCCAGCTTCTCGGTGGTGATTGCAGCGACAATCCGCTGGCTGGCGCTGCAAGCGAGCCGCTTGAAAACGGCATCCTCGAAGACATCGGCCGACAGGCCGGTCTCGACAGCGACACCACAGACCCCGAGAACACAGAGATCGGGTCGCATCAATTCGAGCTGCCGCAGCGCCATTGCATCGATTGCCGCACCAACGGCGGGATCAACCTTGCCACCGATCAGTACGAGATCGATATCCGCCCGCCCCGTCAGTTCGGCGGCAATGGCGGGCGTGTTCGTCACCACCGTTACATTGAGACCAGCCGGGATCGCCCTGGCAATGGCGAGGTTCGTCGAACCGGCATCGATGAAAACGACCATGCCCGGCTTGAGAAGCGGGACAACGGCGCGGGCCAGCAGAGCCTTGCGGTCCGCATCCTCGGCGATCCGCGTCTTCAGCGGCACCGTCTTGCCATCCGAGAGCAGGGCGCCGCCATAAACGCGCATGCATTCCCCACGGGCCGCCATCTCTCGCAGGTCGCGGCGAACCGTGTCTTCAGAAACGCCAAAGTTTTGGGCGAGGTCCTGCGCCAGCACACGGCCGCTCTGCCGCAACTGTTCGAGGATGAGCGCCTGCCGCTCGCTGACGAAATGATCACTCATGCAGACTCATGCATAAACAGGAATAAACGTGCATGAACATGCATATTCGAGTTTCCGGGGAAGCGCAATAAAAAACGCCCGCCGGGAAGGCGGGCGTCTGACTGTTCAATCGACGACTGTATTTATTCCGCGTAAGCGATCAGTAGATCCTTCGCATCGATCTGGTCGCCTGGGCGCACCAGAACTTCCGCGATCTTGCCATCCCGCTCGGCGTGAAGCGCCGTTTCCATCTTCATCGCCTCGATGGAGAGCAACACATCGCCAGCCTTGACCTCCTGGCCTTGATTGACGAAGACGCGGCTGATGACACCCGGCATCGGTGCCCCGACATGCGACACGTTGCCAGGTTCGGCCTTGCGGCGCACGGCAGAGCCGGAAGCACCATGCGTCCGATCCGGCACCTTGATACGGCGCGGCTGACCATTGATTTCGAAAAACACCGTCACCATGCCCTTGTCGTCAACGCCGGATGAAGCCTGATTGACGATGACCAGCGTCTTGCCGCGCTCGATATCGGCAAACAGTTCCTCGCCATCCTCCATTCCGTAGAAATAGGCATGGGTGGGAAGCACCGAGACCGGACCATAAGTTTCGGCGGTGAGCGCGAAATCCGTGAATACCTTCGGATACATCAGATAGGACGCGAACTCGAAATCATCGACCTTGCGCTCCAGCTTGGTCTCGATGGTCTTCCGTTCGGCATCGAGATCGGCATCCGCCAATAGTGAACCCGGACGAACGGTATAGGGCGCTTCGCCCTTCAACGCTTTTTTCTGCAAGACTTCCGGCCAACCGCCGGGCGATTGTCCGAGATCGCCCTTCAGCATGGAAACCACGGACTCCGGGAAAGAGACCTCGCGCTCGGGATTCTGTACGTCGGCCACTGTCAGATCCTGGCTGACCATCATCAGCGCCATGTCACCGACGACTTTCGAAGACGGCGTCACCTTGACGATATCGCCGAACATCCTGTTGGCATCGGCGTAAGCCTGCGCCACTTCGTGCCAACGGCTTTCGAGACCCAGCGAACGCGCCTGCTCCTTGAGGTTGGTGAACTGACCACCCGGCATTTCGTGCAGATAGACTTCCGACGCCGGCCCCTTGAGATCGCTTTCGAAAGCCGCGTACTGGTTGCGCACGGCCTCCCAATAGAAGGAAATGCGGCGAATCCATTCGGTATCGAGGCCCGTATCGCGTTCCGACCCGGCAAGCGCTTCCACGATCGAACCAAGGCACGGCTGCGACGTATTGCCGGAGAAGGCGTCCATCGCGGCATCGACAGCGTCGACACCCGCATCCACGGCGGCAAGAACCGTCGCTGCCGCAATTCCTGACGTATCATGGGTGTGGAAATGGATCGGCAGACCCGTTTCTTCCCGCAGCGCCTTGAACAGAACCTTGGCGGCAGCCGGTTTCAGCAGGCCCGCCATATCCTTGACGGCAATAATATGCGCGCCTGCGCGTTCCAGTTCCTGGGCGAGATTGGTGTAATATTTCAGGTCGTATTTCGGACGCGCCGAATTGAGGATGTCTCCGGTGTAGCAGATGGCCGCTTCACAGAGCTTGTTTTCCTCCGAGATGGCGTCCATCGAGACCCGCATATTCTCCACCCAGTTCAGGCAATCGAAGACACGGAAAAGATCAATGCCGCCCTTTGCGGCCTGACGGACAAAATACTTCACGACGTTGTCCGGGTAGTTCTTGTACCCGACGCCGTTTGCCCCGCGCAGAAGCATCTGCAGCAGCAGGTTGGGAGCACCTTCGCGGATCAGCGCCAGACGCTCCCACGGGTCTTCGGTCAGGAAGCGCATGGAAACGTCGAATGTCGCACCGCCCCAGCACTCCAGCGACAGAAGCTGTGGCAATGCTTTGGCATAGGCGCTGGCGACGCGGGCGATATCATGGGTACGGACACGGGTCGCAAGCAGCGACTGATGTCCGTCGCGCATCGTCGTGTCCGTGACGAGTACCCGCTTTTCGTTGCGCATCCAGTCTGCGAAACCCTTCGGGCCGAGCTTGTCCAGCAACTGCTTGGTGCCGTCGGGCGTCGGCGCATCGATATAGGGCACGATGGGCTTTGCCGCCTTGTCCGAGGGCCTTGCGCGTCCCTTGGTTTCCGGGTGGCCGTTCACGGTCACATCGGCGAGATAGGTCAAAAGCTTGGTAGCGCGGTCCTGCCGTTTGACCTGGGCAAAAAGCTCGGGCGTCGAATCGATGAAGCGCGTTGTATAGGTATTGTTGCGGAAACTGTCATGGCCGATGATGGCCTCTAGGAATGTGAGGTTGGTCGCCACGCCGCGAATACGGAATTCGCGCAAAGCGCGATCCATACGGTTGATCGCCTCGTCAGGCCGCGGCGCCCAGGCCGTCACCTTCACAAGCAACGGATCATAGTAGCGGGTGATGACAGCGCCAGTATAGGACGTGCCGCCGTCCAGACGGATACCGAAGCCTGAAGCGGAGCGATAAGCGGTGATACGGCCATAATCCGGAATGAAATTGTGTTCCGGGTCTTCCGTCGTAATGCGGCACTGAAGGGCGTGGCCATTCAGGCGGATATCCTCCTGCCTCGGCACCCCGGATTCCGGCGTGCCGATGGCGGCGCCTTCCAGAATGTGAATCTGTGCCTTGACGATATCGATACCGGTGACGACTTCCGTAACGGTATGTTCCACCTGAATGCGCGGATTGACCTCGATGAAGTAGAATTTGCCGGTGTCGGCATCCATCAGATATTCGACCGTGCCTGCACCGATATAACTGGTCGCGGCGGCGATCTTCAGGGAATAGGCGGCCAGTTCCTGACGTTGCGCTTCCGACAGATAGGGCGCAGGCGCACGCTCGACGACCTTTTGATTACGCCGCTGAATCGAACAATCACGTTCGAACAGATGCACGACATTGCCGTGCGTGTCGCCGAGAATCTGGCTTTCGACGTGGCGCGCACGCTCGACCAGCTTTTCGAGATAGACTTCGTCCTTGCCGAAGGCGGCCTTGGCCTCGCGCTTGGCTTCCGTCACCTCGCGAGCAAGGTCTTCCTTTTTGCGGATGGCGCGCATGCCACGGCCGCCACCGCCCCAGGAGGCCTTGAGCATGACGGGATAACCGATCTCCTCGGCCATACGCTCCACTTCCGCCATGTCGTCCGGCAGCGGGTCGGTGGCGGGAACGACGGGAACGCCAACCGAAATCGCCAGATTACGGGCGGCGACCTTGTTGCCGAGCTGGCGCATCGTATCAGCCGTCGGTCCGATGAAGGTGATGCCCGCCTTGTTGCAGGCCTCCACGAATTCGGGGCTTTCAGACAGAAGACCGTAACCGGGATGAATCGCGTCCGCTCCGGAGAGCTTCGCAACGCGGATAACCTCCTCGATCGAAAGATAGCTCTCGATCGGCCCCATATCCTTGGCGAGATGCGGCCCCCTGCCGACCTGATAGGACTCGTCCGCCTTGAAGCGGTGCAAAGACAGCTTGTCCTCTTCCGCCCAAATCGCAACGGTTTTAATCCCGAGCTCGTTGGCTGCCCGGAAAACGCGGATCGCAATTTCGGATCGGTTGGCAACAAGTATTTTCGATATTTTCAAGACGGTCTCCCCACACGCCAAAACAAAATTCTGCTGCACTGCGGAATTAAGCAGCAAAACCCGGTCTTGGAAAGGGCAATTCCGGCGAGAACTGTTCTGTTTGCGCTAGCTCAGCAAGCCATGGCGGAACGCGAGTGCGACGGTGTGCTGCCGGTTCTTGGCGCTGAAACGACGCTGAATCCCGTTTATATACCAGTCGACCGTATGGTTGGAGATGGATAGCTTGCGGCCGATCTCCGCCGATGTCATGCCATCCGCCATCAGCGCCAGCACTTCCGTCTCACGCCGTGTGAGCTCAAGAGCGGAACCGTCTGGAATATTGCTGAGATCATGGGCCTGACCTGAAAGATCGAGCAGGCGCCAGAAGACCGCCCGGGTCGCTGCATCGAGCAGTTCCACCTGCAAGGAGGGCAATTGCCGGTCCTGTCCACCTATGAACACGGCACCTATGAATCCCGCCCGTCCATGCACGGGAAAAGCATAACCGCCCTGCAAGCCGTAACGGCCGGCATCGTGGAAAAACACGCTCGCCCTTTTCCGATGCATGGCGCGGGGAAGCCCCTCCAGCGCCTCTTTCCAATGAAAGGGTTTGTGCACCATGCCGATGACTTTGCGGACGGGATCGACGAGGTTGTATTTCTTGGCCCTGTAGACCTCTATCCAGCCTTCCGGCAAATGTTGCGCAAGGATTTGGCCGGTGGAGGCCAGCTCGCCGGTCATGCGTCTGCTGACAAGGAAATATTCGAAACCATATTCCCGAATGAGCGTTGCAAATTCTGAACGCACACGTTCGGCGTTTCCCGCCTGGTAACACGCAGAGATGAAGTGAAGAATATCATGCATAAAGACACATGGTCCGGACTTGGCTTGAAGGGGATGACACGAAGGACATGGTCCCGCGATGACGTCATGTTACTCGGGCGCCGGTCGGGTGAGATTGAACATATCGTCGTTAGCAATCCCTGAAACGAAGATGCGAAATCTTGTGACGGCAGGCCCCGGGAAACACCTGGAGGTTTTTTCGGTTCGCATGGCGGCCAATCTGTTAAGCCGCCATTCAGACAGAAAGAGCGATAATTACACAAAATTCGCCGTCTCATGCAACCTTGCTAAAGTAGCATCGTATTGAGGCCGAACAATCAACCGCTCGAAAAGACGCCCGGACTGGATTGAAAATTTGACCTTGTTTCAGGTTTACACACGCGCTCTGCGCTATCTGACCGTTCATAAATGGCGTGTGGCTGTCGTCGTCATCGCCAACGTCATTCTTGCAGCGATCACCATTGCCGAACCCGTGCTGTTCGGCCGGATCATCGACGCCATTTCTTCTGGCTCCAATGTCACGTCCATTCTCATATTGTGGGCGGGATTCGGCGTCTTCAACACCGTGGCTTACGTAGCCGTCGCCCGCGAAGCCGACCGGCTGGCGCATGGCAGGCGCGCTTCGCTCCTGACGGAGGCCTTCGGGCGCATCATCTCGATGCCGCTTTCCTGGCACCATCAGCGCGGCACGTCCAATGCCCTGCACACCCTCCTGCGCGCCAGCGAAACGCTCTTCGGCCTATGGCTGGAATTCATGCGCACCCATCTCGCGACCTTCGTTGCGCTGGTGCTGCTTGTGCCCACCGCCATGTCCATGGACCTGCGCCTCAGCTTCGTGCTGATTGGCCTCGGCATCGTCTACTGGTTCATCGGCAAATGGGTGATGGGCCGCACCAAGGATGGCCAGGCTTCGGTCGAAGAGCATTATCACAGCGTTTTTGCCCATGTCAGCGATTCCATCAGCAACGTTTCCGTGCTGCACAGCTACAACCGCATCGAGGCTGAAACCAAAGCGCTGAAATCCTTCACCGAAAAGCTGCTAAGTGCGCAATATCCCGTGCTCGACTGGTGGGCCTTTGCGAGCGCTCTGAACCGCACGGCCTCCACCGTTTCGATGATGATCATTCTCGTGATCGGCACCGTGCTGGTGAAGAACGGCGAGCTGCGCGTCGGCGATGTCATCGCCTTCATCGGTTTCGCCAATCTCCTGATAGGCCGTCTGGACCAGATGCGCCAGTTCGTGACGCAGATTTTCGAAGCCCGCGCCAAGCTTGAGGACTTCTTCGTCCTCGAGGATTCCGTCAAGGAACGAGAAGAACCGGGCGATGCCCGTGAATTGTCGAATGTCTCCGGCACCGTGGAATTCCGCAATGTCAATTTCGGTTTTGCCAACACCAAGCAGGGCGTTCACGATGTCTCCTTTACGGCAAGGGCCGGCGAGACGATCGCGATCGTCGGACCGACAGGTGCCGGCAAGACGACGCTCATCAACTTGCTGCAGCGGGTCTATGATCCCGATTCCGGCCAGATCCTGATCGATGGGACCGATATTTCGACGGTGACGAAAAATTCGCTCCGCAACTCCATCGCCACGGTTTTTCAGGATGCCGGCCTGCTGAACCGCTCGATCCGCGAAAATATCCGCCTTGGCCGTGAATCGGCCACCGATGC
Source organism: Agrobacterium sp. CMT1 (assembly GCF_037203725.1). Taxonomy (NCBI): domain Bacteria; kingdom Pseudomonadati; phylum Pseudomonadota; class Alphaproteobacteria; order Hyphomicrobiales; family Rhizobiaceae; genus Agrobacterium; species Agrobacterium sp. CMT1. The sequence continues at coordinate 196,263 of NZ_JBBCAR010000018.1, forward strand.
CGAAGTGGTGGAAGCAGCGGCGGCCGCTGCGGCGACGGATTTCATCGACAGCCGCATCAACGGCTATCTGACCCAGGTTGGTGAACGCGGCAACCGCCTGTCCGGCGGCGAGCGCCAGCGTATCGCCATCGCCCGTGCGATCCTGAAGAACGCCCCCATTCTGGTTCTCGACGAGGCAACCAGTGCACTCGACGTGGAAACCGAAGCCCGTGTGAAGGCCGCAGTGGATGCGCTGAGAAAGAACCGCACGACCTTCATCATCGCCCATCGCCTTTCCACTGTCCGCGATGCCGATCTCGTCCTGTTCCTCGATCAGGGCCGGATCATCGAAAAGGGCACCTTCGATGAGCTAAGCCAACGCGGCGGTCGCTTTACCTCCCTGCTGCGCACCAGCGGCCTGCTGACGGAAGACGAAGGCCAGCAGCCCCGGCCAAAGGCGATAGCCTCCTGAGGCTCAACGAATGGAATGCCAAAAGGGCGGGCACTGTCGTGTCCGCCCTTTTTCGTTGTCTGCTTCGAAAATATCGGGACATCACGAAGCTTCTACCTCAGTCCCCCAACCGTCTTATTCACCACCGAATTTTTGCAGCCGTTGTGCTGAGAAGCTCAATTTCTCGGTCGATCTCGTTCGGAGCTTGCGGCTTGGAAAACTCTATACCCCGCCGCGCTGTCTGCGTTGCATCCAGCGCCTCACGGGTGATGCTGTAGCCACGGGGGACCAAGAAGTCTCTGTACAGCATCTGCCCTTCATGCGTCGGAAAATATGCGAAATGGTCTATCGGTCTCGATTTGCTGCCATCGTGCCTTTGCTTCGCATTGACCGCCCGTTGAGCGTTCTTGCCGGCGCTGTATCGCCGTACAGGCGCCATGCCCCAAACGCCAAACAACATCGAAGGCGGGGAACCTCCCAACAAAATTCGGGCCCCTGCGTCACCGCAGGAGCCCGACTTAAAAAGCAAACCGAAGGCCCGCCCGTCTCAGTCGAAGGGGATCACCCTCTCGCCGGCCGCCAAGTCCTTGCCATCGACAGACACCGAAATCTCCGCCGTGCCAGGCTTGCGGCTGACGGCAATGTCTCTAGCCTTGCCGTCGAGCGTGATCTTCACCGAGAAACCGCTCCAGTCATCCGGCAGCGACGGTGAAATATGCAGCCTGCCGTCAATGCGGGTGATGCCGAGAATACCCTCGACAGCGGCACGGTAGAGCCAGCCGGCCGAGCCGGTGTACCAGCTCCAGCCGCCACGGCCCGCATAAGCGCCTTCACCGTATACATCCGCGGTCACCACATAGGGTTCGACCCGATAGGTTTCCGACGCTGCCGCATCGAGCGCGTGGTTGACCGGGTTGAGCAGCTTGAAGCAGTTCCAGGCCTCCTGCGCCCTGCCCTGCTTGGCAAGAGCGAGAACCACCCAGGTCGCCGCGTGGGTATATTGTCCGCCATTTTCGCGCACACCTGGCGGATATCCCTTGATGTAGCCCGGATCGTGCGGCGCACGCGAGAATGGCGGCGTGAATAGCCGGATGATGCCGGTCTTTTCATCCACCAGATGCTCCATGACCGCATCCATTGCCTGCCGCGACCGGGCCTCTTCGCCTTCGCCGGAGAGAACGCTCCAGCTTTGGCCGAGCGAATCGATCCGGCATTCCTCGCTTCCGGCGGAACCCAGCGGCGTGCCGTCGTCGAAATAGCCGCGACGATAATAGCTGCCATCCCACCCTGAGGTTTCGAGCGCATTGCGCAGTTTTTCGCGGTGCGAGGCCCATCTGCCGACCCGATCCGCATCACCGCGCTTTTCCGCAATTTCAATGAAATCGCGCAAGGCGCCGGAAAGGAACCAGCCGAGCCAGACACTGGTACCCTTGCCGCCAACGCCGACGCGGTTCATGCCGTCGTTCCAGTCACCGCCGAGGATCAGCGGCAGACCGTTCTCCCCGGTGCGATGAATGGCAAGATCGAGCGCCAGCGCCGCGTGTTCGTAGAGCGTCGCGGATTTGTCGCTGGTTTCCGGCTGGAAGAAAGCGTCGTGCTGGCCGGGCATCAGCGCCGGCCCCTTCAGGAATGGAATGCTCTCATCCAGAATGGCGATATCGCCGGTCGCCGAAACATACTGGTTGATCGCATAAGCAAGCCATACCACGTCGTCCGAGATAGTGGTGCGGACACCGGCGCCTGTCAGCGGCAGCCACCAGTGCTGAACGTCGCCTTCCGGGAACTGCCGGCCGGCTGCGCGCAGGATCTGCTTGCGAGCGAGATCCGGCTGGTAGAGCAGGAACGCCAGGGTATCCTGAAGCTGGTCACGGAAGCCGAAGGCGCCGCTCGACTGATAGAAGGCCGTGCGCGCCAGAATGCGGCACGCCAGCGCCTGGTAGGGCAGCCAATTGTTGACCATGTGGTTGAAGCCGGCATCCGGCGTGGACACCTGTAACTGGCCGGTAAAACCGGTCCAGAACGCCTTGCTTTCCTCCAGCACGGACTGGAAATCCACACGGCGGACATCCTTCACCAGCGCCTCGGCCTCTTCCGCATTATCGGCATCGCCCAGAATGAAGGTCATGTGTCGTTCTTCGCCGGGCTTAAGGTGGATTTCCTGCATCAGCGCCGCACAGGGATCGCCGTCAACCTCGGTGCTGCCGCTGAGTGCGTTACCCGACACGATCGCCTGCGGAGCCTGTGCCGAACCAAAGCGGCCAATGAATTCCCGACGACTGGTAGTGAAACCGCTCGCCTCCGTATCAAGCGTCAGGAACGCCGTGCGTGCGCTGTAGTCGATGCTGTAGGGGTTCGACGCGAAGATTGCGTTGTTGCCCGCATCATGTCTGCTCAGAATGAACGGCGCTGATTTCTGTCCGTTATTGCCCAGCACCCATTCGACATAGGCATAAACCTTCAGCCTGCGGCTTTTGGACCCTTTGTTGCGAACGATGACCTGCGAGAACTTGACCGGCTTTTCACGATCGACGGTCTGTGTCACCTCGACTTCAAGTGTGTCGGCAACGCCGGTCAGGATGGAGTAACCCAGGCCGTGACGGGTTTCGAACATGGCTTCTGGATCACGCGACAACGCGGCACACGGCGTATAGAGCTTTCCTGTGTCCACATCGGCGACATAGAAGGCCTCGCCCGGCCGGTTGATGACAGGGTCATTGCTCCACGGTGTCAATTGATAATCGCGCGAATTGCGGCTCCAGCTGAAACCTGCGCCTTCGGCCGAAATATGGAAGCCGAAATTCTCGTTCGAGATGACGTTGATCCACGGATGCGGGGTGGACTGCCCACCATGGAGACGCACCACATATTCCTGTCCGTTCCTGGCGAAGCCGCCGAATCCGTTCCAGAAATCGAGATCGCCCGCGTCTTCGACCGGCTCCGCAACCGGGAAAGCCGGGACCGGCAGACGGGCCTGTGCGGCGTCGCTTGTGCCATCGGGACCACGATGGGCCGCAAACAGCGATACCGCGCGGTTGATCTGGTCCACGATCTTGCCGTTGCGCACATGGAGTACAACGCGGGAAGCGGCCAGAAGCGCGCTCCACGTCTCTTCATCCATCAGGTCACGGCGCACGGAGAAGACGTGCGGGCGACCGCCATCGGCGGGATTGATGCGGCGTTGTGCTTCGGAAATATGATCCAGCGCATGCTGCATGTCCTGCGCGTAGGATGCGGCCCGTTCGTTGACGATAACGAGATCGAAGATCACGCCGCGCGAACGCAGATATTCATGGGCACTCAGCGCCTCACGGGCGATGTCCATGTCCATATCGTCGTTGATGCGCAGGCTGAAAATCGGGAAATCGCCGGAAATCGCAAGCGGCCACAAGGCGCGCTGCGAAGCGAGTCCTGTTTTCAGCGTTTCCGAATCCGCACGCAGATGCATGTCGGGATAGGTCAGATATCGGCCGAGATGCTGGAAGGCGGCCGCCTGCTGTGAGGTGACGCCCACATGGCGCATCTGCACCTGTGTACGCGTCCAGGCATGAACGAGTTCATGCGCGAAAGCATCAGGATGACGATAACGGTCGATCGCCTTGTCGACTTCCTCGCGGCTCGGCGCGGCAATCGTCCAGAAGATCACGCTCACCTTCTTGCCTGCCGGCACGCGCACGGTGCGTCGCAGCGACAGGATGGGGTCGAGCGTGAAGCCGTCAGTGCTGGAAAGCGTCGCACCGGCATCGAAAGCCGCCGCTTCGCGCAGCGAACGGCCACGACCGATGAATTTGGCGCGATCCGTCTCGAATTCCGTCGGGCGCGACGGGCCGGCATTATCGGCGGCCAGATGCGCAATGACGGTGCCCGGCTCGTTCGGGCTGCGACGGTTGCGCCAGGCGCGGATGACGTCGCCACGCCGGCCGATCTCCGTCTGCACGAACATGCGCGAGAAGAGCGGATGGGCGTTGTCGTCATCCTCAGACGCAATGACCGGCTCCATATAGGAAGTCACTTCGATATAGCGATCCTCGGAACCGACATTGAGCAGGGTGACGCGGCGGCCTTCTGCATCGTGCTCGGTGGCGACGATGCATTCGACAACGCTCTGCAGGTCGCCGGTGGTCTTGTGGAACTCGGCCTTGTCGTCGGTGAAGACTGTCTTGGTCTTTTCACCCTCGAAGACACGCGGCTCCGCAGTCGCACTCCACCATTGCCCGTTGGTGGTGTCGCGCAGGAAGATGAAGGTGCCCCAGCGGTCTTCGGTCGGATCGGCCTTCCAGCGGGAAATCGCCTGCCCGTTCCATTTCGAATAACCTGCACCCGTCGAGGTAAGCATAGTCGAGTAGTGACCATTTGACAGGAACACCACCTCACGGTCGCGTACCGCCGGATCGGCAATGGAACGCACTTCCGCCCGCAGCAGGTCGGCCTGTTCCTTGCCGGGGGTCTCCGGCTCGTATTTGGCGCTCATGACCGGCACTTCGCGCGGCGCCTTTTCCTGCAGCAGCAGTTCAGCCGCCTCGATCACCGGATCGGAATGGAAGAGCTCGCGCAGCACGCCGTCAAAGGCGACGTTGGCGACGGCCGCAATCGACATGCCATGGTGGTGGGCATAATAGTTGTAGACTACCGCACAGACCTTGCCATCCGGCACACGCGTTGGCGTGAAATCCACCGCATCGTGGAAACCATACTGGCCAAGTGCGCCAAGCTTGCGCAGCTTGTCGAGGTTTTCAAGTGCACCATCCGGATCGTATTGGCTGGCGAGGATCGATGCATAGGGCGCGATTACCGCATTCTGGCCAAGGCCACGCTTGAGGCCCAGCGTCGGCACACCGAAGTTGGTGTACTGGTAGTTCATGTTGTGATCGCGGGCATTAAACGCCGCTTCGGAAATGCCCCATGGCGTGCCGAGACGGCGACCGTGATTCATCTGTTCCTTGACGATCAGATTGTTGGTCTGGTTGAGGATACCCCCCTGACGCTCCTGCATCACAAGCGGCGGCATCAGATATTCGAACATGGAGCCCGACCAGGACACCAGCGCGCCCTGCGCACCGATCGGCACGACCTGACGGCCAAGGCGGTACCAGTGCTCAGTCGGCAGATCGCCCTTCGCGATGGCGAAGAGGCTGGTCAGACGGCATTCCGACGCCAGAAGGTCATAGCAGGCCTCATCCAGCTCCTTGCTTTCGACGCGATAGCCAATGGACAGAAGGCGGCGATCCTTGCGGTAAAGGAACGTGAAATCCATCGAGAAAGCGAGATTGCGGCTGCGGTCGCGCAGCGAAGCGAGACGCTGGCGCAAGGGCTCGACATTGGTCAGGTCGATGGCGCTGTCGGAAATATGGGCTTCGCAGCACTCGACCAGCAACTGCGCCCAACGCGTCACTTCCGTGCTCTGTGTGGACTTCACCTCGTGGTCGACATTGGTGGCGAGCTTCTGAATGTCACGCGCAAGCACCGCCAGATTGATGACGCGAATGGAGGCGAATTCGTGCTCGCGCTTGACGGATGCCAGCGCGTTCGAGAAGCCGATGATACGCTCTTCGAGACGGCGATGCAGCGGCCGCAGGTTCTTGCGGTCGTCGGGCAAGGCCTTCAGCGTTTCGCGCAGAATACCGGCCACGTCGCCGATACCGTCGAGGTTGCCCTGAAGATGCGCCGACGGCGCTTCCGCCCAATCGCGGCAAGCGGAAGAAACCGCAATCAAATGGCCAGCGAGGTTGCCGCTGTCCACGGCCGAAACGTAACGCGGTCCAAGCGTCTGCAAGGTATCGGTGTGATACCAGTTGTAGAGATGGCCACGATATTTTTCCATCTTCTCAACGGTCTGGATCGTGTTCTCGATGCGCTCCAGCGTGTCGGCAAAGCTGATCCAGCCAAACTGACGCGCGGAGATGACGGAGAGCAAATAGACGCCGATATTGGTGGGAGACGTGCGCGAGGCAACGATCGGCTCCGGCGTCTCCTGGAAATTGTCCGGCGGCAGGTGGTTTTCCTGCGGTGTCACGAAGGTCTCGTAATAACGCCAGGTACGGCGCGCGATCTTGCGTAGTTCGAACGAGACGTGCTCGGAAACGAACAGCCGGTCTTCGGTCTCGGCTGACTGGCTGACATACCAGGCAACGGCGGGCGACAGCACCCACAGCAGCGTAAAGGGAATGCCGATCAGGAAGGCATTGTCGCCCGGCAGCGCCGCGAACAGAAGGCCGAGCATCGCCACAACGGGGGCGTGCCACATCTGACGATAATAATCGATGATGCTGCCCTGCGCACTGGACTGGATACTGGCGGCGGTGCGCCATTCCAGCATCAACTTGTGGCTGACGAGCAGGCGGTAGAGCGAACGCGCAATCGCATCTGTCATCATGCAGGCGGCATCGGCGATGAAGACGATTCTCAGCGCGACTTGCGCATTGGTGGCGCGGATTTCAGACCAGATGGTGTGGAAATGCGCCTGCGGCACGATGTCTGTCGAACGCGGCACAAGGCCGGAAAGCAGCGAAAGCGTCGGTGCAACGAAGAGCGAGAAGATCAGCAGGATCTGCCAGATCAGCGCCCCGAGCGGATCCATGAAATACCAGCCGAGGATCGAGGCGAAGAACCAGGCGATCGGCGTCAGTGAGCGACGCAGATTGTCGACCATCTTCCACCGTCCGATAGCGGTGACGCCGCGGGCGCGGTCGAGAATATAGGGAAGCAGCTGCCAGTCGCCACGCGCCCAGCGATGCTGACGCGAAACTTCCACCTCATAGCGCGTCGGGAAGTCCTCCACGAGCTCCACATCGGTCACCAGCGCGCAACGCGCAAACGAACCTTCAAGCAGATCGTGGCTGAGGACGGAGTTTTCTTCGATACGGCCCTTCAGCGCCGCCTCGAAAGCATCCACGTCGTAAAGACCCTTACCGGTGAAGGTGCCTTCGGAGGTCAGGTCCTGGTAAACGTCGGAAACCGTGAAGACGTAGGGATCGATACCGCGGTTGATGGAAAAGACACGCTGGAAAACCGAAGCATCCTTGCCCGTGGTCAGGGAAGGTGTGACGCGCGGCTGCAGCAGACCGTAACCTTCGACCACCCGACCGGATTCAGGATCGATCCTGGGGCGGTTGATCGGATGGTGCATCTTGCCGACCAGCTTCGTCACCGCATCGCGCATCAGGCGCGTATCGGCGTCCAGCGTCATGACATATTTCACACCTTCCGGAATTATATTCGCGCCGCCGAGGAACGTCGTGTCCTTGTCGCCGCGCAGCAGCATGTTCAGCTCATGCAGCTTGCCGCGCTTGCGCTCCCAGCCCATCCAGCAGCCTTCGGCCGGATTGTAGATGCGACGACGATGCAGAAGGTAAAATCGTGTCTTGCCGTCAAAGGCGTAGCGGCTGTTCAGTGTTGCCAGCTCGCGCTTGGCATATTCGAGTATCTCAAGATCATCCTCGGACTGCTCGTATTGCGCGTCGCGCCAGTCGCTCACCAGCGAGAAATAGATCTCACCATGCGGATTGGCGAGATAATGCACCTCGATATTGCGCATCATCTCGTCAACGCTGTCGCGACTGGTCAGCATGCAGGGCACGGCGACCAATGTGCGCGCGTCCTCGGGAATTCCATTCTTGAACTCGTATCCGACCAGCCGGAACGGTTTCACGAAGAAGGTGACAAGGGTGTTGAAGAGGCCGGTCGCGCCCTCCGAGGCGGGCAGAGCGAACATCAGCAGGAAAGCGGTGACAACATACCAGGGCATGCCCGCTTCGGCGAGGAACCACCCGACCGCCAGCATGGCGACCGCGGTGATGAGAAGCACCGGCGCTGCAATTGCCAGCCAGTTGAACTTCCGCATCGCCCGGACGATACGCTGCGATACCAGGGGCCGGTATCCCAGCGCCTTTTCGAGCTCGAAACGACGCTGACCCACCAGCACGGAGCCGACATTGACGGGATGCGTCTCGTCCGCCCCTACGGGCATATCGGTACGCGCCATTTCGACAGCGGCACGGGCGACCTCAACTTCGGTCTTGGGAGAACGACGCGCCAGAAGTTCGATGGTATTGCGGTAGGTGTTCCGGGAGCCGAAATCGAGCGTTTCGTAATCGGTTTCTTCGCGCAGAACCTTGTCGATATGGCTGACTTCCTCGAACCACACCGACCATTCGGTATCATCGATCTCGCGCAGGCTCTTGACGATGTTGCCCATCGTCACGTTGCCGGAGGCAAGGCGATTATGCTCCGACATCATCACGTTTTCAGCGTCGGTGCCGGCAGCGTGAAGACGCTCTTCGAGCCAGGCAACGGCAAAACCGGAGGTCTGCGAACCGTTCCGGAGACGATAAAGGAACTGCGTCGCAAAAGTCGGGTCATCGACCAGCGAATCGACCTGCTTGAGAAGTGCTGCCGACGCTTCCGCATCGTTCAGGCGGATAATCTCGTCGACCACCTCATTCGCCTTCTGGCGCATGCGGCGCGAACGCTCCACACGGATGGAGATGCGGCGAAGATTTTCGATTAGGACAAAACGGATGATCGATGGCAGCGCCCACAATTCACCGATCTGCAGCGTCTTCGAGGTCTGGTAGCCATCCACCAGCGCCGTCATGTTTTCGCGCGATACCGTGCTGTGGGTATGGGCGACATAAAGCCAGCCGAGCGCCATGACCCGCGGGATCGTCACGCCGCCCACCGTCATTGTCGGCAGCTGGCGATAGAACTTGCGCGGAAAATCACGGCGGACTTCCTGGATCGCCTCTTCGATGACGTAATGGTTGTCGAGAAGCCATTCCGCCGCTGGCGTTATCGTCGCGCCATTTTCCGCGTCGACCGCCGTTGTGCGATAGACCCTGAGGATTTCCTTTTCATTCTCGCGATGACGCTCGAAGAAATCGAACTCCATGAAGCCGGGAAGGCTGTCGGCGCCATCGCGGGAAAGCGCGGCGCCCGCATCATGCAGTTCCTCGACCGTCATATAGGACGCGCGGATCGAATCATTATGATCGATCTGCTTCGTCTCGGAATCACGGGCGGCGGCGGTCGGGGTGATATGAAATGACATCGGGCTCGTATTCTGAACTTTATGGAGACTTGTTCGACTTGGCCGGCATTTCGTCCGTGGCGGGAACACACACGAAAATCGGCCACGCTATATTTATGACTTATCCTGAACCTTCGGTGAACCGGACCGGACGCCTGGATGAGAGGACCGTCCGGCAGGAAGGCGCCGCATACTGCTGCACAATGTTTGCAATCTGTTTGCGGGGCTTGAGATCAGCGCGTGCAGGGAGCTTCCGGTGACAGAAAGATCTCATCCTGCGGCCCGGCAACGCCGTTCCGACCGGATTTCGCACCCTCCCCGACGGCGAAATTTGTGCGCGCAACGCCCGATGGTCCCCCGTTGATAACCTGAAGGGCAACACGAAACCGGAACGGTTCGCGCTACATCCGAAAGACGCTAATGCCCCAGGACATCAATAGTTCCATGCCACCTGTCGCGACCCGATGCAAGCGCTGAATTTCAGGCTGTCTGAGTGCCTGCGGCGCCCCTTACATGCCCATGCATATGCTGCTATGTCATTTTGAAAAAGCACCGTAAAAAACGGCGAAACTCGGGACTTCGAAAATGACCAGACAGACCGCCACCATGACGTCTTTTGCCAATCATATGCCGGATGTGGTGGCAATCCGCCGCCACCTGCACCGTCACCCTGAAATAGGGCTCTCCGAGTTCAAGACCTCGGATTTCATTGCCGAACAATTGCTGGCGATGGGGTACGAGGTAACGCGCGGGCTCGCCGGCACTGGCGTTGTCGCCACGCTGCGCAATGGTGACAGCACGCGCACGCTTGGCATTCGAGCCGATATCGACGCCCTGCCGATCCACGAAGAAACGGGGACGGAATATGCGAGCGCCAATCAGGGCGTGATGCATGCCTGCGGCCATGATGGCCACACTGCCATGCTGCTCGGCGCAGCGAAGATCATAGCCGAGCGCAGGAATTTTAACGGAACACTGCATCTGATCTTCCAGCCGGCGGAGGAAAATTTCGGCGGCGCCCGCATCATGATCGAGGACGGCCTGTTCGACCGCTTTCCCTGCGATGCGGTTTTTGCACTCCACAACGACCCCGGCCTGCCCTTCGGGCAGTTCGTGCTGCGCGACGGGCCGATCCTTGCCGCGGTCGACGAGTGCAAGATCACCGTCAACGGTTATGGCGGCCACGGTGCCGAACCGCAGGATGCCGCTGACCCTATCGTTGCCGGGGCAAGCATCATCATGGCGCTGCAGACGGTGGTTTCACGCAACATCCATCCGCAGCTGTCGGCGGTCGTCACCGTTGGCGCCTTCCATGCCGGTGCTGCCAGCAACGTCATTCCCGAAACGGCGGAAATGCTACTGACCATCCGTTCCTTCGATCCGGGCGTGCGCGATGAGCTGGAAAAGCGCATTCGGGCGATAGCCGAAGGCCAGGCGGCCAGCTACGGCATGAGCGTCACCATCGATTACGAACGCGGTTATAATGCAACCGTCAACCACAGGGCGGAAACGGATTATGTCGCCGATCTCGCCCGCCGTTTTGCCGGGCCTGAAAAGGTCGCAGAAATGCAGCGCCCGTCGATGGGCGCGGAAGACTTCGCCTACATGCTGGAGAAACGACCGGGCTGTTATTTCTTCCTCGGCACCGCACGAACCGACAACGACCCGCCGTTGCACCATCCAAAATTTGATTTCAACGACGAAATCCTGCCAATCGGAACCGCTTTCTGGGTCGATCTTGCGGAAGATTACCTGAAGTCGTGAATGGGAATGAAAAAGGCCGGTCGGAGGAGCGACCGGCCTTTTGTTCTCAAATTACCTGATGAGAAGATCGGGAGGATCAGGGAACGAGACCGAATATGACGGCAGCGACAAAGGCCATGCAAACGCCGACGAGAGCCGCATGAACCGAATCTTTCCAGTTGCGCGGCGACTGGGGCTGCGAAACAAAGTCTTTTACTTTTCCTGCCTTGGAATAAGACATTGTACACTCCCTTCCTGCTCGGCCCTTCAAAGCGGGCATTGCTTATTTCACTCGTAGAATAGCTTTATTCTCCACCGTTTCAGTAGAGATAATATTCCATAAGATAGGTGCATCGGGAAAAATACGGATTGCAACTTGCCGGGCAGCAAGCATCAATCTACCCATTGCGCTGCATCAGCGCGACGGGGCGCTTTCCGTCTGAAGGCAATGCGGACACGGAAAATACCATGACAGATATCGACGCCATCATCATTGGAGCCGGTGTGATCGGCCTGGCGACAGCGCGAGAACTCGCTATGCGCGGCCTCTTCGTCGTCATCCTGGAAAGCGAAAGGGAATTTGGCTCGATCACTTCCTCCCGCAACAGCGAAGTCATCCACGCAGGCCTTTATTACCCGCCTGGAAGCCTCAAGGCCCGACTTTGCGTGGAGGGCAAGGAGCGTCTTTATGCTTTCTGCCAGAGCCACGGCGTTGCTCATCGCCGCTGCGGCAAACTCATCGTCGCCACGAGCCATGAAGAGACGGCCATGCTCGCCACTCTCCAGGAGAAGGGCAAGGCCAACGGATGTAACGATCTTGAGCTGATTGATGAACGACAGGCGGTTTTACTCGAACCCGCGCTCACCTGCGTTGCAGCCCTTACGTCACCTTCGACCGGTATCATCGACAGTCACGGATACATGCTGGCGCTGTTCGGAGACGCACAGGATCACGGCGCAGCCATGGCCGTCAACACCCCCTTCGAAAGGGCGGAAGTGGCGGGCGATGGTTTTCGGATCCACGTCGGCGGCGCGGAGCCCACCAGCCTGACGTGCCGGCTGCTCATCAATTCCGCCGGACTTGTTGCGCCGATGGTGGCAAGAAAGATAGAGGGATTGCCGGAGGATGGTATCCCGCAGGCGCGTTTCGCCAAGGGCAGCTATTTTTCGCTGGCCGGCAAGTCACCCTTTTCAAGGCTCATCTATCCGGCACCTCATACTCATGGCCTTGGCGTACATCTCACCCTCGATCTTGCTGGCCAGGCTCGTTTCGGCCCGGATGTGGAGTGGGTGGACGCCATCGATTACGCCGTCGATCCCCAACGCATGGAAGGTTTTGATGATGCGATACGGCGTTATTGGCCGCGCCTTCCCGACCATGCGCTGATCCCGGCCTATTCTGGAATCCGGCCGAAGATTTCAGGTCCGGACGAACCCGCTATGGATTTCCGCATTGACGGGCCGGAGACGCATGGCGTCAACGGTCTCGTCAATCTCTTCGGCATCGAAAGCCCCGGCCTTACTGCCTCGCTGGCCATCGCCAACGAGGTCGCGGCGCGGCTTGGGGCTTGATCCCAACCCGCTCAGCCGAAACGGGACAGCGCACCCGTCATGACCTCCGGATCGACATTGCCGCCGGAAGCGACTGCGATCACCGTTTCACTCTCCAGTTCATCGCCATGGAAGAGGGCCGCCGCCAGGGCCACCGCCCCACCGGGCTCAACGACGATCTTCAGCCGGTTGAAGGCGAGAACCATTGCCCGCAGCGCTTCCTCTTCAGTCACGGCGATGCCTTTCCCGCAAAGCCTAACCATGATCGGGAAGGTAATGTTACCGGGCTGCGGCGTAACGATCGCATCGCAGATCGAACCCGAGGTCGTGGCGTTCCGCTCGATCTTGCCCGAGGCAAGAGAGCGTGCCACATCATCGAACCGCTCCGGTTCCGAAGTCCTGACCTTATAGTTCGGTGCTTTCGCTGCAAGCGCAAGGGATATGCCGGATGTAAGGCCACCGCCGCCGCACGGCACCAGGATCTCGGCTGAATCGATACCCAGTTCCGCGCCCTGTTCAGCAATCTCGAGCCCCACCGTCCCCTGCCCGGCAATGACCAGCGGTTCGTCATAAGGCCTGATCAGCGTCAACCCGCGCTCGCGCGAAATGCGGTCCCCAATGGCATCGCGATCCTCATTCGCGCGGTCATAAAGCACCACCTCCGCGCCATAAGCACGGGTATTGTCGATTTTGATCTTCGGTGCATCCATCGGCATGATGATGACGGCGGGAACGCCGTGGAAGCTGGCGGCAAGCGCCACGCCCTGCGCATGGTTACCGGAGGAAAAGGCGATGACGCCTTTGGCGCGGACCTCCGCAGGCAGGCCTGAGACGGCCGACCAGCCGCCACGAAACTTGAAGGAACCCGTTCTTTGCAGGCATTCAGCTTTTACGAAGAGCTTTCGCCCGGCAATCTCGTCCAGAAAAGGTGATGAGAGAAGCGGCGTGCGAACCGCTTGAGTGCCGATGCGCTCCCGCGCGGCTTCTATCATCGAAATATCAGTCATGTCCTGCCCCTATAATGCGGATGTGCAGGCACCTTATGAGGTCACACGCATTTACGAAACCGCCCGAAAAGAAAAATCCCCGGACGTGGCCGGGGATTCTGGTCGTGTGATCAATGATTGTGCCGGGGCATCTTCTCGGCAATGCGGCGGAAATCCGCAGCGCCTTCCAGAACCGCGCCGTCCGAAAGCTGCGTTACCGACTGACGATAAATGCGCTGCCAGGGCGTCGCATCCGCGGGAACAGCGGGAATGCCGTCTGCCTTGCGGGCTGCAAGCTCCTCATCCGGCACCAGCGCGTTACACTCGCCCTTGTTGAAGTCGATGCGGATCACATCGCCCGTGCGAAGCCAGGCCAGGCCACCGCCGGCCGCACTTTCGGGCGAGGCGTTGAGAATGGATGGGCTGTCCGCCGTTCCCGATTGCCGGCCGTCGCCGATCGTCGGCAGGCTGGTGATTCCTTTTTTCAAAAGCGCATCCGGCGGCTGCATGTTGACGACCTCGGCCGAGCCGGGCCAGCCAAGCGGCCCCGCACCACGAATGACGAGAATGGTACGCTCATCAATATCGAGGGACGGATCATTGATGCGGGCGTGATAGTCTTCCGAACCGTCAAAAACCACGCATCTGCCCTCGAAAATTCCCTCGTGCCCCGGCTCGTTGAGATAGCGCTGCCGGAACTCCGCCGAGATCACGCTCGTCTTCATGATGGCGAAATCGAACAGATTGCCCTTGAGAACCAGGAAACCTGCCCGTTCCTTCAGCGGATTTTCATAAGGAAGGATCACATCTCGGTCGGTCGATTCCCGACCTTCCAGATTTTCAGCCACTGTTCTACCGGTCACGGTCCGACAGCTTCCATCGAGCTTGCCCGCCTGCAGAAGCTCCCACATGATGGCGGGCGTGCCGCCGGCGCGGTGATATTTCTCACCGAGCCATTTGCCGGCCGGCTGTATGTTGGCCAACAGCGGAATATCGTAACCGTGGACCTGCCAGTCCTCTTCACGGAGTTCAACGCCCGCATGTTTCGCCATCGCCGCGAGATGCGGTTGGGCATTGGTGGAGCCACCGATTGCCGAGTTGACGCGGATCGCGTTCAGGAAGGCTTCGCGCGTCATGATGTCCGAGGGCTTGATATTCTCAACAACCAGTTCGACGGCGCGGCGACCGGTGCGATAGGCCATCTGGCCGCGTTCACGGTAAGCGGCGGGGATTGCACCGCAGCCGGTAAGCGACATGCCGAGCGCTTCCGCCATGGCGTTCATGGTCGACGCCGTGCCCATGGTGTTGCAATGCCCGACCGATGGCGCGGATTCCAGAGCCGCCTGCAGAAATTCCTCCCGGGTGATTTCGCCAGCGCCATATTTGCGGCGCATGCGCCAGATCACAGTGCCGGAACCGACCAGATCGCCCTCATGATAACCGTCGAGCATCGGCCCGCCGGAGAGCACGATGGCCGGAATATCGACCGTGCTTGCCGCCATCAGTGCCGAGGGCGTGGTCTTGTCGCAGCCCGTCGTTAACACGACACCGTCGAGCGGATAGCCGTAAAGCACTTCCACGAGGCTGAGATAGGCAAGATTGCGGTCGAGCGCCGCCGTCGGGCGCTTGCAGTTTTCGAACATCGGATGGGTCGGGAATTCGATAGGAATACCGCCCGCATCACGGATGCCGTCGCGCACACGCTTCACCAATTCCACATGGACGCGGTTGCAGGGCGTAAGATCGCTGCCGCTCTGGGCGATGCCGATCACCGGCTTGCCGGAACGCAGTTCTTCCGGCGTTACGCCATAATTCATGAAGCGCTCCAGATAGAGCGCCGTCATGTCGAGATGATCAGGGTTGTCGAACCAGTCCTGCGATCGCAGCCGGCGCATGGGTGTCTTCTCGTCGCTCATAAGCCTGCCTCAGCCCTGTTCGCGGTTGTTGAGTTTTTCGAGGTAAAGCAGGATGCCGCTGTGATCGATATCGGCACCGCCGTCACCAACGAAGTCGTCGAATTCCCGCGTCACCTGCTGCGTAAGCGGCAGGGTAAGCGACAGGTCCTTCGCGGTTGCCAACACGCCATTCAGATCCTTGAGCTGGAATTTGGATGGACCACCCGGCACGAAATTGCGCTTCACCATGCGTTCGCCATGCAATTCCAGTATCCGGCTTTCGGCAAAGCCGCCACGTATGGCATTGCGGAAACCTTCGCGAGAGGCTCCTCCCGCTTCCACCAGCATCATCGCTTCGGCAACCGCGCCGATCGTAATGGCGACGATCTGCTGGTTGGCGAGCTTGCAGAGCTGGCCGGCACCCGAGGGACCCACATAGGTGAGCCGGCCCATCGGTGCAAAGACATCAGCAAGATCCGCGATCAGCGCCTCGTCTCCACCGGCCATGATGGCGAGCGTACCGGCCGTCGCGCCCGGCACACCGCCCGAAACCGGTGCATCGACGTGATGGATGCCAAGCGCCTGAAGCCGGGAGGAGTGTTCACGCGCGATCGGCGGCGCAATCGAGCTGCTGTCGATGACGACAGCCCCCTTTTTCAGCGCTTCGGCCACACCGGCCTCGAACAGCACCTCGCCCACGGCCTTGCCGTCACTCAGCATGGTGATGACAATATCGGCGCCCTTGGCTGCATCTGCCGGCGATGCCGCGACGACCGCGCCATCGGCAACAAGAGCCTCGGCCTTATCGACACTGCGGTTCCAGACCGTGACCGAAAAGCCCGCACCCAGCAGGCGCCGGGCCATCGGCCCTCCCATCAGGCCGGTGCCGATAAAGGCGACCGAGCGCTTCTTCTCCTCCCCGCCGCCACTCATTTCAGTGAACCTCCCAGTTCGTCCTCAATATGAACCTGAATAATCTCTTCGAAGGAGCTTTCCGCCGTAAAGCCCAGTTCGCGGGCACGCTTGGCTTCGAAACTGGGTGCCCAGCCTTCGCACATGCGCATGATCATCTCGTTCGGCTCGCGACGGATGAGGGCGACGGCCTTTTCCCCCGCCACCTTGCGCAGTGCCTCAATCTGTTCGCCGACGGTGGCGCTGAGGCCCGGCATCGACAGGTTGCGGCGCGGGCCGACCTTTTCGACGTCGATCGTGGCACCATGAATAAGGAAACCGACCGCGGAACGCGGCGAGGCGTGCCAATGGCGAATGCTTTCCGGCACCGGCAGAACCGCCTCCTGGCCAACCAGCGGCTCGCGCAGGATATTGGAGAAGAAGCCGGAGGCAGCCGCATTCGGCTTGCCGGGACGAATGCAGATAGTGGGAAGGCGAATGCCGATGCCGTCAAAGAAACCGCGGCGGCTGTAGTCGGACAGGAGCAATTCGCAGATAGCCTTCTGCGTACCGTAGCTGGTCAGCGGCGTGGTGTGGAATTCGTCCGGGATCGGATAGGGAAGCGGCGCACCGAAGACGGCAATCGAGGAGGTGAAGACCACGCGCGGCTTGTAGCCATCCTTGCCGTTGGCAAGGCGGATGGCATCGAAGAGATAACGCGTGCCGTCGAGATTGATGCGGTAGCCCTTGTCGAAATCGAGTTCGGCTTCGCCGGAGACGATAGCGGCAAGGTGGAAGATGACATCCGGACGGGCTTCGACCAGCTTTTCGGCTTCGCCAGGTGCGGAAAGATCGGCCGCGCGCGCATCGACGGCACCGGAAAAACCGGCGGGCGCTTCGGGCTGGAACACGTCGATAAGCGTGAATTTCTCCACCGCCTTGCCACCCAGTGACCCGTCCTTGACGAGACGCTGCGTCAGCTTGCGGCCCACCATGCCAGCGGCGCCAATAATTGCGATATGCATGTCTTCCTCCTCTTTGTCCCGGTCGTTCTCCCGAGACCGAAAAAACATCATCAGCCAACCGACCGATAAATTAGCTTGTAAGGTTGTCTGATAACCTTATATGATCGAGTTGAAAATAGTATTTTTTCACAAACCGGCAAAAGCAAGGGCGAAGAAGCCTTGCCCGGACATTTCAGGGCGGATTGAGCGGAGAGGGTGGAATGACGATCGTCAGCGAACACGATATCGGGGAATTGCGATTCTCGCTGAAGAACAGGTTGGGCGAGGCTTTGGTGCTCACGTCGCCGGAGGACATGCTGCGTTATTGCCGGGACTGGCATGGCGACGTCACCAGTTCGGCTGTAGCCGTGATCCGTCCCCGGTCGACGGAGGAAGTATCTGATACGGTGCGCGCCTGCGCCGAACTCGGACTCGCCATCATCCCTCAGGGCGGCAATACCGGTCTTGTACTCGGCGGCATTCCTGATGCGCCTAAACGCCAAGTCGTTCTGAGCCTCGAGCGCATGAACGCCATCCGCACCATAGACAGCGATGATTTTTCCGCCGTCGTGGAAGCGGGCTGCATTCTCTCGGAATTCAAGGACGCGGTGCAGGACAAGGGTATGTTCTTCCCGCTATCACTTGGGGCCCAGGGTAGCTGCCGTATAGGCGGTAATGTCTCCACAAATGCCGGCGGCATCAATGTGCTGCGGTACGGGATGACGCGCGAACTGGTCCTGGGTCTCGAAGTGGTGCTACCGGATGGCACTATCTGGAATGGGCTGTCGACGCTGCGCAAGGATAATCGCGGCATCGACCTGAAGCAGCTTTTCATCGGTGCGGAAGGAACGCTCGGCATTATCACCGCCGTTGCCGTCAAGCTTTACCCCAATCCGGAACACGTCGAAACGGCGCTGCTCGGCCTCAATTCGCTTGACGATGCCATCAAGCTTTACCGTCGCGCCCGTCGCGAATGCTGCGACCTGATGTCTGCCTTCGAATTTATGCCGCCGGTCGCCTTCACGCTGGCGATCGAGGCAATCCCCGACCTTAAAATGCCGATCGCCGGTGACTACCCGGCCTATGTACTGATGGAAATTTCAGGCTCCGGCCTGGTCGACACCGCAGACCTGATGGGCCGCTTCCTCGAAGGCGTCATGGAAGACGGGCTGGTGCTGGATGGCGTCATCGCATCGTCACGGGCGCAGGCGCAATCGCTTTGGCTATTCCGCGAAGGCATGAACGAAGGCCAGGCGCTGCGCGGCAGCCATATGCGCACCGATATTTCCGTACCGCTGTCAAAACTCGCGGCTTTCGTGGCCGAAGCCGAGGCGGAACTGGCGGAAAAACTGCCGGAGTGCCTCGCTGTTTCCTACGGCCATGTGGGAGACGGAAACGTCCACCTCAACGTGCTGCCGCCAAACGGTTCGACGCCGGAAGAGCGCGAAGCATTCATCTACAAGTCCAAAACGCTCGTCAATGAGGTGCTCGACCGTTACGTCGGCAGCATCAGCGCCGAGCACGGCATCGGCCGGTTGAAACGCTCGGATTTCGAAAGCCGGCTATCTGACGTGCAGCGGCGGATGATCACTGGCCTGAAAAACACCTTCGACCCTGATTTGCGGATGAATCCCGGTTGCCAGATAACCCTGCAACCGGATAGCTAATCAAGGCACGGCAGAGGCGGCTGAAAAACGCCGCCTTAAAAAACCCCGCTGACGGCGAAGGAGGAAGTCGTCTGCAGCGGGAAAAACGAACCAATCGTTTCTGTGGAACGGGAGCAACCATGACGCTGGAGTTCAATCAGATACATCGCAACGATCATCTCCCCGGCCGCATCGCCGCAGAGATCGCACGCGAGATCAACGATTCGAAACTCGGGCCGGGCGACAGGCTGCCGACTGAACATGTGCTGGCAAAAACCTTCGGGGTGAGCCGCTCTGTCATCCGCGAGGCGATAGCACAATTGCGCAATGAAGGTTTCGTCGAAACCCGGCAGGGCGTGGGCGCATTCGTCACCGATCCCCGGCAGAGACTGTCCATCCGTATCGAGCGCTCCCGGCTGAACGATCCGGAGAACTTCCGCGATCTTTTCCAGCTTCGCATGCCGCTGGAAATAGAAGCAGCAGGGCTGGCGGCATTGCATCGTAGCCCGCAGCAGTTGGCGCGACTGGCCGCGGCACTGGAAAAGATGAAAACCGCTGACGATTGGTCGACGGAAGGCGTTGCCGCCGATCTGGACTTCCACCGTATTCTGGCTGAGGCCACACAAAACGAATATTTCCTGATGTTCCTCGGCTTCATTGCGGAGCGCATCAGTTCCGCCATCAACATCGCTTTCTCCCGGGCGGTTTTTGGGGAAATTCTCGAGGTAACGATTGCCGAACATGTGGCAATTTACGAGGCCGTGGAAAAAGCTGATGCGCCCGCGGCCAAGAACGCGATGCGCAAGCATCTGATCGGTGCGGCAAGCCGCGTCAATCTGGAGCTGGATATATTTTGACTGCAAAAAGTCACTGGCAGTCAAGCTATAGGACAGGTTTCCGCGCTTCATGAGCGATACATGATAAATTTGTCCGCGAGACCGCTAGACTCGCTCGAAAAGTCATACTAAGAAGAATAAGATTAGGTTGTCAGACATCCAGACAATAAGACCGCAGGAGGCGGCCTGTCGGAAGTCTGAAAGGGGAGGATATACATGGCCGGCGTAAGGTCGATCGACGCTACCGCAATTTTGCCTGAGGATTATGAAAACGCTTTGCTCGTCGGCCGCGTCTGGTCGAAAAGCGAAGGCGGCCCCTGCCCCGTCCTCCTCAAGGATGGCGTGCTTTATGACCTCACGTCTGTTTCTCCAACCATGTCAGAGCTTCTGGAGAAGACCGACCTGGTGGAGCAGCTCAAGGACACCGGTACTTTCGTCGCCTTAGGCGCGCTGGACGCGTTTCTGGACGGCTCAGCCGGCGATCTCCTCGCTCCCAACGATATTCAGGCCGTCAAGGCTGCAGGTGTCACCTTCGCCGACAGCATGCTGGAACGCGTGATCGAGGAACAGGCCAAGGGCGATCCGCTGCGTGCGCAGGAAATTCGCGGACGGCTGGCGCCTGTTCTTGGCGACAATCTCAAGGGACTTGAGGCCGGCTCAGAAAAAGCCGCCGAGGTGAAAAAACTGCTCCAGGAAATGGGCCTCTGGTCGCAATATCTGGAAGTGGGCATCGGCCCGGATGCGGAAATCTTCTCCAAGGCGCAGGCCATGGCCTCCGTCGGCTGCGGTGCCCTGATCGGCGTCCATCCCAAATCGCAGTGGAACAACCCTGAGCCGGAAGTGGTGTTGGCCATCACCTCTGACGGTCGCATTGTCGGCGCGACGCTCGGCAACGACGTCAACCTGCGCGATTTCGAAGGCCGCTCCGCCCTGCTGCTCAGCAAGGCGAAGGACAACAATGCCTCCTGCGCAATAGGCCCGTTCATCCGCCTGTTCGATGGCAACTTCAGCATTGAAGATGTGAAGAAGGCGCAGATTTCTCTTCTGGTCGAAGGAGAGGATGGTTTCACCATGACGGGCATCAGCCCCATGGAGGCGATCAGCCGCACGCCGGAAAACCTCGCTTCGCAGCTCTTGAACCGTAACCACCAATATCCTGACGGCGCAGTCTTTTTCCTTGGCACGATGTTCGCGCCGGTAAAGGACCGCCATGGCCCAGGTCTCGGCTTCACCCATTCAAAGGGTGACCGTGTCGAAATCTCCACGCCCAAGCTCGGTAAGCTGATCAACTGGGTCACGACGACTGACGAATGCCCGGAATGGACGTTCGGCACCGCGGCACTGATGCGCAACCTGGCGAAACGAGGGCTGCTCTAGATATTTCTTCGGGAGGGGAAAATGCAAAAGACCATCAATCTCTTTTACCGGATTCTCGAAATCATTCTCGTCGCGCTGCTTGCTGGCATGTCGATCATGGTCTTCGTCAACGTCGTCATGCGTTACACGATGAATTCCGGCATCAATGTCTCGGAAGAGCTGTCACGCTACTTTTTTGTGTGGCTGACCTTCCTCGGCGCGGTACTGACCTTCCGCGAGAACAGCCATATGGGCATTGAAACGCTCGTGATGTTTCTGTCGCGCCGCGCCCGAATCGTCTGCATGATCATCTCGAACATCATCATCCTGGCCTGTTCCGCCATCTTCTTCTGGGGCACCTGGAAACAGTCTGGCATCAACGCCAGCATGCACGCGCCGGTCACCAAGCTCTCCATGATCTGGGTCTATGGCATCGGCATGTTCACCGGCGGCCTGATGTTCGTCATCGCGCTGGAACGCCTGTACCGCCTTCTGACGGGACGCGTGACGGAAGACGAAATCGCCCAGTTTGCGGGCGAGAACCTGACGATCGAACAGCTTTCGGAGCGCTGATACCATGACACTTTTCGTTTTTGTCGGCTCTCTTCTGGGAGCCATGGCCATTGGCGTTCCCGTTG
Organism: Agrobacterium sp. CMT1; assembly: GCF_037203725.1. Lineage (NCBI taxonomy): Bacteria > Pseudomonadati > Pseudomonadota > Alphaproteobacteria > Hyphomicrobiales > Rhizobiaceae > Agrobacterium > Agrobacterium sp. CMT1. The sequence goes on from NZ_JBBCAR010000018.1 coordinate 218,261, forward strand.
CTTTCTCGCTGATGTTCTGTGGCGTCGTGCTCATGTGGTACATGGGCATGTTCAACACCGCTATCATCGCGCAGAACATGATCTCGGGCGCAGACACCTTCACCCTGCTTGCCATCCCCTTCTTCATTCTCGCTGGCGAACTGATGAATTCCGGCGGCCTGTCCCGCCGCATCATCGACTTTGCGATCGCGCTGGTCGGCCATATCAGGGGCGGCCTCGGCATCGTGGCCATCGTCGCTGCCATCATCATGGCCAGCATCTCCGGTTCGGCCGCAGCCGATACCGCAGCCCTTGCCGCAATCCTCATCCCGATGATGGCGAAGGCCGGTTACAATATTCCGCGCTCCGGCGGCCTGATCGCAGCCGGCGGTATCATCGCCCCGGTCATTCCGCCGTCCATGGCGTTCATCGTCTTCGGTGTCGCCGCTAACGTTTCGATCACCCAGCTTTTCCTTGCCGGTATCGTGCCCGGTATTCTGATGGGCATCTCACTGATCGTCGCCTGGCTGATCGTGGTGCGCAAGGATAACGTCAAGCCGCTGCCGAAAACCACGGCCAAGGAACGCGTTACAGCCACGGCCCGCGCCGGCTGGGCGCTCGGCATGCCCGTCATCATCCTCGGCGGTATCAAGGCCGGCATCATGACGCCGACGGAAGCCGCCGTCGTGGCTGCCGCCTATGCGCTTTTCGTCGGCATGGTGATCTACCGCGAACTGAAGCCGGCGGACCTGTTCCACGTGCTCCTGCGCGCCGCCAAGAGCACCTCGATCATCATGTTCCTGGTCTGCGCGGCCCTCGTCTCCGCATGGCTTATCACAGCTGCGAACATTCCGAACGAAGTTGCCGGTTACATCGAGCCGCTGATCGACCGTCCGATGCTGCTGATGGCTGTCATCATGGTGCTGGTCTTCGTCGTCGGCACCGCGCTTGACCTGACGCCGACCATCCTGATCCTGACGCCAGTTCTGATGCCCATCATCAAGCAGGCGGGCATCGACCCGGTCTATTTCGGTGTTCTCTTCATCATCAATAACGCCATCGGCCTGATTACCCCACCGGTTGGCGTGGTGCTGAACGTCGTCAGCGGCGTCGGCCGCATCCCGCTCGGCAAGGTCACGATCGGTGTCTGGCCGTTCCTCGTCGCCGAAACCATCGTGCTGGCGATGCTGGTGATTTTCCCGGACATCGTCCTCGTGCCTCTGCAGTACCTACGTTAAGTGAAACTTTTTCTCGACCACAATCCAAGGGAGGATATTATGAGAAAGCTTCTTCTGACCACCACGGCAATCGCCTTCGCAGTTGGCGCGGCAGCGCCGGCAATGGCCGAATTCAACAGCCGCAACATCCGCGTTTCGAACGGTATCAACCAGGATCATCCCGTCGGCAACGGCATCAAGGCCATGCAGGCCTGCCTCGACGACAAGTCCGGCGGCAAGCTGAAACTGACGGCATTCTGGGGTGGCGCTCTCGGCGGTGACCTTCAGGCGACACAGGCCCTGCGCTCCGGCGTTCAGGAAGCGGTCGTCACGTCGTCCTCGCCGCTCGTCGGTCTCATCCCGTCGCTGGGCGTCTTCGACCTGCCATTCCTCTTCGCCAATGCCAAGGAAGCCGATGCCGTCATGGACGGCGCCTTCGGCGACATGATGAACAAGAAGCTGGAAGAACAGGGCCTCGTAAACCTCGCTTACTGGGAAAACGGCTTCCGCAACCTGTCGAACTCCAAGCATGCCGTCAACAAGTGGGAAGATTTCTCGGGCCTCAAGGTCCGCGTGATGCAGAACAACATCTTCCTCGACACCTTCCAGAACCTCGGTGCAAACGCTACGCCGATGGCTTTCGGCGAAGTCTTCTCGGCGCTTGAGACCAACGCGATCGATGCCCAGGAAAACCCCTATGTGACGATCGACACCTCGAAGTTCTACGAGGTGCAGAAGTACATCACGGAGACGAACCACGCTTACACGCCGTTCCTCTTCCTCTTCTCCAAGCCGATCTTCGACAGCTATACGCCGGAAGAACAGGCAGCCCTGCGCGAATGCGCAGTTGTCGGCCGTGACGAAGAGCGCAAGGTCATCCGCGAACTGAACCAGAAGTCGCTGGAAAAGATCAAGGCTGCCGGCCTCGAGGTGAACTCGCTGTCTGCCGAAGAGCAGGCGCGTATCCGCGAAAAGTCGATGGTCGTTTACGAAAAGCACAAGGCTGAAATCGGCGCCGACGTCGTTGACGCCGTTCTGGCGGACCTCAAGAAGATCCGCGGCCAGTAAGCCTTACAGCCTACGATGAAAAACACCCGGAGGTTCGCCTCCGGGTGTTTTTGTTTGTGAGGACAGTCAATAGAAAAAGGCTGCCGAAGCAGCCTCTCAGTTCACGCCGTGCGGTTTTGCCGGTTGGCGATGAGGTCCTCGACGACAGCAGGATCAGCGAGCGTCGACGTATCTCCCAGCGCACCAAAATCATCCTCGGCGATCTTGCGCAGGATGCGCCGCATGATCTTGCCGGAACGGGTCTTCGGCAGGCCGGGCGCGAACTGGATCTTATCGGGTGTCGCAACCGGTCCGATCTCGTTGCGCACGTGTTTTACCAGCTCTTCGCGCAGCGCATAGTCGCCGTTCTGCCCCGCCATCAGCGTGACATAACAATAGATGCCCTGCCCCTTGATCGGATGCGGATAACCCACCACGGCCGCTTCCGAAACCTGATGATGCGACACCAGCGCCGATTCCACCTCGGCCGTGCCGAGACGATGACCGGAAACGTTCAGCACGTCATCGACGCGGCCGGTGATCCAGTAATAACCATCCTCATCGCGCCGGCAGCCATCACCGGTGAAATACTTGCCCTTGTAGGTGGAGAAGTAGGTGTCGATGAAGCGCTGATGATCGCCATAGACGGAGCGCGACTGGCCCGGCCAGCTGTCGATGATGCAGAGATTGCCGTCCGCCGGCCCCTCCAGCACATTGCCTTCGGCATCGACAAGCTGCGGCTGCACACCGAAGAACGGCCTTGTCGCCGAGCCGGGTTTTAGATCGGTCGCACCCGGCAGCGGCGAGATGAGAATGCCGCCGGTTTCCGTCTGCCACCATGTATCGACGATCGGGCTCTTGTCCTCACCGACAACATGGTAATACCACTCCCATGCTTCCGGGTTGATCGGCTCGCCCACGGTGCCGAGAAGACGGATGCTGGAGCGCGACGAGCGCTGGACGAACTGGTCACCCGCACCCATCAGCGATCTGAGCGCTGTCGGCGCCGTATAGAAAATATTGACCTTGTGCTTGTCGATGACTTCCCAGAAACGGCCCTGATCCGGAAAATTGGGAACACCTTCGAACATCAGCGTCGTCGCGCAATTGGCCAGCGGTCCATAGACTATATAAGAGTGTCCCGTGACCCAGCCGACATCGGCCGTACACCAGTAGACCTCGCCATCCTTGTAATCGAAGACATATTCATGCGTCATCGACGTATAGACGAGGTAGCCGCCCGTGGTGTGCAGCACGCCCTTTGGCTTGCCGGTAGAGCCCGACGTATAGAGGATGAACAGCGGATCTTCCGCGCGCATCTTCACAGGCGGGCAATCCGGTTTCACCGTGGCGATTTCCTGGTGGTACCAGATGTCGCGGCCCGGCGCCCAGCCGGTCTTGCCGCCGGTTCGGCGCACCACCAGAACCTTGTTGACAATGACATATTGCTTGGCGGCGATATCGATCGCCTTGTCGGTATTTTCTTTCAGCGGTATCGGCTTGCCGCCGCGCACACCTTCATCGCAGGTGATGACGAAGGTAGACTGGCAGTCAACGATGCGGCCCGCCAGCGCTTCCGGCGAGAAACCGCCGAAGACGACCGAATGGATCGCCCCGATGCGCGCACAGGCGAGCATCGCATAGGCTGCCTCCGGTATCATCGGCATATAGATGGTGACGCGGTCGCCCTTCTTGACGCCGTGCTTCTTCAGCACATTCGCCAGACGGCAGACATAATCATAAAGCTGGTTATAGGTGATCTTCTTGTCGATATAGGGGTTGTCACCTTCCCAGATGATCGCCGTGCGCTCGCCATGCGTCTTCAGATGCCGGTCAATACAGTTGTAGGAGACGTTGGTGAGGCCGTCCTCGAACCACTTGATTGGCACCCTGCCCTTGAAGGACGTATTCTTGACCTTGGTGTAAGGCTTGAACCAGTCGATCCGACGGCCATGCTTGTCCCAGAATTTTTCTGGATCCTCGACGCTCTCCTGGTACCATTTCTGGTAACGCTCATTGTCGATGAGCGTGCGGGCTTTCGCCGACTTGAGCACCGGGTAGATTTTGGCAGACATGAACTCCTCCTGGAACCGGGTATGGCTTCTGACGCGGCCCGAGACTCCCACCTCAGGCATGTGTTGAATTCATAGCAGGTCAATTGCGCACGGCAATTAGACAAAGGTCATTTGTTTCGCAAAGAATTGCAATTATGATGCAATCCGGTTATAGAGCGGCAATATCCCGGAAATCAGTGGTTGATACCACGCCCGCGACACCGGCGCGGACGGACAGAAGGACTGTATCTATGGCTCAACAATTGCTCATGCCAAAGGCAACGGCTGTATGGCTGGTTGACAACACCGCGCTGTCGTTCGATCAGATCGCCACGTTCTGCAAACTGCACCCGCTTGAAGTCAAGGCAATTGCCGACGGTGAAGCCGCGCAGGGCATCAAGGGCCTCGACCCGATCGCCACCGGACAGCTTTCCCGCGACGAGATTGCCCGCGCTGAAGCCAATCCGAACCATAAGCTGAAGCTTTCCGAGCCAAAGGTGCGCGTGCCCGAATCCAAGCGTCGCGGTCCGCGTTACACGCCGGTTTCCAAGCGTCAGGACCGTCCAAACGCCATTCTCTGGCTCGTTCGCAACCACCCGGAACTGAAGGATGCGCAGATTTCGCGTCTCGTCGGCACCACGAAGTCGACCATTGAGCAAATCCGCGACCGTACCCACTGGAACTCGGCAAACCTGACGCCGATGGACCCGGTCACACTCGGCCTCTGCAGCCAGATCGATCTCGACCTCGAAGTCGAGCGCGCCTCGCGTGGCCGTCCGCTGCCGACCGCCGAAGAGCTGGACAACACACTGCAGCCGGCGACGGCAACGGAAGGTCTGGATTACAACTTCCAGCGCGAAGAAGACGAACAGATCGACGCCGATGCGGTCTTCAAGAAGCTCTCCTCGCTGAAATCCACGCAGAAGGACGAAGACGAGGACGATCAGTACTGATCGACGTTTTCGAATGCTTGAAACCCGGCCTGAGTGCCGGGTTTTTTGTTTATGGCCTTATCGTGTGCCGAAGATCGCCGAGCCCACACGAACACTGGTCGCGCCGAATTCGACGGCCGTTTCGAAATCACCGGACATGCCCATGGAGAGTTTTTCCAGGCCACATTGCTTGGCAAGCTTCGCCAGCAGCGCAAAATGCGGACCGGGATTTTCATCTGCCGGCGGAATGCACATCAGCCCCTCGACAGCCAATTTCAACTCATCCCGGCAAAGGGCCACGAAAGCGATGGTCTCACGCGGATCGATGCCCGCCTTTTGCGGCTCGAGCCCGGTATTGACCTGCACATAAAAACGAAGGCTGCGGCCTTGTTTGCTGCATTCCTCGGCAAGCGCGCGGGCGATCTTTTCGCGGTCGACGCTCTCGACGACATCAAACAATGCCACGGCGTCCGCAGCCTTGTTGGACTGCAACGGGCCGATCAGATGCAGTTCTATGCCATCAGTCTTCTCTTTCAGCGCCGGCCACTTGCCCTGCGCTTCCTGCACGCGGTTCTCCCCGAACACGCGCTGGCCGGCATCGATGACGGGCTGGATCGCTTCCGCTTCGAAGGTCTTCGATACCGCGACGAGGGCAACATCTGCCGCCTTGCGGCCGGATTTTTCCGCCACATCCGCAATGCGCTGCCTGACATCCTGAAGTCGTGCTTCGATTTCCATCACAAGACCTTTTTTAACCGTTCGAACCGCTAACTAGACGCCGATCGCCTTGATGCCAAGCGGCTTTAGCACCATTTGAGGCACGCTGGCCAAGATTGAACGTCCGAACGCCCCGCCAAACTTGACGCCCCGGTCGTTTCATGGTGAAGGTCAGCGCACATTTTTCCCCTCGATACCCGGAATTTTAGACAATGGCCATCGAACGTTACAATCCTCGCGACGCCGAGCCGCGCTGGCAGCAAAAATGGAACGAAGACAAGGTCTTCGTGACAGACAACAGCGATCCGCGTGAGAAATATTACGTTCTGGAGATGTTTCCCTATCCGTCGGGTCGCATCCACATGGGCCATGTCCGCAACTATGCCATGGGTGACGTCGTCGCCCGCTACAAGCGCGCCCGCGGTTTCAATGTCCTGCACCCGATGGGCTGGGACGCCTTCGGTATGCCTGCCGAAAACGCCGCCATGCAGAACAAGGTTCACCCCAAGGACTGGACCTACCAGAACATCGCCACCATGCGCGGCCAGCTGAAATCCATGGGTCTGTCGCTGGACTGGACACGCGAATTCGCGACCTGCGACGTGGAATATTACCACCGCCAGCAGGCGCTGTTCGTCGATTTCATGAAAAAGGGTCTGGTCTATCGCAAGCAGTCCAAGGTCAACTGGGACCCGGTCGACCATACGGTTCTGGCCAACGAGCAGGTGATCGACGGCCGTGGCTGGCGCTCCGGGGCGCTGGTCGAACAGCGCGAGCTGACGCAATGGTTCTTCCGCATCACCGATTTCAGCCAGGACCTGCTGGACGAGCTGGACACGCTGGATCAGTGGCCGGAAAAAGTGCGCCTGATGCAGAAGAACTGGATCGGCCGTTCCGAAGGCCTGTCGCTGCGCTGGCAGACTGTTGCTGACACGGCACCGGATGGCTTCTCTGACATCACGGTTTACACCACACGCCCCGACACGCTGTTCGGTGCCTCCTTCCTGGCCATTGCAGCCGACCACCCGCTGGCGAAAGAACTGTCGGAAAAAAATCCTGCGATCGCCGAATTCTGCGATGAATGCCGCCGCCATGGCACGTCTCTGGCCGCGCTGGAAACGGCTGAAAAGAAGGGCATCGATACCGGCGTCAAAGTCGTCCATCCGCTGGATCCGACCTGGGAACTGCCAGTCTATGTCGCCAACTTCGTGTTGATGGATTACGGTACCGGCGCGATCTTCGGTTGCCCTTCCGGCGACCAGCGCGACCTGGATTTCGCCCGCAAATACGGCCTGCCGGTCGTGGCGGTCGTCGCCCCTGAGGGCCCGGATGCGGAAAGCTTCACGGTCGATGACACCGCCTACACCGACGACGGCGTGATGATCAATTCCGGCTTCCTGAATGGCATGAAAACGACGGATGCCTTCGAGGCAGTCGTGCAGAAGCTGTCGGCGCAGACGCTGGGCAACGCGCCTCAGGCCGAGCGCAAGGTCAATTTCCGTCTGCGCGACTGGGGCATTTCCCGCCAGCGTTACTGGGGATGCCCGATCCCGGTCATCCATTGCGAAGTCTGCGGCGTCGTGCCGGTTCCGAAAAAGGACCTGCCCGTCAAGCTGCCCGACGATGTGACCTTCGACGTGCCCGGCAACCCGCTGGATCGCCACCCCACGTGGCGTCATGTCTCCTGCCCGCAATGCGGCCATGACGCGCGTCGTGAAACCGACACGATGGACACCTTTGTCGATTCCAGCTGGTATTACACGCGCTTCACCGCGCCGTGGGAAGATGCACCGACCGATCCGAAGGTCGCCAATCACTGGCTGCCTGTGGATCAGTATATCGGCGGCATCGAGCACGCGATCCTGCACCTGCTCTATTCGCGCTTCTTCACCCGTGCGATGCGCGAAACAGGTCATGTCGATGTCAAGGAACCCTTCAAGGGCCTGTTCACCCAGGGCATGGTGGTTCATGAGACCTACAGCCGTGGTGAAGGCACTGCACGCGAATGGGTGCCACCTGCAGATCTGCGGATTGAGGAAACCGACGGCACACGCCGCGCCTTCCTGCTGTCATCAGGCGAAGAGGTGAAGATCGGCTCGATCGAGAAGATGTCGAAGTCGAAAAAGAACGTGGTCGATCCCGATGATATCATCGCATCGTACGGCGCCGATACCGCACGCTTCTTCGTGCTTTCGGACTCGCCGCCGGATCGTGATGTGATTTGGTCCGAATCGGGCGTCGAGGGCGCGAACCGCTTCGTACAACGCGTCTGGCGCATCATCGGTGAAGCTGCCGAGGAGCTGAAATCCGTCAGGCCGAAGCCTGCAACCGAGGGTGAAGGGCTGGCGGCCTCCAAGGCGGCCCACAAGACGCTGAAGGCTGTTCAGGAAGATCTGGACAAGCTCGCCTTCAACAAGGCCATTGCCCGCATCTATGAACTGGTCAACGCGCTCGCCGGTCCGCTTGCGGATGTCGCTGCGGGCGGCAAATCCGACGACGTCAAGGCAGCAGCGCGTGACGCCGTCGAAATCCTGATCCGCATCATCGCCCCCATGACGCCACACCTGGCGGAAGAATGCTGGGCGGCGCTGGGCAATGAAGGCTTGGTGGCTGAAGCGTCATGGCCGACCTTCGTGCCTTCGCTGGTGGAAGAAAACGATGTGGTCATGCCCGTGCAGGTCAATGGGAAGAAGCGCGGTGAATTGACAATCGCGCGCGATGCGGATCAAGATGCGGTCCGCGCGGCTGCCCTTGCTCTGGATGCCGTCAAATCTCTTCTTGCCGGCGGCGAGCCCAAGAAAGTCATCGTGGTTCCGCAGAGGATTGTGAACATTGTTGTCTGACGTTTTTTCGAGATGGAGCCGCGTCGCGGCAGCAATTTCCGTCGTGATGATGGCTGGTCTTCTGGCGGGCTGCCAGGTGCGCCCGCTCTATGGCGAGGCTTCCGGCACCAAGGAAAGGCTGGCGGCCGTCAGCGTCTCCGATATCGGCGGCAGAGTTGGACAGGAAGTTCGCAACCAGCTAATCTTCCTTCTGGCTGGCGGCGCTGGGCAGCCGACGACGGCGCAATATAACGTCAAGGTTTCGGTCAGCTCGAGCGCTTCCTCGACAGAGGTGCAGAATTACGACCTAACCACACGGACGAACAACAACTACGACGGGCCGTATCCAGGCCGTGTCATCATGAGCGGCCAATACGTGCTGACGCGCATTTCCGACGGTCAGATCCTGCGCTCCGCACGCCGCAGCGTGACGGCGCAGGTGGATCTGCCACAGCAGGAATTCGCCAAGATCCGGGCGACCCGCGACGCCGAAAACCGTGCGGCGCGCGAACTTGCCGAAATCATCCGCACCGACATCGCCGCCACCCTCGGCCGCTGAGAGCGGCGGCCGTGGCGGAGATAAAGTCCCATGAATTCGAGCGCTTCGCCGAGAATCCGGCGGAGCGCTTTCGCGTTTTCGTACTCTACGGGCCGGATCGCGGTCTCGTATCAGAACGCGCAACCCTCATCGCCAAAAAGACGGGGATAGATCCCGACGACGCTTTTGCGTCGCTGAAATTGACTGCGTCCGATCTCCAGGGCGACCCGGGGCGTTTGCTGGATGAGGTGAACGCCATTGGTCTTTTCGGCGGCGAGAAACTTGTCTGGATCAAGGGCGCGTCAGCTGAAAAGGCGCTGGTGGATGCCCTCCAGATTCTGGCGGAAACGCCGCCGGAAGCGAGCTTTCTCATCATCGAAGCAGGCGACATCAAGAAGGGCACGGGGCTGCGCAAGATCGCGGAACCGGCTCGATCCATCGCAGCCATTCCCTGTTACGCGGACGATGCGCGCGCACTGAACGCGTTGATAGACCAGGAACTTTCGGGCGACAATTTGCGTATCGCGCCTGCCGCGCGGCAACGGCTTATCGAATCGTTGGGGGGCGACCGTATCGCTTCACGAAACGAAATTCGCAAGCTGGCACTTTATTGCCGCGGCGCAGAGGTAATCGAGGAAGACGATGTCCTGGCCATCATCGGTGATGCCAGTACGGTTTCAGCCGATGACGCCGTTGACGCCATCCTGAAGGGTGACAGAAACGCGTTTTTTCATGCCACTCAGAAGATCATTTCTTCCAAGACGCCGATCTTCCTCGTGCTTCAGGGGTGCCTCAAGCAATTCCAGCTGCTCGATCAGATGCGCGCCGAGATGGACGAGAAAAAGCAGCAGGCCGGTCAGGTCATGCAGACGCTTGGACGCCATATCCATTTTCGCCGGAAACCGGTCATCGAAAGAGCGCTACGCACATGGCAGCCAGCGGCGATCGCGCGCGAGATGAACCGACTGCAGGCGGCCATCCTGCAAAGCCGCCAGCGTCAAAGTCTGGAGGAAAGCGTGGCCCTACTGACACTATTATCCACCACGCTGCAATCCGGCCGCGGCGGATAAACAAAAGCCCTCGTGCAGACGAGGGCTTTTCAAATGTTAGTGCGAGACCGTCGCAAATCTGCGGTCAGTCGCCCTTGCCGGGCTCAGCAGAGAAATAAAGCTCCAGCTTGCCTTCGACACCATCCATTTCCTTGGCTTCCGGCATCGGGTCGCGCTTGATGGTGATGTTCGGCCAGATCGCGGCATATTCCGCATTGAGCTTCAGCCACTTGTCGAGACCCGGCTCCGTATCGGGTTTGATGGCCTCGGCAGGACATTCCGGTTCGCACACACCACAGTCGATGCATTCGTCGGGATTGATGGCGAGGAAATTTTCGCCCTCGTAAAAGCAGTCGACAGGGCAGACCTCAACGCAATCGGTATATTTGCAGCGGATGCAATTGTCGGTCACGACATATGTCATGATGAACTCCAGAATATGCAGGCCGGGTCTTTGGGCTTCGGAACACAAGCCGTCGCCCGGAATTCAGACAGGGCAATTTCGCAAGTGACGTAATGCCTTTGCTTGCAGATAGCAAGGATAAACAATTCTGAAAAACGGGGCTGACTTGGAGGTTTATTCTAATCTGTACTGCCGTCGCTGTCGGACAGAAACCTGTCGAGCGCTCTGCGCTCCTTTTTCGTCGGGCGTCCGCTGCCCGGCTGGCGCATTGCCTGCTCAAGGAGTGTCAGCCTGTCGGAAGGCTCCTTCGGCGGCGTCTGATCGTCATAGAGAAGTCTGGCTTCTTCATAGGGGCCGCGCCGCGTCCCGCCCGACTTCACCACCACGACCCTGTCCATCCGCTCGAAGCTTATTTCCAGCCTGTCGCCGGGCTTCACCGCATGACTGGGCTGGCGGACGACGACGCCATTGATCTTCACCTGTCCCGACTGAACGTAGCTCTGGGCGAGCGAACGGGATTTAGCCATGCGGGCAAAGAACAGCCACTTGTCCAGACGCTGGCGCGTGCTTTCCAGTGGCTGTTCGCTGTTTCCCATAGGCTTACTTCTTCAGCTGCTCCTTGAGGGCAGCGAGCTTTGCGAAAGGCGAATCCGGGTCCAGCGGCTTTTCCTTGCGCGGTGGCTTGGCCTCGAAACGCTGCTGGCCCTGCGGCTTTCCGCCACGGTCGCTGCGCTCCGGCCTGTCCTTGCGCTCGCCACGATCATGACGATCATTATTGCGGTTGTTGCCGCGATCGGGACGGCCGCCGTCACGCTTGCGCTCGCCCTCGCCGCCACGATTGGCTGCATCGCGATTTGCCCCGTCGCGATTGTCACGACGGCCTTCGCCGCGTCGCTCGCCTTGCTCGCGCGCTGTCTGCTCACGACCCTGGCCACGATTGCCGGGACGACGGTTTTCACCACGCTGGTTTTCATTGCGGCCACCCGGACGCCACAGAAGCACGGGCTTCGGCTCGGCGGCCTCACCGCTTTCCGCCGGAGCCGCTTCATTTGCAGCAGCCTCTTCACCGGCGGCTTCCGCGACCGGCGCCTCGGTAACGTCGCCTTCCACAACAGCAATCGTTTCGGAGGCCTGCTCTTCGGAAGCCGGCTCGTCCTGCTCGGTCTCAGCGCTATCCTCTTCGCCCGCCGTCGTTTCTGGGGCAGCCGGCACAGTGGCGCCTGCCTGGCTGGCGAGGAAGGCCTGCGCCTCTTCCGCCGTCACCTGATCGGCACGGTAACCGAGGCCCTTGAGGATTTCTTCCATGTCATCGAGCGTTGCGCCGAGAATGGAAAGCATCGCGGTCGTCGTCGTGAAACGACGGCCATCATAAGCACCTTCGGGACGCGGCTGCTGGCCGGGCTTCCACTGCAGCAGCGGACGGATGAGATCAGCCAGACGCTCGAGAATGTCGATACGCACCGCGCGCTTTCCGAGGAAACGGAAACCGGCAAGCTTGTAGAACATGCGCTCGTAGCTGGCATCCGTAACGACCGAGGTGCGGCCTGCAGCCAGCACGGGAATAAGGTCGCCATAACCCGGTTTGCCAAGACCATCATTCTTCAAGGCCCAGAGCAGCGTCACAAGTTCTGCCGGAGCAGGCTTCAGGAGCGCAGGCAAAAAGACATGATAGGCGCCGAAACGCACGCCGTAACGTCGCATGGAAGCACGCGCGTCCTGATCCAGCGACTTCACGTCTTCCGCGACGTCACGACGGAACAGCACGCCGAGATTTTCAACCAGCTGGAAAGCGAGACCCTTTGCGAGACCCTGAAGGTCTTCCGCGCGGGAGATATCATCCAGCGGCTTCAGCACGGTTGCGATCTGGTGGTTGACGAAACGCTCGATCCGCGCGAGCGCGTGATCACGGGCATTACCGCTCAACTGCTCGTCGGCCAGCAGGATCACCCGCGGCTTCATGATATTGTCGCCGGCCGAAAGACGGGCAACCGGCTCGCCCAGCCAGCGAACCAGACCATCGGAGCTCAAAGCGAGATCGCCATTTCCACTGGCGTGCAGACGCGCGGCACGCGCCTCGTATTCGAGCGCGAGCGCCTTCTGCGCCGCAGCCTGCACGGCCTTCTGATCCGGCCCTTCCATTCCCGGCACCGGCGTGAACCGGAACCCGGCCAATTGGCCGACGTGATGACCTTCTACGAAGACATCACCATTTACACTGATTTCAGCTTCAAGCATCGCATTCTCTCTCAGGCGCCTCATGAGCACAGATGTCCTGCGATCAACAAAGCGTTTCGTCAACCTTTCATGTAGCGCATCGGACAATCGATCCTCGATTTCCCGAGTCTTTTCTTGCCAGTGTGTCGGATCGGCAAGCCATCCTGGGCGGTTCGATACATAAGTCCATGTTCTGATCTGCGCAATCCTCGCAGACAAGGTATCGATCTCTCCATCCGTGCGGTCGGCGCGACGCACCTGTTCGGCCATGAAATCCTCGTTCACCGTCCCGCGCTTGACGAGGTCGAAATAGAGCGTGGAGATCAGATCCGCATGCTGCGCCGGGGCGATACGGCGATAGTCCGGAAGCGCGCAGGCCTCCCAGAGCTTTTCCACCCGTTCATCGGTCGTCGTCACGTCGATGATTTCGGGATAACGGGACAGATACTCAAGCGCCTGCTGGTCGATGGCCGGCAGGGCGCGCGAAAGCCCCTGGATCGCCGGCGCAGCGTCAAGGCTCGCACGCAGATTGGCGATAGAGGAAAAATCGAAGTTTTTCGTCCGCCACTGCAACACCTTCACCGCATCGAACTGATGCGTCTCGATCCGCTCCACCAGTTCGTGATCGAACGGGTCGACACGGCCTGTCACCCCGAAGGTGCCGTCACGAAGATGGCGGCCGGCGCGGCCGGCGATCTGGCCGATTTCGCCCGGATTGAGATTGCGGAATTGATAACCGTCGAATTTTCGGTCCTGCGCGAAAGCGACGTGATCGACATCGAGGTTAAGGCCCATGCCGATAGCGTCCGTCGCGACCAGATATTCGACATCGCCGGACTGATAGAGACCCACCTGCGCATTGCGCGTGCGGGGCGAAAGCGCGCCTAGCACAACGGCCGCGCCGCCCCGCTGGCGGCGCACCAGTTCGGCAATGGCATAGACCTCATCGGCGGAAAAAGCGACAATCGCCGTGCGCTGCGGCAGGCGGGTTATCTTCTTCTGGCCGGCATAAAAAAGCTGCGACAGACGCGGTCGCTCCACCACGGTAATTCCCGGCAGCAGCTTTTCGAGGATCGGGCGCATCGTGCCCGCCCCCAGCAGCAGCGTTTCCTCCCGACCGCGCAGATGCAGAACCCGGTCGGTAAAGATATGCCCGCGTTCGAGATCGCCTGCCAGCTGCACCTCATCGATTGCAACGAAGGCGGCCGTCGTTTCGCGCGGCATGGCTTCCACTGTGCAAACGGAATACTTGGCTTTTGGGGGTGAGATTTTTTCTTCGCCGGTTATCAGCGCCACATTGGGCGCCCCCACCTTTTCGACCAGACGGGTATAGACCTCGCGCGCCAAAAGGCGCAGCGGCAGGCCGATGACACCGCTGCCATGCGCCACCATACGCTCAATCGCGTAATGGGTCTTGCCGGTGTTGGTGGGGCCGAGAACGGCCGTGACACCGCGGCCGCTCAGGATCATGGGGCGAAAATTCAACGTACTATCCGCGAATCGACTTCATCTGCTTGGCGTGCCACCCACATCAACGGTATGGGCCGCACGCACCACACATGGCAACGCCTGCCGACAAAGGCAATAGGCCTCGCCCGCAAAGTGCTACAAGGCAACCAGTCAACGAAATTTTCCATTTCGATTCAGATAGTTGAACAAGAAAAAAGAATCCGGCGAAAATGAAATCGATTCGGCTGCGGAACAGTCTGCGAACGAATCGAATACGAATCGCTGACTCCTCGTGATTCAGCTTTTGTTCTCCGCAATATCTGGTTGGCGAAGTGACGGCCTCTACCAGATTATGAATCCGGATAAGTCCTTGGCCGGCTTCGGCATTACGGTAAAACCGCCAGTCGGAAAATCCGGGAATCGGCTGTCAAGCGCCAATCCCGGAAAAGCCGTTCCGAAGCCAGCACCACAAGCCGAGATCAGAGTGCCTCACCGGTGAGCAAACGCGGCGCATTTGCATCCGTGGTACCGGCGGCCTGGCCAATGAAATAGGATTTGAGACCCGGCAAACGATCCACCACGCCGAGACCGAAATCGCGCATGATGCGAATGGGACCGACATCATTGGAGAACAGCCGGTTCAGCACATCCGTGGTCACCCCCATCCGCAAGGTGTCGAACCGGCGCCAGGACTGATACCGCTCCAGAACATTGAGGGAGCCGATGTCGAGGCCAAGACGGTCAGCTTCAACCACGGTTTCGGCCAGAGCCGCCACATCCTTGAAACCGAGATTGAGGCCTTGACCCGAGATCGGGTGAATACCGTGCGCCGCATCACCGGCGAGCGCGAAACGCGACGCGACGAAGGACCGTGCCAAAGTGAGACCAAGCGGAAAGGCGCGCCGGGGACCGACAGGGCGGATCGTGCCGAGCTTGTGGCCGAACCGGCGCTCAAGCTCCTCCTCGAACACCAGGTCGTCGGCGGCCACAAGCCTGTCGGCGTCGGCGGTGCGTTCGGTCCAGACAAGCGAAGACCGGTTTCCCTTCAACGGCAGAATGGCGAAGGGTCCGGATGGCAGGAAATGCTCCTCGGCGCAGCCTTCGTGCGGTCGCTCATGCTCAACGGTCGTCACGATGCCCGACTGATTGTAGGCCCAGTGTACCGTCTTGATGCCAGCCATATCCCGAAGAGCCGAGCGAACACCATCACAGGCAATCAGCAATCGCGCTTCGAGCATCGATCCTTCGGAAAGGTGAATAGCCGTCGACTGCGGTCCTGCAGTAAAATCGGAAACACTGAGGCCGTGGCGGATTTCTATGCCCAGGCGTGCGCAAAGGCCCCGCAACGCGCCTACCAGAGCGACGTTTGGAACCATATGGGCAAAGGGCCGGCCCTCTTCCACCCCGCCGTCAAACGTCAGGAACACGGGACGTACCGGATCGGCGGTTTTCGAATCGGTAACGATCATCTTGTGGATCGGCTGGGCTTCCGGCTCGATCTCGTTCCAGATGCCGAAAACATCGAGCATGCGGGTAGCCGCTGCGATAATGGCGGACGCGCGAACATCCTTTGCCCAGACATCCTCAGGAGCGGCTTCAATTACCTGCACATTCAGATGCGGGGCCGCCTGCTTGATTGCCACAGCAACGGAAAGACCGACATATCCGCCGCCTGCCACCACAACGTCCAGCATCGCGCTTCTCCTCAAATCTTGTGCATGCATCATCGGCGCACTATAGACCATGTGACGTCTTCCTACAGCCGGAGCAGGCCGAAAAAATGTCGCATCCCTTGCAATCGTCAGACCCGATGGCAAATCTCATCGCCACGCTCGATCTTGAGAAGCTGGAAGAGAACCTTTACCGGGGCGAAAGCCCGCAGATCGGCTGGCAACGGGTTTTTGGTGGTCAGGTCATTGCACAGGCCCTGATCGCCGCGCAAAGAACCGTGGATGACGATCGCTTCGTGCATTCGTTGCACGCCTATTTCATGCGTCCCGGCGACCCGCTGGTGCCCATCGTCTACCAGGTCGAGCGTATCCGCGATGGCGCCAGTTTCTGCACCCGTCGCGTGGTCGCCATCCAGCACGGCAAAGCCATTTTTTCCATGTCGGCGTCGTTCCAGATATTCGAGGACGGTTTTACCCATCAGATCAGGATGCCTGATGTGACGCCGCCTGAAAAACTGATGAGCGAGGAACAGATGCAGGCGGCTTTCCTCGCAAAAGCGCCCGCTTCAATCCGCAACTACTGGAGCAACAAGCGGCCGATCGAGATCAGGCCGGTCTCGCTGACCCACTACATCTCAAAAGAAAAGCTGGAGCCGCAGCAGGATATCTGGGTCCGTGCCGTTGGAAGCGTACCTGACGATCCGCGCCTGCAATCCGCCATTCTCGCCTATCTCTCCGACATGACGCTGCTGGACACCTCGCTCTATGCCCATGGCACGACGATCTTCGATCCTTCGATCCAGGTGGCAAGCCTGGACCACGCCATGTGGTTTCATCGTCCCTGCCGGCTGGATGACTGGCTGCTCTATACACAGGACAGCCCCAGCGCCTCGGGCGCGC
Source organism: Agrobacterium sp. CMT1 (assembly GCF_037203725.1). NCBI lineage: Bacteria > Pseudomonadati > Pseudomonadota > Alphaproteobacteria > Hyphomicrobiales > Rhizobiaceae > Agrobacterium > Agrobacterium sp. CMT1. The sequence continues at coordinate 235,252 of NZ_JBBCAR010000018.1, forward strand.
GTGGTTTGACCCGTGGCAATATTTTCACCAGACAGGGTGAACTGGTCGCCTCCGTGGCGCAGGAAGGTTTGATCCGCAAAAGGGCAAATGATTAAATAAAGTGCGTTTTCCAAAAATCGCACATTTTATAGACGCAAAATTCGCCGACAAATGCCCCTTTTTCAGACGTCCGTCATATAAACATTACATTTCAATAAGTTAGTTACACACTCAAAACTGGCACGCCCTTTGAATGTATGTCCGCAGTCGCTGTTACTGATCTGCCAGCGGCAGGAGAGTCGGCTCCGTGCCGAGGACAAACAAAGGATGGGAAACCAGATGAAAATTGTGATGGCCATTATCAAGCCGTTCAAGCTGGATGAAGTGCGCGAAGCACTCACCGGCGTCGGCATCCAGGGCCTGACCGTGACCGAAGTAAAGGGTTACGGGCGCCAGAAGGGACATACCGAGATTTATCGCGGCACGGAATATGCGGTGAGCTTCCTTCCCAAGCTAAAGATCGAGATCGCTGTTCCATCCGACGTCGTGGACAAGGCCGTCGAAGCGATCGCATCTGCGGCAAAGACCGGGCAGATCGGCGACGGCAAGATCTTCGTTTACTCAATTGAACAGGCCGTGCGCATCCGTACCGGCGAAACCAACACAGAAGCGCTTTGAAGCACGGCTGACAGGGGAGTTTTCTAGCTATGCAACTCAACAAGTTTTTGACGCTCGGCAAGCTGGGCGCAACAGCGACGGCCCTGATGGCCCCGGCCATCGCCTTTGCCCAGGATGCAGCGCCGGCCGCAGCCGCAGCGCCTGTTCCGGAAAAGGCCGACACAGCCTTCATGTATGTCGCCACCATCCTCGTGCTCTTCATGATCCTCCCGGGTCTGGCGCTGTTTTACGGCGGTCTCGTCCGCACGAAGAACATGCTCTCCGTTCTCATGCAGTGCACGGTCATCACCGCTGTCATGATGCTCATCTGGGTCATCTACGGTTACTCTTTCGCCTTCGGCGGCGGCACCGGCCCTTATTTCGGCGGCTTCGGCAAGCTTTTCCTGTCGGGCGTTTCGCTTGACAGCACCTCGGCAACCTTCTCGCAGGGCGTCGTGATCTACGAATACACCTTCATCGCCTTCCAGATGACCTTTGCGGCCATCACCCCGGCGCTGATCATCGGTGCCTTCGCGGAACGCGTGAAGTTCTCCGCCGTCATCCTCTTCACCATCCTGTGGGCCACCTTCGTGTATTTCCCGGTCGCCCATATGGTCTGGGACGCAAACGGCCTGATCTTCGGCATGGGCGCTCTTGACTTCGCAGGCGGTACGGTCGTCCACATCAATGCCGGTATCGCAGGCCTGATCGGCGCGATCATGGTCGGCAAGCGCACCGGCTTCGGCAAGGACATGATGGCTCCTCACTCCATGACGCTGACACTCGTCGGTGCAGCCATGCTGTGGTTCGGCTGGTTCGGTTTCAACGCCGGCTCCAACCTCGAAGCATCGGGTGGTGCGGTTCTCGCAACCATGAACACCTTCCTCGCAACCGCAGCCGCCATTGTTTCCTGGTCGCTGGTTGAAAGCTTCACCCGTGGCAAGGCATCCATGCTGGGCGCCGCGTCGGGCATGATCGCCGGCCTCGTTGCCGTCACACCTGCTGCAGGCTCGGTTGGCCCGATGGGTGCCATCGTTCTCGGCCTCATCGTCTCGCCGATCTGCTACTTCTTCGTCTCCGTGGTGAAGAACAAGTTCGGTTACGACGATACCGCTGACGTCTTCGGCGTTCACGGCATTGGCGGCATCATCGGCGCACTCGGCACCGGCATCTTCACCTCGCCGCTACTCGGCGGCACCGGCAAGCCCGAATTCTCCATCGCCTCGCAGCTCTGGACGCAGTTCGTGGCCGTCGCCATCACCATCGTCTGGTGCGCCATCGTCTCGGCAATCCTTTACAAGATCGTCGATGTGATTGTCGGGCTCCGCGTCCCGGTCGAAGCCGAGCGCGAAGGTCTGGACCTCGCCACCCACGGCGAAGCCGCTTACCATTCCTGATACCGGGAAAATGGGGTTCTCCATCCCCATTCCCAAAAGAAAGGCCCGTTTCGACGGGCCTTTTTCTTTGCCGCCAATCTGCCGTAACGCAACCGCTTCAAAGCAGAAATCCGCTCAAACGCTCACCCTAAAACGCTCTGGCATCCTCAAAAAACCGCATGGTTAACACGACATTAACCAGCTGGCGGTTAGTTTTCCCTGTCAATCCGGGATCAGGCCGTGTGCCGGATCTCGCCGAAACCAAAAAATGACGGGTTCAGGGACATGGGCAGAATGCATTCTCCGACATTCGATGGTCGTCACACACGTTTTGTGCTGACGGCGTTTTTCGTGCGGCAGATTATGGCTCTGGCCGGTTTCGCTCTGCTTGCCACGATTGCACTCGGTATCGCCGCGCTCGCGACGTGGAATGTGGCGGATCCGAGCCTGTCCTATGCCACAGGAAACCAACCAACCAATCTCCTGGGCTACGGCGGCGCGATCTTCGCGGACATCGTTATGCAGTTCCTCGGGCTTTCGGCCATCATATCCCTGCTGCCGGTCATTGCATGGGCGATCGCCCTGATCGCCGGCCGCAAACTGCAGCGCATACCCGCCCGCCTCGTGGCCTGGATCGCAGGCGCGATCGTCTGCGCCGCGTCCCTCGGCTGCTTTCCGGCTCCCGTCACCTGGCCGCTGCCGAACGGCATCGGCGGCGTGATCGGCGACATGATCCTTCGCTTCCCCGCCCTATTCATCGGCGCTTATCCCACTGGCACCGTTGCGACGATACTTGGGGTAATATTCGCCGCGCCGGCTGCCTGGCTCATGCTGTTTGCCGCGGGCATTGTCGGCGGTCTGGACGATGAACTGGAGCGTGAAGAACCCGCACCGGCCGTCAGCAAGGCCCGCGCCGTCCGCGAGGCGGAAGAGGACGACGAGGATGATGGCGAGGGTTTCTTCGCCAATATTCTCGCCTTCGGCGCACTGACGCACTACTGGTACATCACCCAGGCCCGTTTTCGTCGCCTGTTCGGCCTGAAGTCGAAATCGCTGCATGACGAATTCGAACACCCCTATGATTTCAACGAGTATGAATTCGGCACGCTAAACGAGCCGTCGCGCCTCAAGACTGCGATCAACCGTCTCGACCAGCGCGCGGAACCCTCTTTCGAAGAACGAACTGCATCGCGTCGCCAGATGTCTCCTCCCTCCATCGCGCCCAGTCATGAAGACGATGGGGACGGCGAGTCGTCCTTCGGTACTGACGAGGCCCGCCTGCCAAGTGGCATCCTTTCCGATGACGACATCGACCAGAAATTCACTGCCCGACAGGCGCCGGGACGCGGACAGACGAAAATAACCGCTCCTTCGGCACGCCCGAAGCCCAGTGAGCGTGTGGCACGCGAAGCACAGGCCTCTTTCATCGCCGCAGACGGTTTCCAGCTTCCTACCGTTCATCTTCTGGCGGAGCCCAAGAACATTGTTCGCGACAATACGCTAAGCGAAGAGGTGCTCGAGCAGAACGCCCGTCTTCTCGAGGGGGTTCTTGAAGACTTCGGCGTCAAGGGTGAAATCATTCATGTCCGCCCCGGCCCGGTCGTCACACTTTACGAGCTGGAACCGGCCCCCGGCATCAAATCGTCGCGTGTCATCGGCCTCGCGGATGATATCGCCCGCTCCATGAGCGCGATCGCCGCCCGCGTGGCCGTTGTTCCCGGCCGCAATGCCATCGGCATCGAACTGCCGAACCAGACCCGCGAAACCGTGTTCCTGCGCGAACTGATCGGCAGCCGCGATTTCGAAAACAGCAAAGCCAAGCTTGCCATGGCGCTCGGCAAGACCATCGGCGGCGAACCCGTCATCGCCGATCTCGCCAAGATGCCGCACCTGCTCGTTGCAGGCACCACCGGTTCGGGCAAGTCCGTTGCCATCAACACCATGATCCTGTCGCTGCTTTACCGCATGTCGCCGGAACAGTGCCGCCTGATCATGATCGACCCGAAAATGCTGGAACTGTCGATCTATGACGGCATTCCGCACCTGCTTTCTCCCGTCGTAACGGATCCGAAAAAGGCGGTCGTCGCGCTCAAATGGACGGTGCGCGAGATGGAGGAACGCTACAAGAAGATGTCGAAGATCGGTGTGCGCAATATCGACGGCTTTAACAGCCGCGTGCAGCAGGCGCTCGACAAGGGCGAAATCCTCACCCGCACGGTGCAGACCGGTTTCGACCGCCAGACCGGCGAGGCAATCTACGAAACGGAAGAGTTCGATCTGAAGCCCCTGCCCTATATCGTCGTCATCATCGACGAGATGGCCGACCTGATGATGGTCGCCGGCAAGGATATCGAAGGCGCGGTGCAGCGTTTGGCGCAGATGGCGCGTGCTGCCGGCATCCATGTCATCATGGCCACCCAGCGCCCCTCCGTTGATGTCATCACCGGCACGATCAAGGCCAACTTCCCGACCCGCATCTCGTTCCAGGTCACCTCGAAGATCGACAGTCGCACGATCCTTGGAGAGCAGGGCGCCGAACAGCTGCTCGGCATGGGTGACATGCTTTACATGGCGGGCGGCGGACGCATCCAGCGTGTGCACGGGCCCTTCGTTTCCGACAATGAAGTGGAAGAGATCGTTTCCTATCTGAAGACACAAGGGTCGCCTGAGTATCTCGAAGCGATTACCGAAGAAGAAGACGAGGACGGCGCTGGCGCAAGCCCGGCCGGCGGCGGCAGCTTCTCGGATTCCGAGGACCCCTACGATCAGGCCGTGGCCGTCGTACTTCGCGATGGCAAAGCCTCCACCTCCTATGTGCAGCGTCGTCTCGGCATCGGTTACAACCGCGCGGCATCGCTGATCGAACGCATGGAGCAGGAAGGCATTATCGGCCCCGCCAACCACGCCGGGAAACGCGAAATCCTCGTTCCCACGGAAGCAGATATCATCGAGCGCTAATCCGCAACCAAGCGGCGCCGAGAAGCGTTATTACACGCTTTCACGTCATGAAGCCGCCGCGTTTTTCGCGGACAATCGCTGCGATGAAGGAGAACAGAATGAACGACCTGACCACCGGCGAAACGGCCAATGCAAGCCCAGCGCAAAATGGCGTGACGCGGCGTGGGGTGCTGACGGCATTTTCCATGGCTGCCGTGATCGCTGGCATCTCGCCGCTCGACGCCTTTGCCCAGGCAGCCGGCAATACCGCAACGGCACAGAAGATCGCGAACCACTTTTCGTCGGTAAAAACCATGATGGGTGAATTCGTGCAGTTCGGCCCGCGCGGGGAACAGACCGGCGGCAAGTTCTACATCGAACGGCCAGGCAAGCTCCGCTTCAATTATGAAGACCCCTCGCCGATGCGCGTCATCTCCGACGGCAAGAATGTCGTCATCGGCAATATGAAGCTGAAGACATGGGATCTCTATCCACTGTCGAAGACTCCGCTCAGCCTGCTTCTCTCCGACAAGATCGATCTCAGCAACCAGAAGGTCCGGGATGTGAAGGAAGAATCTGACCTGACCACCATCGTCCTCGGTGACAAGAGCGTGTTCGGCGATTCCACCATCACGCTGATGTTCGACCCGAAGACGTTCGATCTGCGGCAATGGACCACGACGGACGCCCAGAACAAGGACACGACCGTCATGATCTTCAACGTTCAAACCGGCGTGAACCTCGATGAACGCGTCTTCAACATCAATTATGAAGAAGTACGCAAGCGCGGCTGACGCTTCCTGTCGATGTATGCTCTGTGAAGGCGGCTCTCAGGCCGCCTTTTTGATTTTGCCGCTAAAATACATTCCCGTTTTCATCACGATGTTATAAGCCTGCGCCCCGGAAACAGCCTTGAGGCCATGCTTCGAGGCGATAAAAGCGGAGCTCATGTATGTCGTTTTCGATAACCACCTGGAACATCAACTCCGTCAGGCTCAGAATGCCAATCGTCGAGCAGTTTCTGGTGCGTTACAAACCCGACATTCTCTGCCTGCAGGAAACCAAGTGCCCGAATGGCGAGTTTCCGATGAAGCCGTTGAAGGCGCTGGGTTACGAGCACGTGATCATTCACGGCCAGAAGGGCTATCATGGCGTCGCCATCGCCTCGAAAATCCCGCTGACGGAAGATCATCGGCAGGATTACTGCGGAATTGGCGACGCGCGCCATATTTCCGCGATTGTCCAGGTGGGATCGCGCCGCATCCGGCTCCATAATTTTTATGTTCCGGCAGGCGGCGACGAACCTGATCGCTCAATCAATCCGAAATTCGGCCACAAGCTGGATTTCATTGAGGAAATGAAGGCATTGCGTGCCGATGGCGTGCCCGGTACCTCTTCCATCCTCGTCGGCGACCTCAATATAGCGCCGCTCGAGAATGATGTCTGGTCGCACAAGCAGCTTCTCAAGATCGTCAGCCACACGCCGGTGGAAACCGAGGGTATGCTGGACATCATGAAGAAGGGCAACTGGCTTGATCTGATGCGGCTGAATGTGCCGGCGACGGAAAAAATCTATACGTGGTGGAGTTACCGCGCCAAGGACTGGGAAGCGGCTGATCGCGGCCGCCGCCTCGATCACATCTGGTCGTCTCAGGATCTCGGCCCGTCGCTTGACAGGATCGAGATATTGCGGGAAGCCCGCGGCTGGAACCGACCGTCGGATCACGTTCCAGTCACCGCCCATTTCCGGTTTTGAACCAATGCCGGACGCGGTAATCTGGCGCGCGGTCACATGAAGCGGTTCTGCAAACGGGCGGCACCGGCGGCCAGAGACGCGATATTGTCGCGAATGCGCGCCGAAACGATGTCGGCGACCTCAGGAAACTCTTCCACCAGGCGGTGAAAGAGAATGCGCGTTATCCGGATGACTTCGGAATCCTCCGCAGCCACGGCAGTAAATTTTCTTTCGCAAAGGGTAAAAAGCGCAAGTTCCGAAAGCAGGGCGCCCTTTCCGGGCGTTGCCTGCAGCACAGGCTTACCGTCCCGGCCGGCTGAAAAAAGCTCGAAATGACCTGACGTCACGGCAAAGGCGCATTCGGCAGGGGAGTGTTCGCGAAACAAGGTCTGTCCCGCCGCGACACGCCGGCGCTCTGCGCCGAAGGCGATGAGCCGCAGCTGATCATCACTGAAGCCCGCAAACAACGGCACTTGCCCCAGCAGCATGATATCGTCGGTCAAGGCCATGTCGATTGTTACTCCGGAAAACCGCCTGCGTTGCTATAGCGGTTTTCCAATATCGGCCTTCAAAACACAAGGTGCTAGAGCAATGCTCAACAACTCGGGGGGACTCCCCGGGGGTCTATCAGGGGACGATCTTGTAGCCGCCGTTCTCGGTTACGAGAATCTCGGCATTGGAAGGATCCCGCTCGATCTTCTGACGCAGCCGATAAACGTGCGTTTCGAGCGTGTGGGTCGTGACCCCGGAATTGTAACCCCAGACCTCTTCCAGCAGGACGTCACGCGTCACGACCGTGCTGCCTGCCCGGTAGAGATAACGAATGATCGCGGCCTCTTTTTCCGTCAGCCGGATTTTCTTGCCGTCTTCGGTCGTCAGGAGCTTCTGGCTGGGCTTGAACTGATAAGGACCAACGGTGAAGACCGCATCCTCGCTCTGTTCATATTGACGCAACTGGGCCCGGATGCGGGCGAGAAGCACGGCGAAGCGGAAAGGCTTTGTCACATAGTCATTGGCGCCAGCCTCAAGGCCGAGGATCGTGTCCGAATCCGTATCGTGACCCGTGAGCATGATGATGGGCGCCTTGAAGCCGCCCTTGCGCAAAAGCTTCACGGCTTCGCGGCCATCCATGTCGGGAAGGCCGACATCCATGATGAGTAGATCGACCTGCGAAGTTTTGGCGGTCTGCATCGCCTGTGCGGCGTTTGCGCCGCTCAACAGCGAGAATTCCTCATAGGGAGACAATTGCTCGGTCAGCGTCTCCCGAAGATCGTCGTCATCGTCCACGAGAAGGATAGTGCGAGCCGTCATTCGGATTCTCAGCCTTTCTTACTTTAATCGTCAGCCAATTCAGCGGTTTGCCGGTAAAAGGTCAACCCATTGCCATCACATGATGAAGTGCTATGACTTCACGTTAAATAACCTGCAAAGCAAAATCTCGTGAAAAACATGAGCAAACGTCCCGTAGAACAACGTAAACGCGCATCAACGCTCATGGTTCGGCCAGCTCCTTTGAAAATCAACCGGGCCATCGTTCAGCTCGGCCATCTCACATTTCCGGCTGCCATCGGGCGCAATGGCCGGACTGCACGAAAACGGGAAGGTGACGGAAAGTCGCCGATTTCCGTGACCCGCCTGCTGCATGGCTTTTATCGCGGCGACCGCATGTCCGCCATCACGACTGCCCTGCCGATGCAACGCACGCGGAAATCGATGCTGTGGTGTGATGAGCCCGGCAACCCCAATTATAACAGGCTGGTCAAAGCACCTTTCGCGCCGAGCCACGAGGACATGATGCGCACAGATGGCCTTTACGATGTCTGTCTCGTGCTGGACTGGAACGTCAGCTCAAGAAGCCGCAATCGCGGCTCGGCAATCTTCATGCATATGATTAGGCCGGGATATGAACCGACAGCAGGTTGCGTAGCACTGCATCCCCGCGACATGCGGCGCGTCCTGCCGCATCTGCGCAAAGGCACGAAAATCCGCATCTTGTGAATTAAGCCGGCACTTTGACAACAAAAAACCCGCCATAAAGGCGGGTTTTTTTAGAAGGAAGAGGCCGGCGATTACGCGGCTTCGTCCTGAGAATCGTCTTCTTCGACAGCCTTGCCGCGCTTGGGGCCCTTGGCAAGGTTAACTTCCACCAGGCGAACAGCCTCGGTTTCGGACATCTTGTTGACAGCGGCGATTTCGCGCGCCATGCGGTCGAGAGCGGCTTCGTAAAGCTGGCGCTCGGAATAGGACTGCTCAGGCTGGTTTTCCGCGCGGTAGAGATCGCGAACGACTTCCGCGATCGCGATGAGATCGCCGGAGTTGATCTTCGCATCATATTCCTGCGCACGGCGCGACCACATGGTACGCTTCACACGTGCCTTGCCCTGCACCACTTTCAGCGCCCGCTCGACAAAATCGCCTTCGGAAAGCTTGCGCATGCCGATGCTGACGGCTTTGGCGACGGGAACTTTAAGACGCATCTTGTCTTTTTCGAAATCAATGACAAAAAGCTCAAGCTTCATGCCGGCGACTTCTTGTTCCTCGATGGCAGAAATGGTACCGACACCATGAGCGGGATACACAATCGCTTCACCGGTTTTAAAGCCGTGATGTGCTGGAGATTTCTTCTGCTGGGTCGTCATTCGTTCTAAAAACTCCCTGTTACATACCCGGGGATGCCGGGGTTGGGTCGGTCAGGCCCTGATGAGACGGGGGAACCGTCAGGTGATTCCGCACTGGTCCAGCCATGCACGCAAAAATACACCTTCCCGCCTCGCGGGGTTCGATAACGTAAACGCTCGATATGTCACGGAAACCGCGTGCAAAAGAGGTGTTGCTTTCGTGGTGTTTTTGGGCACACAAATGCCGCGCTGTGGATCAGTGTTGTTGGTGTACCACAAAAATAGGCGCAAATCAATAATTTGCTTCAACCGTGGCCGCAACATCACATTGCGGCTCAAGAACCGCTTAAAAATTAGCCGCAAAAATACTGTCGTATGCTTCTAAACTGAGCCTCGCGAGAAAAGAAGCAAAAAAATTTCACTTACCGCCTGAAGAAACACGATAGCCTCTTAAACTCTTCGTAATTCCACGCCAATATCCGATTCGACTGAAAAGGCAAAATCCGCAAATTGGCGATGCTTTTTTATATTAAAGTGTGATTTTTGGAGGAATCCACGTCAAATGGGCTACAGAAACAATCCAAAACGCGAAAAACAGATCGAAAAAGCGCGCCAGCAGGCAATTGCCGAAAATGTCGAATTTCTTGATCCTGGTATTCTTTATGGAAGGGCAAGTGTCGACGATATAGAATATTATTCCGCCGAGATGCTGGCGGCGAGTGCCGCCCACAGTTTCCAGGCGCTTTCGCGATGGACCGGGGACACCCCTCATATCAGCATTTCCCAAGTCGAGGGTGTTTCCCCGCGGGACGTGCCGGTAACGGTTCTGACCATTATCGGCCGCAACATGCCCTTCCTCTACGATTCTGTTATGGGCGAAGTCACCAGCAGTTATCGTGGTCTTTATCTTGCCGTGCACCCGATCCTCGTCCGAGACGATGATGCGAAGGGTGGTTACCGCCTTGCCGAGCCCGATGATGATCCGGCCGGCAATATAAGTCTTATCCAGCTGCACATCGCACCGCTTTCGCAGCAGGGAGCCTCGGCTCTGGAAGAGCGGCTTCGCTTCGTGCTGAAACAGGTGGAATCGGCCTATCGCGACTGGCGGCCCATGCTGGCGAAGCTAGACGAGGCGTTGGATGAACTGTCGAAACGCGGCTCGTCGCGGCGCAAGGCCGAACGGACGGAGGCGGTCGAATTCCTCAACTGGCTTCGCAACGACAATTTCACCTTCCTGGGCATGCGTGACTACACCTATTCCGGCAAGGGGAAGAACGCGAAGATCGAGCGCGGTGACGGCGTCGGCCTCGGCAGCCTCAGCGACCCGGATGTCCGCGTGCTGCGACTCGGCAAGAATGCCGTGACGACGACACCGGAAATCCTTGCCTTCCTCGATGGCCCGGATTTCCTCATCGTTACCAAGGCTAATGTGAAGTCCATCGTGCATCGTCGCGCCTATATGGACTATATCGGTATCAAGCGCTTCGACGAGGACGGCAATGTCGTTGGTGAGCTGCGCATCGTCGGCCTTTTCACCGCCACCGCCTATACGCGTTCGGTCAAGCAAATTCCCTTGCTGCGCGCCAAGGTCTCGGAAGTCGAGCGGCATTTCGGCTTCGATCCAAACAGCCATTCGGGCCGCATCCTGCAGAACACGCTGGAAGCCTATCCGCGTGACGATCTTTTCCAGATCGAAACCGACCTTCTGATCCGCTTCATCGAGCAGATCATGGAGCTCAGCGACCGTCCGCGTGTGCGCGTGCTCGCACGTATAGACCGTTTCGACCGCTTCGTTTCGGCCATCATCTTCGTTCCGCGCGAGGAGTATAATTCCTATGTGCGCGAGAAGATCGGCGATTATCTGAGCAGGGTCTATGACGGGCATATATCGGCCTATTATCCTGCCTTCCCCGAAGGCGCCGTTGCTCGCGTCCATTTCATTGTCGGCCGCACGGAAGGCAAGACGCCCCGCATCGCCCAGGACAAGCTCGAAGATGCCGTCAGCGATATTGCGGCACGCTGGATAGATCACTTCGTCTCCCTGTCCGAACCGGGCGCACCGGTGCTGGAAGTGGATCAGGCCTATCAGGAAGCTTTCACGCCCGAAGAGGCGATCGGCGACATGCCTGATATTCTGGCCGCCGTGAAAGGCGACCCGGTCCGCATTGAATTCTATCAGCAGGAAGGCCAGCCGGCGGGAACGCTATCCCTGAAGATTTTCCACCGCGAAGGCCATCTTCCGCTTTCACGACGTGTTCCGCTGCTCGAAAATCTTGGTTTTAACGTCATCAGCGAGCGCACTTTCGATATCGGCGTCGTGGCGGATGGCGAAAAGCACGACATCGTGCTGCACGACATGGAACTATCGGTCGCGGCCAGCACGACACTCGACCTGCCGCATTACGGACAGAAACTCGAAGAAGCTTTCCTTGCTGCTTTTTCAGGAGAGGTGGACAATGACAACTTCAACCGCCTGATCCTTGCCTGCGGTCTCACAGTGCGCGAAGTCTCGGTGCTGCGCGCCTACGCGCGGTACCTGCGCCAGACCGGAATCGTCTATTCGCAGGAACATATCTCCGAAACGCTCTATAAATATCCTGACATCTCCAGGAATATTTTCGCACTGTTCAAGGCCGGCTTCGATCCATCCATCGAAGAGAAGAAGCGGCTGAAGAAACTCGCGGAAATTCATAAGGCAATCGAAGCAGCCCTGAGCGGCGTTCCCAATCTCGATGAGGACCGCACCCTCCGGCGTTACGTCAACGCCATCGATGCAACCCTGCGCACCAATTACTTCCAGAAAAATGCCGACGGCACGCCGCGTGACATTCTGGCATTCAAATTCGATCCCAAACATCTGGACGGCCTGCCCGATCCGCGCCCCTTCCGCGAAATCTTCGTTTACGGAACGGAGGTCGAAGGCGTGCATCTGCGCTTCGGCAAGGTTGCACGCGGTGGTCTGCGCTGGTCGGATCGCGGCCAGGATTACCGCACGGAGGTGCTCGGTCTTGTCAAGGCGCAGCAGGTAAAGAACGCGGTCATCGTTCCCGTCGGCGCCAAGGGCGGTTTCTTCCCGAAGAACCTGCCCGCCGGCGGCTCCCGCGACGAGGTCTTCAATGCCGGCCGCGAGGCCTATAAGACCTATATCCGCACACTGCTGTCCATCACCGATAATATTGTCGACGACGCCATCGTGCCGCCGGCTGACACATTGCGGCTCGATGGTGACGACCCCTATTTCGTCGTCGCCGCCGACAAAGGAACGGCCACCTTCTCCGATACGGCAAACGGCCTTGCCCATGAAGCCGGCTTCTGGCTGGACGATGCCTTTGCATCGGGCGGTTCGGCCGGTTACGACCACAAGAAGATGGGCATCACCGCGCGTGGCGCGTGGGAGACGGTCAAGCGCCATTTCCGGGAGATGAACACCGACATCCAGACCACACCCTTCACGGTGGCGGGTGTGGGCGATATGTCCGGCGACGTCTTCGGTAACGGCATGCTGCTGTCGGAGAAGATCAGGCTTATCGCCGCCTTCGACCACCGCGATATCTTCATTGATCCGGATCCCGATACCGACAAATCCTTCGCCGAGCGCAGGCGGCTGTTCGAATTGCCGCGTTCCAGCTGGCAGGATTATGACCGTTCGGCTCTCTCTGCCGGTGCGATGATCATTTCGCGCTCAGAAAAATCGGTGACGCTGACTCCGGAAGCCGTGGCGGCCATCGGCATCGACAAGTCAGTCGCCACACCGTTCGAAATCATGACCGCCATCCTCAAGGCCCCGGCCGATCTCCTCTGGTTCGGCGGCATCGGCACCTACATCAAGGCGGCGGTGGAAACGAATGCCGAGGTGGGCGACAGGGCAAACGACCCCATCCGCGTCAACGCCACGGAGGTGCGCGCCAAGGTCATCGGCGAAGGCGCCAATCTCGGTATCACCCAGAAGGGGCGCATCGCCTATGCGCTTTCGGGCGGGCGCTGCAATTCCGACGCCATCGACAACTCGGCAGGCGTGAACTCCTCAGACGTCGAGGTCAATATCAAGATCGCACTCGCCTCCGCCGTCAATAGCGGTCGCCTGACGATGCCGAAGCGTAACCAGCTTCTCGCCTCCATGACGCCTGAGGTGGCGCAGCTGGTATTGCGCAACAACTACCTGCAATCGCTGGCGATCTCGCTGACCGAGCGGCTGGGCCTTTCAAACCGGGAAGAACTTGGCCGCCTGATGAGCGCACTGGAGGCAACCGGGCAACTGAACCGCAAGGTCGAAACCCTGCCCAACAATGCCGAGTTCAGCGAGAGATACGCCACCGGCAAACCGCTGACCCGGCCAGAGATCGGGGTGCTCCTGTCCTATGCCAAGCTCACTTTGTTTGATGCACTGGTGGCAAGCACGCTTCCCGACGAACCCTATCTCCAGCATCTGCTGGTCGATTATTTTCCGGCCAAGATGCAGAAGAACTATGCCGATGATATCAAATCGCATCGCCTGCATCGCGAAATCGTCGCGACCGCACTTGCCAATGCCGTGGTCAATCGCGGCGGCCCCGGCTTCGTGCAGAAACTTGCCGATGCAAGTGGTCTGCTTGCGGCCGATGTCGTCAAGGCAGCGGTAATCGTTGAAGATGGCTTCGGTCTCAAACGACTGTGGAGCGAGGTCGATGCGCTTGACGGCCAGATCGGGGGCGAAGTTCAGAATGGGCTTTATGCCACGATCACGCGTATCTTCACGGATGCGAGCAGGCTCTATCTGCAAACCGGGAGCGCGGGTGCGACCCCGGGCGACATGGCGACGGAAATCGAGCGCCTGAAAACCGCGATCAAGACGCTGTCACCGGCAGCGGCGAAATATCGCCGCGAACTCGGCATCACGGAAATCGACGGGGTTCCTTCCGCTCTTCTGGAGGAACTCGATACGCTCTCGCTGCTCGTCTATGTGCCTGAAATCATGCGCATCGCCGAGAGTGCGGGCACAACGCTCGCGCGCGCCGCTGAAAGCTACGCCACCGTCTCCTCGACCTTCCGTGTCGCGCGCCTGCTGGATGCCAGCCAGCGCATCACACCGGCGGATCACTACGAGAGCCTGGCTCTCCTGCGCAGCCAGGACCAGATTTCCTCATCGAGACGCCGGATCGTTATCTCCGCCCTGACAGAATATGCCAGGGAAAAGGATCCGGTTCAGGCCTGGTATGCGGCGGATCGCGTGCGGGTCAATCGTATCGTCTCCGAACTCGGCGCACTCAGCGAGAGCGGCGATACAAACCTCGCGCGGCTCACCGTGGCGGCGGGCCTGCTTGGCGATATCGTTCAGGCACGCTGATTGGCCGCCTTTAAAAACGCCATCCGGTCACCACCCGGATGGCGCCAGACAAGACGATGCACCGGCATCGCGCCGTTTATGTCCCAATTTCCGATAGGACGATGAATGACTAGCCCAGCCCCAAATGCGCAAGCAGTCACTGCCAAACGCGGCATCTGGGGCTGGGTGATGTTCGACTGGGCGGCGCAACCGTTTTTCACGGTTGTCACGACCTTCGTTTTCGGGCCCTATTTCGTCGCCCGCCTCACCGACGATCCCATTGCGGCGCAGGCGACATGGAGCAATGTGGCGACGGTATCGTCGATCATCATCGCCCTCTTCTCCCCTATCCTTGGCTCCATTGCCGACCAGTCCGGCGCACGCAAGCCGTGGATCGCCTTTTTTGCCGCCATCAAGATCGTCAGCCTCTCTTTCCTTTGGCTTGCCGCACCCGGTTCGCCGCTCATCCTGCCAATCGTCTGCATGATCCTCGCTTCCATCGCGGCGGAGTTCTCGATCGTCTTCAACGATTCCATGATGCCGCGGCTCACCAACCCGCAAAATGTCGGGCGCATTTCCAATCTCGCCTGGGGGCTCGGTTATCTCGGCGGTATGGTGGTGCTGATCGCCGTGGTGACGCTGCTGGCGGCCAATCCACAAACCGGTGTAACCATCGCCGGCATCAAGCCTCTGTTCGGCCTCGATCCCGCAACCGGTGAGGATGCGAGAATAACCGGTCCGCTCGCTGCGCTCTGGTATCTCATCTTCATCCTGCCGATGTTTCTGCTGACCCCCGATGCTGAAAAAGGTCTGCCCTTTGCAGCGGCAATCCGCTCGGGATTGGGGGAACTGAAGACCACGTTGCGCGAATTGCGCCACCGCCCGATGCTGTCGCGGTTTCTGATCGCACGCATGCTTTATCAGGATGGCGTCAACGGCGTTCTCATTCTCGGCGGCGCCTTCGCCGCCGGCATGTTCGGCTGGGCGACGATGGAAATCGGCCTCTTTGGAATTCTGCTCAACGTCGTCGCCATCGCAGGGTGCTTTGCCGCCGGGCGAGTTGACCAGAGACTTGGATCGCGCGTCACCATCCTCATCAGCCTCGTGCTTCTGCTCGCAGCCACGCTCGGCATCGTCTCCACCGAAAAGGGCTCCACCCTGTTCGGCCTGATACACTTGTCGACGGCGGACGATGGCAGTATTTTCGCGACGGGCGCCGAAAAAGCCTATCTGTTGTATGGAGTACTGATCGGCCTTGCCTTCGGCCCGGTTCAGGCGTCGTCCCGCTCTTATCTCGCCCGCAATATCACCGTGGCGGAGGCAGGCCGCTACTTTGGAATTTACGCGCTCTCCGGACGCGCGACCAGCTTCATGGCGACGCTGTCGTTTTCCATGGCAACCTATATGAGCGGCTCTGCTCACATTGGCATGGCCTCGCTCATCCTGTTTCTGGGGTCCGGATTTCTGCTTTTGCTGCGCGTGCCGGAAAGAACGGCAAGCTGAAAGCGCGAGGCAGCAGCCGATGCGGTCTGGTCAATCCGGCATCGGCGCGCAGAGGATAGCGTCAGAGCTGGTCGAGCTTTTGCTGCAATGCGCGCAGCTGCGCCTTCAGCTCATCGATTTCGGATGCATTCGGCTTGCGGGCCTCTTTCGGCGCCTGTGGCATTGCAAAAGGCGTAAAACCCTGCATCGCCTGCCGGAACAGTTCCGTATTACGGCGGATCTGCTCTTCCATCATCTGCAATGGCGCCTGAAAATTGCGGGCGAGCGAGCCGTCACCGAAAGCCTTGGCCATATGCTCCTGCATCTGGCTCTGCTGGTCGGAAAAGGTCTTCATGGAATGTTCGAGAAATGTCGGCACGACCATCTGCATCTGGTCGCCATAATAGGAGATCAATTGACGCAGAAACGCCGTCGGCAACAGCGTATTGCCGGTTTTGGCCTCCTGTTCGACGATGATCTGCGTCAGCACGGCGTGCGTGATGTCTTCGGATGACTTCGCGTCCTGAACCTTGAAGTCTTCACCACGCTTGACCATCTGCGCCAGATCATCAAGCGTCACATAGGTGCTGGTGCCCGTATTGTAGAGCCGCCGATTGGCGTATTTTTTAATGATCGTTTCGCCGTCGTGTTTCGCCATGCCCGCCTCCTCGCGATGATGGTATTTTTTTGTTTTTTGGTGTTATTGCTCTTCCCGGCGCAAAGTGTATGCGCAAAATGCGCTGTCTGACAAATGTTTTGTGCATCGCAACAGTTTGTTTTTTGCGCAGCAATTTTTAGCAAGATTCCAACGTGATTTAGCAATATCTTTTAAAGCAACTTTCGTCATTTGACTTGGATTGAAAGCTTTGCCAGTCTCCGCCCACAAGTGAGGAGAAAACAAATGACCCTGCCTTCAATCGTGATTGCCAGCGCTGCGCGCACCGCCGTCGGTTCTTTCAATGGCCACTTTGCCAATACGCCAGCCCACGAACTCGGCGCGACCGTTATCAGTGCTGTGCTTGAACGTGCCGGCGTTGCGGCGAACGAAATTGATGAAGTCATTCTCGGTCAGGTGCTAACCGCGGGCGAAGGGCAGAACCCGGCGCGGCAAGCGGCAATGAAGGCAGGCATTCCGCAGGAAGCGACCGCTTTCGGCCTCAACCAGCTCTGCGGCTCGGGACTGCGCGCCGTGGCCCTCGGCATGCAGCAAATCTTGACGGGTGATGCGGGCATTGTCATCGCCGGCGGTCAGGAATCCATGTCCATGGCACCTCACTGCGCCCATTTGCGTGGCGGCGTGAAAATGGGCGACTTCAAGATGATCGACACCATGCTGAAGGACGGCCTGACCGACGCCTTTTACGGCTATCACATGGGCATCACCGCTGAAAACATAGCCCGCCAGTGGCAACTCTCCCGGGATGAGCAGGACCAGTTTGCGGTCTCATCGCAAAACAAGGCTGAAGCCGCACAGGCTGCCGGACGTTTCGTGGACGAAATCGTCGCTTTCACCGTGAAGGGCCGCAAGGCCGATATCGTCATCGACGCCGATGAACATATCCGCGCCGGCGCCTCGCTGGAAACGATGGCCAAGTTGCGCCCTGCCTTCGACAAGGAGGGCACCGTGACGGCGGGGAACGCCTCAGGTCTGAACGACGGCGCAGCCGCCACGCTTTTGATGTCGGAACAGGAAGCAGAAAAGCGCGGCATCAAGCCACTGGCCCGTATTGCCTCCTGGGCGACGGCGGGCGTCGATCCGCAGATCATGGGTACCGGCCCCATTCCCGCCTCCCGCAAGGCCTTGGCCAAGGCCGGCTGGTCGATAGGCGATATCGGCCTCGTCGAAGCCAACGAAGCGTTTGCAGCCCAGTCCTGTGCCGTCGTGCGCGAGCTTGGCCTTGATCCTGATATCGTCAACGTCAACGGCGGAGCGATTGCCATCGGCCATCCGATCGGCGCTTCGGGCGCCCGCGTCCTGAACACCCTGATTTACGAGATGCGCCGCCGTAACGTATCCAAGGGTCTTGCGACACTCTGCATCGGCGGCGGCATGGGTGTAGCCATGTGCATCGAGGCGCTCTGACGCGCGGGCCGCCCGCACTTGCCAAAAAGCAATTCCGGTTCAGCGGACAATAGGATAGAAGCGGCCTCCCATTGGCCGCATTTCTGTGGCGGTTGAGCACGATGAACAAGCACCTGCACAACTGCAGGCGCTTCAATGACAGGTCATGGAGGCCTAGATGAGCCGGGTTGCTTTGATTTCCGGCGGGACGAGCGGTATAGGTGCCGCCATCGCCCGCGCCCTGCAGGCAACCGGCTATCGGGTGGCCGTCAACTATGCCTTCACGACGGACCGGGCCGAGACATTCCAGACGGAGACAGGCATTCCTGCGTTCCAGTGGGACGTGCGCGACTACGACGCGTGCGTCAACGGTATCGCGAAGGTGGAGGAAACCCTCGGGCCGGTCGAAATCCTCGTCAACAATGCCGGCATCACCCGTGACACCATGTTTCACAAGATGACACCGCAGCAGTGGCGTGATGTCATCGACACGAACCTCACCGGCGTCTTCAACATGACCCACCCCGTCTGGCCGGGCATGCGGGAGCGCGGTTTCGGCCGCATCGTCAATATTTCCTCCATCAATGGACAGAAGGGTCAGGCGGGCCAGGTCAATTACTCCGCGTCGAAAGCCGGTGACATCGGCTTCACCAAGGCGCTCGCGCAGGAGGGCGCAAGCCGCAATATCACCGTCAACGCCATCTGCCCCGGCTATATCGGCACGGAAATGGTGAGAGCGATCCCGGAGAAGGTTCTGGCCGAGCGGATCGTGCCACAAATCCCCATCGGACGGCTTGGGGAACCGGAGGAGATCGCGCGTTGCGTCCTGTTTCTCGTCTCGGACGAGGCTGGCTTTATCACCGGTTCCACAATGACGGCGAATGGCGGTCAATATTTCGCCTGACATTTACACGCCTGCTGCTCCGGCCGGTTCAGATCAGTAAACTTCTCGTGATATCGTGACAGCACATTTTGGCGCGCACGAAAACTTGAGCAAAACAGGACGTAAAAAAGAAGCAGCTAAACCAATGAAAATACGACATTTTTCGTATAGTTTAGAACGAGTCTAGAAAATCGTTATGAATTTGAAAAGAGGTTTTTCTTGACATTCGCTGTCCTGTTTTGGTTTAAGAACGAAAACAACGTGTTGCGTCATACAGGCAGTCCATCATGCTGGTTTGCAGCTGCAATTACATCACCGATCATGAGATCAAGGACGTTATCAACGAGCTCCTCGATGAGGACTGTTGGCAGCTTATCGTTCCCGCAAAAGTGTATCATGCCATGGAAAAGCGCGGTCGCTGCTGTGGCTGCTTTCCGACCGTTGTCGACCTGATTATCAAAACCACGGAAGAATATCACGCCCGTCGGCACTCGACTGAGGCCGATGTTTTTGATTTTATGTCCCGCCTGAAGCGATTCCACGAAGAGAACAGGAGAGCGGACATTGAAAGGCGACAAAAGAGTCATCGAGCGGCTTAACGAAGCCCTTTTTCTCGAACTCGGTGCAGTAAACCAGTATTGGCTTCATTACCGGCTTCTGAATGACTGGGGTTACACCAAGCTTGCCAAGAAGGAGCGTGCGGAATCCATCGAAGAGATGCAGCACGCAGACAAGCTTATCGACCGGATCATCTTCCTGGAGGGCCATCCCAACCTCCAGACCGTTGCTCCCCTGCGCATCGGACAGAATGTCAAGGAAGTGCTCGAAGCCGACCTTGCTGGTGAATATGATGCACGGGCGTCTTATAAGAAATCCCGCGATATCTGTCATGAGGCCGGCGACTACGTTTCGATGAAGCTGTTCGAAACGCTGCTGATCGACGAGGAGGGTCATATCGACTTCCTCGAGACCCAACTCGAACTGCTCGGCAAGATCGGCGAAGAAAAATACGGCCAGCTCAATGCGGATTCCGCCAACGAAGCGGAAGACCACTAAAATACGGAAAAGGCGGCCGGCGGCCGCCTTTTTATTTATCGGAAAGGTGCCGGAATTCGGCAACCACTTTCTCGTAGACGCCGCGCTTGAACGGAACGATGAGTTCAGGCAGGCTCTCCATCGGCTTCCAGTCCCAGGCATCGAATTCGGCTGCGTGCCCCGTCGGTGGCGGATCGATCTGGATTTCGCTTTCGTCGCCTTCGAACCGGAATGCGAACCAGCGCTGTGCCTGGCCGCGATATTTACCCCTCAATCCGATGCCGATCAGTTCCGGCGGAAGATCGTAGTGGATCCAGTCGCTCGCTTCCGCCAGCAGCCGCACCGTTTTCATTCCCGTCTCTTCGTGAAGCTCGCGAATGGCCGCAGCCAGAGGCCGCTCGCCCTCATCAATCCCCCCCTGTGGCATCTGCCACAAATGCGGCGAGCCATCATATTCGGAATTGCCTTCCTTGATGCGCCGGCCGGCCCACACCAGGCCTTCGGCGTTCAGAACCATCATCCCCGCACAGGGACGATAGGGCAAATCTTCTGCTTTGATTGTCATGGGTTTCCCGCATTGTCTGAGCGCCACAAGGGCGCGGAAATGGCCGCAGGCAAGGTTTACTGCCCCGCCGGCTCCGAAACAAGGGCGGAAACGCCGACGATCTCGATACCGCGGCCCGCCGCCTCCCGGGACCACCGCGAGATCGCCGCAATGCTTTCATCAAAAGCAGAAGCCACCCCGATCGCCTGACCATTGCGGCGCGCGACCCGCTCCAATTCGTCCAACTTCCGCAAGATGGAAGCTTCGGTCACTTCGCCATCAAGCAGAATATCGGCAAAACCCTGGGGGGCAGAGATGGCCTTTGCAATCCCGCCACTCAGGGACTGCGCTGACGAACCATCGTCCAGAAATAGCAGACCACGTTTGCCGATATCACGCATCACCGGCTCCAGCGCCGCCTGCTCGGCGAGAAAGCGCCCGCCGAGATAATTCATGATGCCGGTATAATTGGTGATTTTGGCCATGGATCGATGCAGCCGGTCGAGGTTTACCTTGGCGGGATCGGCGGCAATCAATGTATCCGGGCCGGGATTGGTGCCGGGATAACCAAAGGGCTCCAGCGGTATCTGGAGAAGAATTTCGTGCCCCTCACGGCGTGCTTCCTGCATCCAGCGTTGAAGGCTGTTGCCGCTGGCGGCAAAGCCAAGCGTCACCTCCGGCGGCAGTTCCCGTATCGCCTTTTGCGAGCCTGTCTGGCTGAGGCCGAGACCACCGACCACGATCGCCACCCGCGTGCCCCGCGCTCCCGACCAGGGCCGCGCATATTGCTCCATCGGCCGCAATCCGTCGGCGCCCACCACTGGCAACCTGCCAAAGGCCGTATCCTCGAGCAATTCCTCGTTGGGCCGCGTGGCCATCCGCGGGTCCTGGCCATAGGTCTGGCCGCTCATCAACACAGGCCCGTCATTATCACGGGGCCGAGGAGAATAGACTGAGACAACATTACCATCGGGCATGGTCGCACGATTGATGTTCGCGCCAGATCGGCCACTTTCCGGTTGCAGACCAGCCGTTTCGGCCTCCCCGTCCGGTACGGATGGTTCAGCTTTGTTTTGCGCAGGCGTCAGTTCAAGGTCCGGCCCGGTCGCCGTCCTCTGCAGATTGCCGGGCGAGAGCGCCGTATAGACTGACAGTCCGCCGATGGAAAGAACTGCAAGCGCCGCCAGAACCATAATGACGGAAAAGCGCCGGTTGATACCGGCGCTTTTTTTCTGACGACCCAGAAGCGGTTTTCGCAGGTCCGAAGGCAATGAACGATCCGTCCAGAGGGTTTGTCAATCGAGATGGAGTGCCGGAAGCCGGCACAACGCTCTTATTGCTTGTTGACCACAGCCTTTTCCGGGTTGGGCGGGAAAGACGGATCCGTCTTGACGCCACGCAACAGGTCAAGCGCATAGTTAAGCTGGATGTCGTCCTTGGCCTCCGGCGGAACATAGGCCGAAGAACCCGAACCTTCGTCCGTTTCGCTCTGACCCTTGATGTGCCCGGAGAGGCTGGATTCGCCCTCTGCCGTGACGCGACCCTGCAATTCCGGGGGCAAAGGCTGCTCTACCTTGATATCGGGCTCGATACCTGTTCCCTGGATCGATTTGCCAGACGGCGTGTAATAGAGCGCGGTGGTCAGACGCAGCGCACCGGCCTCGCCGAGCGGAATGATCGTCTGAACCGAACCCTTGCCGAAGGAGCGCGTGCCGACAACGGTCGCGCGACGCAAATCCTGCAGAGCGCCGGCAACGATCTCAGACGCCGAAGCCGAACCGCCGTTGACGAGCACGATCACCGGCTTGCCGTCGGTCAGATCGCCGGCCGTTGCGTTGAAGCGGCGGGTCTCGTCGGGGTTACGGCCACGGGTTGAAACGACCTCACCACGCTCAAGGAAGGCGTCGGAGACATTGATCGCCTGATCGAGCAGACCGCCCGGGTTGAGGCGCAGGTCGAGCACGTAACCCTTCAGCTTGTCGGCAGGAACATCCGCCTTGATCTTCTTGATCGCCTTTTCGAGATCGTCGTAGGTCTTCTCGGTAAAGGAGATGACGCGCAAATAACCGACATTATCGCCCTCGACACGCGACTTGACCGCGCGAACGGCAATCACGTCGCGCACAACGGTAATTTCAAGCGGCTTGTCGGCGCCCTGGCGGATGACGGTCAGCTTGATGGGCGTCTTGACTGCGCCGCGCATCTTTTCGACCGCCTGCTCCAGCTTCAGTCCGCGAACCGGCGTACCATCGATTTCGGAGATGAAGTCGCCGGCAAGAATGCCCGCGCGGGATGCTGGCGTATCATCCATCGGAGAGATGACTTTGACCAGTTCGTTTTCCATCGTCACTTCAATGCCGAGGCCGCCGAACTCACCCTTGGTCTGGGTGCGCATGTCGTTGGCGTCCTTCGCATTCATGAAGCTTGAATGCGGGTCGAGCGAGCTGAGCATGCCATTAATGGCATTTTCCACCAGCTTCTCGTCATCCGGCGGCGTCACATATTGCGCACGCACGCGTTCGAACACGTCGCCAAAGATCGACAGCTCCTTATAGGTCGAAGGCCCGGCCGCCTGTGCCGGCATGCTCGCCGAATAAATCACGCTCATCGCCGTGGCGCCCATAAGCCCACCGATAAGGAGAAGCGAAACCTTACGAATCATTGTGCGCCCTTCCGGTATTTTTTGCGGTCCACCACGGTTGGGAATCAACCGGTACACCATCTTTCCTGAACTCAATGTAGAGCGTTGGCCTGTCGGTTTCCAGCGCCAATGCTGCTGCACTCGCTACTCTTTTTGCCCCCATGGAGGCGATCGGCTCTCCGGAGAACACGAACATGCCCTGCCGGGTTCTTACATTATCCATGCCCGTCATGACCACGTGATACCCATCGCCGGTATTGAGGATGACCATGCGACCGTAGCTGCGAAAATCGCCGGCAAATACCACGAAACCGTCCGCAGGCGCCGTCACGATGGCCTCCGGGCCGCTCGCGACGACAACTCCTTTGGAAAAATGGCCCGTACCATCCGCATCGCCGAAGCGCCGCAGCACTTCGCCCGCCACCGGAAACTCCAGCTTTCCCTTCAAACTCGCGAAGGGATATGCGGGCGCAATACGGTTTTTATCGGGCATTCCAGCCTCGGCCGCGGCGCGCTGCTTTTCGCGTTCCGCCTCCGAAAGACGGGCCAGACGCTGCTCTTCCGCACGCGCCTTTTCCATCGCCTCCCGTACCGAGGTAATTTCGCCTTCAAGCGAACTGACCAGCCCTTCAAGACTCGTCGCCTTGCTCGCAAGTTCTTCGGACCGCTTGCGCTCCGCCTCCAGCTCCGCCGCCGTCTGGGAATTCTTGCGGTCGTTTTCGGCAATCAGCAGGTCGAGGCGTTTTTCCTCTTCAAGACTTGCCGTCATCATACCCGTAAGATCGTCCTTTTCGCGAGCGATTGCCTGTCTGAGATCGGTCAATTCTTTGAGAGCGGCGACCAGCTTGTCCGTTTCACCGCGAATGCCGGGCACAACGGCGCCAAGAAGAATGGCGCTGCGAACGGAAGCAAGTGCATCCTCCGGCGAAACGAGCAGGGCGGGCGGCGGATTTCTGCCCATGCGCTGCAACGCGGCCAGAACCTCAGCCAGTACACCGCGCCTCTCCCGTAGAGACGCCTTGACGCCGTCCTCGCGCACCGAAAGCTTGGCCAGGCGATCCTCACCATCGCTGATCTTGGTTTCCAGCGCCTTGCGTCTCGCAGCCGACGCAATCAGCTCTTCCCGGATACGGGCGCTGTCCTGATTGAGGGATGCAATGCTCTCCTCGAGCTTCCTTGTTTTGTCCTCGGAAAGTCCGATACTGTCGACCAGCTCCTCCAGATCCTGACGGTTCTGGTCACGACGCTTCTCCAGCGACTGCAACTCATCTGGAGATAAATCGCCATTCTCCGTGGGAACTGCGCCTGCATCATCGCGCGAATAGGTCGGACCGATCCCCACAACGAAAGCAGCGAGAACCGCGCCCGCAAGGGCCGCGTGCCGTTTTCCTGGAGACTTCTTGTCCATCTGAACTTTCTTTGATGCCGAAGCGGGGAGCGCCGATATTAGGGATTTTACCGCGATCTTCCAAGAGGCCTTTAAGGCGGCCGACGACCATCCACATGTCAGCCGTGTCGCCGAGCTTCATGTTGAAATTGCGACGGCACCCGCATCCGTCCACGCGTCATACCCGGTGATAGGGGTGACCGGATAGGATGGTAACGGCGCGGTAAAGCTGCTCGGCAATCAGGATGCGGACAATCTGATGCGGCCATGTCAGTTTGCCGAGATTGAGAACGGCTGTCGCCCTGTCATAAAGGCCGGGATCGAGACCATCGGCCCCGCCGATGGCGATAACAAGTTCGCGCTTGCCGCTGTCGCGCAGATCACCGAAAAAGGACGCGAAGGCCGGGCTGTCGAGCGCCTTGCCACGCTCATCGAGTAAGATGAGCACTGCGCCATCGGAAAGATGCTTTTCCAGCATCGCCGCCTCTTCGCGCTTGCGGGTTTCTGCGTTTGATGCACGACTTTCCGCGACTTCGATGACCCGCGAAAATTCCAGCCCGACCGCCGGGCCAGTCTTGGCGAGGCGCTCGATATAACGGGTCGCAAGATCCTTTTCGGGGCCGGATTTCAGCCGTCCCACCGCAAAAATTGAAATCCGCATCGCAAACCTGCACGTGTCGTAGCCCGATAGGCCACGCTCTTAACAGCATAGCGCGCGGATTCCTATGCGGCCGACCTGATTTCCGGCCAGAAGCATCGCTCCGAAGTCACAGGCGATCTTCGGCAAAAACGATGCCTTCGCTCAAAGGCTCACCGCATCAATGCAACGTCTCTTCCGGTATGTCCGGCGTCGCCCACATTTTTTCGATGTTGTAGAAAGCGCGGATTTCCGGTCGGAACACATGAACGATGATATCGCCGGTATCGATGAGCACCCAGTCGCCGGTCTCAAGACCTTCGACACGGGCGTTTCCGAACCCTTCATCCTTCATGTCTTTGAGAAGATGCTCGCAAATCGCCGAGACATGCCTGTTCGACCGCCCGGACACCACAACCATGTAGTCCGCAAGCGCCGATTTTCCGGCAATGTTGAGAGAGACGATATCTTCAGCCTTGGAGTCCTCGAGGCTCGCGAGGACGGTGTCGAGGGCATGGCCGGCGGCATCGGCGCCACTGTCCTGGCCCTTCGGGATAGCAACGAATGCTCTTCCCTTGGCGTGTACTGTTGTCAGAGGTTTTCCTTTCCAAGAATGACAAAACAGGCACTATGCGACGCGATTCTCTGCGTCACACAATGAAGGTGGCATCAAAGCATTAACTTTTCAAGATATGGAGCCTTCGACGGCGGCCACATACATCATTTGTGATCGGCCGTGTCATTTGCGGCCGTTACGTAGCGCAGTGGAGCTGAGCGTGGAACGCGGTCCATGAATGAAAACCCAGGCGGGCGCTGGTTTTTTCCATAAAACACCGGCATCGTCCTCATCGATCCGCGCCTGGCTGAAGGCCTGCGCCATGGTGGAGGAGAGGTAGGAAAGCGTCGAACCCGGCCTGTCGATCACCGCAATCGGGAAAGTCTCAGCAATCGTGCGCCATTTCTGCCAGTGATGGAAACTCTTGAGATTATCGGCACCCATAATCCAGATGAAGCGCACGTGCGGATTTTTCGCCTTCACCTTGGCGAGCGTATTAGCGGTATAGCTTATGCCTAGCGATTTTTCGAAAGCCGTGACCTTGATGCGAGGATCGTGAACGAGCTTTTCGCAGGCAGCGATGCGATCTTCGAGAGAGGCCAGCTCTGAGCGGCTTTTCAACGGATTGCCTGGCGTCACCATCCACCACAGCTGATCGAGACCGAGCCTGCGCAGCGCAATCTCTGCAACAAGCGCGTGACCGGCATGCGGCGGATTAAAAGAACCGCCGAACAGCCCGACAACCATGCCGCGCTCCACATGCGGCATGGTGAGATAACGTCTGTCGAGGCGCTTATCGGCCGGCAAATATCAGGTCCGTGTCTGGCCGGTGCCGTGCACACGGTATTTGAACGAGGTAAGCTGCTCGACGCCGACGGGGCCTCGCGCATGCATCTTGCCGGTGGCGATGCCGATTTCAGCGCCCATGCCGAATTCACCGCCATCGGCAAATTGGGTCGAGGCATTGTGCAGCAGAATGGCTGAATCAAGTTCGTTGAAGAATCGCGCCACCACCTCGGCATCCTCGGCGATAACGGCCTCGGTATGGTTGGAAGAGTAGGTGCCGATATGTTCGATCGCACCGGAGATGCCATCCACCACGGCGACCGAAATGATTGCATCGAGATATTCGGTGCACCAGTCCTCCTCCGTTGCCGGCGCGAGACCCGCCATCACTTCGCGTACGGCCTGCGAACCGCGCACTTCACAACCGACTTCCATCAGAGCCTTGACGAGCGGCTGCAAATGGGTGGAAACGGCAGCAGCATCCACCAGCAGCGTTTCGGCCGCCCCGCAAATGCCGGTACGGCGCATTTTGGCGTTGACGACGATGCGTTTCGCCATGTCGAGATCAGCGGATTTATCGACGTAGATGTGGCAAATCCCCTCAAGATGCGCGAAAACCGGCACGCGGGCCTCCGACTGTACCCGGGCCACGAGGCTCTTGCCGCCGCGCGGCACGATAACGTCAACCGTGCCATTCAGGCCGCTGAGAAGCGCGCCGACGGCGGCGCGGTCGGTCACCGGTACCAGTTGAATGGCATGCTCGGGAAGACCCGCGATCTTCAGACCTTCCACGAGGCAGGCATGGATAGCACGCGATGAATGTTGCGAATCCGAGCCGCCGCGCAGGATCACGGCATTACCCGCCTTGAGACATAGCGCGCCGGCATCCGCCGTCACGTTCGGGCGGCTTTCATAAATCACACCGATGACGCCAAGCGGCGTGCGCACGCGCTCGATCTTCAGGCCATTGGGCCTGTCCCATGCGGCGATGACTTCGCCGACCGGATCGGGCAGCGCCGCGACGGAACGAATGCCTTCAGCGATACCGGCAATCCGGTCATCATTGAGCGTCAGCCTGTCGATGAAGGAGGGCACAAGACCAGCCTGATCCGCCGCGGCTAGATCTTTGCGGTTAGCAGCAAGGATCGCCTCTTTCGAGGCTTCAATGGCGGAGGCCATGGCAAGCAGCGCACGGTTCTTCTGGTCCGCGCCAGCGATGGACAACGGTCGTGAAGCAGCTTTCGCCTGAGCGCCGATGGTCATCATCAGCGCGTCAATATCATGGCTCTGCTTCACGGCCTGTTCAGGCATGGACCTCATCCTTCTCTGCACTCTTAACTTTCACGGCGGCCCCGGTCATGACGAGGTCGTCGCGATGGATCATCGCCGCCCGTCCGACATAACCGAGGATCGCCTCGATCTCATTGGACTTGTGGCCGATGATGAGACGTGCCTCTTCCGCATCGTAACCCGCGAGACCGCGCGCGACCTCACGGCCTTCCGAGCCGATGATGGCAACGGCATCGCCGCGCCCGAAATTGCCCTTGACCTGCCGCACGCCAGCGGGAAGCAGGCTTTTACCGGCATAAAGGGCCTTTTCCGCGCCGGCATCCACATGGATTTCGCCAGCGGGCTGCAACTGCCCGGCAATCCAGGTCTTGCGTGCCGTCACCGGGGTTCCGGATGGCGCGAACCATGAGGAGCGCGCACCGTTTTCGATGGCCTTGAGCGGATTGAGCGTCTTGCCTGACGCGATGATCATGCCACAGCCGGCAGCGGTGGCAATCTTGCCCGCATCGATCTTGGTGCGCATGCCGCCGCGCGAAAGCTCGGAAGCTGCACCGCCCGCCATGGCTTCGATTTCGGGGGTGATGTCCGCAATCGTGTCAAGGAATTTGGCGTCTGGATCGAGATGCGGCGGAGCTGTGTACAAGCCGTCAATATCCGACAGCAGAACCAGCAAATCGGCGCCCGTCATGGTCGCCACGCGCGCCGCCAGACGATCATTATCGCCATAACGAATTTCGGTAGTCGCAACCGTGTCGTTTTCATTGATGATCGGAATAGCGCCGATCTTCAGAAGCTGGTTGATGGTGGCGCGCGCATTGAGATAACGGCGACGCTCTTCGGTGTCGGAGAGCGTCAGCAAAATCTGGCCGGCAACAATGTCATGCCGCGACAGGCTTTCCGACCATGCCCGCGCCAGCGCAATCTGGCCGACAGCCGCCGCCGCCTGGCTTTCTTCCAGCTTCAACGCGCCCGAAGGCAGGCCGAGCACGGTGCGGCCAAGAGCGATAGCGCCCGAAGACACCACCTGAACATCCGCACCGTTTTTCTTCAGCGCCGCGATGTCTTCGCAGATGGCATCCAACCAGTCTTTCTTCAGGCCGCTTTTGCGGTCCACCAGAAGCGCCGATCCGATCTTGATGACGATCTGGTGGTGGCTGCCCAGCGGCTTGCGCGTCAGGCTCATAGGCGGTCGTCCTCTTCCTCGACCTCGCTCTCATGCGGCATGGACCGATCGGGAAGGGCGGTTTCGCCGCCATTGCTTGCCGACACGATGATGTCGCGAAGGGCGCGAAGGGCTTCCGTCATGCCGATATGCGCGGCAGCGGACAGAAGAAGCGGCGGACGGCCGCAGGCCTTTTCCAGTTCCTTGGCCTTCTTTTTCAGTTCCTTTTCATCCAGCACGTCGATCTGTGACAGCGCGACGATTTCCGGCTTGTCTGTCAGTCCGCCACCATAGGCATCGAGTTCAGCTTTGACGGTCTTGTAGGCCTTGCCGACCTTCTCTTCCTGCGCGGAAACGAGATGCAGAAGCACGCGGGTGCGCTCGACATGGCCGAGGAAACGGTCACCGATGCCGACCCCCTCATGCGCGCCTTCAATCAATCCGGGAATATCGGCCAGCACGAATTCACGGCCATCGATGGTCGCGACACCAAGGTTCGGATGCAGCGTCGTGAACGGATAGTTGGCAATCTTTGGCCGCGCGCGCGTCACGGTTGCAAGGAATGTAGACTTGCCCGCATTAGGCAGGCCAACGAGACCAGCGTCGGCAATCAGCTTCAAACGAAGCCAGACCGTCTTTTCTTCACCCGGAAGACCCGGATTGGCATGAGTGGGCGCCTGATTGGTGGATGACTTGAAATAGGCATTGCCGAAACCCCCATTGCCGCCCGCGGCCAGGCGAAAGCGCTGGCCCTCCTTGGTGAGGTCTACGATCAGCGTCTCGTTGTCTTCCTCAAAAATCTGCGTGCCAACAGGCACCCGCAGCACCACGTCGGAACCCTTGGCGCCGGTGCGGGTCTTGCCCATGCCGTGCTGGCCGATCGAGGCCTTGAAATGCTGCTGGAAACGGAAGTCGATCAGCGTGTTGAGACCGTTGACCACCTCAACCCAGACGTCGCCGCCGCGTCCGCCATCGCCACCATCAGGGCCGCCGAATTCGATGAATTTTTCACGCCGGAACGACACGGCACCCGCGCCGCCATCACCGGACTTGATATAGACTTTTGCTTCATCGAGAAATTTCATCGGACTGCCGTTCTGTCGGTTTGCGGGCACAACAACCAATCGTGCTGCGCCAAACAAAAATATCGTCGTTTCGAATACAAGCGCTTCTTCACAAGGTCAAAGACTATCGTGCGGGAAGCTCATGCGCGAGACAAGGCCGGTCTGGATCAAACCGGCCTTGTAATGCTCCTCAAATGCGATGCGGCTTAATGAAATCTTCAGCCGTGACCATCGTGTCGATATGCGCCACCATGGCGGCACGCGCCGTGGCGTAGATCTGGTGACAACCGGTCACCCGGAAGCCGAGCTTCTCCTGCACACGCAGCGAGGCGGGGTTATCCGCAAACACGCCGGAGTGAAGGGTCACTCCCGGCATGCGGCGAAAGAACCGCTCGACGACGGCGGCCACCGCCTCGGTTATGTAACCCTTGCCCCAGTAGAAGCGGTTGAGCCAGTAGCCCAAATGCCACTCGCCATGCCGCAATTCCACCGAGACGACGCCAATCAGCGTGTCGTCACCGCTGGTGATGGCGAAATCCCAGTCAGGCAGGGTGCCGGAGGTGCGCAACACCAGCCACTCCAGCGCATCCTGCTTGTGGTAAGGCGCGGGAACGCGGGCCAGCATTTTCGTTACCGCAAAATCGCCAAGCGATTCCGCAATGCTGCCGGCATCGGAAAGGCGCTGTGGGCGCAGCACCAGACGCGATGTCTCGATGACGGGGCAGGGGCCTGGTGGCGCTATCGCAGGGGCCGCCCGGCGGCGGCTCAGTTCGAGCGTGCTCATCCCATGTCCCCCCAGCTCTTCAGCGAAACCCAGGTCTTGCGGTCCAGCCTGTACCATTCGACCGGCACCATGCCACCGAGCGCCAGCGAACCGACCATGCCGGAGCCCTGGAACTGGAAACCGCACTTCTGGATGACACGGCGCGACGGGATGTTGGTGACCCGGCAACGGGCATCGATCTGGTCGATTTCACGCGTGCGAAAGGCCATGTCGATTAGCGCATGCGCCGCTTCGGTCATGTATCCCCGGTTCCAGTAGGGTTCCCCCAGCCAGTAACCGATCTCCAGCGTCTTTTCGTCTTCCTGGGGTTCGAGCGCGCAGCAGCCCAGAAACTCGCCATTGTCCATGCGGGTAATCGCATAGACGCACTTGCCAATCTCGCCAGCTTTGGAGCGTCGCACAAAATCCGCGGCGTCTTTGGCCGTGTAGGGGTGCGGCATACGCGATACCATGGTCGCGATATTGGCATTGTTGGCAAGATGGGCAAGGGCGTCGATGTCTTCTTCGTGAGGCTTGCGCAAAACCAGCCTCTGCGACAGTAAAACGGGGCAATCGCTCCTCGACCGATCGGGCCTCGGCCGTTCCTCGGGTGACCGTGATTGGTCAACCCTCAACAATTCAGCTTGCATGGTTCAGTCCCTCCTTGGGGTTAAAGAAAAAGGGGAGTTGGGTGGTGCCCCATCTCCCCTGTTTTCTTGACTGAACCTGATACGCCTCAGCCGGGTCGATGGGACACCGGCTGCATATGACGCTTACCGGCTTATTCTGCGGCTTCCGCTTTCGGTGCCACGGATACGAATACGCGGCCATTGGCCTTCGTACGGAAGTTCACGTTACCTGCGGTCAGTGCGAAAATCGTGTGGTCTTTGCCCATGCCAACATTGGCGCCGGGATGCCACTGCGTGCCGCGCTGACGCAGAATAATGTTGCCTGGAATGACAGCTTCGCCGCCGAACTTCTTTACGCCAAGGCGCTTGGATTCGGAATCGCGACCGTTACGCGAGGAACCGCCAGCTTTTTTGTGTGCCATTGGAGTTCTCCTTTAAACCTTGTTTCCCGTGTCGTGCCGATCAGGCAGCAACGATGTCCGTGATGCGGACGACAGTGTGATGCTGACGATGGCCGCGCGAACGCTTGGAGTTCTGACGACGACGCTTCTTGAAGGCGATGACCTTCTTGCCGCGGTTGTGCTCGACAACTTCTGCCTTTACGATGGCACCCTTGACGAAGGGAGCACCGAACTTGGCGTCGGCACCTTCGCCAACAACGAGAACTTCGGTGAATTCTACAGTTGCGCCTGCCTCTGCTTCCAGCTTTTCGATGGTCAGCACGGCGTCGGCCGCTACGCGGTACTGCTTACCGCCGGTCTTGATGACTGCGAACATTTTTTATCCTTTCATGTTCGTTCCGGCTCTGCCCGCCTACGCAAGCTGGCCGTCTTTTTATCAGTCGGAATTTGGTAGAAACCCGTCGGGACAGGATGTCCCTTTGAATGTCTGCCGGTGAAGCCGCCTTTTTGGGGGCGGTATTTAAAAGAAGGCGCACTACGCCATCAATTTGGGTGCCGATTACGCGAGACGCCGGTTTATGTCAAGATGAAGACGGCTTGAAAGTAACTGTAACGCCAAGAATTTCATGCTTTTTCGGCAGGCGCGGCAGTCAGGTCTCGAAATTTGCCCAGCAAGTGTTTATATGGGCCTTCCAACAAGGAGCAGAAATGGCCCGCATAGACCAGACCGACGATTGGCGGGACCGCCATGCGCCGACACTTTCCGCCTTCGAATCGCTTGCGATCGAGGCCTATGGCCACCTGCCGGAAGAATTTCGCGCACTGACGAAAGATCTCATCATCGAGATCGCCGATTTCCCGACCGACGATGTCTTCGAAGACATGGCACTCGAAACCCCTTTCGATCTCCTGGGGCTTTTCGAGGGCCGGGGCATCTCCGAACGTTTCACCATGGAAACGGGCGAGATGGTAAACCGTATCACGCTTTATCGACGTCCCATTCTAGACTACTGGGCCGAGAACGAGGAAACACTGGGTGATATCATCACTCATGTCCTCATCCACGAGATTGGCCATCATTTCGGCCTGTCTGATGACGACATGGAGCGGATCGAAGAAAGCGCCGACGAGGCCGCCGCCGATCGCTGATCGGGGCGGCCATGACTGCTTACTGCTCGCCGAGCTTCATGTCGGGATGGTATTCCTTGCCCTCGACCACCTTGGTCACGGCCTGGCCGCAATGCATGACGCCACTTGCCGCATTAAAGGCATAGCTTGGCGAACCCGCGAGTTCCCAGCCTTTGTTCAGCGCCTCGGTAACCCGGTGACAGAATTTCGCGTCGTCCGGTCCGGTGATGAAACGATAGACCTTCACGTCTTATTTGCCTTTCTTTGTGCGATGATATCGGCCATGGCGACCAGCCTTTCGGCCTGGTTTACATGCAGCCGTTCTATCATCCGACCATTCATGTTGATGACATTCAATTTCGCATATTCCGGTTTTGCGAAAGCCGCAATGATCTCACGCGCTTCCGCGACCGCAGTCTCGTCCGGGGCGAAACGCCGGTTAGCCGGCTCGATCTGAGCAGGATGGATCAGCATCTTGCCATCGAACCCCATGGCGCGCCCCTGTTCGCATTCAGCTTCGAAGGCCTCGATGTCACGAAAGTCGTTTGAAACGCTGTCGATGACTTCCAGACGGTACGCACGGGCGGCAAGCACAACCTGCATCATCCAGGGTACGAGATACATGCGGTCTGTCAGCGCTGGAACGCGCGTTTCCTTGCGGAGGTCGTTCAGCCCGATGACAAAAGCCGCCAGCCGTGCATCCGGCGTGTGGGCCGCGTCTGCAATCGAGGCGGCGTTCAGGACACCGAGCGGCGTCTCGATCATCGCCCAGATTTTCAGGGCTTCGGGCGCATCTGCTTCGGCCAGAAGATCAGCCACGTCATTGATATCCGCCGGCTGTTCCACCTTCGGCAGCAGGACTGCGTTCGGCCGACAGGAAAGAACAAGCTGCAGATCCGCCTTCCCCTCAGGTGTGGA
The DNA here is from genome assembly GCF_037203725.1 of Agrobacterium sp. CMT1. Taxonomy (NCBI): domain Bacteria; kingdom Pseudomonadati; phylum Pseudomonadota; class Alphaproteobacteria; order Hyphomicrobiales; family Rhizobiaceae; genus Agrobacterium; species Agrobacterium sp. CMT1. The sequence continues at coordinate 269,224 of NZ_JBBCAR010000018.1, forward strand.
GAGGGGATTGATGCGAATAATGGTCTCGCCGCCGAAAAAAGGGGCTTCCGAAAACAAGGTTTTCAGATTCTCCCGCGCCTTGCCCTTCATGTCGGGCGCTACCGAATCTTCCAGATCGAGGATCACCCCGTCACAATCGAGATCGCGAATTTTTTCCAGCGCCCGGACGTTGATCGCGGGGACAGAAAGCAGCGAACGGCGCGGTCGGACAGGAATATTTTCGGAAAAACTGACCATGCCGCACTTGTGTCAAGCTTTTGTGACATCTGCAAGCCGACAATCCACTGAATCCTCTTGCAAGCCGGAAGAAGAAGGCCCACATTCGTCTGGAAAGAAAGGTTTGGATCATGCAAGGCATACGTTCGTTTTTCATCGCCGCATCCGGCATTGCAATTCTGGCCATGGCCGCTCTTTTCACGGCGTCGCTTACGGTCGCTTTCATTGGCGTGCTCGCGGTCCTTAGCGCAGCCCGCCTCCTGTCCGTGCGTCTGAAGCCAGCTCCGATCCCTGTGAAGCCCCGCAGTCAGCGCGACATGCGCGTCTGGAACGACGGCAAGGGTACGATTATCGATCTCTGAGGTCGATGAATTCGGAAAAAGCACCGGCGGTGCGCGCAAGGCGTACCGATGAATGCGGGTTTGCGCTTCTAAAGCGACCCTTTTTGCAGTATTTCCCCAGTTAACTCCGGCCGGCTTTAGCCAGCGCCAGATTTTGTTCAGGGAAACACGGGAAGCGACAGATGGAAAAATTCACCAAGCTGACAGGCGTTGCCGCGCCCATGCCGGTCGTCAATATCGACACGGATATGATCATTCCGAAAGATTATCTGAAGACCATCAAGCGCACCGGTCTCGGCAAGGGCCTTTTTGCTGAATCCCGGTATCTCGAAGACGGTTCGCCCAATCCCGATTTCGTGCTGAACAAGCCCGCCTACCAGAACGCCCAGATCCTCGTCGCTGGCGATAATTTCGGCTGCGGCTCATCGCGCGAACACGCACCCTGGGCGCTGCTCGATTTTGGCATCCGCTGCGTGATCTCCACCAGCTTTGCGGATATTTTTTACAATAACTGTTTCAAGAACGGCATTCTTCCGGTTGTCGTCAGCCCCGAGAACCTGGAAAAACTGCTGGACGACGCATCGCGCGGATCAAACGCCGTTCTTTCCATCGATCTTGAACGTCAGGAGATCAGCGGTCCCGACGGCGGTACGATCAGTTTTGAAATCGATGAGTTCAAGCGTCACTGCATGCTGAATGGCCTCGACGATATTGGCCTGACGCTGGAACATCGCGGCGCAATCGATACCTTCGAAAAGACCAACGCCTCCGCGCGGCCCTGGGCCTGATCCCACTTTCTACGTCGGGCATTCGCACAAGCGGGCCCGTCAGGAAAATGCGTCAAGGTAAAAGACTAAAAAGCCGATCCCGTACAAAACCGTACCGGATCGGCTTTTGCTTTGCTTGAAAAGCCCCTGAGGCAGAGATAAGAAGCCCCCGATCCCGTCCGGCTGCAATAAGACTTTGCAAATGCAGGACGGAACGAGTTTGACGCCGTGCTCGCCGCCATCGAAAAACCCTTCTGGATGTTTTCCGGCGCGCCGCCCAAGGAGGGTTCCTATGACAGTCCGTTCGCTTTTCCTTCTGCCCGGTGATGGTATCGGCCCTGAGGCCATGGCCGAAGTCCGCAAGCTGATCGACTATATGAACAGCGCTAAAGGTGCCGGTTTCACAGTCTCCGAAGGCTTGGTCGGGGGTTCCGCCTATGACGCCCATGGTGTTGCGATTTCCGATGCGGACATGGAAAAGGCGCTCGCCGCCGATGCTATCCTGTTCGGCGCCGTCGGCGGCCCGAAATGGGATGGCGTTCCCTATGAGCATCGCCCGGAAGCCGGCCTTCTTCGCCTGCGCAAGGATCTTGAACTTTTCGCCAATCTGCGCCCCGCCATCTGCTACCCGGCACTCGCCGCCGCTTCCTCCCTGAAGCCGGAACTTGTCGAAGGTCTCGATATCCTCATCGTTCGCGAGCTGACGGGCGGCGTTTATTTCGGTGAACCAAAGCAGATCATCGACCTCGGCAACGGCCAGAAGCGCGGTATCGACACCCAGATCTATGACACCTTCGAGATCGAGCGTATCGCGAGTGTCGCTTTCGAGCTGGCCCGCACCCGCGACAACCGCGTCTGCTCGATGGAAAAGCGCAACGTGATGAAGTCGGGCGTGCTGTGGAACCAGGTGGTCACCGAAACCCATGCTGCAAAGTACAGGGATGTTCAGCTGGAGCATATGCTGGCGGATGCCGGCGGCATGCAGCTGGTGCGCAAACCCAAGCAGTTCGACGTTATCGTCACCGACAATCTCTTCGGCGACATGCTTTCCGACGTCGCCGCCATGCTCACTGGCTCGCTTGGCATGCTGCCTTCTGCCTCGCTTGGCGCACCGGACGCCAAGACCGGCAAACGCAAGGCGATGTACGAGCCGGTCCACGGCTCGGCGCCTGACATTGCCGGCAAGGGCATCGCCAACCCCATCGCGATGATCGCGTCCTTCGCCATGTGCCTTCGCTACTCGTTCAACATGGTGGATGAGGCAACTAAACTCGAGACAGCGATTGCAAACGTGCTCGACAAGGGCATCCGCACCGCCGACATCATGGCAGAAGGCAGCCGCCAGGTCGGCACGTCCGAAATGGGTGATGCGGTTCTTGCCGAATTCAAGGCGCTTTCGGCGTAAGGCTTGATACAGGCTGGGCAGGCGACATAGCCGTCTGCCCGTTTTCCTTCGTAAGAAGATGCTCGTAGCGCCTGTCGGTCAGTGTCTTCAGAAAGGCGACAATGGCGTCGACCCGCTTGTCGTCCAGCGCCGGCGCTGATGTCAGTTCCGCCATGGCGATATTCTCAGGCACCTCAGGCGCGTCCCAGGCTCTGCCGGTTTCAGGATTGATCTGACGGCTCGGCTTCTTGCTCTTATATTTCACGTAAAACAGCACGACCGTGCGCAGATCCTTGAACACGCCATTGTGCATGTAAGGGCCGGTCACGGCGACGTTGCGCAGCGTCGGCACCTTGAATTTGCCGCGCTCAGCCGGATCACCGGCGACGATCGGATTCTGCGCAAGACCGAGATCGACTGCGCCCGGCTTCGAGCCATTTACGGCCCGGACAGGTGTATTGGCGGGCACACCGATGTTGAAATATTTGTGGTTGGTGAAGAGGCCGTCTTCCAGACCCTTGGCGCCCCGGATTTCGTGGCAGGTATTGCAATTGGTGAATTGCGTCGAGGAGATAAGAACCCGCCCCAGCTCTTCCTGATCAGTCAGCTTTTCCTCGCCACGCAGGAAGCGGTCATATTTGGAATCGAAGGTCGAGAACTCGTCCGATCGCTCAAAGCTCGCCAGCGCCTTCGTCATTGCGGCATAGGCGGTGTCGTCGTTCTCAAAAACATCCTTGCCAAACTGCGTGCCGAACGCCGCGACATAATCCGGATTCTCCTTGAGTCGCTTCACGACCGAGGGCTTGTCCGGCATACCCATTTCGACGGGGTTGAGCGGCGGTCCACCTGCCTGATCCTCCAGCAGCGAGGCGCGGCCGTCCCAGAACTGGCCACCCACATACTCTCCCGCCGCATTCCTGCCGAAAGGCGGTGAGAACCGGGCGTAGGCCGCGGTCGGCGCGTTGCGGTCGCCCAGTGAGAAACCGTCATCGCCGAGCGAAACATCGCGCCCAACCTTGTCGTTTTCCCGTCCATCGGAAAAACCGGCCGCCTGCATATGGCAGGTGGAACAGGCCATCGTTCGGTTCATGGAAAGATTGGGATCGTCAAAGAGCGCCGCGCCGAGCTTTTCCAACGTCGCATAATCTTCGCCGCCATGAGCAGCCACACCATCGAACCCGACACCGAAAGGAGCGAGCAGAACGGATGCAGCCAGAGCGGCGGAGAGAAAAAATCCGGGTTTCATCATCGGTAGGCACGCTCGAGATAAATGCGCGATAGCAGATCCGGGCCGCGGCAGACAGAACGGCTTCCGGCCCGGACTTCACGGAACATGGAGCGCCGGAAGTATTTCCGTCTTTCCATGCCCTCTGAGAGGACCCTATAACACTTTCTAACGGTCGGAGCCTACAAACTTTCACAGCTTGCTCCACTTTGCCGCACCGGGATCAAACGCCCCGGGCAATGGCGTGGAAAAACGTGCCCGAAACGAGGCCTCGCCTGCCGCCCGATGGCCCGAGCGGGCGACCCTGCCCGTCGGCTATCTCAGCAAAAGGCGCGTCTTGGCCGGGGTCGATGACCCGCGCATAATGGAATTCATGGCCGCGCAGAACTTCCCCTGCCGATCCGAGCGGACCATTCACCGCAATTGTTGCCTGCCGGTAGCCGAGATTCATCTTGCGCGTGGCAAAGCTGGTGGCATGCGACAACAGACCTGTCATGGCATGGGTCACCCCATCGGCATCCTCCAGCGCCGCCCCCATCACCATGTAACCACCGCACTCGCCATGCACGGGCTTTGTCGCGGCAAAGCGGGTAATGCCGGCCTTGAAAACAGCGGCATTCGCGAGTTTTCCGGCAAAAAGCTCGGGATACCCGCCGGGCAGCCAGCAGATATCACAGCTCCCATCCGGAGCCTCATCGGCGAGCGGAGAAAAAGGCACGATTTCGGCGCCGGATGCATGCCAGTGCTTCTTGAGATGCGGGTAAAGGAAGGTGAAAGCTGCATCTTCCGCCAGCGCAATGCGCTGGCCGGGCGGCGCGATGGCTGCTGCTTTCGAACCCGGAGGCAGCTCGACCGGTGCAGCAAGTGACAACACGGCATCGAGATCGATGGATTTTTCCATCGCGTCCGCGAGCCTTTCGATATGAGCATCGATTTCCGGATGTTCGCTCGCCTGCACGAGACCCAGGTGACGTTCCGGCAGGATGAGGGAGGGATCGCGCAGCACGCATCCGGCAACCCGCAATCCGATTTTTTCGATGGCTTCCGTACACAGGAGCCTGTGCCTTTCGCTGCCGGCCCGGTTCAGCACCACCGCCGCCATGGTTACGGCGGGATCGTAATGGGCAAAACCGTGAGCAACGGCGGCGGCGGTCTGCGACTGACCGGACACATCGAGGACCAGCAGCACGGGAATGCCGAATAGCCGTGCCAGATCCGCAGCCGAACCGGTACGGTTTTCCGCCACCGGAATGCCGTCGAACAGGCCCATCGCGCTCTCGATCAGAATGAGATCGGCGTCCTGCGTGTGCTGTGAAAACAGGTGCCGCAGCAGCTCTGGCCTCATTGCCCAGCTATCCAGATTAAGACCTGATGAGCCGGTGGCGAAGGCATGGAAACCCGGGTCTATGTAATCTGGTCCCGTCTTGATGCCGCGTACCTTGATGCCGCGTCTGGCGAAAGCCCGCAGCAGGCCGATGGTCACGCTGGTCTTGCCGGATCCCGAGCGCGGCGCGCCGATGATGATCGCCCGCGCCGTCATGCCTGCGAAACTCCCAGCCGCTCGCGCATCGACACAATCTCTCCGATGACGATCAAGGCCGGCGCTTCGAAATCTTCCCGCATTGCATCGCCAGCTATACTTTCCAGCTTGCTAATAAAAATGCGCTCTTGTTCAGTTGTCGCCGACATGATGACAGCGACCGGCGTCGTTGACGCACGTCCGCCCTGCATCAGAAGCTTTGCAATCGCGCCGATATTCTTCAGACCCATATAAACGACGATGGGCTCCTGTGTTTTTGCCAGCGCCAGCCAGTCCAGGTCCTCCTCCGTGCCAGCCGCATGACCGGTGGCGAGCGTCACGGCGCGACTGATCCCACGCATCGTGGCTGGAATACGCGCAGAAGCCAGCGCCGCCAGCGAAGATGTCATGCCCGGCAATATGCGAAACGGAACGCCGGCACGGACCAGCGCCTCCGCTTCTTCGCCGCCACGGCCAAAAATGAAGGGATCGCCGCCCTTCAGCCGCAGCACCTTTTTTCCCTGCCGGGCGAAATCGATCAGCGAGGCGGTAATATCGTCCTGCGTCGCAGAGGGCTTGCCACCGCGCTTGCCGGCAAAGACGATCTCCGCCTGGGGACCGAGCGCCACGACATCGTCACTCACCAGCGCATCACGCACGATGATCTCGGCCTGGGAGAGTGCCAGCGCCACTTCGAGCGTCAGATAACGCACATCGCCCGGCCCTGCGCCCGCGAGCCAGACGTGCCCCGCTTCGAAGGCCGGACTTTTTGCGGCAATACTGTTCAAAATCTGCGGTATCGACATTCTCTTGGCTGCTTTTTAACGATGACGGAAAAAGCCGTCCCGGCTATAGGAATTCATATGGAAACGGATGGAAAGACCCTTCGCCGCGGCTGGACCACGGGCACCTGCGCGGCAGCCGCCACGAAGGCGGCCTGCGCCGCCCTTCTGACCGGCGAGTTTCCTTACCCTGTCGAGGTCGAACTTCCAAGCGGCGCGAGGCCCGCATTTTCCCTCGCGACCGAGGAAAAGGGTGAAAACTTCGCCCGCGCAGGTGTCATCAAGGATGCGGGCGATGACCCTGATGTTACCCACGGCGCACTGATCGAAAGCACGGTGCGGCGCGGTCAGCCGGGAAGCGGTATCACCTTCAAGGCCGGCACGGGCGTCGGCACCGTCACGCGGCCCGGACTGCCCCTGCCGCCAGGAGAACCCGCCATCAATCCCGTGCCACGCAAGATAATCGAAACCGCCATTCACGAGGTGGCTGGTGCGGAGACTGATTTCGAAGTTGAAATTTCCGTTCGAGACGGCGAGAAACTTGCGGAAAAAACCCTCAACGGCAGACTCGGCATTCTCGGAGGTATCTCCATTCTCGGCACCACGGGCGTCGTTATCCCTTTTTCCTGCTCGGCCTGGATCCACTCCATCTGGCGAGGCATTGACGTGGCGCGTGCGACCGGCTGCACTCACGTGCTCGGCGCTACCGGGAACACCTCTGAAAAAGCGGGACAGGCGCTGTATGAACTGCCCGAGACCGCGTTGATCGACATGGGGGATTTCATCGGCGGGATGTTGAAATATCTGCGCAGCCACCCGGTCGAGCGGGTAACGATTGCTGGTGGCGTCGCCAAGATGACGAAGCTCGCCCAGGGGATGCTCGACGTGCACTCCAAAAAAGGTCTTGCCGATCTCGATGCGCTGGCGGCGCTGGCAGGGGAGGCAGGTGGCGATGGGGAACTCGCTGACGCCATTCGCAGCGCCAACACCGTCGCCCATGCCTTCCAGCTGGCCGATCGCAACGCTATCGATCTTGGCGCGATCGTTGCGGAAAAAGCCTGGGTGACCGCGGCGGCGGCGCTGAGGACGCCGGCCATAGCACTGGATATCCTGGTTTTCGATCGTCAGGGCGCGTTGAAGGGACGCACCGCCTCCACCCCGTCGCATCAGCCCGCCGCATCCTCCTTTGGAGACCGGAAGCGGCGTACATAGTCTGCACTGTAGAGTGCGCTTTCACGAAAATCCGTCGAGGCCAAACCACGGCCGACAAAGATCAGCGCCGTGCGCTCGACAGGCTCGGCCGCAAGCTTGCCTTCGATATCGAACAGGCTACCGCGAATGACCCGCTCATCCGGCCAGGACGCCCGCACGACAATGGCGACGGGGCAATCGGAACCATAAAGCGGCGTCAATTCTTCCACGACCCTGCCGATGGCATGAATGGCAAGATGGATGGCAAGCGTCGCGCCCGTCGCACCGAAAGCCTGCAGCGTCTCGCCATCAGGCATCTTCGATGCACGCCCGGAAATCCGCGTCAGCACAAGGCTCTGCGCCACTTCCGGCACCGTCAGTTCGCGTTGCAAGGCTGCCGCGGCGGCGGCGAAGGAAGGAACCCCGGGCGTCACGCTGTAATCGAGCCCCAACTGCTCCAGCCGGCGGATCTGTTCGCCCATTGCGCTCCAGACGGAAAGGTCGCCGGAGTGCAACCGTGCAACGTCCTTGCCTTCCCTTGCTGCCGCGATGAATTCCGCCTCGATCTCATCCAGCGAAAGTGCGGCCGTATCGACAATACGCGCGCCCGGCGGGCAATAGTCGATCAGCGCCTTCGGAACCAGCGAGCCGGCATAAAGGCAGACCGGGCACGCCGCGATAAGATCGCGCCCGCGCACCGTAATGAGATCGGCGGCGCCCGGACCGGCACCGATGAAATGAACCGTCATTCGTGTTCTCCATGTTCGATCGCGCAGCCGCCATCCTCTGGGGCGGTACCGTCAGCGGTTGCGATGGCCACCGTCACATCGCCGTGTACGAGCCGCGGCGCGACCAGCCTTGCATTCTCTCCCGCTGCCGCAAGCGCCGCGGTTTCGCTCACGCTCGGCAAACCGGACCGCTCGAAACTCGCGCGTGAAAACGTCAGCGTTTTCGAGATAACCGCGTCAAGCCGGTGCTGCGCGACGATTTCGAGCGACAGGGAAAGGGTTTTCGCCGCTTCCGCAAGGCCGGCTTCCCGCGATTTAAGTGGCGCAGTTGCCAGACGGTCGGCCTTGACGCCAAAATCCTGCTCGGCAGCGCGCAAGGCAGCGATGATCATCCCCACCGTCGCTCCCTTGCGGCAGCCTATGCCAGCCACGATCACCATGGCTTCACCCAGCTCCACTGGGTCACCGGCATGGCCGGACGCCACCCCGACATTGAACCGACAGCCGCCGCCCGCGACACATCCAGCCTTACGATCGAACCGCCGAGCCTCGCATGCGCGGCCAGCAGAACTGCCTCCATTTCCAACGTCACGGCATTGGCGACCAGACGCCCCCCGGATTTCAATGCCCCCACGGCCCCATCGAATACACCCGCTTCACTGCCGCCGCCGCCAATGAAGATTGCGTCCGGACGGGGTAACCCTTCAAAAGCGTCGGGAGCGGAACCGATCATGACCTCAAGCCCGGGAACACCGCAGACGTCGGCATTAAACGTTATGCGTTCCGCCCTTGCCGGGTGCTGCTCTATGGCAATGGCGCGAAGCGAAGGGTGCGACAGCATCCATTCAATACCGATCGAGCCGGAACCCGCACCGATATCCCAAAGCAGTTCGCCGCGGCGTGGCGCCAGCGAGGACAGGGTCACAGCCCGGATTTCGCGTTTGGTGATCTGCCCGTCATGTTCGAACAGGCCATCGTCAAGTCCGTGCGCAAAGGGCAGGACACGTGCGCCTTGATCCGCAACAACGTCAATTGCCACGACATTCAGAGCATTGACGTCCTCAACGGCGAAATCGCTCGCCGGGAGGCGGCGCGATCTTTCCCGTTCTCCTCCCAAAGCCTCGAGCAGAGTGAATTCCGACCGGCCGAAACCGGAGGCAGACAGCAATTTTGCGATCAAAACCGGGTCGCGCTCGTCCGACGTCAGCGCTATGATGCGGGTGCCGGGATGGAGATGCGGCCGCAAAAGGTCGATGGGTCGGCCGTGCAGCGAAACGCACTCGACCGATTGCAGCGGCCAGCCGAGCCGGGAAGCCGCGAGAGAAAAGGCCGAAGGCGAAGGATACGAGACAGCCTCCTGGACAGGGACGCTTCTCAGAAGCGTGACGCCCACACCGTAGAAGAACGGATCACCGGATGCCAGCACGCAAACCCTCCTGCCGCGCAGCGCCAGAACGTCCCTCATCTCTACGTCGAATGGCACGGGCCAGGCCCGTGCCTCGCCCTGAATCGCCGCAGCTGCCAGGTCCAGATGACGTCTGCCGCCAAAGACAACTTCGGCGGCCTCGATTGCCCGCAGCGCATTTTTACCGAGCCCGTCAAGCCCGTCCTCGCCGATGCCGACGATGGAAAGCCAGCGCGTTGCTTCCTTTTCGGTGGAAGCCTTGCCCGTTCCGGAATATTCAGAGGTCATGACACGCTCCATACTCATTCTTGGCGGCACGACCGATGCCCGCCTCCTGGCCGGCCGGCTGGGCGAAGATTCCAGCTATCGTATCCTGCTCTCCATGGCAGGGCGCACGATCTCCCCGGTGGAACAGCCCGTACCCATGCGCAGTGGCGGCTTCGGCGGTGCGGCGGGGCTGGCGGATTTCATCCGCGCCGGGAATTTCGATATTCTGGTGGATGCGACCCATCCCTATGCCGCCAGAATTTCCGCCAATGCCGTGGAGGCGTCGAAGCGAGCAGGCGTTCCGCTCATCAGGCTTTCGCGTCCTGCCTGGCAGCTTCAGCCGGGCGATAACTGGCAAAGTGTCGAGAGCATCTATCAGGCGATCGTCGCGCTTGGCGGCCAAGGCAGATGCGTGTTTCTGGCGCTCGGTCGACAGGAGCTTCTTCCTTTTGAGGCCGCGCCCCAGCACAACTATCTCATCCGCAGCGTCGATCCCGTGGAACCGCCGCTGAAGTTGCCGGATGCGCGTTACATCACTGCACGCGGTCCTTTCGCAACGGAGGACGAAATCCGTATGCTGGAAGAAAACCGCATTGAGGTCGTGATATCGAAAAACTCGGGTGGCGCAGCAAGTTACGGCAAGATCGAAGCGGCCAGACAACTCCATCTGCCGGTTATCATGATCGAGCGGCCGAGGCAGTCGCACGACACGGCCGCCACAAGCGTAACGGTGCCGGATATAGCGACTGCGCTCACCGCCATCCACCATCAGTTTTCTCTTTTCGAAAAACGAGGCGAATAAACGATCGGTTCTTTTCCGGGACGTTCGATCAAACGCGTTTCTTCCGAACCGACAATGACACAGGTCGCCATGTCTGCCATGTCGCTCGACGCCTCCGATAGCGGCACGACCCGTATGCGCTCATCCAGGCGGCCTGCCGCCCTGCCGAAGATCACCGGCACCGATCCGGGCAGATGCACCCGCAGCAGGTCAAACGCCGTGCCGAGCTGATGCGGCCGCGCCTTGCTGACAGGATTATAGAAGGCCATCACGAAACCCGCCTGCGCCGCCGCGATCAGTCGTTTCTCGATGATTCCCCAGGGTTTGAGATTGTCCGACAGTGAAATGGCGCAAAAATCATGCCCGAGCGGCGCACCCGCTCTTGCCGCCACCGCCAGCATCGCCGTCACGCCCGGCACGACGGAAACATCGATATCGCGCCATTCGGATGGACCATTTTCGATTGCCTCGCAGATGGCCGCCGCCATGGCGAAAACACCGGGATCACCACCGGAAACCACGCAGACCCTGCCACCTTCGGCCGCAAGCCGAAGGGCCTGTTCAGCGCGGGAGATTTCCTCACGATTGTCGGAGGCATGGCGGCGCTGGTGGGGACCAAGCGAGAGCCGGTCGAGATAAGGAATATAGCCGAAAAAATCGTCGGATGCCGCGACAGCCGCAAGCGCCTCCGGCGTCACCTGTGCAGCATTACCGGGACCCAGTCCGACGACGACGAGCTTGCCGGTCATGGTGCTTCACCCGCGCCGGGCCTCGTTTTCCAGCCAGGTACAAGAACCAGCGAAAAGTAAGGCGCAGGCGAAGCATCCCGCTCGATGAGCCGCACTGCATGGCTGTTGGCCATGGTGCCGCGCTCGACATAAAGCGCCTGTTCGAGCTTGCCGGCCTTTTCCAGTGCACGGCGGATTTTGGGCAGGTTGCGCCCGACTTTCATGATGACCGCCCCGTCCGTGCCGGAAAGACGGTCAAAAAGAACATCTTCTGCAAGCGTTCCAGGAAGCACGCTCAGAATATCGTCTCCCTGCACCAGCGGCAGCCCAGCCATGGACCAGCAGCCGGACATGGCGGTGATGCCGGCTACGACTTCCGCCTGATAGGACGGCGCAAGCCGCAGATGCAGATGCATATAGGAGCCATAGAACAGCGGATCGCCCTCCGAGAGCACGGCAACATTCCTGCCGGCTTCGAGATGTGCTGCAATGTCCTTCGCCGACTGATCGAAAAATCGGGCGATCGCATCGCGATAATTCTCACCGTTCTTGTCGCTTTCGACCGTGACGGGGTAAACCAACGGCATTTCAAGCGTGCCCGGACGGATAAAGGCCTCGACGATACCACGGCCGTTGCCGCTACTGCCCTTTTTGCAGAAGAAAGCCAGAACGTCGGCTGCCTCGATGGCGCGCACCGCTTTCAGCGTCAGCAGTTCAGGATCGCCGGGACCGGTGCCGACGCCGACGAGTTTCCCCTTACGATGTTCAAAAAGAGCCGCGCTCACAGGCCCGCCCTCGCAACAGCGTTGACGGCGGCAGCCGTCATGGCCGAGCCGCCCATGCGTCCCTTGACGATGGCGTAGGGAATGCCGAGCGTACTGACTTCCAACGCATCCTTCGATTCCGCTGCGCCGACGAAACCGACCGGCATGCCGATGATGGCGGCGGGGCGAGGCGCGCCCTTTTCGAGCATCTCCAGAAGATAGAACAGGGCTGTTGGCGCGTTGCCGATCGCCACCAGAGCACCGTCCATGTGCTCCGCCCAGAGATCAAGCGCGGCGGCCGAACGTGTATTGCCGATGGACCTCGCAATGTCGGGCGTGCGCGGATCACGAAGTGTGCAGATGACCGCATTGGCGGCTGGCAGGCGCGCGCGCGTCACACCATGGGCGACCATTTCCGCATCGCAAAGGATGGGCTTGCCCGCAAGGAGTGCGCCACGCGCGGCAGAGACAAAATCCGGGGAGAAACGGAAATGGGCGGCGGCCTCAACCAGCCCGCAGGCATGAATCATGCGAATGGCGATGTCCGCCTGATCCTCGGCAAAAGCGGACAAATCCGCTTCCTCGCGTATTATGGCGAAGGAGCGCTCATAGATCGCATTGCCATCGCGAATATAGTCATAGTCGGTCATCGGTCATCCTGTCGAAGCGCCGCGACAATTGCCTGCCTGCCCAGACGGGCAAACAGGCCAGCGGCGTTTTCCCCGGGCTTATGTTCTTTTTCATAAAGACGGGCAAGCCGCGAAAGCGCCGCTCTTTGTTGTGCAAAGGGTAAAATGCCGTCCGGCGAATCACCGGCGCAGCCAAAAATCGAAAAAGCCATGCCATTATCGGAACCTGAAAAGGTGAGAAGCGACGGCGCGGGATGGGCGCAGCCTTTGCCGCATCCGGAAATATGCAGGGTCACGGAACCGTCGAGCAGCGGGGCGCAAGCGCCTGCCGCAAAGGAAGCCAGTTCGTGAGTAGGATAAAAGGCCGACGCGCAACCGGGAGCGCCGGGACAGACTGCTATGGAAGATCGCCCGTCGCCGGCAGCCGTGACGAAACCCGATGTTCCGGCACTTGCAAGTAGTGCGCCGCACGCGCGCTGGGAACCGAAAAACAGCAGGCTATGATTTATCGCTGGCCGAAGAGACTGAATACCGAGCATGGCGGCCGTTTCGCAGAGACGCGCTATATCAGCGGCTTTGATCTGACTGAAGGCAGGCGCGACGCCTGCAGCAAAACCGGCCCCGCCTGCGGCCATCAAACCCAAAGGCACGAAGGACGGGGATGCCTCGCTTCCGGCCCAATCCACCAGATGATCACCGCAGATCGCTTCAATCATCTTCCGATCCAGATCGCGACCGCGGGCGAGCGGACCTTTTTTTGCCAGAAGCGCGAGTAATTCAAGGACGACACCAGCTGCGGCGCCGGCGCCAACCAGCCCCGCATCCACCGAGCTGCTTTCCGGACCGCCCACAAACAGGCGCCAGAAGACCTGCCCTTCCAGACGCTGTGCTTTCAGGCGGATGTCAGCGAGCAAATCTCCCATGGAGACATATCCGCCACCGTCGATCACCACAGACATTTTGGCGGCGAGTTTTTCAGCAAGCCCCAGCGCTTTTGCCTCCCGGCGAATCTCGTCTGCAAGAGAACGGCCATCGGCAATTTCCGTCTCGTCGCGACCGGATAAGGGCGAAACCTCAACCGCCAGCCCATCGCGAAGCGGTAGACCAAGCGCCAGAACCTCTTTTTCCAGAAAGCGCGCGCTCTCGGGCGACAGACCGCGAAATTGCAGGCTGCCCCGGGCGGTAATGTCCATCAAGCCATTGCCATGGAAATCCGAAAGATCGCAAAGCCTCTTCATCTCAAGGGGCGTGATATCCTCTTCGAATGCGATCCGTGACAGGAGACCATCGCCGGTGGGCATGGGTGCAGAGAGAGCCGGGCATGCGCCGCGGCGGCTGACTGGCTGAACGGGATTGAATAAGGCCGTCATCACGCGCCGACCCTTTCCGGACGGGGCAAAAGCAGCATTTCAAGCTCCGCATCCACCGCGTTTCGGCGACTGTGCCACAGGCCGCGGCGGCGGGCGGACAAGAAACGTTCCGCCATCACCCGCGCTGCCTTCGGGTTTTCGCGCAGGATAAAATCGCGCACCGCTTCATTGCCGAAATAGGCATCGTGAAGGGCTTCGATCAACGATGACGACACCGCATTGGTGGTTTCGGCAAAGCCGACCAGCCGGTCCACCGTCTCGGCAAACTCCGCCGCACCGCGTGGACCATGTCGCATCTGGCCTTCGATGAAGCGCGGATTGACGGCCCGGGCCCGCACCACCCGCGTCAGGGCCTGTGTCATCGATCTTGCCCGTGGGCGCGCCGGATCGGTCGTATCCAGCGCCACGATATCGGCAACGCCTCCAAGTGCAGCCTTGGCAGCGGAAAAGCCGCCAATGAAAGCGACATCGGAAGAACCGTCCAGAAGATCGCGGCCGGGATCATCGCCGGTGTGAACCAGAAGATCAGCCCGGCGCACCGCCTGCGCAAATCCGGCATCCTCGAAAATCTCCAGCCCGTCCGCACCTCCGAATGCGTAACTTGCCGCATCTAAGTAGGCTTTACCCAGTTCCTCGCGTTCGTCCCATTTGCCGCTGGCGAGCTTCTCCTCAATACCAGCACCATAGGTGCCGGGCGCGGAGCCGAAAATCCGCGGTGGTATATGACCGAGCAGAGCCGCCTCTTCCGCAAGCGGATTGTCGCCCGGCGCTTCTTCACGCCGCGCCACGGCCTTGGCGGCAGCATCGAGAAGCGCGATCAGCGCAGGAAACATATCCCGAAACAGGCCGGAAATGCGGAACGTCACATCAACGCGTGGACGGCCGAGGCTGGCCGGCGGCAGCACCTCGATGCCGGTCACGCGGCCGGTGCCGGCGTCGTAAATCGGCCGCGCTCCCATCAGGTGCAGCGCCTGCGCCACATCCTCGCCGCCGTTGCGGAGACTGGCACTTCCCCAGAGATCGAACACCAGATGTTTCGGCCAATCCCCGTGGCTCTGCAGATGATGACGGAGCACCTCTTCGCCGGCCATGCGCCCTAGTTCAAAAGCGGTGGGCGTCGGCATCGTGCGCGGATCCGCTGCATAAAGATTGCGGCCCGTTGGAAGTACATCGATCCGGCCCCGTGCCGGTGCGCCGGAAGGACCGGGAGCAACGTGCCGGCCATCGAGTGCGGCAAGCAAGGCCGCCTTCTCGGCCCGGGCGCTTTGAAGTCTCAGAGGATCAGCCTCACCTTCGGCGCAGCGGCCGAAAATGTGCTGGCCGTCCTTGATCGCAAAATCCTTGAGATCACAGAGAAAGGCGTCGATGCGTGAGAGGGCGGCGTCGGCATCGTCCTTCGTATTCACGCCGGCCTCGGTTGCAAGCCCGGTTTCCTGCGCTTTTTCAATGATCAGCTTCGCCAGCCGGTCGCGCCGGCGCCGATCGAGCCCATCGGCCTGCGCATATTCGTCGACCAGCTGTTCAAGCGCCAGTTGTTCCGGCGAAAGCCCGGCATTAACCAGCACCGGCGGAATATGGCCGATGGTGACGGCTGCAATACGCCGTTTCGCCACCGCCGCCTCACCGGGATTGGAAACGATAAACGGATAAATCACCGGCAGCGGACCAGTGACAATTTCCGGAAAGCACTTGCGGGAAAGCGCCACTGTCTTGCCGGGCAGCCATTCCAGCGTACCGTGCGCGCCCACATGCACGATGGCATGGGCGGATGCCACGCGCTGCATCCATGCGCCGAAGGCAACAAGCGCGTGGCGCGGTGGCAGGGCGGGATCGTGATAGTCAACCCGGCGGTCCTCATTGCGCCCCCTGTCCGGCGCAAGCGCCACGAAGACCTGGCCGAAACGCGCGACGCGAAAACGAAACCCGCCATCGGCGAAAGCTTCATCACTTTCCGCAGCTCCCCATGTCGCACTCAAGGAGGCCGCGGCATCGTCAGGCAAACCCGAAAGAAAACCTCGATAATCGGCAAGATCGATCGTCGCTTCCTGCTGCTCAAGGCGACCGAGCAGCGCCCTTGCCGTTTCGGGAATATCTTCGACGCAATAGCCGGCATCTGCAAGATCTCGCAGCATTTCGAGCACGCTTTGCGGCACATCCAGACCAACGGCGTAACCGGTTCGCCCCGGGGCTGCACCCGGATAATCCGGCATCAGAACGACAATGCGCCGCTCCTCCGGCGAGGTATTTTTCAGACGCAGGAAGGCCGCGATGCGGCTTGCCACCTGTTCGACACGATCCGCCTCCGGCATGTTTACGAGACTGATACCGCCATCGGTCCAAGGCTGTTTGAATGAAATCACGCCTGCGAAAATCCGGCCATCCAGTTCAGGCAGCACAATATGCATGGCTAGATCGGACGGGTTTAGTCCACGCGCATTCGCCGCCCAGCCGTCGCGGCGGGTCGTCGCCATGGCGACCTGGAAAACGGGAACGCCAAGCCGATCGAACAGCGTATGGCCATCGGCATCGCTCTGACTGGCAAAGGCCGTCGCAGCAAGGATGGCAGCGGGCTGAATATCTCTCAGCGCCTTTTCGAGAAAGCGAAGGGCATCGCCATCCTTCAGGCCGCTGACAAAAATCGGCACCGGGGAGAAACCGCGCTCGCAAAGCGCGTGAAAGAGCGCATCCACCGGCGCTGCATCCGCAGCCAGCAACATGGAGCGATAAAAGACAATAGGCAGAACGGGCGCGGCAGCCGGGAAGCCAGAGCAGGCCTCCATTTTCCCTAACACCCCCACCCCCGGCCGATAAAAGCCGGCTTTCGGCAATGGTTCAGCTTCTATCATCGGCCATGCGTCATCTCTTGCCAGAGCGGCGAGGCCACCGGCAAGACGACCCATATTATCTCTTCCGCCTTCGCGGAAAAAGGAAAGGACGGATGCCAGGATGTGTGTGTCCACGGTCGACGCCGCTTCGAGCTTTTCGTCCCTTTCACTGCATTCGCCGGGCAGAAGCAGAAGCTTTATCCCACGTCGGCGCGCCATGCTGGAAAGCTGATCGACTCCATAACGCCAGCGTTCCGCTCCACCGAGGATTCGGACAAGGATGACCGTGGCATGCTCCGCCGTCTTTTCGATCCACAGGTCAACCGACATGGGATGGCGAAGCTCGGCGAGGTTTGCGGCGGACAGGCTGGGGAGCACACTGTCCGCCTGTCGCCACGCCTGCTCAAGCCCGGCAAGATCGCTTGTCGAAAACGACAGCATCACCACATCCGATCGAGGCTGGTTGAGGTCAACCGGCTCGATCAGATCGTCGAGAGACGAGGATGTGGTGGCAAGAATATGCATCGTCAGGCGGCCAGCATCTGTTCGATCTTTTCGCGATTGATGCCCTTTTCGCCGATAATGACCAGTCGGCTGCGGCGCTGCTCGCCCGCTGCCCAGGGGCGGTCGTAATAATGATTGACCCGGCTTCCGACCGCCTGCACCTGCAGACGCATGGGCTTGGCGGAAACTTCGACAAAGCCCTTGATGCGCAGGACGTTTTCAGCCGCAGCCGTTTCGGCAATGCGCGCCGCCAGTGCTTCCGGATCGGCCACAGCCGGCAGGTCGATGACGAAGCTGTCGAAATCGTCGTGTTCATGGTCGAGTTCACCGTCATGGTGGGTGCGGCGGTTTTCGATATCCTCTTCAACGGCAAGACCAAGACCGATCAGCACGGCGGGGTCGATGGCGCCATTGGAGGCCACAACGATCTTCGCGGCCTTCGGCAGATGTTCGAGCACATGCGCCCTCGCCTTGTCGAGGCCGGCTTCATCAAGGAGATCGGCCTTCGTGAGAACGATGAGATCGGCGCAGGCGACCTGGTCCTCGAAAACTTCCTCAACCGGATCATCGTGATCAAGCGCCTCGTCATTGGCCCTCTGAGCAGCGAGCGCCTCCATGTCGTGCGCGACCTTTCCTTCAGCAAGGGCGGCGCCATCCACCACGGCCACGACGGCGTCCACGGTCACGCGGCTCTTGATGGCCGGCCATTGGAAAGCCTGGACCAGCGGCTTAGGCAGGGCAAGACCAGAGGTCTCGATCAGGATATGCTCCACCTTCGTCTGGCGGCTGAGAATTTGTTCGATCGCGGGCTGGAAATCGTCAGCCACCGTGCAGCAGATACAGCCGTTGGCCAGTTCGACGATGTTTTCTTCGGGGCAGCTTTCAATGCCGCAGCCTTTCAGGATTTCGCCGTCGATACCGATATCGCCGAATTCATTGACGATGATTGCGAGCCGCTTGCCGTCCAGCTTTTCCAGAAGACCCCGCAACAGCGTCGTTTTTCCCGCCCCTAGAAAACCGGTGACGATGGTGCAGGGAACGCGGTCCAGATGGTTGCTCATGATCTCTCCTCGGTAAAATCGAATGGGGGAATGCGCGCCATCATGCCGCGCTTTAATGGTTCGGGGCGGCCGCGCCAGGGCATCAGGCCATCTGAAGACGCAGAAAGAAGCCGCGCGCCGGTCAGCAGGTCCCCTGCATCGTCGGGTGTCAGCCCGCCAAACACATAGGACCAGCCATTGGCGCTGCGCAGCACGGCACTGAGGCCACGTTTGCAGTTGGCGAGACAATTGACGGAACGGACCGCGATGCCGGACGCTTCCGCCGCTGCGGTGACGGCCTCGGCAAGACGCGAGCCGGCACGTGGCTCGGCGCTGGGATCAGCTTCGTCGCGACAGCTTCGGCAAACGAAAACGACCACACCGGACGCCGTTTCATCCTGCGCGTTTCCACCAGCAAATGAAGATGTCGCTGAAATATCCAAACCGTATCGTTCCCGCGCCAAGTCAAATTCTTTGGGGTGCGGATATCGAAAACGGTATGCGCACAGGCACAGACCGGCTGTTCGACGTTATCGACTGACCGGAGCACCCCGCCCGGTAGACGTTTTTCCTGAAACGGCAGGTCTCCTGGCTTGCGGCTCGATGAGCGCCCGGACACCGCCTTCCCGAACCGTCTCCCTGGTCCAGTGGCTTTACGGTGCGGGCTTGCCGCTTACAGTTGCGGGGGCAGCCACGGAATGACCCGTTTCAGGGTGGAACCGTGTTCCCTCTTAGCTTTTCCCGTTGCCGGGGAAAGACCGTCAGTTCCTTACCCTTAGGCCGAACGGGCTTTGGGGTCAATGCCGCCCCCGTGGCTCGCGCATTGCCGGGTGCGGCAAATTGGGTATAGTCGCCGCTCCGAAGGGCAGGGATAAGTTCCCGGCTGCTGGAGTGAAGAAGGAATATGCGATGACACGCGACATCAGCGACAACGAAGCCGAGCGCCATCGGCAGAAAATGGTCAACCGCAAGACGGTGCAGGATGCCGAAGTCGCGGCAAAGACCATCGAAAAAGGTCTGCTGATGATCAATACCGGCCCCGGCAAGGGCAAGTCCACGGCCGCCTTCGGCCTTGCGTTGCGTATGCTCGGCATCGGGCGCAGGGTCGGCGTCGTGCAATTCATCAAGGGTGCATGGTCGACCGGCGAACAGCAGGCGCTGGCTCTGTTCGGTGACAAGGTGGTGTGGCGTACCATGGGTGAAGGCTTCACCTGGGATACGCAGGATCTGAAACGCGATGTTGCCGCTGCCGCGAAGGCGTGGGAAGAAGCCGTGACACTGATGGCTGACCAGACGATCGGCCTGCTGATACTCGACGAACTGAATATCGCATTGCGTTATGATTACCTGCCGCTTGACGAGGTCGTGACGACGCTGGCCAGCCGTCGGCCCGATCTGCACATCATCGTCACCGGCCGCAATGCCAAGCAACCGCTGATCGACGCCGCCGACATGGTGACGGAGATGACGCTGGTAAAACATCATTTCAAGGCGGGCGTGAAAGCACAGCCAGGAATAGAATTCTGACATGGCCGCACGGGTTCTGATGTTTCAGGGAACCGGCTCGGATGTCGGCAAATCGCTGATGGTGGCCGGTCTAGCCCGCGCCTTCGTCAGGCGCGGCCTGTCCGTCATGCCGTTCAAACCACAGAACATGTCGAATAATGCGGCCGTTACCGCCGACGGCGGCGAGATCGGCCGAGCACAGGCGCTGCAGGCGCGGGCCGCTGGCGTACCCCTCTCTGTCCACATGAATCCGGTTCTTCTGAAACCGCAGAGCGAGACCGGGGCACAGGTGGTGGTTCAGGGCAAAATCGCCGGCAATGCCAGAGCAGCCGATTACCAGCACCTGAAAGCCGGGTTGATGCCGCGCGTGCTGGATAGCTTCAACCGCCTGAAACAACAGGCCGATCTGGTGCTGGTGGAGGGGGCGGGCAGCGCATCCGAAATCAATCTGCGTGCCAATGATATCGCCAATATGGGGTTTGCGAGAGCTGCTGACGCGCCTGTGATCCTCATCGGCGATATCGACCGCGGCGGCGTCATCGCCAGCCTTGTCGGTACCAAAGCCGTCCTCGAACCTGACGATGCGGCGATGATCGAAGGTTTCATCGTCAACCGCTTTCGCGGTGATCCCGCGTTGTTTTCGGACGGCATGCGGATAATTCAGAAAAGGACAGGCTGGGCCTCGATAGGCCTTCTGCCACATTTCTCCGATGCCACGAAACTGCCGGCTGAAGACGCGCTCGGTCTTTCCGGCCCGGCTGAGCGAAAACCCGGCGCAAAGATCCGCATCGCCGTGCCGATCCTGCCGCACATTTCCAATTTCGATGATCTCGACCCTCTGGACATGGAGCCGGACGTGGAACTGATCCGCGTGCGGCCGAGCGAGACCATTCCCGCCGATTGCCGGCTGGTTTTGCTGTGCGGTTCGAAATCCACCATTGCCGATCTCGCCGCGCTGAAAGATGCGGGTCTGGACGTCGACATAAAGGCGCATGTGCGCCGCGGCGGCTACGTTCTCGGCCTTTGCGGTGGCTACCAGATGCTCGGAAAAACCGTTGCGGATCCTGACGGTATCGAGGGATCACCTGCGACTGTCGACGGGCTCGGCCTGCTTGATGTCGACACGGTTTTGACGGGTGACAAGCGACTCGTTTCTGTTCAAGGCGCGAGCTTTGATGGTGTTGGTTTATCCGGCTACGAAATGCATGTGGGGAAAACCACGGGAGCAGCAGGCAATCTGGTGTTTTCGACGATCGACGGGCATTACGATGGAAGCATCTCACCCGACGGCCGTGTCTTCGGCACCTATATTCACGGCCTTTTTGCTCATGATAGCCAGCGCGGCGCATGGTTGGAGCGTCTCGGCGGGTGCGGCACCGACCTGAACTATGATGCGCAGGTGGATGCGGTTCTTGACCGTCTGGCTGCGCATATGGAACAGCACCTCGATCTCGACGGGCTGCTGGCTATAGCGCGATAAGGATCGCCAGAAGCCCGAATAGGCCGATCAGCAACAGGTCCGCAATCCGTGCCAGCCGCAACGCCGTGCGAATATCGCCGGCGACCAGCGCAGACCTTCCGCCGTCCCCCATGAAACGCGCTTCGATCATCTGTCCGCCGTAAGAACGCGGTCCGGCAAGCGCAAAACCCAGCGCGCCGGCCAGCGCCGCTTCCGGCCAGCCCGCATTGGGAGAGCGGTGGTGGCGCGCATCGCGACGGATCGCGGCAATGGCCGCTTTTGGCGACGCGCCCTCGACAAAAAATGCGGCGACCACAAACAGGCTGCCGCTCAATCTCGAAGCGGGCAGATTGATGAGATCGTCAAGCCGGGCCGAAGCCCAGCCGAACGCTTCATGGCGAGGCGAACGATGACCGATCATGCTGTCGGCCGTATTGACCGCCTTATAAGCCGCACCACCTGGCAGGCCCAGAAGCCCTATCCAGACGGCAGGGGCGACGATGCCATCGGAAAAGTTCTCGGCGAGACTTTCGATCGCCGCCCGGCAGATCGCCGCCTCATCCAGCTTTTGCGGGTCGCGGCCGACGATCATCGAGACAGCCTTGCGGCCACCCTCAACTCCTTCACGCTCCAGCGCAGTCGCAACCGCCTCCACATGCTGCTCCAGACTTTTCTGTGCCGGAAGCGAAGCACCGAGGATGGCGACCGCCAGAAGTCCGAAGGGCAGGAAAAGCAGAACAGATTGCGCAAACCATGCAAGGATCACCGTCAGCCCGACAAAAACAACCAGCGCCACAACACCGGCGGCCTTGCGCCGTGAAAATGACGCGCTGTCCCGGTTCCATTTTTGGTCCAGCAGCGCGATAAGCGAACCGACCCAGGTGACAGGATGGCCGATATGTTTGAACAGCCAGTCCGGATAACCGGTCAGGCGTTCGATCACGAGCGACAGGAAAGCGAGAGCGAGGAACATGGGCGAGACAATATCAGAAATGGCACAGGCTGCGATCCGCCACGGCGGCAATCTCGGCAGAGCGCGCCTGATGTTTCCAGACGCGTCTGAACCGTGGATCGACCTTTCGACCGGAATCAACCCGCATCCCTATCCGTATTCTGCCGTTCCCGCCAGCGCATTCGCTCGCCTGCCGGAGCCCGAGACGGCCGACTATCTGAAACGGCTGGCCGCACTCCATTTCGGCGCACCCTCCGCCCGACATGTCACGCTATCGCCCGGCACCCAGATGCTCATGCCGCTGCTGGCTCAAACCGCACTTGCCCGGAGCGCCAAGAGCGGCGCGGTGCTGTCACCTGCCTACGCGGAACATGCCCGCACCGCACGCATGGCCGGGCTGATCATGAGGGAAGTGGAGCATGTCAGCGACCTGATCGCTCACGACTACGTGGTGGTGGTCAATCCCAACAACCCCGACGGACGTATCATCGATCGCGAAACTCTTTTGCGGCTCGCCGATTCAATGCATCGAAACGGCGGCCTGCTGGTTGTGGATGAAGCCTTCATCGAAACCGGAGGCGCCGAGAGCCTTGCGGATAGCGTTGATCGGCATGCTCTGGTCGTCCTTCGTTCCTTCGGCAAATTTTATGGCCTGGCGGGAATCCGGCTTGGTTTTGCAATTGCGCACCCTGATATCGCTGCGGGGTTGGAGGCGAGGCTCGGCCCATGGGCGGTTTCCGGCCCGGCGCTGCACATTGCAACGGAAGCCCTGGCGGATGGAACGTGGCAATCTGCGATGCGGCTGCGTCTCGCGGATGAAGCACAGCGCATGAATCGCCTTTTGGAAAAAGCGGGTCTGAACGGGGTTGGCGGCACGCCTCTGTTCACACTGGTGCGGGACGAGCGTTCCAAGGCCCTGTTCGATCATCTCGGCCGTCTCGGAATACTCGTGCGCATTTTCGATGAAAGGCCGCACGACATCCGTTTCGGCCTTCCGGGTAACGACGCTGAGTGGCAGCGCCTTCAAGCGGCGCTGCTCTCTTTCGATCATCCCTCGAAAGTGTAGGTTTCAATCGACTCCGGCTTCATTTCGATGGAGAAACCCGGCAGTTTCGGCGGCATATAAGCGGCGTTTCTGATATCGCAGGGCTCGATGAAATGCTCGTGTAGGTGATCCACATATTCGATGACGCGACCTTCCTTGGTGCCTGAAACCACCAGATAGTCGATCATCGACAGGTGCTGCACATATTCGCAAAGCCCGACGCCGCCGGCATGCGGCCAGACCGGCAGATTGTATTTGGCGGCAATCAGCAGCACCGCCAGCACTTCGTTGAGGCCACCCATACGGCAGCTGTCGATCTGCACCACATCGATCGCGCCTTCAGCGATGAACTGCTTGAACATGATGCGGTTCTGGCACATTTCGCCCGTCGCCACCTTCACTGAACCAATGGCTGCGCGAATCTTGCGATGGCCGGCGACATCATCCGGGCTGGTCGGTTCTTCGATGAAGAAGGGCTTGGAAAAGGCGAGCTTATTCACCCACTCGATTGCCTGGTCCACTTCCCACACCTGATTGGCATCGATCATCAGATAACGGTCGGGGCCGATCACCTCGCGGGCAATGGTGAGACGGCGAATGTCATCCTCCAGATCACGTCCAACCTTCATCTTCACATGGTTGAAACCGGCATCGATGGCTTCCTGGCAAAGACGGCGCAGCTTGGCGTCGTCATAACCGAGCCAGCCTGCGGAAGTCGTATAGCAGGCGTAACCTTCGCTCTTCAGCGTCTCGATGCGTTCCTTTTTGCCGCTTTCGGCTTTCTTGAGAATTGCGAGCGCCTCGTCCCGGGTCAGCACGTCAGTGAGATAACGGTAATCAACGATATCGGCGATTTCTTCAGTGCTCATATCAGCCACCAGTTGCCACACAGGCTTACCGGCTTTCTTGGCCAGCAAATCCCACACCGCGTTGACAACGGCGCCGGTGGCGAGATGCATCGCACCCTTGTCGGGGCCGATCCAGCGCAGCTGGCTGTCGCTGGTCAGATGCCGCCAATATTTGCCGGGGTTCTCAGTGACCGTGGCAAGATCGGTGCCGACGACGAGGTGACGCATCGCTTCGATGGCCATGCAGCAAATATCGTTGCCCCGGCCGATGGTGAAGGTCAGCCCGTGGCCTTTAAGACCCGGCTCATCCGTGTCGAGAATGACATAAGCCGCCGAATAATCCGGGTCGGGGTTCATCGCATCGGAGCCGTCCAGGCTCTGGGATGTGGGGAAACGCAGGTCGAAAACACGAAGATCAGTAATTTTTGTCATGGCCGTTTACTCGCGGTCAGTGCCTATGGAAATCGTTCAGTCGTGGTGGAAGGTCTCTTCCATCATAGCCCACCACTCGCCGTCCCTGCGGTTTTCGAGCGGTTTCTGGCAGGGAATCGTAAAAGACCACCATTCCTGGTTCTTGGGGCTGGCCGCCATCTTCGCCATATCGGCGCTGAAATCGGTGCCATGATATTCCCAATAGCCAAACAGCAGGTTTTCCGGCTCCCGCAGGAAAATCGTGTAGTTACGGATATTGCAATCGCTGATCAGCGCCAGAACTTCCGGCCAGACGGCGGCATGCAGCCTTTTATACTCCGCGATCATCTCCGGCTTGACGCCTATGACCATTCCCATACGCTGCATGAAAAACTCCGTTACTTTCTGATTGTGGCAAGCGCCGCACGCAGCTTTGATTGCGGCAGGCTCAATCCCAGCCGGTCCGCTGCGGCAATGACCGGAGCAAAGCGTCGGCGCTTCTTCTCATCGTGATTACCGGCGATATCGGCCAGTCGATGGGCAAGGAAGGGATTGCACAAACGCTCCCGCAGCACGCCGATATAGGCCTGCGCATCATTTCCCATGCCTTCAGCAATAAAGACCGGCAGAACCTCGTCGCGCCATAACGTTTCCAGATCCGCGACGAGTGCACTGTCGTCCATTGCCTGGCGCACCGTCTCGTCCTTCGCCCGCGCATCCTGTAACCAGCGTTCCGCCAGATAGGAATGGCCGAGATTGAGCAGGAAGAGCTTCAGCTTTTCATAGTGGTCGAGATCGTCCGTCAGCACCACGGCAGGGTGAGTGCAGGGCAGGACAAGCCCGTCCTGCTTTTCGATCGCCCAGAGCGCGTAAGGCTCCGCCACTGCACCTACCGGATCGATAGGCTCGGAAACGATGCGATCGACCAGGCTATTGGCGAAACGGCACTTTTCGTTCAGGTAAAAGGCAAAACCCGCTGGCAATTGCCATTCATCGGCAAGCCGGCGAATGACCTCTTTCAGCTTTTCGCCATTACGCGGCACAAGTTCACAAGGAAAGATGGACACGGGCGCTTCCGGATTGCGCTGAAAACGTTCGAGCAGCAAAATGCAGAGTTTCGCCGGAAAGCTCCTCGGGACGGCCGTAAAATCCGCCGCGAGATCTGCGCCATCCGCAGAATCAAGCTCATAACCGCGGTCTCCGGTATTGGACAAGATGACAGCAGCTTCGCAGGCGAGGCGGCGTACTTCCTCCCATTCGGTTGCCGAGGTCAGGGCCCGCGCGACAGCCTTGCCCTCAATTTCCTCATCCACGTTCCGCCCGTCACGGATGCCGCGAATGCGCACGGGGTAGGGCGCGCCACTATTCAGCGCCGCGACACGCTTCAGGCTTTCCGCATTGCCGGTTGTCTGGACAATCGCGATGCGACCGATAGCCTCGTCCTTTTCCAGCGCTTGCGAGACAAAGAGGTCCGCATGCGCGAGAAGAAAGCGGCTGGTACCGAATTGCAGGATGGGCGTCTCAGGCGTCATGCGACCTCCACCATGCCTTTGATGACTCCGGCTTTCGGATCTGTCAGCCCTGCGAACTGCGATGGAACGTCGGCAAGCGCCATACGGTGCGTAATCAGCGCCTCAGGTACTTTCCCTTCCCGCAATGCCTGCAACACGCGTTCGAAATCCTCCGGCGTCGCATTGCGGCTGCCGAGCAGCGTCGTTTCACGTTTGTGGAACTCCGGATCGTTGAAGCTGATATCGCTCGCGACGATGGAAACAAGCACATACGAACCGCCATGGCCGACGAAGGAAAAGCCGCGCTCCATGGCTTTAGGATTACCGGTCGCATCGAAGACCGCATCGAAGAAATCACCGTTGGTAATCTCGGAAAGACGATCTTTGTCGCCGTCCCCAAGCGACACTGTATGGGCGACGCCGAGATGCTCCTTGCAAAAATCCAGCCGGTCGGTACGGCCATCGATCATCGTGACTTCGCCGCCATCGAGAACCGCGAAAACCGCTACCGCCATGCCGATCGGTCCGGCGCCGACGATCAGAACCTTCTGTCCTTTTTCGACGTTGCCACGGCGCACCGCATGCGCGCCGATAGCCAGAAATTCGGTCATCGCCGCCTGGTCGAGGCTCAGCCCTTCAGCCTTCAACACGAATTGCTGCGGCACGTTCAGATATTCCACCATTCCGCCGTCACGATGAACGCCGAGCACGCCGATATTGCGGCAGCAATTGCTCTTGCCCTTAAGGCAGGCGCTACATTTTCCGCAAGAAATATACGGAATGATGGTAACAACGTCGCCAACGGACAGATGGCTGCCCTGCGGCGCCTCTTCAACCGTACCGGAGAGCTCATGGCCCATGATCCGCGGATAAGAGAGGTAGGGCTGATTGCCGGTGAAGATGTGGAGATCCGTACCGCAAACCCCGATGCGACGGACGCGCACCAGCACCTCACCTTCGCCACGCACAGGTTTAGGCAGATCCTTGGCGCTGAGTTGACCGGGAGTGTCGCAGAAAATCGCCAGCATGCATCACCTGTGGGAAAGGGAGTAAAAACGAATGGCGTTACCGCCGAAGACTGCCGCATGGTCCGCTGCCGGCACGATATCGCGACAGAAGTCCAGCCATTCCTGATAATCGCCCGCCAGTCGCAAAACCGGCCAGTCGCTGCCGAAAATCACCCGGTCTGCGCCGAACAGCTCCAGAATGGTTTCGGCATAGGGCCGCACTGCTTCCGGTCGCTGATCGCCGCACTCGGTCAGGAGGCCGGAGAGCTTGCAATGGACATTGGGAAGAGCCGCCAAAGCGCCCATATCCTTGCGCCAGGCGCTGTAGTGGCCGGTCGCAATCAGCGGCTTGGCACCATGGTCGATGACAACAGGCAATTGCGGGTGACGCCGGGCAAACGCGAGGAGATGCGGCAGATTGGGCGGCAGGACCAGCGCATCGAACGCCAGGCCGTGGTTCACCAACGCCGCCACGGCGGGATCGAGCAGCGGATCATCGATCCATGCCACGTCTTCCATGCCCTGCAGCATCGGGCGCACGGCTTTGAACGCCCGATGTTTTGCCCGGCGGGCGATTTCCGTTGCAGCATCGGGAGACTT
This sequence comes from Agrobacterium sp. CMT1, assembly GCF_037203725.1. Classification (NCBI taxonomy): domain Bacteria; kingdom Pseudomonadati; phylum Pseudomonadota; class Alphaproteobacteria; order Hyphomicrobiales; family Rhizobiaceae; genus Agrobacterium; species Agrobacterium sp. CMT1. The sequence continues at coordinate 297,029 of NZ_JBBCAR010000018.1, forward strand.
CATGTCCACCCAGCCGACCACACCTTTGATGAAATCTGTCTCTTCCGCCAGCGCCAGCATGAAATCCGTATCGGCAGCCGTCTCCATCGTCTGGACCAGCACGGTGCCGGAAATTCCGGCCGCGGCCAGCAATGGCGACAGATCCGCTGGAAGAAAATCCCGGTAGATGACGGCGAGCGACGGCGGCGGCCATTGGCCGGCACGGTCCTTCATTAACCAGAAATGCTGGTGGGCGTCGATAAGCATTGCCTCAGGCCTCTCCGCCCGGCACCGGCGCACCTTCGGCGATCAGACCGCGTCTGTGCAGTTCCGCCCAGAACTCATCCGGAATAGATTGTTCGAACCATTCGATATTGGAAGCGAGCTGCTGCGCATTCCGCGCGCCCGAGACGACGGTGACCGAAGCCGGATGGGCCAGCGGAAATTGCAATGCAGCCGCCTGCAGCGACACACCGACTTCTTCGCAGATACCCTGCAGCGCATCAACCCGCGTAAGGATATCGGCAGGCGCATCGGCATAATTGAATTTGCGGTTGCCCGCGAGAATGCCGGAATTGAAAGCACCGGCGACAACGATGCCGACACCGCTTTCGGCGCAGCGGTTCATGAAAGCAAGGCTCTGCTGCTCCAGCAGCGTATAGCGGCCGGCAAGCATGGCGACGTCGATGTCAAAGACATCCATGGCGTCGTTGACAATTTCCCACTCGTTGACGCCAAGGCCGATAGCGCCAGTTGAACCTTCCTCACGCAGCTTGCCAAGCGCCCGGAAGCCGCCGCCAGCGGTCAGCTGCTCCCAGTAATGCTGGTGCTTTTCGCCATGGGTGTAGGAGCCGATATCGTGCACATAAAGAATATCCGGCTTCAGAACGCCGAGCCTCTGCTGGCTGGCCTCGAAAGAGCGTAGAATGCCATCATAGGAATAATCATAGAACGGGCGGAAGGGTAGCGGCGCAATATAGGCATCCTCTTCCGGGCCGACGGTCTCATCGGGAACCATGACGCGACCGACCTTGGTGCTCAGCGAATATTCGCTCCGGTCATGCTCCGTCACCATGGTCCCCAGGCGACGCTCCGACCGCGTATATCCATAAAACGGCGCGGTATCGAAATAACGCATGCCGCTTTCCCATGCCTTGTCAAACGCACCCTTGGACTCTCCATAGGGCGTAACGCGGTAGAGATTGCCCATCTGGGCGCAACCGAGACCCATGACGGTAACGTCGACGGCGCGGCGCGGCAATTTACGTGTATCGGAGACTTTCATCGCGGAGACTTTCCAGCTTGCCTTTGGAAAGACGCGCCGCCGGTGAAGCGGCGCGTCATCGCTTGATCAGTAAAGAACGTTCTTTGCTTCCGGCTTTTCGATATTGTCCTTGGTGACAACAACGACGCCGGTGTCGACGAACTTCTCGACCTTTTCCTTGTTGATGAGCTTGGTGACGGTTTCGACGCCCTTTTCACCCATCTGATAGGAGCCCTGAACCACGATTCCGGCGAGCGTGCCGTCCTTCACGAAGTTCTGCAGATCCTGGTTGCCGTCGAAGCCGATGGCGACGACCTTGCCGGCCTTGCCTGACTGGGCGAGCGCACGGCCAACGCCGATGGCCGTCGGCTCATTGGCGCCGAAAATGCCCTTCAGGTCCGAATTGGCGGCCAGAACGTCGGTCGTCTGGTTCAGCGCGGTCGCCATCTGCGACTGCGAGTAGAACGGGCCGACGATCTTCAGGTTTGAGTTCATCTGGATGTAATCGGTGAAACCGCCGACACGGCCGATTTCAGAACCAGCCCCGGCGACATAGGACATGACGGCGATCTTGCCTTCCTTGCCCACCTTGTCGATCAACGCCTGCGCTGCCAGTTCGCCGGCTTTCTTGTTATCGGTCGCGAGGAACGACTGGTAATATTGCTCAGAGCCCTTGGCGAGCTGCGAGTCGATGAGAACGACGGGGATACGGGCTTCCCAGGCCTTCTTGACAGCAGGCACCAGCGCGTCCGGATCGGAAGGTGCAAGCACGATGCCGGCGACCTTACGGTTGATGGCGTTCTCAACCATGTTAACCTGGTCGGCAATGGCCGATTCCGCAGCCGGACCCTGGAAGGTCATGGTGTTGCCTGAAGAATTCTTCATGGCCGCATCGGCGCCCTTCTGGACGTTCTGCCAGAAGGTCGAATTGACGGTCTTGACGATGACGGCGATTTCACCGGCCTGCACGGTGGAGACGCTCCACAGCGCGATTGCGGATGTCAGAAGGGCAGTCGCAATTTTCTTCATTTCTTCCTCCGTGATGTCGGCATACCGGGCCTCCCCTGCCGATCTTTTTTGCGGAAAGGGTCCGCAGCCCTTTGATCAGCGGCGGTTGCGCAACTGGTCTATCCAGACGGTGACCAGAATGACGAGGCCGATGATGATCTGTTGCGTGAAGGCAGAGACGCCATTCATATTAAGACCGTTGCGCAGGATGCCGATGACGAAGGCGCCGATGGCCGTGCCTGAAATCGTGCCCACGCCGCCGATCAGCGATGTGCCGCCGATAACCGCGCTGGCAATGGCATCCAGCTCATACATCACACCTTCGTTGGGCTGGGCGGTAACGAGGCGCGACATCAAAACGCAGCCCGTCAACCCGGCAAGCGTACCGGAGAGGATGTATGTGAAGTTGGTGACGCGGGCGACGTTGACGCCGGAAAGACGTGCGGCATCTGCATTGGAGCCCACGGCATAGATGTGGCGGCCGAGGATCGAGCGGTTGAGCATGAAGGACACCGCAAGCGCAATCACCACCATCAGGATGACAGGGTAGGGGATGCCTGGAAATACGACATTCGGAAAGCCGTCATCACCGATATTGACGATGCGGAAAAGGGCGCCGTTGCCAAGTTCGCCGAAGGATTCGCCGAGGCCGGACACGGCGCGCGCACCGGTGATCTGCAACGCCACACCGCGGGCAATCAACATCATGCCGAGCGTGGCGATGAAGGGCGGCAGCTTGAAGCGCGTGACCAGCAGCCCGTTGATCAGCCCGCAGAGCGAACCCGTCAGAATGCCGAGCAACATGCCGACCGGCACCGGCATGCCGAGTTCCTTCACCGCAAGAGCGGCAACAACCCCTGCAAGAGCCAGCACCGAACCGACGGAAAGGTCGATGCCGCCGGTGATGATGACACAGGTGGCGCCAATGCCGAGCAGAGCGATGGACGTGACCTGCAACGCGATCGTCATGCCGTTATTGACGGTAAAAAAGGCGCTGCTGGTGGCGGAGAACACCGCGACAAGGGCGAACAGGCTGCCGAGCGCGGCAAATTTCTGGATGATGTCCTTCTGGCGATCGCTGACAGCGAAGCCCTTTTTGGGTTCTGCAATATTGGCCATGTCGTTCCTCACTGCGCGGCCCGGCCGTAACCGGACGCATACCGCATGATTTCTTCCTGATTGGTCTTGGCGGTTTCGAGCACGCCCGTAATCCGGCCCTGGTGGAAAACCGCGATGCGATCCGTCAGCCCCAGAATTTCCGGCAGCTCCGAACTGATGAGAATGACGCCGATGCCCTGAGCGGCCAGCTCATCCATGATCTTGTAGATCGCGAATTTCGCACCGACATCGATGCCACGTGTAGGCTCATCGAAGAACAGGATACGGGATTGGCGGAACAACCACTTGCCGATGATGATCTTTTGCTGATTCCCCCCCGATAGCAGGCGCACGGTCTGCTCGATGGAAGGCGTGCGGATATTCAAGAGGTCGACGTATCGCTTGGTGACCTCGTCGTGTTTCCTGAAGTCGATCAGCCCAAAACGGTTGGAAAGTTCGCCGAGATTGGCGAGCGTCGTATTGGCCGCCACCGACATCTTGATGGCGAGGCCGTCGCTTTTCCGGTCTTCCGAGAGATAGGCGATGCCTTCTTCAATCGCATCCTGCGGTGAGCTGATCGAAAGCTCGCGCCCATTGAAGGTGATCTTGCCGGCATCGAGCGGATCCGCCCCAAAAATCGCCCGCGCGACTTCTGTTCGACCTGCGCCCATAAGGCCGGCAAAACCCAGGATTTCGCCGCGCCGAAGCGAAAAACTGACATCGCTGAACACGCCATTGCGGGTCAGCCTTTCAACGGAGAAGATGATATCCTCCGTCGGGCGCGACGTGCGCTCGGGGAATTTATCCTCCAGCGAACGCCCGACCATACGCGTGACGATGTCATCAACGGTGATGGAGGCGAAGTCGTCGGTCGAAATATAACGTCCGTCGCGCAAGACCGTCACACGATCGACGATCTCGGCCATTTCGTCGAGACGATGAGAAATATAGACGATGCCAACGCCGGAAGCCTTGAGGTCTCTGATGACCTTGAAGAGAAGGCGGGTTTCCTGCTCCGTCAGAGAAGAAGTCGGCTCATCCATGATGAGCACTTCAGCATCAAGAGAGAGCGCCTTGGCGATTTCCACCATCTGGCATTGGGCGACGGAGAGGCCGCGGACGATCTGATCCGGATCGATATCGACACCTAGCCGGTCAAGACAGCGCTTGGCATCGAGGCGCAGCTTCTTGCGGTCAACCAGGAAACCGCGACGCGGTTCGCGCGCAAGATAGATGTTTTCGGCGACAGAAAGATGCGGAACGAGATTGAGTTCCTGGTGGATGATGGCGATGCCGGCAGCTTCGGACTCGAGCGGGGAGGCGTATTGTACCTTCACGCCCTTGTGTAGGATGGTGCCATCACTTGGCTGGTACACACCGCTGATGATTTTCATCAGCGTCGATTTTCCCGCCCCGTTCTCACCACAGACAGCATGCACCTCGCCGCTGCGCAGATCGAAATGCACATTCGACAAGGCTTTGACGCCCGGGAATTCCTTGCTGATATTTTCGAGACGCAGAAGGGCCGAACGCTCCGCGCGCGCCATCTCCTCAGGCGAGTACCCGCCCCGAATTGTCGATGCGCCCTGCGACATCTGGAAACCTCCCACCCGTATCCCCGCTCCACCGGGGTCATGAACAGGTCAAATGGTTAGGCCGGTTTTTTAAAATGGTCAAGCCAATTAGCTGACAATTTGCGAATCTAGACCCAGAGCGAAAATATTATATCTAAACTATATCGGAAAAAAATATTTAATTACAAGTATTTAAGTAATTCCTTGCGTATTGATACGCTTGGCGCTACGGTAAGGCCAAATATGATCTTCAGACAGGACTTGTCGTAAAACTCATGAGTGGTCAGGCCAAAATAGCGGAGCCGCGCAGGCTTTATCAGCAGATTGCAGACCAGATACGCGAACTCATCGATCTGGGTGAATTCCTGCCCGGTACGCGGCTTCCCGCTGAGCGGGAACTGGCTCAGAAGCTCGGTGTATCGAGGCCTTCGCTGCGCGAGGCCCTGATTGCGCTTGAGATCGACAACACAGTAGAAATTCGTATGGGTTCCGGCGTCTATGTTTCGGCGGAAGCGCTGCAGACGACCCACCATACCAAATCGCTTGGCGACAGCCCCTCCGAACTGATGCAGGCGCGCGCCGCATTGGAGGGTGCCACCATCGTGCTGGCGGCAAGCTGGATGACCGATGAAACGATCGCGACCCTGCGCCAGATACTCAACACCATGCGGAGGGAAATAGAGGCCGGTCGCAAGCCGCTGGATCAGGACCGGCTGTTTCACGTCACAATAGCCGAGCAATCCGGTAACAGCGTTTTAGCCCGAATGGTGGCCAACCTTTTCGATGAGCGCCATAGCCCCATTTCGGCCCAGCTCCGCGTGAAGTTTGAAGACCGCGATACCTGGACCCATGCTCTTCAGGAACACGAGGCCATTCTCGCCGCGCTTGAACTGAAAGACCCGCTGTTGGCGCAGGCCGCCATGCATACCCATCTGGAAGGTTCTAAGAGACGCTGGGTCGAAAACTAATTCAGGAACATAGCAGGCAATATACCGGGAGGAGGAACATCCGTGAGTAAGAATTCCGAGGCAACCATTTTGCTGAACGCCAACGACAACGTTGCGGTGGCGCGTCGGTCCATCCCGGCGGGCGGCGCGACGGGCAGGGGCGATCTGGCGGCGCTGGAGTTGATTGGGCGCGGGCACAAGGTGGCCCTTAAATTCATCAGATCCGGAGATGAGGTGCTGAAATACGGGCAGGTGATTGGCATTGCCACCCAGGACATCGAACCTGGCCGGCACGTGCACCTGCACAATCTTGCCATGGTGCCTTCCGAACACGCGCATCAGTTCAGCGTCGACATTGAGGAGAAGGGCATGGTGCCGGAGGCCGAGCGCCGTACCTTCATGGGATATGACCGTGGCCTCGGCGGTGTCGGAACGAGAAACTATATCGGCGTCATCGCTTCTGTGAACTGTTCCGCCACGGTGTCGCGCTATATCGCCGATTATTTCAACAAGCAGGGCGGCCTTGATGGTTTCGACAACGTCGATGGCGTCGTGGCGCTGACCCACGGCGGCGGCTGCGCGCTGAATACAAAATCGGAAGGCTACCGTCTGCTGATCCGCACCATCCAGGGCTATGCCCGCCATCCCAATTTTGGTGGCATCCTGTTGATCGGCTTGGGCTGTGAGACCAACCAGATCGCGCCTATCCTCGAACATTACAAGATGGAGGAGGGCGACCGGCTGCGCACCATGACAATCCAGCAGCATGGCGGCACCCGCAAAACGATCGACGCGGCAATTGCAGAGATTAAGGCCATGCTGCCGATGGTCAATGCCGCACGCCGTACTGAACAGCCTCTTTCAAAGCTGAAAGTGGCGCTGGAATGCGGCGGTTCCGACGGATACTCCGGCATTTCCGCCAACCCGGCCCTCGGATATGCCTCCGACCTCATCGTCCGCAATGGCGGCACCACAGTTCTCTCCGAAACGCCGGAGATTTACGGCGCCGAACATCTTTTGACCAAGCGCGCCATCACCCCTGCCGTCGCCGAAAAGCTTTTGCAGCGCATCGACTGGTGGCGTGATTACACGGCTCGTAACGGCGATGAACTCAACAACAACCCCTCTCACGGCAACAAGCTTGGCGGCCTGACAACCATTCTGGAGAAATCGCTGGGCGCGGTCGCCAAGGGCGGATCCATGCCGTTGAAGGCGGTGTACGAATTTGCGGAGACAGTAACGGAGCAGGGTTTCGTCTTCATGGACACACCCGGTTACGACCCTGTTGCCGTGACAGGGCAGGTTGCCGGCGGCTGTAACGTCATCTGTTTCACCACCGGCCGCGGCTCGGTTTCCGGCTTCAAGCCTGCACCATGCATCAAGATCGCCACAAATTCCGAAATGTATGAACACATGAAGGAAGATATGGATTTGAACTGCGGCGAGATCGTTACCGGGAACGAAACAATCGAAGAATCCGGCGAAAGAATTTTCGAACACATCATAGCGGTGGCCTCCGGCAACAAGACTGTCAGCGAGATCTACGACTATGGCGATAATGAATTCGTGCCCTGGCAGGTCGGCGCAGTGACCTGAGCCCTCACCCCACTGTCCCACGTGAAACAAAAAAGGCCCGAAGAGCGATTCTTCGGGCCTTGTTCATTTCTGATCATATTGCGCTTAATGGCGGAAGTGACGCATGCCAGTAAAGACCATCGCAACATCGTGCTCATTGGCTGCGTCGATCACTTCCTGATCGCGCATGGAACCGCCGGGCTGAATAACGGCAGTCGCACCAGCGGCAATCGCCGCAAGCAGGCCATCGGCAAAGGGATAAAAGGCTTCCGAAGCGACGGCAGAGCCACGGGTCAGCGGTTCAGCCAGACCGAGAGCCCTGGCGGCATCTTCGGCCTTCTGAGCCGCGATACGGGCTGAGTCGACACGGCTCATCTGGCCGGCGCCGATACCCGCTGTCTGACCGTCCTTGGCGTAGATGACGGCGTTGGATTTCACGTGCTTGGCGATCTTGAAGGCAAACTTCATGTCTTCAAGTTCCTGCGCCGTCGGCGCGCGCTTGGTGACGACCTTGAGATCCAGATCTTCGACCATGCCATTATCGCGACTTTGGACCAGAAGGCCGCCCGAAACCGTCTTTGCGGTAATGCCGGCCGCGCGCGGGTCAGGCAGGCCGCCGGCTGCCAGAAGTCGCAGGTTAGGTTTGCGGGCAATGATCGATTTTGCTTCTTCTGTAACATCAGGTGCGATAATGACTTCAGTGAAAAGCTTGACGATCTCTTCCGCCGTTTCCGCATCAAGCGTGCGGTTGAGAGCGATGACGCCACCGAAGGCCGAGACGGAATCGCATGCCAGCGCTCGCCGGTAGGCTTCTGCAAGCGTCGGACCGGTCGCGACGCCACAGGGATTGGCGTGCTTGATGATTGCAACGGCCGGCGCATTTTCCGGCAGGAACTCCGCAACCAGTTCGTAGGCGGCGTCGGTGTCGTTGATATTATTGTAGGACAGTTGCTTGCCCTGAAGAAGCGTCGCTGTTGCCACGCCAGGCCGCTTTTCTCCGGTCAGATAAAAACCGGCGCTCTGGTGCGGGTTTTCGCCATAACGCATCTTTTCCTTCAGCACGCCGCCAATGGCGCGGTAGTCAGGGGTTTCGATAGCGAGCGCCTCGGCAAACCAGTTGGAAATCATTGCGTCATAAGCAGCCGTGCGGGCATAGGCCTTGGCGGCGAAGCGCTGGCGCAGCGCATAGCTTGTCTGTCCGTCATCGGCCTGCAGGGCTTCAACCAGATCAGGATAATCGGACGGATCGGTCACCACGGTCACATAGGCATGATTCTTCGCCGATGCCCGGATCATGGCCGGACCACCAATGTCAATGTTTTCCACCGTGGTCGGATAATCGCCGCCCTTGGCGCGAACGTCCTCGAACGGATAAAGATTGATGACAGAAAGATCGATCGCCTCAATACCGTGAGCCTTCATCGCATCCACATGTTCGGCATCATCCCGGATTGCCAGAAGCCCACCATGCACGTTGGGATGCAGGGTCTTGACGCGGCCATCCATGATCTCGGGAAAATTGGTGACCTCGGAGACATCCGTCACCGGCAGACCCGCATCGGCAATAGCCTTTGCCGTTCCGCCCGTCGAGAGCAGCTTGACGCCGAGTTTGGACAGAACTGTCGCCAGCTCGATAATGTCGGTCTTGTCGGACACGGAGAGCAGCGCCGTGCGAATTTTGACCTTGTCGGGAGCGGGAATTTTTTTGGATACGACGGCCATCGAATATACTCCGTTAAACGGGGAGGACAGGCTGGAACGGGTTTTCCAGCAATTGCCGCCGCGTTAACACAGCTTACCGCAAGAATAAACAGCGGGGACGTCGAAGGATAAAAACTAGGGTATTTTTGCCGAATTCCAGGGGAAACGCTCAGGCCTGACGCTCGATAAGCCAACGAATCTCCCGCGTGTTGGCGAGATTGAACGGTAGCTCGATCTGCTGCGATGGCCGCATGCCGGACGCATCGGCCATGAACACGTCCTCGGTCACGAAAAGCTCCAACCCCGGTGCCGTCAACAGCCAAGTGGTTCCGTCCGCGGCCTCAAGATAAATTGACTCATCATCCCGCTGGTGCAGCTGGATATGGGGGTGGATGTGGAAACGCGAAACCGCCGAGACCGACTGGGTCTGCGCGTTTGCGGCATTGTGATCGGCCCTTAGCAGGTCACGACCCTTTATCTTGGTGCCAGCGGCATTCAGCTCCATCTCCCGTTCGTGATAACAGCCGAAGTTGTGAAGATATCCGTCATGCGCCGCCCACAGGACATCATTGCCGTTTGCACCCGTTTCGCGCCGGCTATCGACCTGGCTGACACCCGAAACCATGATCGGTCCGAGCAATCTGGACCGCGACAGTCTGCATGAAGATGTGTCGGCGAGCGTGACGGTGGAATGAGCAGCGGTCGACCGGCTAGCCCGTTGATATTCAGGCGCCGCGTTTCGCGGAAACCCGGAATTGACGATGAAGCGGTTTTTTCCGCATGACATTTCGAAAGAGAGGCAGCCCGAATGCGCGTTACGTGAAAGCTCGGCCGAGCCAGGATAGCCCGTATCCACGATAACCACCGTTTCGCCCGCGGCAAGGCGGTGATAATTCACATCCGGCAACACCTTTGAAGGCCGGCCCGCTGTCTCATCATAACGGAGCACCGAAACAAGCTCATTGGCGAGCGTGGCCGTCGCGCCGTTGAACAAGGCGAGATCGCCGCCCTGGTGCCGAAAAAACCGTATCGCCGGAAACATGCGGTCTATCGCAGGAACCAACCCGGACGGCAGGTCATGGCCGAGATTGATATAGCTTTGTCGAAGGGGCAAAAGGTCGAGCAGCAGATCCAGCATCACGCGCGGATTGCGGGACACATGCCCGCCATCGGGCAGGATCTGCCGCTCCATTTCCTGAGCCAGCTTCATTCCGTGCCGCGCGATCCGCGACATCCGGGTGGGCATGGCGATAGAAGCCATGGCAAGCGCGATCCTGATCCGCAGTCTCACCTCCCCATCCGGCGCGTGCCTGACGATTTTCTCGAGGTAACGCACGTGAAAGACCAGGCTTTTCAGAAACCGGCGATAAAACCCCGCATCTGCTTCGTACAGGACCACGGGCGAGTGGGAAAGCCAGGCGATCAATCTCTGCGCCGCGATTTCCGGAGCCCACGCAACCCCCGCAAGCTTTTTGCCATGGATGGCCATCCATTCGGCGACGATACGGCGGGCCTTCCTGCATGCCTCGCTCGATCTGTCGGAACGGATGTGGCGCAGCCAGCTAAACGCATGCAGCCGCTCTTCAAAAACAAGCGAAGGATATTCCACCTGAAAAGGCGAGTGGCCACCGGTTTCCATGACACGGCCGGCAAGCGCGATACGGCCGCGCAGCAACTCCTCGGCAAAATAGGGATCGATTGCCCGAAGATCCGTCGGTGCCGCAACCAGCCCCTCCGGCGCACGATTAGCAAAACGTGAAACATGCAGACGTAGCGGCGTGAGGCCGACACACAGATGGCGATACGCCATCCGCGAAAGAAGACCGGCGGCATTCATGCTGCCTGCAAAGGACCCTAACAAGCTGTGTTTCCCGTTTCACATGTTTTGTTTTTATCAGTGAACCGTGATGACCGGAACGTTATCGACAATTATCCAATGATTCGCGAAAGCTTGGCTTTTTTCTACTTCTTACGCAAGACACTGCTAAAAAACCCATCGACCCCCCCGAACATGTCGGGCGTGGTGCGAAAGTCACCCTCGGCGTTGATCGCCGCTTCCATTCCCGGCCAATCCTCACGGTGGACGGCGAGACGTTCTACATCGGGATTTTCCGCCAGGACTTCGGCAATCATCGCCTCACCTTCGGAAGGATCGAGCGAGCAATTGGAAAACACCACAATACCGCCTGGTGCAACCAGCGTCAGCGCGTGCCGCAACATCTGGCCCTGCAGGGCAGCCAGCTTGGCAATATCGGCCTCGTCCTTCGTCCAGCAAACATCGGGATGTTTGCGCAATGTCCCGGTTGAAGAGCAGGGTGCGTCGAGAAGAACAGCGTCAAAAAGCTGCTCCGGCTGATACTTCAACATATTGACCTCAACCGTTTCAGCCTGAAGGCCAAGCCGGTCGAGATTTTCCCTCAGGCGACGAAGACGATTGCCAGACTGATCCAGCGCCGTCACTTTCGCACCCGCAAGTGCAAGCTGGGCCGTCTTGCCGCCCGGAGCGGCGCAGAGATCGGCGACACGCTTGCCTGAGATATCTCCCATTAATCGCACGGGCATGCTGGCTGCAAGATCCTGCACCCACCAGGCACCTTCCGCAAAACCTTCAAGAGAAGGTATCTGGCCTTCAAATTCACCCAGGCGCACGCTGCCATTCGGCATGACGGTTCCGCCCAGCTTCTCAGCCCAGAGGGCAGGATCGGCCTTGACGGTAAGGTCGATGGAAGAAGGTGTGAGCTGCGCGTGAGAGATGCGTTGCGCCACCTCATGCCCATAGGCCGAAACCAGCCTTGCGTAGAACCAGTCCGGCAGGACCGACACACTGGCGACGGCCTTTTCGATTTCGGCCTTCTCACGACCCAGCCTTCGCAGAACCGCGTTGACCAGCTTTACGAAGCGCCTGTTGCGTGGATCACGATGCGCCTGCTCGACAGCGAGATCGACGGCCGAGTGATCAGGGACATCAAGGTAGAGCATCTGCGCCGCGCCAACGACGAGAATGTGGTGCAATGACCGCGCACCCTGTGGCAACGGGCCATCCAGCAGCATTGACAGCGCCGTTTCGATCCGAGGGAGGTGACGAAGCGCGCTATTGACGATGGCTCTCACCAGCGCTCTGTCCGCGGGCGACAGCGCGCGATAAACAGGATTGCCATTTTCGCTGTCCAGCATACCGTCCAGCGAGGTTTTCTTTTCCAGAACGGCGGCCAATATGCGGGCGGCAGCTATGCGCGCAGGAAGTCCGGGTTTGTCCTGGAAAGACGAAGGGCCGTCTTCACGGCCCCTGCCTTGCGCCAACCTCGGTTTTTTGGACCGTGACGGCCTATTTTGAATATCTGATGTCAAGACCAAGGTCCCTTGCGCTCATTTTCATTGCCCCGTCCCCAGCCTGTCTTGGGAACCGAACCCGATTTGCGCTGAGGTCTATCACCCGATGGCGGCGGCGTCGATCCTCGCGGGGAAAACTCCTGTGCCATCGCATGCAACGCCGCCACCCGGTTTTCCGTATTCGGGTGCGTGGAAAAGAGATTGTCCATACGTTCACCCGAGAGCGGGTTGATGATGAACATATGCGCTGTTGCCGGATTGCGCTCCGCGTCGTCATTGTGGATACGCTGCGCCATGCCGGAAATCTTTTGCAGCGCCGATGCAAGCCAGAGAGGATTGCCACAGATTTCAGCGCCACGCCGGTCGGCGGAATATTCGCGAGTTCGGCTGATCGCCATCTGGACCAGCATTGCGGCAAGCGGTGCGACGATCATCGCAACCAGGACGCCGATGAATCCGAGAGGGTTATTATTGTTTTCCCGATTGCCGCCAAAGAAGAACGCAAAATTGCCGAGCATGGAAATCGCACCCGCCAGCGTAGCGGTAATTGTCATTGTCAGCGTATCCCGGTTTTGCACATGCGCCAGTTCATGTGCCATCACACCTGCCACTTCCTCGGGCGTCAAACGCTCCAGCAGACCCGTTGAAGCAGCAACAGCGGCGTTTTGCGGGTTCCTTCCCGTCGCAAAGGCGTTTGGCTGCGGGCTGTCATAAATATAGACTTTCGGCATCGGCAGGCCGGCATTATGTGAGAGATCGCGGATCATGTGGAAGAACTCAGGCGCATTCGCCTCATCGATTTCCCGGGCATGATAGGCCGAGAGAACCATCTTATCTGAATTCCAGTAGGAAAAAAGATTCATGCCGGCAGCCATGACGAGAGCAATCATCATGCCGCCCTTGCCCCCGATCAGAAAACCGACGCCCATGAACAATGCCGTCATGAAGGCCAGAAGCATTGCCGTGCGCATCATGTTCATCCGCTGAAATCTCCCTGTCGTGGCCGGAATTCTCATCGCCGGATTATTCCGGGGTTTAAAAAATCCCTATGGGTATATAATCTGGGAAACGGCAAACATATTTCAATATCCCGTTATAGGGAGGGTTTCTCATGCAGGATGCGGATAACGACAACGGCGCGGAGCAGCGGAGGCGGCTATCGCCCGCGGCTGAGCGGGCCCTGAAAGAAGCAGAAGAACGGCGCAAACAACAGGCAGATCTACAGTTACCGCCGGAAACCGGTGGCCGCGGCGGCGCCGAACCGGTTCGTTTCGGCGACTACGAAATAAAGGGCCGCGCAATAGATTTTTAGGCGGTCGCCATAACGATAATACCCGCCAAAGGCGGGTATTTTTCAACTAAAACAAGTACTTATTGTTTATTTTCCAACAAGCGACACACTGCCTCAAGTTGCTCGAGCGTGCGGTAAGCGATACGGATTTGCCCGGATCCCCCCTTGTGGTTAATCTTTACGTCGAGACCGAGGGCATCAGAAAGACTGCGCTCCAGTGCGACTGTATCTGAATCTTTTTCCGCGGCAGGGCGCTTTTCCGTAGCTTCGCCCTGCGATTTGATGTCGTTCTGAGCCAACCTCTCGGCATCACGGACCGACAAGCCCTTGGAAACAATCATGCGTGCGAGATTCGCCGGATCGGAAGTGGAAACAAGCGCCCGCGCATGACCTGCGGAAAGCGACCCATCCGCGAGCATGTCGCGTACCGGGTCCGGAAGTTTCAATAGCCGAAGGCTGTTGGCGACGTGGCTTCGGCTCTTGCCGATAATCTCACCGAGATCGTTCTGAGTGTAACCGTGTTCCGCGATCAGCTGCTCATAACCCATCGCCTCTTCCAGCGGATTGAGGTCTGAGCGCTGGACGTTCTCAACGATGGCCAACTCGAGCGCCGTTCGATCATCCACATCACGAACGATAACAGGCACGTCGGTAAAACCAGCCAACTGCGCAGCGCGCCAGCGCCTTTCACCGGCAATAATCTCGTATCGATTCACCCCGACCGTCCGCACCACCACAGGCTGAACAATGCCATGCTGCCGAATGGACGCGGCCAAATCCTGCAACTCATTTTCATCGAAGTGACGACGTGGGTTCCGTTGGCTACGAGCAATGAACTCTATCGGAATGGTGCGATCAGCGCTGACAGTACGCTGGGGTTCACCCACGGGCACAGGCTGGTCCATTTCACCGATCAAGGCCGCGAGACCACGTCCCAGCCGGCGCTTGGAAAGATCATCACTCATAAGATATCACTCCGTAGATTGCGGCAGACGTCAGGCGGCTTTACGCAAACGCTCTCTCTGGATCACTTCCGATGCGAGTTGCAGATAGGCCTGACTACCAGCACATTTCAAATCATAAAGAATTGCCGGCTTACCATAAGATGGGGCCTCGGAAACGCGAACATTGCGCGGAATGAGCGTATGGTAAACCTTTTCTCCGAGATGCGTCCTGACATCCGAGACAACCTGTTGCGCCAGATTATTGCGCGCATCGAACATCGTCAGAACAATCCCTTGGATATCGAGCTGCGGATTGACCGACCCTCTTATCTGGCTGACCGTATCGAGCAACTGGCTAAGGCCTTCCAGCGCAAAAAACTCGCATTGCAATGGCACCAGCACGGAGTGCGCGGCCGTCATTGCGTTCATCGTCAGGAGGTTGAAGGACGGGGGGCAGTCGACAAGAATATAAGAATAGCCTCTAGCCTCTGTCGTCTCCATCGCTTCACGCAGAAGAAAGACTCGATTGGCAACGGTAGCAACCTGCATCTCGAAACCAAGCAGATCCATCGTCGACGGCACGATATCGAGATTTGGAACGGCGGTTGGGACAGCGACTTCCGCAATATTGTGATCACCGACCAGGAGATCATAAGAGGAGAGCTTCCGCTCTCGCCGGTCAATCCCCAGCCCGGTACTGGCGTTACCCTGCGGGTCCAGATCAACTATCAATACCCGCTCACCAATGGCTGCCAGCGCTGTGGCCAGATTGATAGCAGTCGTTGTTTTACCGACACCACCCTTCTGGTTTGCTACTGCGATAATCCGGTTTTTTTCCAAAGTCATGCCGCACCTGGCCAGCTTGTCAGCGCCTCAGAGCGAGGTTGCTGATTTCAAGAACAACAGAATCTGCCTCAATGGCACTCCGATGTTTTACCAGATCAAATTGCCAGCGACCATGTGCTTTCTGCACTTCGGATTCATAATCCCGGCCTTTATTGAAATATGCCTTGAGATCCGGATTTTTTGTGGCCCAGGGATGAATATAGTCGAAAAGCAAATCCAGCTCCGCCAGTGCGCGGGCCGACACAGAATCGCACGTCTCGAGAATGGCAGGTGCTTTCTCAATTCGCACGGGATGAACCGCTCCACGCGCACCGGTGTCCTTTAGCGCTATCCGGAGAAATGCGGCCTTCTTATTGTTACTTTCCACCAGATCGACCCAGCCGCCGCCAATTTCAGAGAGGAATATGGCAGTGACGACACCGGGAAAACCCCCACCGCTGCCCAGATCCACCCATCTTTGCGGATGAGGAGAGAGATTAAATATCTGGGCACTGTCGGCGATGTGGCGGCTCCAGAGTTCTGTAAGAGTGGAGGGAGCCACAAGATTGGTGGTGTTATTCCACTTCTTGAAGAGCTCGACAAAATGCTCGAGCTTCTCCTGTGTTTCACGTGAAACACTCTGGCCGTTTATCTTCATAATCCGACTCGCTATTGGTGCAGACGCAATTTTTCATTCTGCGTAGAAGAGTTTTTCCGCAGAAGCGCGAGAAGCAGCGATATCGCAGCCGGCGTCATACCGTCAACACGTGCGGCCTGGGCGATGTTTTCTGGACGGGCCTTTTCCAACTTTTGTTTCAACTCATTGGAAAGGCCGGACAGGCTTTGAAAATCGAAATCGTCAGGAATCTTTCGATCTTCGTCGCGTTTGATGTCCACGATGTCGGCGCTCTGGCGCTGCATATACACAGCGTAACCAGCCTCGATTTGCAGCACATCCGCAATTTTCTCGGGAAGCGTACCTAACTCGGGCCAGTGCTGTTTGAGGACATCAAGCGACATATCAGGATAGGCAAGCAATTCATAAACGGAGCGGCGTTGTCCGTCCTGATTGAGCTTTAATCCCTGCTTTGCTGCCTGCGAAGGGCTGATCGTGAGGGTCTTCAGCAAGTCACGACCCCGACCGAGTTCTTCTATAAAATTATCGAATCGCTTTTGACGGTGATAACCGATGATTCCCGCCCGCTGACCGACTGGCGTTAGCCGCAGATCGGCATTATCGACCCGTAACGACAGCCTATATTCCGCTCTTGACGTAAACATTCGGTAGGGTTCGCTGACACCCTTGGATGTCAGATCATCGATCATGACGCCGATGTAGGATTCCGTCCGGCTGAAATAATGCGGATCGCTGTTGCTTGCATAAAGAGAGGCATTGAGGCCGGCGACGAGCCCCTGAGCAGCTGCTTCTTCATAACCGGTTGTGCCGTTGATCTGCCCCGCAAGGAATAGTCCCGCAATCTTGCGACACTCGAGGGAGGGCTTGAGTTCTCGCGGGTCGACATAGTCGTACTCGATCGCGTAACCCGGCTGCAAGATCGCAACCCGCTCGAGACCCGGTATGGTGTGGATGAACTGTTCCTGAACAGACGCCGGAAGTGACGTTGAAATTCCGTTAGGGTAGATCGTATGATCGTCCAGTCCCTCGGGCTCCAGAAATATCTGATGACCATCACGCTCGCCAAATCGGGTAATCTTGTCTTCAATCGACGGACAATAACGCGGACCGACGCCTTCGATCTGACCCGAATACATTGCTGAAAGATGGATATTCTCTTGAATGACCCTGTGCCCGGCTGATGTGGTTCTGGTAACTCCACATTCGATTTGCGGATTCACGATATTGTCGGTCATGAAGGAGAAGGGCACAGGATCTTCGTCTGCGCCTTGTCGATCAACACCGCTCCAGTCGATTGTACGGCCGTCCAGACGGGCAGGCGTGCCGGTCTTAAGTCTCCCCATGCGAAGGCCAAGCCGCGATAGAGTGTTGGAAAGGCCGATTGACGGTTCCTCACCCACACGGCCGGCCGGTACCTTTTCGGAGCCGATATGAATAAGGCCACGCAAGAAGGTACCACTTGTCAGTACCACGGCACCGCAGAGAATCCGGCTACCATTCGCCATGACGACAGCAGCCACTCGCTCATTCGTCATCTCAATATCAAAAGCGTCGCCCTCAATAATGGTAAGATTCTCGATATTTGCAATTTCACCCTGCATCGCTTCACGGTAAAGACGGCGATCCGCCTGGGTGCGGGGACCGCGCACTGCCGGACCCTTTTTGCGATTGAGCATGCGAAACTGAATACCGGAAGCGTCAGCCACCCGCCCCATCAGACCATCCAGGGCGTCGATCTCGCGAACGAGATGGCCTTTTCCAAGCCCGCCAATTGCTGGATTGCAGGACATGACACCGATGGTGTCGCGTTTATGGGTCACGAGTGCGGTTTTTGCACCATGGCGAGCCGCAGCCGCGGCCGCTTCACTACCGGCATGTCCACCACCTATAATAACGACATCAAATGACTGGTGCATCTATCTGCGCTCTGTTCTGATCTAACCGCGCGTCCACGGCCCATGTTTCACGTGAATCATTTTCCTATGCAGAATTCTGAAAAGATGACGCCCAGCAAATCTTCAACATCGACGCGTCCTGTAATACGACCAAGCGATGTCGCTGCGAGCCGCAAATATTCCGACCTTATAGCAAGGTCCATGGCTTCAGAATCGAGCGCATCACTAACATAGTTAAGCGTCTCTTCAAGTCGTTTTTTATGGCGCGCCCGGGCGGGCATCAAAGTCTGGACCCCTTGCAATCGCGATTCAATCTCCCGCTTTATCAAGAACCGCAATTCATCGAGACCAATCCCTTCTTTCGCCGAGATCGACAGATCGAACTCAGCTCTAGGCGTCGACGACGACAACGCCGCCTTGGTCCTGACGCGCAGATGCGTCTTTGCAGACAGTGATGCGATGGTTTGTTTCGGAAACGAATCGTTATCCTGCAGCACCAGAATGAGATCCGCAGTCTCCGCTGTCAAAACAGCGCGCCGCACACCCTCCTGTTCCACCACATCATAGGTTTCCCTCAGGCCCGCCGTATCGAATACTCGTACCAGATAGCCCTCAAGGTTAATGTCCACGCTCAATACGTCCCTGGTCGTACCGGCAATGTCGGTGACGATGGCGATATCCCGGCCAGCTAACGAATTCAGCAGGGTGGATTTCCCGGCATTGGGTTCTCCGATGAGCGCCACCTTGAAACCATCCCGAATAATCTCGCCGTTTCCGCCGGCCTCTAGATGGGAGGCAATTTCCGCTCTCAGCTGTCTCATCGCCTCCCATACCTGTCCAGATACGGAATCTGGGACGTCCTCCTCGTCGGCGAAGTCGAGCTCCGCCTCGATCAACGCACGCGCACGGGTCAGCCGCTGAGCCCAGCCATCATAAAGAGCCGAGAGATTGCCTGTACTCTGTTCGACAGCCAAGCGACGCTGCATCTCTGTTTCAGCCTGGAGCAGGTCAGCCAAACCTTCGACTTCAAGCAGGTCCATCTTGCCATTCTCGAAGGCTCTGCGCGAAAACTCCCCGGCCTCCGCGGGACGTACATCCGGGAACCGCTCGAACTCAGCAAAAATCGAGGCAATTACTGCCCGGCTTCCATGGCATTGGATTTCAACGCAGTCCTCACCTGTGAAGGAATGTGGTGCAGGGAAAGACATTACGAGCGCCTGGTCGATGGTCTCATTGTTTCGTTTCCGAACCAAACTCAGCCTGGCTTTTCGTGGTGCCGGAAGCTCTCGTCCGGTCAATTCTGTCAGCATGGCGAAAGACATGGGTCCGCTGATCCTCACGACGGCCACCCCGGCCGGGAGGGCACCGCTCGAAAGTGCATATATCGTATCAGGGGAAGGCATGGCGCACCTCGATCAAAACAGTCAAGCCGCATTCGAATAAACGAATGCGGCTTTAACGATCTCAGATGAATCCGGCTAATTTCCGGTTCAGGTGTTCATCGATTCAAAGAAATCCGAATTGTTTTTAGTCTGCTTCAGCTTATCGATGAGGAACTCGATGGCGTCCATCGTTCCCATCGGCGCGAGAATACGGCGAAGAACAAAAATCTTCTGCAAATCCTGGCGCGGCACCAGAAGGTCTTCCTTACGGGTACCAGATTTCAGAATATCCAGCGCCGGGAAGATACGCTTGTCTGCTACCTTCCGGTCAAGCACGATTTCCGAGTTACCCGTACCCTTGAACTCTTCGAAGATGACCTCATCCATCCGGCTGCCGGTGTCGATCAGCGCCGTCGCAATGATCGTCAGCGAGCCGCCTTCTTCGATATTGCGGGCGGCGCCAAAGAAGCGCTTCGGCCGCTGCAGGGCGTTGGCGTCCACACCACCGGTCAGAACCTTGCCGGAAGAGGGAACGACGGTGTTATAGGCGCGACCAAGACGGGTTATGGAATCAAGCAGAATGACGACGTCGCGGCCATGTTCAACGAGGCGCTTCGCCTTTTCGATGACCATTTCAGCGACCTGTACGTGGCGTACCGCTGGTTCATCGAAGGTGGAGGATACAACCTCTCCCTTGACCGAACGCTGCATGTCGGTGACTTCTTCCGGACGCTCGTCGATCAAAAGAACGATGAGGTAACATTCCGGGTGATTTGCCGTGATCGAATGGGCAATGTTCTGCAGCAGAACCGTTTTACCGGTACGTGGCGGTGCAACGATCAAGCCACGCTGGCCCTTGCCGAGCGGTGCGACGAGATCGATAACCCGCGACGACAGATCCTTGGATGTCGGAACATCAAGCTCCATCTTGAACCGCTCGTTCGGATAGAGCGGCGTCAGATTATCGAAATGGACCTTGTGGCGGATCTTTTCGGGATCGTCGAAATTGATCGTGTTGACCTTCAGAAGGGCGAAGTAGCGCTCACCTTCCTTGGGACCGCGGATCGGTCCTTCAACCGTATCGCCGGTCTTCAGCGAAAACCGACGGATCTGCGAGGGAGAGATGTAAATATCGTCCGGACCCGGCAGATAGTTTGCGTTTGCGGATCGCAGGAACCCGAAACCGTCCTGCAGGACTTCAACGACGCCTTCGCCGATGATTTCGATGTCCTGGCTCGCGAGAACCTTGAGGATTGCGAACATGAGCTCCTGCTTGCGCATGGTGCTCGCATTTTCAACTTCCAGGGATTCGGCAAAAGTCAGCAAGTCGGTAGGCGATTTGCTCTTAAGTTCCTGAAGCTTCATTTCAGCCATGAAGAGAAGACCGTTTAATAATGTAATGTCGGGGGAGGGCGTGTTCGCGAATCAGATGCTGTGGGAAAGACCGCAGATGACTGAATAATTCACATGCCACGAAGATGAGTGGCACGAAAATAGCGATTGAACATCGCTGCTGCAAGAGGAAAGCACGAATTCCGCGAAATTTATCGTTACACCGCTCTAACCGAAGGGTTTCACAACCACAAGTATGACGATGAGGATCATCAGCAACGTTGGAACCTCATTCATCAACCGCCAGTGACGGGCAGGCCTGGTATTTTCATCTCGGGCGAAACGTTTCGCACTACGCGTGAAATAAACATGGGTCGCAGTCAGAAGCACGACCATAGCGATTTTTGCGTGCAGCCAGCCACCAGAAAAACCGTAGGCCGACCAGGCGAGATAAAGTCCGAGCACCCAGCTTATCATCATCGCCGGGTTCATGATGACCTTGATCAGCCGCTGCTCCATTACCTTGAAAGTTTCGGATTGCTGCGAACCTGCCGGCGCATCGGTATGATAGATGAAGAGCCTTGGCAGATAAAAGATCGCCGCCATCCATGAGATCACAGCAATAATGTGAAACGCCTTGATCCAGAGATAGAGATCGGCAGGATCCACGTAAAAGAACAGGGCGACGACTGCGATGAAAACGCCCAGCCCGACGCCAGCCCGCAGGGCGGCCCTGTTTCCTGATCGCGCAGAAGTCTGTTTTTCGTCATTCATGGCACGGTCCCACCCGCACGCACCCGCTCGACCAGCCGGGTGACATTGTCCGGATCAGCCTGCGGCGTGATTCCGTGACCGAGATTGAAGATCAACGGACCCTGCCCAAGGGCCTGCAGCACGGCGTCGATACCATCCTGCAGAGCCCTCCCGCCCGCCACCATCAGCATTGGGTCGAGATTGCCCTGCACGGGCCCTTCCTTCTGCAAATCCGTGGCGAAGCTGAGCGGCACGGACCAATCCAGCCCGATCGCGTCGGCACCGGTCTTACGACGATAGTCCTTGAGAAGATAACCCGCCCCCTTCGCGAAAGCGATTATTTTCGCGGAGGGACGCCGCGCGCGCACCGAAGCAATGATACGGGCAACCGGTTTTATCGCGTAATTCTCGAACTCCTTTTCGCCGAGCACGCCCGCCCAGGAATCGAAAATCTGCACGGCATCTGCCCCTGCATCGATCTGCGCCACAAGATAATCCGCAGAAACCTCAGCGAGAAAAGCCAAAAGCTTTTCCATCGCGGCGGGCTCCTGATAACCGAATAGCCGCGCCGGCGCCTGATCGGGCGTTCCGTGACCGGCAATCATATAGGTCGCGACCGTCCACGGTGCGCCACAAAAGCCAAGAAGCGTCGTTTCATCCGGCAATGAACTGCGTAGGCGCGACACCGTTTCGAAGACAGGCGAAAGATGCGCCATGACATCAGACGCATCGAGTTCTTCAATACCGCTGACATCGATCGGGTCCATGGCGGGGCCCCTGCCTTCGGTGAAGGACACATTGCGGTGAAGCGCGTCGGGTATCACCAGAATGTCGGAAAAAAGAATCGCTGCATCCAGCCCGAACCTGCGAATGGGCTGAAGCGTCACCTCGGTTGCCAACTCGGGATTATAACAGAGATCCAGGAAACTTCCGGCGCTCTTCCGCGTTTCCCGGTACTCCGGAAGATAGCGTCCAGCCTGACGCATCAGCCATATGGGCGGCGGCGTGACCGTCTTCCCGTTCAAAACAGTCATAACCTTGCGTTCGCTCATCACACCCAGCTTCTAAAAAAATAAAATCAAAGAGATTTAAAAGATTTTCTATTTCTTAGAGTCTGTGGGTAGCAAGGATTAAAATCATTCCAGTCGAAATGCCGCAGCCGCATCTTTTCAGCACGGTGGTCGGATAAATTTCGGCAGCGATCTTGAACAACCTGGAAAAATCGTAATTTATCTCGAATTTTCAATGGATTATGTTCTTATTGGAAAGTTCTTGACCTGTGGACAGGCTGTGAATCGGGTTGGACAAGTGTCAACTCTTCCAGCAATTCACAGGCTGCCCGGAGCATGGTGAAAGCCACTTGCGGATTGTGGAAAAACACCACTTTATTCACGGCGCGGTTCGACCCGCAGGCTCGTTCGGACATTTGTCCCGGGTTATCAACAGCGGGAGAAAAACAGCGTGGAGAACAAAAAAAGCTTCTTCCATCTGCACCTGATTTCGGACTCAACAGGCGAGACTCTCATGTCTGCCGGCCGCGCGGTCTCGGCACAGTTTCACGCATCCATGCCGGTGGAACACGTCTATCCGATGATCCGCAACCAGAAGCAGCTCGCGCAGGTCATTGACCTCATCGACAAGGAACCGGGCATTGTCCTCTACACCATCGTCGATCAGCAACTGGCAGAATTCCTGGATTTGCGCTGTCACGCGATCGGCGTGCCCTGTGTCAACGTGCTTGAACCCATTATCGGCATCTTTCAGACTTATCTAGGCGCGCCATCAAGACGGCGGGTCGGTGCGCAACACGCCCTCAATGCGGATTATTTCGCGCGGATCGAAGCGCTCAATTTTGCAATGGATCACGATGACGGTCAGATGCCGGAGACCTATGACGAGGCGGATGTCGTTATCATCGGCATCAGCCGCACGTCGAAAACTCCGACCAGCATCTATCTCGCCAACAGGGGTATAAAGACCGCAAACATTCCGGTTGTACCCAACGTGCCTTTGCCCGAAAGCCTCTATGCCGCCACCCGGCCTCTGATCGTCGGTCTCGTGGCGACGTCGGATCGCATATCGCAGGTTCGCGAGAACCGCGAACTGGGCGCAACCGGCGGATTTGACAGCCGCCGTTACACGGATCGCACCACGATCATGGAAGAGCTGAAATATGCGCGTGCGCTCTGCGCCCGCAACAATTGGCCTCTGATTGACGTCACACGCCGTTCCATTGAGGAAACGGCTGCTGCCATCCTTGCCCTTCGCCCGAGGACGCGATAATCCGGATCGCACCATCAGGAGCAGACAGTCGATGAAACAAGAGTTGATCCTCGCCTCGTCCAGCGCATCCCGCCAGATGCTGATGCGCAATGCGGGGCTGACATTTTCGGCGATACCAGCGGATATTGATGAGCGCGCGCTCGATGAGCGGCTGGAACGTACGGGCGCCAGCCCGGAGGAAGTTGCACAACAACTCGCGACTGCCAAGGCTCTCGCCGTCGGTTCGCTTCATCCGGACGCACTGGTTCTGGGCTGCGATCAGACCATGGCACTCGGTGCGCGGGTCTATCACAAGCCGAAGACCATGTCCGAGGCCGAAGCACATCTGCTGTCATTGTCCGGTAAGGTTCACCGCTTGAACAGCGCGGCTGTCCTCGTTCGCGGCGGGGAGGTGATATGGAAGGTGGTTTCCAGTGCTGAACTTGCCGTGCGAACATTGAGCCCCGAATTTGTCTCCCGTCACCTCCAGAGAGTGGGTGAAAAAGCTCTAAGCAGCGTGGGCGCCTATCAGCTCGAGGGAGAGGGAATCCAGCTATTCACTTCGATTGAAGGCGATTATTTCACGATCCTCGGCCTGCCGCTTCTGCCGCTTTTATCGAAACTGCGCGACCTGGGTGTCATCGATGGCTGATTCACGTGAAACATTAACCATAAACGCTTTCGTTGTTGGTTACCCGATCAAGCATTCCCGGTCGCCGATCATTCATTCATACTGGCTCAAGAAATTCGGTATCACCGGTAACTATGAGGCAGTCGAGGTCGCATCGGACGATTTTGCGAATTTCATTGCAACCGTGAAGGAAGGTAAGCCCGGTACGGCCGTGGGCGGCAACGTCACCATCCCTCACAAGGAGGCCGCTTACCGGTTGGCGGATCGTCCTGATGCTCTGGCGGAAGAACTGGGTGCCGCCAACACCATCTGGATGGAGGAGGGTAAACTCCATGCCACCAATACCGATGGTTACGGGTTCGTGTCTAACCTGGATGAGCGGCATCCCGGTTGGGACAAAACGGACCGGGCGGTCGTTTTTGGTGCCGGCGGCGCAAGCCGTGCCGTCATTCAGTCGCTGCGCGACCGGGGCATCGCGGAAATCCACGTCCTGAACAGGACCCTCGAACGTGCTCGCGAACTGGCTGATCGTTTTGGCCCACGCGTCTTTTCCCATCCCCAGGCAGCGCTGCAGGAGGTCATGCAGGGCGCCGGGCTGTTCGTGAATACGACATCGCTCGGTATGGATGGCGCTGAGGCGCCGCATCTCGATTTTTCGCAGCTCGCTGCCAAGGCGGTGGTGACCGATATCGTCTACGTGCCATTACGAACACCGATCCTTCAAATGGCGGAAGAGCAGGGTATCACGACCGTCGATGGTCTCGGCATGTTGCTTCATCAGGCAAAACCAGGGTTCAGGCGATGGTTCGGCAAAATGCCGGAGGTGGATGAGACCCTGCGTTCTCTGATCATCGCGGACATGGAGAAACATTGATGATTGTGATCGGTCTCACCGGCTCGATTGGAATGGGAAAAACGACAACCGCGAAATTGTTTGCCGAAGAAGGCGTTCCGGTTCTGGACTCGGACGAGGTCGTTCATGGTCTTTATCGGGCGGAGGCCGTAGCTCAGATCGAGGCAGCTTTTCCGGGCACCACCGTTTCCGGTGTCGTAGACCGGGAAAAACTCGGTGACATCTTGAGAAAGAATCCGGCTAATTTCAGAAGGCTTGAAGAAATCGTCCATCCACTGGTTCGGAAAAAACAGGAAACCTTTCTGTCGAAAGCAAGGAAAAACAGCCGGAAATTTGCGCTTCTGGATATTCCGCTGCTGTTCGAAACGGGTGCGGAAAAACGTGTCGATAAAGTCGTTGTGGTGAGTTGTGCACCAGAGATCCAGCGCGAAAGAGTCCTGTCACGACCAGGAATGACCGAAGAAAAATTCGAAATGATCCTTGCCCGGCAGATGCCCGATGCGGAGAAGCGTAGACGTGCCGATTTTATCATCGATTCCGGAAATGGTGTCGAAGCGGCCCGGGATCAGGTAAGAGACATTTTGCAGAAGCTGACCGCTGAGTCGCGCCGTGGAGAGATGCATGCGTGAGATCATTTTCGATACGGAAACCACAGGTCTGGAGTCGAAGCTGGACCGGATCATCGAAATCGGCGGCGTGGAACTGATCAACCACTTCCCGACTGGCCGCACCCTGCATCTTTATATCAATCCCGAAGATCGCAAGGTTCATCCCGATGCGCTTGCCGTTCACGGCATTACCGACGAGTTCCTGCAGGATAAGCCCAAATTCGCTGAAGTTGTCGACCAGATTCGGGATTTCTTCGAAGGTGCGCGCTGGGTGGCGCACAATGCAACATTCGATATGGGGTTCATCAACGCGGAATTCGCCCGTCTCGGGATCGAACCGGTCGCCGCTGATCTGGTGACGGATACGCTGTCGCTTGCCCGCCGCAAGCACCCGATGGGACCGAATTCGCTGGACGCGCTTTGCCGCCGTTATGGAATAGACAATTCCCATCGCACCAAGCATGGCGCGCTTCTTGACTCCGAGCTTCTGGCCGAAGTCTATATCGAAATGATCGGCGGCCGCCAGACCGCGCTCGGCTTCGGCTCTGCCGCCAGGCAGGAAACCATTGTCATTGAGGAAGACATTCCGCTGGAGCCCCTGCGACGGCCCCGCCCCCTGCCGTCGCGGCTGGATGCGGAGACGGTCGCCGCCCACGGCAAACTCGTTCTCGGCATGGGGGACAAGGCGATCTGGAACCGGTACCAGAACTGAAGCCTGCTCAGATACTTAAATCGCAAATCTGCGTAAAGAAAAACCCGGGCCAAGAACCCGGGTTTTGTTTGTCTGTAATGGAAGATGGCCGCTGCTTAGTTCGGGACAGCCTGAACCTGAGCTTTTGCCTGTTCCTCGGCAACGCGCTGCGCAAACATCTGCGCAAAATCGATCGGATCGATCATGAGCGGCGGGAAACCGCCGTTGCGGGTAACGTCGGCAATGATCTGGCGGGCGAAGGGGAAGAGCAGGCGCGGGCACTCGATGAACAGCACCGGCAGCATGTGTTCCTGCGGGAAGCCGGCGATGCGGAAGACACCGCCATAGACCAGCTCGGCCGCAAACAGAACCTTATCGCCATCCTTGGCTTCGGCATTCAGTGTCAGCACGACATCAAAATCCGAACCGGAAATCGGATTTGCATTGACGTTGACATTGATGTTGATCGACGGCGCATTCTCACGGGCCTGCAGCGAACGAGGAGCACCCGGATTTTCAAAGGAAAGGTCCTTGATGTACTGGGCAAGAATGTTGAGAGAAGGGCTAACTGCGCCCTGTGCGCCATTTTCAGCGGTCATTACGGTTCCTCGCGGCGTGAATTCGTGGAAGGCGGTCTATCATTTCGACTCCGGGCTTACAACCCTTCGTGATCGGGTCGTCGCCATGCAATTGACGCGGCGTCAGGGCTTGGGCAGGTCGCGATCATCGGGCCTGTTCGACCAGGGAGAGTCTTTCGGCCCGTCGCGGTGAAACTCCTCTTCATCCAGATCCACCACCTTCGAATTGCCATGAGATCCCGGGCCATTGCTGAAACCGGAATAATCGCCCGGCCGGGCGCCGGGCTGTCTG
Organism: Agrobacterium sp. CMT1; assembly: GCF_037203725.1. NCBI lineage: Bacteria > Pseudomonadati > Pseudomonadota > Alphaproteobacteria > Hyphomicrobiales > Rhizobiaceae > Agrobacterium > Agrobacterium sp. CMT1. Next base: position 324,479 of record NZ_JBBCAR010000018.1, read on the forward strand.
AATGAACCAGCCACGACGACGCGCGGTCCGAAGGCTTTCCAGAAGAACCGGCGAATGGCCGGCGACAGAAGCAGGAGGCCAAGAATGTCGGTGATGAAACCCGGAATGAACAACAGGATGCCCGCCACGACGCGCATCGCGCCATTGACGAGTTCGTCCGCAGGCTGTGCGCCCGTGCGGCCCGCATCCTGAAGATTTCTCACCATGCCGAGACCGCCCAGGCGCAATATGAGCAATCCCAGGAAAGACGTGAACAGGACGAGAGCCAGTGTCAGCCACAGGCCTATTGCCTTGCCGACAATAATGAAACCGGCAATTTCAAGGATGGGCATCATCAGGACGATGATTGGGAGAAAGGAAAAACGCATCTTCTAGCCTTGCGTGTGCATCTCTGGCAGATTGCCGGTTCCCGGGACACCGATGATTGAATCTGCATATTTGAATGATGGTAAGATGCAGACTATATGATGGTGTGGTTTTCGAATTTAAATGGCGGTTTTGGTAAAAGATGGGCTTCAGCGACTTTATCACATTGTTTTTTCTCGTTGCAGCGGTGCTGATCTTCTTTCAGCTGCGCAGCGTCCTTGGTCGTCGCACGGGCAATGAAAAGCCGCCTTTTGATCCTTATAGCCCGCGCGATGTCGCGAAGGGTCCCGTCACGGATGATAACAAGGTCGTGACACTGCCGAAGCGCGCCGAGGCGGAAGATGAAAACCGCTTCGCCGAGGTGGATGCACTGGCGCCTGCAGACAGCGCACTCAATGCCTCCCTGCGTGAGGTGATGACGAAGGATCCGTCCTTCCGCCCGAAGGAATTCCTGAACGGTGCCCGCATGGCCTACGAGATGATCGTGATGGGTTTTGCCGATGGCGACCGCAAGACGCTCAAGAACCTGCTGTCCAAAGAGGTGTTTGAAGGTTTCGACGCAGCGATTTCCGAAAGGGAAGGCCGCGGCGAGGTGGTGAAATCGACTTTTGTTGGCATTGAGAAAGCCGATATCACCCAGGCGGGTATTCGCGATTCCGAGGTGCAGATAACGCTCCGGATCGTCAGCCAGCTCATCTCGGCGACCTATGACAAGGATGGCAAGCTGGTCGATGGTGATCCGGATGCGGTTGCGGAGGTGGATGACATCTGGACCTTCTCGCGCGATATCCGCTCACGCGATCCGAACTGGAAGCTGATCGCCACCGAATCCGAGCAATGACCGCGCCCTTTTCGATCGAAGAAGTTTCTTTCAGCGACCTGCCGGGGTGGCGGCAAGACGATCCCGCTAGCCTTTTTCCGGCGATGACCGCAATTCTGTCGCATCTTCGGAGCGCAAAACCCTATCGCACTGGCGCACTCGGCGTCACGGCGGCGGAACTGGTTTCGCTGCTGGAGGTCGCTGAGAAATGCGAGGCAGACAGTCCCGAACAGGCGCGCCGGTTCTTTGAAACCAACTGTGTGCCTTTCAGGATTTTTCCGTCGCAGGGAAAAAGCGGTTTTGTGACCGCCTTCTACGAGCCTGAACTGGAAGTCTCGTCTGAACCTGACGACATCTGGCGTTATCCCATTTACCGCCGACCACCCGAATTGGTGGATATCGACGATACCAATCGGCCCGTCGGCTTCGATACATCCTATGCTTTCGGCAGGCAGGATGAAGACGGGATTTCTTGCTTCCCCGATCGCCGCGCGATCGATGAAGGCTATCTGGAGGGCAGGGGACTTGAGATCGCCTGGGCGAAATCGAAGGTAGATCTGTTTTTTGTCCATGTGCAGGGCGCGGCACGTCTGGTTTTTCCCGGTGGTGCGATAAAGCGCATTACCTATGCGGCCAAGGCAGGCCATGCTTTTTCACCGATCGGACGTCTGCTTCTCGATCGCGGAGAACTCGATCCGAAAACCGTGTCGATGCAGACGATCCGCAAGTGGCTCGCTGACCATCCCGACCAGGTGGATGGAGTACTATGGCATAACCGCTCCTACATTTTTTTCCGGGAGGCGGATGTTGCCGACGAGGATATGGGACCGGTCGCCGCCGCAAAAGTACCGCTCGTCGCTGGGCGCTCGCTTGCTGTGGACAGGCTCATCCACACGTTCGGGCTTCCCTTTTTCATCCATTCGCCGTCGCTTACCCATCTCGATGATGGAAAGCCTTTTGCGCGGCTGATGCTGGCGCTCGATACCGGGTCGGCCATCATTGGCCCCGCCCGCGGCGATATCTTTACCGGTTCGAGTTTCGAAGCCGGAGAACTTGCCGGCACGGTGCGCAATGAGGCAGATTTTTATATACTGATACCGCGGGTTGCTGCGCAGAGGTATCGGCGATGAAGAACAGTCGCAAGCTCGGCAAGGAAGAACGCGTTCTGTGGGGAAAGGTCGCAAAAACCACGCGGCCGATCTCCGGCAGGCTCGAAGACTTGCTGGCTTTCGATGACGTGGAGGACCCTGCGGGGGAACCAGATGTTTCTCTGACCGGTAAAGACACCTTTCCGCGCATCCTTGCGGAGCCGGCTGAGCCGCCACCTCCAGCTCCGGATAAAAAGCCGAAAATCCACCAGCCGATGGAAAAACCGGTCAAGCGTAAGCTGACCCGCGGCCGCCTGCCATTGGAAGGACGGATCGATCTGCATGGCATGTTCCAGAGCGAGGCCCACGCCGTACTGCTCGATTTTCTGTTGCGCGCACATGAGCGGGGTCTAAGACATGTGCTGGTCATTACCGGCAAAGGTCGATCGATTGGCAGTGACGGGGCTTTGAAAAGGGCGGTGCCCATGTGGTTTTCCAAACCCGAATATCGCCACCTGATTTCCTCCTATGAGGATGCGTCGGCCAATCACGGCGGCGATGGCGCGCTTTATGTGCGGCTTTCGCGCCGGCGAGGTGAAAAGTCATGACGCCCTTTGCGCTGGCCGTGCGGCAGCTTCGTGAGCGCAAGGGTGTGACGCAGAAGCAAATGGCCGCCGCCATTGGCGTCTCTCCGGCCTACCTTTCAGCGCTTGAGCATGGCAAGCGCGGCAAGCCGAGCTTCGATCTCCTCCAGCGCATTGCCGGATATTTCAACATCATCTGGGACGAGGCCGAGGAACTGTTCTTCCTTGCCGGCTCATCCGACCCGAAGGTGGTGATCGACACAGTCGGCCTGCCGCCGCAATATACGGCTTTCGCCAACCGGTTGGCACGGGATATTCGCAAGCTGCCGCCGAGTGTGGTAGAGGAACTGTCAGCCGTGCTGCAAAAAAGCCGTTCTTGCGATTGAAACCCCTCTATCCCCTGCTTTATGCAGCATCCTGAAGCATGCGGCCTTTGGGATTGGGTATAGAATTTCTATAGTCGCATGTCGGATTTGAGTGATTCGCTGGCTTCAGGCCCTCTCACTGGAAACCTGGCCAGGAAAACTTTGGAAAGAGTACTTATGACCGAAACATCGTCAAGCGAAGTCGGCGCGAACGCGGAATATGGAGCCGATTCGATCAAGGTCCTCAAGGGCCTTGATGCCGTGCGCAAACGGCCCGGCATGTATATCGGCGATACCGATGACGGTTCCGGCCTACATCACATGGTCTACGAAGTCGTCGACAACGCCATCGATGAGGCGCTTGCGGGCCACGCCGACCTGGTGACGGTGACCCTGAATGCCGACGGCTCCGTGACGGTGACCGATAACGGACGCGGCATTCCGACTGACATCCATTCCTCCGAGGGCGTTTCTGCCGCCGAGGTCATCATGACCCAGCTGCATGCGGGCGGGAAGTTCGACCAGAATTCTTACAAGGTGTCGGGCGGTCTGCACGGTGTCGGCGTTTCGGTGGTCAACGCGCTCTCCGTCTGGCTGAAGCTCCGCATCCGCCGCAATGGCAAGGTGCACGAGATTGGCTTTACTCATGGTATCGCCGACGCGCCGCTTTCCGTTATCGGCGAATATGAAGGCCGTTCGGGCACGGAAGTCACCTTCCTAGCAAGCCCTGAAACCTTCACCATGACCGACTATGATTATGGAACGCTGGAGCATCGCCTGCGCGAACTCGCATTCCTGAACTCCGGCGTGCGCATCCTGCTCACCGACAAGCGCCATTCCGACGTCAAGCAGGAAGAACTGCTGTATGATGGTGGCCTCGAGGCCTTCGTCCGTTATCTCGACCGCGCCAAGAAGCCGCTGGTTGATAAGCCGGTCGCCATCAAGGGTGAAAAGGACGGCATTACGGTTGAGGTCGCACTCTGGTGGAACGACAGCTACCACGAGAACGTGCTTTGCTTCACCAACAACATTCCGCAGCGCGATGGTGGCACCCATATGGCAGGTTTCCGCGCCGCGCTGACCCGCCAGGTCACCTCCTATGCCGAAACCTCCGGCATCCTGAAAAAGGAAAAGGTAAGCCTTCAGGGTGAGGACTGCCGTGAAGGTCTGACGGCCATCCTTTCCGTCAAGGTGCCAGACCCCAAGTTTTCGTCGCAGACGAAAGACAAGCTTGTGTCGTCTGAAGTGCGTCCGGTTGTCGAAAGCCTCGTCAACGAAGCACTCTCCACCTGGCTCGAAGAACATCCATCCGACGCGAGAATCCTTGTCGGCAAGGTGGTTGAAGCCGCTGTCGCCCGAGAAGCCGCCCGCAAGGCGCGCGAATTGACACGCCGCAAAGGTGCGCTCGATATTGCCTCTCTGCCCGGCAAGCTCGCCGACTGCTCCGAGCGCGATCCGGCAAAATCAGAACTGTTCCTCGTCGAGGGTGACTCCGCCGGCGGTTCGGCCAAGCAGGGCCGCTCGCGCGAAACCCAGGCGATCCTGCCACTGCGCGGCAAGATCCTCAATGTCGAACGCGCCCGTTTCGACAAGATGTTGTCCAGCCAGGAAATCGGCACGCTGATTACGGCGCTCGGCACCTCCATCGGCAAGGACGAGTTCAACGCCGATAAGCTGCGTTACCATAAGATCATCATCATGACGGATGCTGACGTCGATGGCGCCCACATCCGTACACTGCTGTTGACCTTCTTCTTCCGCCAGATGCCGGAACTGATCGAACGCGGCCATCTCTATATCGCCCAGCCGCCGCTTTATAAGGTGACGCGCGGTAAATCCGTTCAGTACCTGAAGGACGAGAAAGCTCTGGAAGAGTACCTGATTTCCATGGGTATCGAGGAAGCATCTTTGACGCTCGGCTCTGGCGAAGTGCGTGTTGGCGCCGATCTTCGCGAAGTCATTCTGGATGCGCTGCGCATGCGCTCGTTGATCGACGGGCTGCATTCCCGCTACAGCCGTTCCATCGTGGAGCAGGCGGCCATTGCCGGCGCACTCAACCCGGAGCTTTCCGCCGACGCAGCGCGTGCGGAGGAAACTGTTGCCGAAGTGGCCCGGCGTCTCGACATGATTGCTGAAGAGACCGAACGCGGCTGGTCCGGCACTGTGCTGCAAGACGGCGGTTTGCGCTTCGAACGCATGGTGCGCGGCGTCAAGGAAGTCTCGACGCTGGATATGGGCCTGCTCGGTTCTGCCGATGCCCGGCACATCGACCAGCTTGCATCCCGCACGCGTGATATCTACGCCACGCCACCGGTTCTGCAACGCAAGGATGGCACGATGGAGCTGGCCGGCCCGCGCGCGCTTCTGGATGCGATTTTCGCTGCCGGACGCAAGGGTCTCTCCATGCAGCGCTACAAGGGTCTTGGCGAAATGAATGCCGAGCAGCTTTGGGAAACCACACTCGATGCCAACGTTCGCTCGCTGCTGCAGGTAAGAGTAAGTGACGCGACTGATGCCGACGGCCTGTTTGCCCGCCTCATGGGTGACGAAGTCGAACCACGCCGCGACTTCATCCAGGAAAATGCACTCAGCGTCGCTAACCTGGATATTTAAATTTGGGGAATGTTTCGCGTAACGATTCACGTGAAACGAAACTTTAACAAAAGGCCCGGCGGTAATCTCCGCCGGGCCTTTTGATTTTATGCGGATAATGGAGATCAGTCAGCCTTGCCGGTGAAGCGACCTTCAAAGGCAACATCGGAAAGGGGCAGGCGTTTGCTTGGCACCTCCCGTTCCGCCAGATCATCAGGAAGAACGGACTTGTCGGTGAGCGTGCCGATGGCGACCCCTGCCTCCACCTTGTAGCCTTCCGGTATATTCAGTTTTTCGACGATCTTGTCCTTGAATATGCCGGCCATGCCGTGCGCATGGTAACCGAGCAGGTGCGCCTGCATGGCAAGTGAAAACCAGGCGGCGCCGGCATCGAAGGAATGGGTTGTTGACGGTTTCTTCTCGCCGTCGTGCGAGATATTGTGGTCTCGGGAAATGACGAAAAGCAGCACGGAGGCGTTTTTTGCCCAGCGCTGGTTTCCCTCCATCAGCAGTTCCACGAAGAGCGGCCAGTCTTTACTATCCTTGTGTGCATAGACAAACCGCCACGGCTGATGATTGGAGGCGGAGGGCGCCCAGTGCGCCGCATCCAGAATGGTCATCAGATGCTGCGCCGGCATGGCGTGACCATCGAAGGCGCGCGGAGACCAGCGATCGAGGAAGAGGGGATCAACGGGGTATTCTGATTGCCGGTTATTGCTGTTCGTCACGGGCCATGTCCTTTTGATTGACGGGAAGGAAAAGGTATTTTTCGAAACTTGGCACAGTCAAGGGGTGACAAGTATGAATGCATCGTTCATATATGCATCACCTTGTCTGACAACCGGGAGAGAGTTCCATGAAATTGATGCGTGTCGGCCAACCCGGCCAGGAAAAACCTGCAATCCTCGACGCGGAAGGAAAAGTCCGCGATCTGTCCGCCCATGTCAAAGATATCGGCGGCGAAGCCATTTCTCCCGAGGGCCTCAAGAAGATCGCCGCGATCGATGTCGGCACACTTCCGGTGCTGAACGAAGAGCGCATCGGCGCCTGCGTTGCGGGAACCGGGAAATTCATCTGCATCGGCCTTAACTTCTCCGACCATGCCGCTGAAACGGGTGCCACCGTACCGCCGGAACCGGTCATTTTCATGAAGGCCACCTCGGCCATTGTTGGTCCGAACGACAACGTCACCATTCCGCGCGGTTCGGAAAAGACCGACTGGGAAGTCGAGCTTGGCGTCGTCATCGGCAAGACCGCCAAATATGTCTCCGAAGCGGATGCTCTCGATTATGTCGCCGGTTATTGCGTTTCGCACGATGTTTCCGAGCGCGCCTTCCAGACGGAGCGCGCGGGCCAGTGGACCAAGGGCAAGTCCTGCGACACTTTCGGCCCCATCGGCCCGTGGCTGGTGACGAAGGACGAAATCACCGATCCGCAGAACCTCGGCATGTGGCTGCAGGTCAACGGCCAGACCATGCAGGACGGTTCCAGCAAGACCATGGTTTACGGCGTGGCCCACGTTGTCTCCTATCTCAGCCAGTTCATGTCGCTGCACCCCGGCGATGTCATTTCCACCGGCACGCCTCCCGGCGTCGGCATGGGCCTGAAGCCGCCGCGTTACCTGAAGGCTGGCGATGTCGTGGAACTCGGTATCGAGGGTCTCGGTTCCCAGAAGCAGACCTTCGTCGCCGACATCTGATTAAACGGCGTTCAACGGAAAGTGAGGCGCTGGCGGGAAACCGCCGGCGCCTTCGATTTTGTGCACCTGCGAAAAGCTGCTATGGTTGAAAAAAAGAGCGTGATCGCGAGGGAGGCGTCATCAGTGTTCTACCACCTCTATGAAATGAACCATGCGGCCATGGCACCGCTGCGTGCCGGTGCCGATATGATGCGCCAGGCCTGCAACAATCCTCTTAATCCGCTGTCCAGTACGGCCTTCGGCAGAAGCCTCGATGCCGGTTTCGAGGTTTTCGAACGGCTGACGCGCCGTTATGCGAAGCCGGAATTCGGTCTCGGCAACACGATTGTCGATGGCCAGAGCATAAATGTTGTTCAAGAGGTCGTCTGGTCTCGTCCGTTTTGCAATCTTCTTCATTTCGAAAGAGAGTTCGATACGCCCCGTCAGTCCGATCCGAAGATACTGCTGGTGGCTCCGATGTCCGGTCACTACGCCACCCTGTTGCGGGGGACAGTGGAGGCCCTGCTGCCATCTGCGGATATCTATATCACCGATTGGGCCGATGCCCGTACGGTGCCGGTGAGCGAAGGAACTTTCGATCTCGACGATTATATCAGCTATATCATCGAGATGCTGCACGAGATCGGGCCGGGCGCACATGTGGTTGCTGTCTGTCAGCCATCCGTGCCGGTTTTGGCCGCCGTTTCGCTAATGGAGGCGGATGGTGATGCGTTTGCACCCGCTTCCATGACGCTGATGGGCGGACCGATCGATACGCGCATCAACCCCACCGCCGTCAACGGTCTCGCGAAGGCCAAGCCGATCGAATGGTTCCGCGACAATGTGGTCATGCAGGTGCCGTGGCCGCAGCCGGCCTTTGGGCGCAACGTCTATCCGGGTTTTCTGCAGCTGTCGGGCTTCATGTCCATGAACCTCGACAAGCACATGACGGCGCACAAGGATTTTTACCTGAACCTGGTCAAGAATGATGGCGATTCCGCCGAAAAACACCGCGAATTTTACGATGAATATCTGGCCGTCATGGACCTGACGGCGGAATTTTATCTGCAGACGGTGGAAACCGTCTTCATCGACCATGCGCTTCCAAAGGGAAAAATGCTGCATCGGGGCAGGGCGGTCGATCCCGCGGCCATCCGCAAGGTCGCATTATTCACTGTCGAAGGGGAGAATGACGATATTTCCGGTGTCGGCCAGACAAAGGCAGCGCACGATCTCTGCCGTAACATCCCTGAAGATAAACGCGCGCACTACATGCAGCCGGATGTAGGGCATTACGGTGTCTTCAACGGTTCGCGCTTCCGCAAGGAAATCGTGCCGCGTATGCTGGATTTCATTGCCAAACACAAGACGACCTAACGGCAGAACGGTAGGTGACGCCGCGCATTTGCGTGGCCAAGGGATGGACGAATCGGTTATGAAGGCTTCATGTTTTCGCTTCTCAGAAAATCCCTGAAGTCCCCGGCGCCAAAGAAGGTCGTGCCGAGCCAGCGCACCGTCTCGGTGGCAGGCCGGCAGGTGCCGATCACGGTCAGGGAGAACCCGCGGGCGACGCGCATTACCTTGCGCATCGAGCCGGGCGGCCGGGCGCTGAAGCTGACGATCCCGATGGGTCTGCATCATCGCCAGGTGGATGATTTTCTCGAGAGACATCAGGGCTGGCTGGAAGGCAAACTTCCGAAGTTCAGTCCTGATGACGGTCTGCGTTCCGGCACGACCATCGATATCAGGGGCATAGCCCACCGTATTGACCATACGGGCAGCCTGCGCGGCCTGACGCATGTCGCGAAAGACGCTGATGGCACGCCCGTTCTAAAAGTCAGCGGCGCGCCCGAGCATCTGAGACGGCGGATAGCGGCCTTCCTGAAAAAGGAGGCGAAGGCCGACCTGGAGCGGCTTGTGGCCGTTCATGCCAGAGCGGCCGGCCGGCCGGTGCGATCGATCAGCATGAAGGATACACGCAGCCGCTGGGGTTCCTGTTCCCATGATGGAAACCTGAGCTTTTCCTGGCGCATAGTCATGGCTCCGGAAAAGGTCATCGATTATCTCGCCGCCCACGAGGTCGCGCATTTGAGGGAAATGAACCACGGACCGAAATTCTGGGCTTTGTGCGAAAAACTCTGCCTGCACACCGATGAAGCCAAGGACTGGCTGAAACATAATGGCTCCAAACTCCACGCCATCGATTTCGATTGAAACTTAGGGCGTCGATCGCCATCTGGATTCACGTGAAACATTCCATCAATAACGGATGCGATTTGGCTCGACTCTCGTCGCATTTCGTGTCAGGTCGCGGATATGAAACCGGATATCAAGATTTGCGGATTGAAGACACCGGAAGCGCTGGAGCGCGCCATCAGGCGCGGCGCGTCGCATGTCGGTTTTATTTTCTTTGAAAAAAGTCCACGCAACATCGAGCCCGATTTAGCCGGTAAGCTGGCCGAAGCCGCCCGTGGCGCAGCCAAGGTGGTCGCCGTCACCGTCAATGCCGATAATGATTATCTCGATGAAATCGTCGATCTTGTAAAACCTGACATTCTGCAGCTGCACGGCAGTGAAAGCCCGGAGCGGCTGTTGACCATCAAGGCGCTTTACGGCCTGCCGGTCATGAAGGCGATTTCCATTCGCGATGCCGCTGATCTTGCCAAAATTGGTCCTTATAACGGGATAGCCGATCGTTTTCTGCTGGATGCCAAGGCGCCCGCTGGTTCGGAGCTTCCGGGCGGCAACGGTGTTTCCTTCGACTGGACCATCCTGCGCTCCCTTGACGGAAGCATCGATTACATGCTTTCCGGGGGGCTGAACAAGGACAATGTCGCCGAGGCTCTGGCAGAAACCCGGGCGAGCGGACTAGATTTGTCATCTGGCGTCGAAAGCGCGCCGGGCGTCAAGGATCTGTCCATGATCGACGCTTTTTTCGATGTGGTGAATGATTGGTCGAAAGGCCCAAAGGGAGCTTGAAGTGAACGACGCGCCAACACCCAATTCTTTTCGCGCTGGTCCTGATGAGGACGGACGTTTCGGCATTTACGGAGGTCGCTTCGTTGCTGAAACGCTGATGCCACTCATTCTGGATTTGCAGGCGGAATGGGACAAGGCCAAGACCGATCCCGAGTTTCAGGCTGAACTCAAGCATCTCGGCGCACACTATACCGGTCGTCCAAGCCCGCTTTATTTCGCGGAGCGCCTGACGGCGGAACTCGGCGGCGCGAAGATTTATTTCAAGCGCGAAGAACTGAACCACACGGGTTCACACAAGATCAACAATTGCCTCGGCCAGATCCTGCTTGCCAAGCGCATGGGAAAGACCCGCATCATCGCGGAGACCGGTGCCGGCCAGCACGGCGTTGCCTCGGCGACCGTTGCGGCGCGCTTCGGCCTGCCGTGCGTCGTTTACATGGGCGCGACGGACGTTGCGCGTCAGGCCCCGAACGTGTTCCGTATGAAGCTTCTCGGTGCCGAGGTAAAGCCGGTCACGGCCGGCCACGGCACGCTGAAGGATGCCATGAACGAGGCACTGCGTGACTGGGTCACCAATGTCGACGACACTTATTACCTGATCGGTACTGCCGCTGGCCCACACCCCTATCCGGAAATGGTCCGCGATTTCCAGGCCGTTATCGGCGAGGAAGCCAAGGCGCAGATGCTGGAAGCGGAAGGCCGTCTGCCGGATATGGTCATTGCGGCAGTTGGCGGCGGCTCGAACGCCATCGGCATCTTCCATCCTTTCCTTGATGACAAGAGCGTCCGCATCGTCGGCGTCGAGGCGGGTGGAAAGGGCCTTTCGGGCGAAGAGCATTGCGCTTCAATCACTGCCGGTTCGCCGGGCGTGCTGCACGGCAACCGCACCTATCTGCTGCAGGATGCGGATGGTCAGATCAAGGAAGGCCATTCGATCTCCGCAGGCCTCGATTATCCCGGTATCGGCCCTGAACATTCCTGGCTGAACGACATCGGCCGCGTCGAATATGTGCCGATCATGGACCATGAGGCGCTGGATGCCTTCCAGATGCTGACCCGCCTTGAAGGCATCATTCCGGCTCTGGAGCCGAGCCATGCATTGGCCGAGGTCATCAAGCGTGCGCCGAAAATGGGCAAGGACGAGATCATCCTGATGAATCTCTCCGGCCGCGGCGACAAGGATGTCCACACCGTCAGCAAGTTCCTTGGAATGGATGTATAAGATCATGACTGCACGTATGGACAAGCGCTTCGCCGATCTGCGCGCGGAAAATCGCCCGGCCCTGATTACCTATTTCATGGGCGGCGACCCGGATTTCCAGACCTCGCTTGGCATCATGAAGGCGCTGCCGGAAGCCGGTGCCGACGTTATCGAACTCGGTATGCCGTTTTCCGACCCCATGGCGGACGGCCCGGCCATTCAGCTCGCTGGCCAGCGCGCGCTGAAGGGCGGACAGACGCTGAAAACCACGCTCGATCTTGCTCGGGAGTTCCGCAAGGAAGACGATGCAACGCCGATTGTGATGATGGGCTACTACAACCCGATTTACATATATGGTGTCGAAAAATTTCTCGACGACGCACTGGCGGCAGGCATCGATGGCCTGATCGTGGTCGATCTGCCACCGGAAATGGATGATGAGCTCTGCATTCCGGCGCTTGCGCGCGGCATCAACTTCATCCGTCTTGCAACGCCGACCACCGATGGCAAACGCCTGCCGACCGTCCTTAAAAATACCTCAGGTTTCGTGTATTACGTCTCGATGAATGGTATCACCGGTTCAGCGCTTCCCGATCCGTCGTTGATCTCGGGCGCTGTCGGTCGTATCAAGGCGCATACGGAACTGCCGGTCTGTGTCGGTTTCGGTGTCAAGACGGCTGATCATGCCAAGGCAATCGGTGCCGTGGCGGACGGTGTGGTGGTGGGTTCCGCCATCGTCAACCAGATTGCCGGCAGCCTGACCAAGGATGGACAGGCAACCGCAGACACCGTGCCGGCGGTTACGACGCTGGTAAAAGGACTTTCAACGGGCGTACGTGCATCGCGCCTCGCCGCTGCAGAATAAGCGCGCGGCCCAGTCAGGAGTAGACAGTTGAACTGGATCACCAATTACGTTCGGCCGCGGATCAATTCCATGCTCGGCCGCCGCCCGGAGGTTCCGGAAAACCTGTGGATCAAGTGCCCGGAAACGGGCGAAATGGTCTTCCACAAGGATCTGGAAGACAACAAGTGGGTCATTCCGGCCTCCGGCTATCATATGAAGATGCCGGCCAAGGCGCGTCTTGCGGATCTTTTCGATGGCGGCGTTTATGAGGCTCTGCCGCAGCCGAAGGTGGCGCAGGACCCACTGAAGTTCCGCGATTCCAAGAAATACACCGATCGCCTGCGTGATAGCCGCGCGAAGACCGAGCAGGAAGATACGATCCTCGCCGGCGTTGGCCTGCTGAAGGGTCTGAAGATCGTCGCCGTCGTGCATGAATTCCAGTTCATGGGCGGTTCGCTCGGCATCGCCGCCGGTGAAGCCATCGTCAAGGCCTTTGAGCGCGCCATTTCCGAGCGCTGCCCGCTTGTCATGTTCCCGGCCTCCGGTGGCGCCCGCATGCAGGAAGGCATTCTTTCTCTGATGCAGCTGCCCCGCACCACGGTTGCGGTAAACATGCTGAAGGAAGCTGGCATGCCTTACATCGTGGTTCTGACGAACCCGACCACAGGCGGTGTCACGGCCTCCTATGCCATGCTCGGCGACGTGCATATTGCCGAACCGGGCGCTGAAATCTGCTTCGCCGGCAAGCGCGTCATCGAGCAGACCATTCGCGAAAAGCTGCCGGAAGGCTTCCAGACCTCGGAATACCTGCTGGAGCACGGCATGGTGGATATGGTCATTGATCGTCGCGAAATCCCGGACACGCTGGCTAATCTGCTCAAAATCATGACCAAGGCGCCCGCTGACAACGCAAACGCCGTCGTCCCCCTGGCCGTTTCGGCCTGAGAAAAAAAATATGTCGCCCGGAGGCATAAATTGCCTCCGGGATGATGTTATACGTTGCCTGATTTCATTTTTGGGGCGGCGGACAAATGACAAGCAAAACGCCTGAAAGGCGAACGGAAGACATGACGAAGCCCGCGATCGGTGAGGCAGAAAAGATCATTGAAGAGCTGATGCAGCTCCACCCCAAGGGCTTTGATCTTTCACTCGACAGAATTTCCCGTCTTCTCGAAAAACTCGGCAATCCACAAAACAGAATGCCACCGGTGATCCATGTAGCCGGCACCAATGGCAAGGGTTCGGTTACTGCCTTTTGCCGTGCCCTCCTCGAGGCTGCAGGACTCTCCGTCCACGTTCACACCTCACCGCATCTGGTAAATTGGCACGAACGATACCGTATAGGCGTGGCGGGCGATAAAGGCCGTTACGTCAAAGACGAGATATTTGCGGACGCGCTGCGCCGCATTGAAACTGCCAACGCAGGTCAGACAATCACGGTTTTCGAAATCCTGACTGCGGCTATGTTCGTGCTTTTTGCGGAACAGCCCGCCGATGCCGCGATCGTTGAGGTTGGCTTGGGCGGCCGTTTCGATGCGACCAATGTCATCAATAACCCGGCGGTTTCCGTCATCATGCCGATTTCGCTTGATCACCAGGCTTATCTCGGCGATCGCGTGGAACTGATTGCCGCCGAAAAGGCGGGAATCATGAAAAAGGGCTCACCCGTCGTCATTGGCCATCAGGAATATGATGCGGCGCTCGAAACACTTGTCGCCACGGCGGAGCGTCTCGGTTGCCCGGCGTCCGTCTATGGCCAGGATTTTTCCGCCCATGAAGAATTCGGCCGCATGGTCTATCAGGACGAGTTCGGACTGACGGATGCGCCGCTGCCACGGCTCCCGGGCCGTCACCAGCTTGCAAATGCCGCCGCCGCGATCCGCGCCGTCAAGGCTGCCGGTTTTGAGGTGACGGAGCGGATGATCGAAAAGGCCATGACCACGGTGGAATGGCCCGGTCGTCTTCAGCGCATCCTGACTGGAAAAATCGCTGAAATGGCACCGAAAGATGCGGAAATCTGGATCGACGGTGGCCATAACCCCGGTGCGGGTGAAGTGATTGCAGAGGCAATGGCGGGCTTTGAGGAAAAGACGCCGCGGCCGCTCTTCATCATTGCCGGCCTCATCAACACCAAGGATCCGGTGGGCTATTTCAAGGCCTTCGCCGATATCGCCGAATATGTCTTTACCGTGCCGATCGGTGGCACGGATGCCGCGATCGACCCTGTGGTACTCGCCCATGCCGCCTTCGATGCTGGCCTCGTTGCAGCGCCAACATCGTCTCTGACACATGCCCTGGAAGAGTTGTCGCGCCGCTTCGACCCTGAAGGACCGGCGCCGCGCATCCTGATCGGCGGTTCGCTTTACCTTGCTGGCAATGCACTTGCCCTCAACGGCACGGTTCCGCAATAAAAAAGCCCGGCAGCGATGCCGGGCTTTTTTCATTCCGTTGATATTGCTTATGCGGCGCCGGAAATCCAGGCCGAAAGCGCTGTCTTGGGAGCAGCGCCAACCTTGATGTCAGCCACTTCACCGCTTTTGAAAATGGCGAGCGTCGGGATGGAGCGAACGCCGAACTGAGCGGCCAGTTCCGGGTTTTCGTCGATATTCAGCTTTGCGACCTTGACCTTGCCGGCCAGCTCGGAGGAAATTTCCTCAAGGCTCGGCGCGATCATCTTGCACGGGCCGCACCATTCGGCCCAGAAATCCACCACGACGGGTTCGGAGGATTCAAGGACTTCGGACTGGAAGTTGGCGGCATCGACTTTTACGGTAGCCATATCTGGCTCTCCTTTCAGTAAATCTTTTCCACTATCGATGTGATGCGGGCGCGTCGAAATTTCAATGCCCCCGGTATCTCACTTTGTCTTTATTGCGGCAAGGGCCTCTCTCATCGCATCGTCGCCAACCGTTATAAAGGCAGCATTTTCCGTATAAATCAGCGCACAGACAAATTCCTTGCCGGGATAAAGAGGTGCCAGAATTTCACGATAAATGGCGAGCTGCGCCGTATGGGAGAAGGGAATTTCACGCGCTTCACGAGGCGGCACTCGGTTAGTCTTGTAATCGATCAGGATGACGCGATCTCCTTCGACCGCCAGCCGGTCGATGCGGCCGGAGACTGCATATTGCTGCCGGCCGAGGGCCATCGTACCCATGATCGACACTTCCGCGCGACTGTTGGCAGAGAAGGCCGGCTGCACAGCGGGTTCGGACATGACACGCAAAACGGCCCGTACCAATTGCTCGCGCTCGGTAACAGGCCAGAACCGCGCCGCGCGTTCAGCATAACGGCGCGCCGCCTCTTCCCGTTCGACCTCCGGAAAATCGGGCAGCGCCTGAAGCATGCGATGCACCAACCGTCCGCGCTGCAGCGCCAATGAAGAGACCTCGGCTTTCTCCCCGAACAGTGGTGAGCGCACGGCGAGATCATCCGCACCGTCATCGATGATGGTGCCCGCGCCGGAAGGGCTGAGTGGTCTCGGTAGAGAGGGCAGGACCGGCAAAGGGGTAAGAAGTCCCGCTGGAAGGGCATAGTCTTCCTGCTGCGGCGTTTCCGACGGCCTTTGTGGGACAGGTGTCGAGCGCGGTTCGGATTTGCGCCAGACAAGCCCCTGCCATTCCTCACCATCCGCCGTGAAAAGCTGGGGCTTGCAATGGTCTTCGTTGTTGGCAAGCGCCTTTTTGACGATGGCATGCCAGCATTCGGGATTTTCCTTCTGGCCGCGATAACCGCAGACGACGAGGTGATCGGCGGCGCGCGTCATGGCCACATAAAGCAGCCGCCGATATTCATCTTCTGCGGCGGTCTTCAGCCGCTCTTCATCTGATCGGATAAGGTGGTTTGAAAATCCGCTGCCGGGCAACCAGACCGGGAAGGCGTCTTCACCCGCTTCGACAAAACGCAGTTTAGGCACATGGCTGTGATTGAAGGCCTTCGAACCTCCATCGACGACAAAAACGACCGGTGCTTCCAACCCTTTGGAGGCGTGCACGGTCATGATGCGCACTTCGCCGCGATCCTTATCCTGCTCCCGCTTCACCTCCGGTGAGTCAGTTTCCAGAACGGAGAGAAAGGCCTGCAGGCCGGGCAGGCCGGTCCTTTCGTGATCCAGCGCGAAGGACAGGAATTCATCCAGAACGTCGCTTGCCTCGTTGCCAAGCCTGCCGAGAAATTTTTTGCGTCCGTCATGCAGTGTAAGCACCGCTGCGAAGAAATCATGCACGGTGGCCGTTTTAGAAAGCGCGATAAAACCTTCCAGCTTGGCGGTAACGCTGGAAAGATGGCTATTCTCTTCCTGCGCAATGATTTGCAGCCGTTTCCAGACGCTCTCCGTTTCCGATCGCATGGCGGCAATTTCGAAAACATCGTCTTCCGTCAGGTTGAAGAGTGGACTTTTCAAAAGTGCGGCAAGGGAAAGGTCGTCTTCGGGCAGGACGACGAAATGACCGAGCGCCAGAAGGTCCTGCACGGCAATGTGGTCGGTCAAACGAAGGCGGTCAGCGCCGGCGACGGGTATGTTCTTGCGCCGTTTCAGCTCCCGGGTCAGTGCATTGACGAAGGCATGACGTTTTCTGACGAGCACCAGAATGTCGCCCGGTTCGATGGCGCGCTCCACGCCTTTTTCGATGATGGTCTCGCGTCCGATCATAGCGGCGATGCGCGCGGCGATCCGGTGGGCAATTATGGTGGCCGGCGCGCTTTCCCGCAGCGCATCGAAGGGCGCTGTCCAATCCTCTTCGTCCTCGGTGGTTTCCGGTGCCACCATATCCCACACTTCCACGGTGCCGGGATGGCCAGCGCGGTTGGACCGGTGCTCCACCGGCTCGTTATCGGCACTGAGGCCGCTTGCGTTATTCGGGTCCGAAAACACCTGGTCGACAGCCGCCAGCACATCCTCCGTGGATCGGAAGGATAGCGGCAGGCGAATGCGGTGAAAGGCCTGTTCGACCGAGTCGACCCGTCTCTTGGTCTCTTCGCGCTCCTGCGAAAACCGTTCCGGCCGCGCGCCCTGGAATGAATAGATCGACTGTTTTTCATCGCCCACGGCAAACAGCGTACGCCGCCCCATGCGGGCGCTCTCGCCAGTGAAGAAATCCGCCGCAAGCGACTGGATGATCGACCATTGCACGGGGCTCGTATCCTGCGCTTCGTCCACCAGAATATGGTCGATGCCCTGATCCAGCTTGTAATGCACCCACGCACCCGCCGTATCGCGGTTGAGGAGGTTGGCCGCGCGCTCGATCAGGTCTTCGAAATCGAGCTGGCTTCGCTGTTTCTTCAGGTCTTCGAAATCACCGATCAGCCTTTCCGCCAGAACAAGGGCGCATTTGGTCGCCGCCAGCATTCGCACCAGACGATAACGGTTGCGGCAGGAAACGACATGGTCCCGCGCCAGCGTCAGCGCATCGAGAAGTTCGGGGGCGGATTTCTGCATGCCCTTGTTGATGACATAGGCATCCGATTTCTTTTCACCCTTGGCCGTCAGCAGGGCGGCTTCGATGAATTCCATCCGCCGCACGGGGTCTGGTTGTCGTTTTGCTTCCCTGAGTGCATAGGCGACATCAATGACGCGTGATCCACCCACCTCGTCGGCAAGGGTGAGATACGTATCGAGCGCGAGGCCGGAGAGGCCGGGCAGAGGCCAGAAAGCGGCCGCGGCAGTTTCTTCGGTCTCTCCATCTGCAATCTGCATCGCCTGCCGCAACCGGGCATTGATGCCGCCTGACTGTTTGGCGTTCAGAAGGAAGGCCCGCAAGGCACTGCGATTGGCGATGATGGCGGAGAGCAGCGCTTCCAACCCGCTTTCATCGGCGAGATCGAGAACATAGGCCAGCGCCTGCGCCAGGTCCGCATCGCTTTCCGTCGAAACAGCGGTCAGGAGCGAACGGCGCGCCTCAGCCAGCAGCGTGGTTGCGGCGCGGTCGTCGAGAACGGAGAAATGGCCGGCGACATTGGCTTCCAGCGGGAACTGATGCAGCAGCGCCTCGCAGAAGGCGTGGATCGTCTGGATTTTCAAACCGCCGGGCGTTTCCAGCGCCTTGGCGAAGAGCCTGCGCGCTTCGGCGAGCTTGATGCGATCCGGCGCCTTGCCTTCGATGGCGGCGATGCGGTCGCTGAGATCGGAATCCGGCAAAGTAGCCCATTCCGCCAGACGGTCGAAGACGCGGCTCGACATTTCCGACGCTGCAGCCTTGGTATAGGTGAGGCAGAGGATCGCCGAAGGCCGGCAGCCAGCCAGAAGCAGGCGGATGACGCGCTGGGTCAGTACGTGGGTCTTGCCGGAACCGGCATTGGCCGACACCCAGGCGGAACTGGCGGGATCGGAAGCAAGCCGCTGCCGGGCGCTGGTCCAGTCGATCCAGCTTTCAGGTGTGTCGGCGGCGGGGCCGGCGTCGAAGGGATCAATCGTCATCGCCGTCTCCCGGTTCTGCCGTCGACCATTCCGAAACGCGGGCGAGGTGATCATATTCCCCGCCGTAGGATTGCTGTTCTTCCGGCACCAGCCGCGAGGCGAAGCCGTTTTCCCCGTTGCGCAGCGAATGAACGAATTTGGTGAGCTGTTCTATCGATTCCGTCGCGAGCTCAATTGCCGATTTTGGCGGTCTTTTCCCGCTTCGGCTGGAATGTTCGTTATTGACCTGATCGGCGAAAAAACGCTCGCCCGGCCGCAGGCGAACATAGATGAGGTTTTCAGGCGTGGGTGAACCGGCTTCGCGGAAGGCGCCGCGCATCAAGGCCGCCGCCTCCAGCGCAAGCTGTGGATCAAGCAGAGCGCGCGCCTGATTGACGGAAGGCGCGAGCCCCGTCTTGTAGTCGATAATATCCGCCTGTCCGTTTGTCTTGATGTCGATGCGGTCGGCGACGCCGGTGAGCCTTATGCCTGCTTCGACGATTTCCTGGCCCGCGCGCGCCTCGAAAAAGCTGTGACGAATGGATGGATGACGTTCTTTTTCCCAGTCGATGAAGGCGCGCGCCACCGCTGCAAAACGTGGCCGCCAGATCACATCCACATGGGGAGGCAGGTTTTCAGCATCGAAACATTCGTCGAGAATGCGCTGCATGGCCGAAAGCGAGGCCGACGTACCGGGAATGTGCCCCTCACGGGAATAGCGCTCGATGATCGTGTGGTAGAGCGTGCCACGATCGGCTGCGTTCGGGTCGCGGTTGAACGGGTCAAGCGCGTCGAGCTTCAGAATGCGCCGCGCATAGATCGAATAGGGGTCGCGGCGCAGGCGGCCCACTTCGCTGAAGGAGTAACGCGTCGGCTGCAATTCAGCCGGCGGTTTCGGGGAAGGGCGCTTTGCCGCCTCCTGCTCGATGCTCTCATCCATCAGACCCGCCCAATGGCGATATGTCTCGCCACGTTTTTTAAGGACCTTGGCAAAATCCTCGCCGCCCAAGGCCAGCAGCCTTTGTAGCCAGCGTGAGGCGACGGCAGGCGTGGAGCCCTGCCTGAGCGCCCGGGTGTAGAAAATGTGTCGCGTGCCGTTGGCCATCTCAAAGTCATGCGCGAGCTGGCCGATACGCCGTTCCGGCGGCTCCAGCCCGATCGCAGTCTTCATGGTGCGGGAAAGAAACGGATTATTCGCCGTTTGGCCCGGCCAGAGGCCTTCATTGAGACCGCCGATGATGACCGTATCGACACTTTGCAGCCGCGCTTCCAGCGCGCCGAAAATGAAGATGCGCGGATGACGCATCGATCTTGGCTTGATTGATTCCCCTGCCACAAGCGCCGCGAATATATCGATCCATTGCGGACCGTCCGCGTCGAGAATATCTCCGCTTTCCATCAGTTCGGCAAAGAGGCTGGAAAGCTTGTCTCCGGCCTCGCCAGACCAGAGAGCGGCAAGATCTGTATTTTCATCCCCACAGATGGCTTCCATCACGCGGCCGGTCCGTTCCGCCCAGTCGGAAAGAGGCAACCTGTCGGTAAAGGCCCGGCCAGATCGGTCGCGGCGGACGAAGGCGGAGCGCAGCGGCTCTGTGGCCATTGCAATCCGTCGCGCCAGATCGCGCGCGGCGTCAACGCTTCCGTCAGGCAGGGCCAGCCGCCAGGCGGGCGGATGTCTGTCCTCGCGTTGCGCAAGGAGTTGGGTGTCAAGAACCGTTTCCAGATTGCCCACTTCAGTTTCGACGCGGCCGCCTCGCAGCGCAATCAGCTCAAGCGCCTTCGAAGCTCTGGTGAAAGCTTCGCTCGAGAGCCCGAAACGGGCGAGCGGGTGTTTCAGAAGGGAGATAATCGGCACCGGGTCTCCGGGTCTCAGGATCGCCTCCAGCGCGAGTTGCGTGAGGCCGGCCTGGGCGGTTGCCGAAAGCGGCGTGCCGGCGGAATCGTCGGCTTCGATGCCGAAGCGTTGCAACTCCGTTGCCACGCGCCGCGCCAGCCCGCGGTCGGGTGTTATCAGGGCCGCCTGCGAAGGCCGTCCCGAGGCTGGTGCTTCGAGCGCAAGCCTGAGTGCCACTGCGATGGCGGTGGCCTCTTCGCGCTCGTTGGCAGCTTCAATCAGCGTGGCCGCTGCAAAGGCATCGTCAAAAATTGCGGAATCCCGGTCTTCACGCCATCGGTTCCAGTCACTGGTGGATTTGGCCGGCGCGAGCGCTGCCGAAAATACCGCGGCGCGCTTTTCCAGATCGTTATCGAGGACACCGATCGGAACCACATCGTCACGCAGGATGCCCAGTTTCTGCAGCAGGACATAAAGCCCGTATTGCGAGTGAGTGCGGCTCGAAGGATCGGTGGGGTCCTCGGCGATCGCCTGCCATTGCTCTTCCGGCATGGCAAGATCAAGCCCCGGAAGCACCACCACGCCTTGCGGTAAAGCTGCAACGGCGGCGATGAGATCGGCGGCGGCGGGAATGGAGCCTGTCGAGCCAGCGACGATGATCGGACCGGTGTCCGGCAATGTGGCAATTCGGTTCGCTTCTGCCCGGAGGATGGCGTTGCGGTGCCGTCCGGCCGAAGATCTGTTGAGTTCGGCGAGCCGGGCGGGCCAGAAGATGCTGGCGATCTTTAGAAAATCGGCCGTGAGCTGCCACCATTGAGCGTGATCACCGGTATCGAGATGCTGAAGCGCTTCCCAATCTTTTTCTTCCGTATCCATTGCGTCGATCACCTCTGCCAGCGCACGCGCGAGCCATATCGCGTCGGCCGGGCTGGCGGGGGCGACCAGCGGCGAATCGGAATGGATCGCCCGGATGGCGTCCGGCAGGCTGTTGCGCCATGCAAGGATGAGACGCGCGAGTTCGATCAGTCGGCCGGTGCCGGAAATCGGCGGCGCGAGATCCAATACTTCAGGGTTTTCGACATCGAAGAAACCGCTGTCGTCATCCGTTTCGCCAAGGGGCCGGATGAGCGGCAGAATGGCGGAACGGCCGCCAAGAAGATCGACGAATTCCGAGCGCAGCACGCGGGCCGAACGCCGCGTCGGCACATATATCGTCACCTTGGCAAGCGACAGGGGATCGGCCGGGTCATATCGATAGCCTGCCGCCAGTCTTCCGTCGCACAGCGTTTCCGCAAGCGTTTTGAGGAACGGTGTTCCCGCGGCGATCGTCAGAACGCGCTTTGCGTGGTGGGAGCCCGTCATGCAGAGCGTTTTTCCCTGAATTGCCGGATGATGTTCTCAGCATCGTCTATGGCGTCCGGCGTGCCGACGGTAATCCAGTGACCATCCAGCGGCAGCCCGTAAAGCCGGGCCTTTTCAATCGCGCGATCGAAGTAAATATTCAGGTTGAAAGCGTCCGCGGGTGCGTCGTCAAGCAGCCGCGAGTCCATGGCGATGGCGCCGGCATAGACGACGGGGTTCGTGTCGCCCTCGCGATGGCGGGTCAGTCTTCCGTCCGCGGCGAGGTTGAAATCCCTCTTGCCATTGTGGCCGGTGGTCCGATGCATGTCGACGCAGAGCAGCGCCATATCCATCCGACCGGGATCGAAGAACTGTGCGAGCTTGCGCAGATTGCTGGCCACGTGCAGCTGCTCACCGATCCAGAAGAGATCGGCATTCATGACGAAGACCGGGCCGGGTTCCAGAAGCTTCAGACCCTTGGCGAGACCGCCGCCGGAATTCATCAGCTGGGAGCGTTCGTCGGAAATCAGGATTTCGGCATCGGCGCGGCGCTGAAGATGGGCGACCATCTGCTCGGCGTGGTGGTGCACATTGACGACAATTCTTTCGGCACCGGCTTCCACAAGAGCGTCGAGCACATAATCGATCATTGGCTTGCCGGCGATCTGTACGAGTGGCTTCGGGATCGTATCGGTGATCGGGCGCATCCGAGTACCGAGCCCGGCGGCCAGCACCATCGCGTTTGTGATCGTCATCGTGGTCAACCGTCTTTCAGTCGTTAAAGTCCATGCCCATGCGCAGGCACCAGTCTCTGAGCGGCGCAAGTTCCGGATGCGAAAGCGCTGCGGCGAGATAGCGGAACGTCCGCGGCATATGCTTCATATAACCGGGTTTGCCATCCCGTTCCATCAGCCTGACCCAGATACCGGCAAGCTTGCAGTTGCGCTGCGCCGACATGATGGAGAAGGCCTTGAGAAAAGCAGCCTCATCGAAAGAAGGCGTGTGTCGCCTGCTCTCGAGATAATGCGAAAGCAGGCGTGCCTGCAATCCGGGCTCGATTGTAACCCGGGCATCCTGAACAATGGAAGCGAGATCATAGGCGGTCGGGCCAATCATCGCGTCCTGAAAATCGATCAGGCCGACGTGTCGTATGCCGGCGTTCTGCTGTTGCCAGAGGATATTTGGCGAATGGAAGTCGCGCAACAGCAGCCCGTTTTCGCAATCCGCAAGCGAGTCGATCAGAGCGTCCCAGATGGCGTAATATTCCTGCTTCTCGCCATCGGACAGTGGCCTGCCGCGCTTATAGGGCAGATACCATTCCACCAGCAGCGAGACCTCGATCTTCATCGCCTGCCGGTCAAAGGGTGGAACCTCATAGGTGCTGCCATCACCCACGGGCAGGGGACCGGGTTGTGACGCTTGATGAAGTGCCGCCAGAAAGGCAACGCTTTCCAAATAGCGCTCCTCGATCGGGGCGCCATCGGCGGCTAACACTCCATCTCGCCCCAGATCCTGCAACAGGAGAATGCCTTGGTCGATGTCCGCCGCGATGATCTCCGGCGCGCAAAAGCCGCGATTCCGCAGATAATTACCGATCGCCACGAAGGAACGGGCATCCTGGGCGAGATGGGCAATCTCCGCATAGGTCTTGCCGTCGGCGACGATGGCGCCTTTCAAGGGGCGCCGCCAATCCATCAGGATAAGGTCCGGGCCATCGGTGGAAATGGTCTCATAGGCACGGGTGGAAGCATCGCCGCTCAGAAAGCGGCGGACCGCGTCACCTCTGCCATTTCTGGCGAGGAATTCCCGGATGGCAAAAACCCGCTCAAGCCGCGCTTTCGGTTTTGCCGGAGCCTCGATGGAGGCGATCCGCCCTTCGCCGGAATGTGTCAGCGTCAGGGTTACGGTCTGGCCGGGTGGCAGAATCTCTCCTGCTATATCCGGCCATTCGATCAGGCAGATGCCATCCTCCAGCATCTCATCGATGCCGAGCTCATCCAGTTCGGAAACATCCGAAAGCCGGTAGAGGTCGAGATGGGCGACCGGAATGCGGGTGGCATAGGTTTGGATGATAGTGAAGGTGGGGCTCGGAACCTCAAGATCCGGCTCGTCCGCCATCGCCCGGATGAAGGCGCGGGCAAGCGTCGATTTACCGGCGCCAAGGTCGCCGACCAACGCCAGACAATCGCCGGGCTTCAGCGCCAGCGCGAGGTCTTCACCGAGCCTGATGGTGTCCTTTTCCCCCGCAAGAGGAATGGTGATCGGCAAGACATTTTCGCTCATTCTGCGGCAATGGAGTGCGGACGCGTGGCGGAAGGAATGCGGCAGGTGACAGTGGTGCCGTTGCCGGGCCGGCTGTCTATGCTAACCGTTCCGTGGTGGAGACTGACGAAACTTTCGACAATGGAAAGGCCAAGCCCGGCGCCGGTTCGCCGGCCGCCATTGCCGCGGGTCGAAAAACGATCGAAGACCGTTTTCAGCATGTCTTCCGGGATGCCCGGTCCCTTGTCCGCCACAGAGAATATGAAGTCACCTTCGCTGCGCTGGCAGGAAAGCGTAACTGAAGACCCTTCCGGCGCGAAATTGATCGCATTGGTCAGGAGCTTGATGAGGATCTGCTTCAGGCGCTGGTGGTCTGCCACCAGGCTGCCGAGATGAGCCGGGGCGACGATCTGAAGTGAAATGCCGCTTTCCTGCAGCCGGTCCGCGATCTGCACCGAAACATCTTCCAGCAATTCGTTCAGGTCATTATCCGAATAATTGAGTTGCATGATGCCGGCATCGACAGTCGCAAGATCGAGAATATCATTGACGATCGTCAGAAGGACCGAGGAGGATGTGGAAATATGGTCGAGATATTCCGCCTGCCGCTCCGTCAATTCCCCAAGGCCCGGGGTCTTCAGGAGATCGGTGAAGCCGATAATGTTTGTCAGCGGCGAACGCAGCTCATAGGAAACATGCTGCACAAAATCATTCTTCAGCTCATCTGCCTTGAGAAGAGCGTCGTTCTTTTCCATAAGGGCGCGCTCAGCCCGTACGCTGTCCGTCATGTTGACAAAGGTCAGCATGGTCTGCGCATCCGGCAACGGAATGATCGCATAATCGAGGACGAGGCCGGAAAGCAGTTCCAGTGTGCCTTGCCGGGATGGCCGCTCATCATCGAAACTGGTTATGAACTGGCTGAAGGCGCGCCAGCCGTCCGGCCCGTCGTAGGATGGTGCGCAGGCGGTTTCGATGGCGCGGATGTGCGTTCCGGTTTCGGCCTGTTCGGCAGTCACGCCCCACAGCGCCCGGAATGCCGGGTTCGACAGGCGAATACGACCGTCCGCACCGAACACGGCGACCCCCTCGGCCAGATGGTCGATGGTTTCGCCCTGCACTTTCACCAATGTGTTGTAGCGCATTTGCAGATCGACCTGCTCGGTCAGGTTTTCGAAAACCCAGGTTGCGCCACCCTGCGGATGGGCCGTCGCAATCACCCGCAGTGTCTGGCCGTTGGGCAGGTGCCAGAGATCGGTCTTGGTATCGAGCGAACGGTATACGGAGAGCGCCATCTCCTTCCAGTTCTTCCAGTTGAGCTGCTCGGGCAATTTGCCGGCGGTGCGCAACCTGTCGAGAAGCTCTGAATTGTCAGGCCCGGATTCGAGGAACACCAGGTCGAGGCCCCACAGGGTCGCAAAAGCCTGATTATAGAATTGCAGCCGCTGCCGGCCATCGAAAATGGCGACGGGCGTTGCCAGATGATCCAGCGTTTCAGCGTGGCTCTTCAGAACCCGCTTCAGTTCCTCGCTGATGGTTTCGGCCTCGGTGGCATCGATGGCGATACCGGCAGACCCGCCCGCCGTTTTGATGTCGACGACATCGAAGAAGCTGCGATTACCCGCAACCACCGTGGAAATACGGTCGTGATAGGGCGATTCCGGGGTCGCGGCCGCCCGTATCTTCTGCCGGGTAACCGTGTTCAGAAGTTCTCGGTTCTCCTGAATGGCCTGTTCCGCATTCCGCGCATCCACTGCCTGTGCATAGGCATGGTTCACCCAGATTAGTTCGCCTTCGCCATTGCGACGCCAGACGGGCTGCTCGATGGAATCGAGAAGTTCCTGAAAAGTCGAGACGGAAGCGATCAGCCGTTCACGCTCCACCTGCAGTTCGGCGAGCTCCGCACGCAGATTGTTGAGGGCGATGAAGCGTGCAAAGGCATTGCCGCCGGAAACCCGGCCCTGAACCTCGATAACTTCGCCGCGATGCGTTTCGATGGTGAGATCGAAACTCTGTGCGTGGCTACGAAGTTTCTCAATGGATTTCTCAAGCTGGCTGGCGGATGCCGGTTTCAGCCAGCGGCCAAAGGCCAGAAAATCCTGGTCCGCCTGCGGCACGCCTGTCTCGGCCGGCAGCTGCCCCAGAAATTCCGGACGGTTTTCTGCGCCATCCCAGATGACGATGCGGCGGCTCTTGTCGGAAATCAGCGCCTCGTATTTGGCGATCTTGTGGTGAGACTGGGCAAGCGCCTGGCGAAATTCGCTGCTCTCCGCCTCTATATTGCCGCGCTGGCGCACCAGCCAGACGACTGAAAACAGCGTCGCGGAAAGCATACCCACGAAAAGCGAATAGGTTATGGTTTCACCTGATGAAAACAGCCGAGCGCCGGCTTTGGCCGCAAGTCCATCCTGCGCCAGCGCCACGGTGGCTGAACCGGCCAAAAACGTGCCGGAAAGCAGGAAGGGAAGCCGTGAAAAGCCGGTCCGGATCGCACGGATTGCCAGCCGGCAACGTGCCAGAGCGTTTCCAAGAAAAGTGAACACCGGTTTGCCGTCCGCAGATGCGCCAAAACGCACCAGAGTCTGTGCGCTCAATGCCACGCCCGCTTGCGTGTTTTCAACGCGTTGAACTGTCTGCTTGCGCAGATCCGAATTTTGAACCGACATCCCCGGTCTGTCTCCGTCCTATGTGCCGCATCTTCGACAAGACATCCCATTTCGTCCGCACCGCCCTGTGGTGCGTCCGAATCAAGTCTGATGACAATACCGCCTTCATAAATCTGCGAAAAGGGAGCGCGCAAAAAAGATGCCGCGCGCTTTGTCAAGCGCGCGGCATCTAGATATTGTGTAATTTCAGTGGATATTAACTATGAAATTAATATCTGTAGTGGTCCGCCTTGAACGGGCCCTGCTTCGAGACGCCGATATAATCTGCCTGAACGTCGGAAAGTTCAGTCAGGCGCACACCAAGCTTCTCGAGATGGAGGCGTGCGACCTTCTCGTCGAGGTGCTTCGGCAGCACGTAAACGTCGTTCTTGTATTCGCCCTGCTTGGTGAAGAGTTCGATCTGGCCCAAAACCTGGTTGGTGAAGGAGGCCGACATGACGAAAGAGGGGTGACCGGTGGCGTTGCCTAGGTTCAGAAGACGGCCTTCGGACAGCAGGATGATGCGGTTGCCCTTCGGGAACTCGATCATGTCGACCTGCGGCTTGATGTTCGTCCACTTCAGGTTACGCAGCGATGCGACCTGAATCTCGTTGTCGAAGTGGCCGATATTGCCGACGATCGCCATGTCCTTCATCTCGCGCATGTGCTCGATGCGGATGACGTCCTTGTTGCCTGTCGTGGTGATGAAGATATCGGCGGAGGAAACAACGTCCTCCAGGCGAACGACTTCGAAACCGTCCATGGCGGCCTGCAGTGCGCAGATCGGGTCGATTTCGGTCACCTTCACGCGGGCGCCGGCGCCTTGCAGCGAAGCGGCCGAACCCTTACCAACATCGCCGTATCCGCAGACCACGGCAACCTTGCCGGCCATCATCACGTCGGTTGCACGGCGAATGCCGTCAACCAGCGATTCTTTGCAACCGTATTTGTTATCGAACTTGGACTTGGTGACGCTGTCATTGACGTTGATCGCCGGGAAAGGCAGCAGGCCCTTCTTGCTGAGGTCGTAGAGGCGGTGCACGCCGGTCGTCGTTTCTTCGGTGACACCCTTCAGCGCGTCGCGCTGCTTGGTGAACCAGCCGGGCGAAGCCTTGAGGCGCTTGTTGATCTGCGCGAAGAGAATTTCTTCTTCTTCGGAGCCGGGATTGGAGAGCACGTCTTCGCCCGCTTCCGCGCGTGCGCCCAGCAGGATGTACATGGTGGCATCGCCGCCATCGTCGAGGATCATGTTGGAGAGACCGCCGTCGGTCCACTGGAAGATCTTGTCGGTATATTCCCAATATTCCGTCAGGCTCTCACCCTTGACGGCAAAGACCGGAATGCCGGCTGCCGCAATGGCCGCTGCAGCATGGTCCTGGGTTGAGAAGATGTTGCAGGAGGCCCAGCGAATGTCTGCACCGAGTTCCTTCAGCGTCTCGATGAGAACGCCAGTCTGGATCGTCATGTGAAGCGAACCGGAAATGCGGGCGCCCTTCAGCGGCTTGCTTTCACCGAACTCCTTGCGGCAGGACATCAGGCCCGGCATTTCGGTTTCGGCGATGTCGAGTTCCTTGCGGCCGAATGCGGCAAGGTTGATATCGGCGACGATGTAGTCCTTCTCAAGGCTCATGAGATTCTCCAGATCAGAAACGCCGCACATTGCGGCCCGGCTTTTTACGTAGCAGCGGTTTAGCAGGCCACGAACGATCTGGCAATAATGATATAAAGAAGTCTTTATGTCTTTATATGGTGCTGGCTCAGGCTTCTTCGCCGAACCGGTCGGCGACCAGGGCCTCAAGTGCGGCGAGCGCCTCTTCGGCCTGATTGCCGCTCGCCTCGACATAGACACTGCATCCGGGGCTGGCCGCCAGCATCATGAGACCCATGATCGAGGTGCCGCCGACGGTCATGCCGTCTTTCGAAACCGTGATGGTCGCGTCGAAGCCTTCAACCATCTGAACGAATTTCGCTGATGCCCGGGCATGGAGACCGCGTTTGTTGATGATCGGTAGTTCCCGGGAGAGTGGCGACATGGGCTGACTTCTTATTTGCCGCTTAAAACGCGGCTGGCGACGTTGATATATTTGCGGCCGGCATCGGATGCGTCCTGAAGGGCCTTGTCCATATTGTCTTCGCTGCGAACGCCGGCAAGTTTGATCAGCATCGGCAGGTTAACCCCGGCGATGACTTCGACATTGCCGTTATTCATGACCGAAATCGCAAGATTGGAAGGCGTGCCGCCAAACATGTCCGTCAGAATGATGACGCCATTGCCGTCATTGGCGCGCGCGACAGCGTCGATGATATCCTGCCGGCGCTGATCCATGTCGTCTTCGGGACCGATACAGACCGTCTCGATCAATTTCTGGGGACCGACGACATGCTCCAACGCATGACGAAACTCCTCAGCCAGCTTGCCATGGGTGACAAGCACTAGTCCGATCATGAAATGCTCCCTTGCACACGCACTCTCATTGCCGACTATCGCAACGCGGCAATCCTGTCCATCGGTGGGATTTCATCTTGATGAGGAAAATGCGAATCGCAAGCCTAAAATCGCCCGAATCATCGTCACTTCACATTCGTTTTGAAAAGATTCTGAGCAAGTGCAGCAAATTTTCCATAGGGCGTGAGACTTGAAAGCGGAATACGCAGAAGCGGAAGATGCCCGCCGCACGGCAGCGATAACATCTCGTCATCTTCGGGAAGTCTTGGATTTTCGGGTGAAACAACTGTCGTGACGGCGAAATGTAGTGGCGCGCGCGCAATGCTTTTAAGTGAAACAATGCCGCTGCCGCGTAATTCCAACAGGCCGGCGATGGCTTTCGGCCGTTCGGCGATGATGGTCTCGCCATCGCGATACACGAAAATCTGATCGTCCGCGATCAATGCGGCCGGCAATCCGCACCGTTCCGCCTCCGTCAGGAAGCTGAAGGCGAGTTCGCTTTTGCCGCTGCCCGACGGCCCCGTGAAAAGGATGCCGGTGTTTTGAACAACGATCGCGGTTGCGTGCAGGTTGAAGCGTTCAGCGTTCATGGGTTTCAGCCGCCGGCAGCGACAGAGTGAAGCGCGCGCCTGATATCACGCCATATTTGTCGACGACGTTCTCTGCCCGCAGGCTGCCGCCATGGGCTTCCGCGATCTGGCGGCTGATGGAAAGGCCAAGGCCGGAGTTCTGTCCGAAACCTTCGCTCGCCGGCCGGTCGGTGTAGAAACGCTCAAAAATCCGGTCGATATCTTCGGCCTGAATGCCGGGCCCGTTGTCCTCCACCTGCACGATGCAACGATCCTTGTGACGGGAGAGGCGTACCGTGATGCGGCCGCTTTCTTCGGCAACGAAGGAGCGCGCATTCTCGATGAGGTTGGTGACGATCTGGCCGATACGCAGATCGTGGCCATTCACCACGAAGGAGGTCTTTGCGCCCGCTTTCCGGTCGACAACATAGTCGATCGTCACGCTTTTCTTCTTGGTGCTTATCTGGCGGGATATATCCACCAGACCCTTCATCAGCACATCAAGATCGAGCGGCGCGGCGTCGGCGCGCGCCAGTTCGGCGTCAAGCCGTGAGGCGTCCGAAATATCGCTGATCAGGCGGTCGAGACGGCGCACATCGTGGAAGATGATCTCCGTCAGGCGCTGTTTGGACTCTTCGGTCTTGGCGCGCGGCAGAGTTTCCACGGCGCTGCGCAGCGAGGTCAGCGGGTTCTTGAGCTCGTGGCTGACATCTGCGGCGAAACTTTCGATCGCATCGATACGGTCGTAAAGCGCCGTCGTCATTTCACGCAGCGCAATAGAGAGGTTGCCGATCTCATCCTGGCGCGCCGAGAAATCCGGTATTTCCTCACGGGTTCTCGCCCCGCGGCGCACGCGGATCGCGGCCGCCGACAGCCGCCGCAGCGGCGTGGCGATGGTGGAGGAGAGGAGCAGCGACAGCACGATGTTGACCAGCGTCGCGATGCCGAAGACGCGCATGATGGCGAGGCGCTCGGCATGCACGATCTTGTCGATATCGCCCGCTTGTGTCGAAAGCAGCAGAACGCCGAGCACGGCCCGGAAACGCTGTACCGGTACGGCCACGGAAACAATCAGCTCGCCCTTTTCGGTGACACGAACGACCGCGCCGCGCACGCCGGTCAGCGCGTTCATCACTTCCGGATAGATAGAGCCATCGCCGCCAGGCGCTTCCTTGTATTGCGGCAGGCTGCTCGGCTGCAGCATGCGGTTGAACATGCTGGTGAACCAGTCGCCCCAGGTCTGCGTCTCGGGCGTTACTGGCGGCAGGTCGAAGCGCAGCACCTGCCCGCGCGAATAAAGATGGCGGGAATCGAGCAGCAGATTGGCATCGGCATCGAACAGCCGCGCGCGGGTGCGCGTCGGCGAAATCAGCCGCCGCAGCACTGGTGCCACCCGTTCGGGATTGATCGGGAAACTCAAATCCTCATCGTTTGGTGCGGGCGTGATGCTCTGGCCCGCCTGCAACTCGAGCAGCTTTTCCGGATTGATGGTGATCGAGTTGGTATCGACAGAGGCGGAAGCGGAAACCGCGCCGGCTATGATTTCGCCCTGCGTCAGCAGGCTTTCCACGCGCGCATCGATCAGCCCCTCACGGAACTGGTTGAGATAGAGAATGCCGCCGACCAGAACCACCGTCGCGGCGACGTTGAAGAACAGGATGCGGCGCGTGAGGCTGGAAAACACCGCATTGCCGAAAATGCGCCGGATGATCGTCAGCGGATGGATACGATGGCGGCGTTCGCTGCCGCGTTCTTCGGCATCGTCACTGTCCGAGACGGTTTCCGGCGTTTTTTTCAACACGTATTCAAGTCCTTACCACCCCATACCGGGCGGTCCCTTCTGCGTGAGTCGGCTCGTTCAAGCCGCTTCGCGGAAGCGATATCCTACGCCATAAAGCGTTTCAATCATATCGAAGTCGCCATCGACCAGTTTGAACTTCTTGCGAAGACGCTTGATGTGGCTGTCGATGGTGCGGTCGTCCACATAGACCTGCTCGTCATAAGCGGCATCCATCAGCGCGTCGCGGCTTTTCACGACACCTGGACGTTGTGCCAGCGAATGCAGGATGAGGAATTCGGTCACCGTCAGTGTTACCGGTTCGCCCTTCCAGGTGCAGGTGTGGCGTTCCTGA
The DNA here is from genome assembly GCF_037203725.1 of Agrobacterium sp. CMT1. NCBI lineage: Bacteria > Pseudomonadati > Pseudomonadota > Alphaproteobacteria > Hyphomicrobiales > Rhizobiaceae > Agrobacterium > Agrobacterium sp. CMT1. Next base: position 356,616 of record NZ_JBBCAR010000018.1, read on the forward strand.
TCCATGGCGAGCTGCCCGCGCTCCAGTGTGCGCGCCTGTTGGTCTGCCGTCGGCTTCAGAACGTTGCCGGTTGCGGCGGATGCTTCGCGGCTGCTGGCGCGGCGCAGGATGGCTTTGACGCGTTCCACCAGAAGGCGTTGCGAGAACGGCTTGGTGATGAAGTCGTCCGCGCCCATCTTCAGGCCGAACAATTCGTCGATCTCTTCATCCTTCGAGGTGAGGAAGATGACCGGCAGATCCGACTTCTGGCGAAGGCGCCGCAAAAGCTCCATGCCATCCATGCGGGGCATCTTAATATCGAAAATGGCGAGCTGCGGCGGACGGGCGATCAACCCGTCAAGCGCGGAAGCGCCGTCCGTATACGTTTCGACCCGGTAGCCTTCGGCTTCGAGCGCGATCGATACCGAAGTGAGAATATTCCGGTCATCGTCGACAAGCGCGATCGTCTGCATGTAGTTGGTCTCCATCGTCATTTTCTCGTAACTCCCGACATTCACCCAGCCAGGTTGTGCGCCGCGAGCCACTCTCTTGAGTATAAAGGTGGAACAAATTGTGGCAAAGGAAAACTCACCCCAAAATCGCAAGGGTAGGACGAGGAGATTTCGTAGAGACGCCGCAGCTGAATTTTAATGCGTCTTCAACCGATTTAAAAAGAAATAAAATCTTTTAAATCGATTAATATATTGAAATTACTAAGTTTTTAAAACTTCGGCTCTTGCGTTTCCAAGAGGTGCCACGTATTTTCCGTGAAAATTTCAACGGCCTTATCGTCATTAACAAGGAACGCGTCATGACCGAGATTGGGGTTCATAATCCTGCCAACGGAGTTGCAGAACTCGGATTGGGCAAGGCTTCCCGCGTCTTTTATAACCTCAATGAGAGCGAACTATACGAAGAGGCAATCCGCAACGGCGAGGCCGAGCTGACCATCGATGGTGCGCTGCGCGCCGTCACCGGCCAGCACACGGGCCGTTCTCCGAAGGACAAATTCGTCGTGCGCGACGCGTCCACCGAGAACACCATCTGGTGGGACAACAACAAGCCGCTGTCGCCGGAAAACTTCGAGTTGTTGCGCCAGGACATGTTGGCCCATGCCGCCGGAAAGACGCTCTATGTTCAGGACCTGATCGGCGGCGCCGATGAGGAAAACGCTCTGCCGACACGCGTCGTCACCGAGCTTGCCTGGCATTCGCTGTTCATCCGCAATCTGCTGATCCGTCCGAAGCAGGAAAAACTGGCGGGCTTCAAGCAGAAGCTCACCATCATCAATCTGCCGAGCTTCAAGGCAGATCCGGCCCGTCATGGTGTCCGTTCGGAAACAGTCATCGCCTGCGACCTTACTAACGGCCTCGTTCTCATCGGCGGCACGTCCTATGCCGGTGAAAACAAGAAATCGGTCTTCACGGTGCTGAACTACCTGCTGCCGGCCAAGGGTGTCATGCCCATGCATTGCTCGGCCAATGTCGGTCCGCAAGGTGATTCCGCCGTTTTCTTCGGCCTCTCCGGCACCGGCAAGACCACGCTGTCGGCTGATCCGTCGCGCACGCTGATCGGCGATGACGAACATGGCTGGGGCGAACACGGCATCTTCAATTTCGAAGGCGGCTGCTACGCCAAGGCGATCAAGCTTTCGGCCGAGGCCGAGCCGGAAATCTACGCCGCAACCCGCCGTTTCGGCACGGTTCTCGAGAACGTCGTGCTGGATGAAAACCGCGTTCCTGATTTCAACGACAATTCGCTGACGGAAAACACCCGCAGTGCGTATCCGCTGCACTTCATTCCGAATGCATCGGAGACGGGCATTGCCGGTCATCCGAAGACGATCATCATGCTGACGGCTGACGCCTTCGGCGTGCTGCCGCCAATTGCCCGGCTGACACCGGAGCAGGCCATGTACCACTTCCTCTCCGGTTACACCGCCAAGGTCGCCGGTACGGAAAAGGGCGTGACCGAGCCGGAAGCGACATTCTCTACCTGCTTTGGCGCCCCCTTCATGCCGCGCCATCCAGCCGAATATGGCAACCTGCTGCGTGAGCTGATCGGCAAGCACGGTGTGGATTGCTGGCTGGTCAATACCGGCTGGACCGGCGGCGCTTACGGCATCGGCAAACGTATGCCCATCAAGGCCACCCGCGCGCTTCTGACCGCCGCTCTCACTGGGGATCTGAAGAACGCACAGTTCCGCACCGACGCGAATTTCGGCTTCGCCGTCCCTCAGTCGCTTGAAGGTGTTGACAGCGCGATCCTCGATCCGCGTTCCACCTGGGCCGATGGCGCAGCTTATGACGCGCAAGCCAAGAAGCTGGTGTCGATGTTCGTCACGAACTTCACCAAGTTCGAAGACCACGTCGACAGCAAGGTTCGTGACGCAGCGCCGGGCCTTTTGCTCGCGGCAGAATGAATAAGCCTCGTTTATGAGGAGGAGGGGAACCCGGCCCAAGTGCCGGGTTTCTTTTTGCCGGGTTCTTTCGTTTTGTCCTTGTTTTCATTTTTCACGATCTGTGGCATCACCGGCGCGGAGAGAAAACATGGCCAGCGACCCGCTTTACATCAATAACCGCATCACCATTGCCGGCTGGGAGCTGACGGAGCAATTCGTGCTGGCCGGCGGGCCGGGCGGCCAGAACGTCAACAAGGTTTCGACAGCGGTTCAGCTATTTTTCGACATTGCGAATTCACCCTCCCTTCCGGAAAGGGTGAAGGTCAATGCGTTGCGGCTCGGTGGCAGGCGCGTATCAAAAGAAGGCGTGCTGATGATCGAAGCGAGCCGGTTTCGCAGCCAGGAGCGCAATCGTGAGGATGCGCGCGAGCGCCTGAAGGAACTGATCCTCGAAGCCGCCGCCCCCCCGCCGCCGGTGCGCAAGGCTACCAAACCCACCAAGGGCTCCGTCGAGCGCCGCCTCAAGGCGAAGTCCGGTCGCTCCGATATCAAGAAGATGCGCGGCAAACCTTCGGGCGAATAAGCGACGATCAGACGACGAATCTCTCGCCCTTGTCATAGAGCTTCAAATATCGTCTGGTAAGCCTCCCTACAACCAAGGAGGGTGCTATGGGTCTGTTCAATTTCATCAAGGAAGCGGGAAAGAAGCTTGGTATCGGCGGCGACGACGCGCCGGATGTCGAAGCGGTCAAGAAGGAACTCGCTTCCCACGATCTCGGCACCGATAAGGTTCAGGTCGAGGTGGTGGATGACAAGGTTGTCCTGAAGGGCGAAGTGGCTGATCAATCGATTTTCGAAAAGGCGGTCATCGCGGTCGGCAACACGCTCGGCATTTCCAAGGTCGAGGCCGGCGAGTTAAAAGTGGCCGAAGCGCCGGCGAAAGAACCGGTCTTCTATACGGTCAAAAAAGGTGACAATCTCTGGAAGATTGCGGAAGCGCAATATGGCAAGGCCAATGGCGCGAAGAACAACATCATCTTCGAAGCCAACAAGCCGATGCTGACGCACCCCGACAAGATTTATCCCGGCCAGGTTCTGCGCATTCCAGACCTTGCCTGATAACGCCTTGTAATCGCTGCGACGGAGATGCCGCCTTCGCGGCATCTTTCACAATTTGCGAAGCGCGACCGTGTCGATCAGGTGGTTTTTGCCCTTGCGCAAAATAAGGTCGGCGCGCGGGCGGGTCGGCACGATGTTCTGCCGCAGGTTCTTCAGGTTGATGTTCTGCCAGAGGCCTTCAGCAATGCTGAGCGCCGCTTCTTCGCTGATCGAGGCATAACGGTTGAAGAATGAATTGGGATCGCGGAAGGCGGTTTTTCTCAGATTCATGAACCGGTTCACATACCAGTTGTGAATAAGGCCTTCATCAGCGTCGATATAGATCGAGAAATCGAAGAAGTCGGAAACGATCGGCACGATCCTCCCGCCTGCCGGCAGGTCGCGCGATTGCAGCACGTTGATGCCTTCGAAGATGAGAATATCCGGCTGGTCGATGACAGTGAACTCGTTCGGCAGAACGTCATAGGTCAGGTGCGAATAACGCGGCGCCTTGACATTGGGCTGGCCCGCCTTGATGGCCGACAGGAAACGCAGGAGCGCGCCGATATCGTAGCTCTCCGGGAAGCCTTTGCGCTCCATCAGATTCTCGCGCCGCAATACCTCGTTCGGATAGAGAAATCCGTCAGTGGTGATGAGGTCGACCTTGGGACTGGAAGGCCAGCGCGCCAGAAGCTCTTTCAGAATACGTGCCGTCGTGGATTTGCCAACGGCAACGGAGCCGGCGATGCCGATGACGAAGGGCGTCTTGTTGACGTCAGCCATGTTGAGGAAGCGGTTGCGCTGCTCAAACAGCAGCTGCGATGCTTCCACATGGGAAGACAGCAGGCGCGACAGAGACAGGTAGATGCGCCGCACCTCATCCAGATCGATCGGATCATCCAGCGAACGCAGCCGTTTGACCTCGTCGGCAGAAAGCGTCAATGGCGTGTCGGCACGAAACTTCGACCATTCTTCCGAACTGAAGAAGTGGTAGGGCGAATATTCATCCGGTCGGAAATGATCGAGTGTGCTCGGCATGCCTCTCTCCCCGCTGCCTGCCTCGATCTTCATGATGTCGGCCTCGCTGCCTTTTCCGCAAGACCGGTTTGCCCGGTCCTGCGCTCCAGCTCGGCGAAAACCTCATTCAGCGGGATGTCGGCGATCTTCAAAACCACCAGCAGATGGTAAAGCAGGTCCGCCGCTTCGTTCTTCAGCCCGTCGCGGTCTTTTGCGATGGCCGCAATGACGGCTTCCACGGCTTCTTCGCCGAGTTTCTTCGCCGCACGCTCCTGGCCGGCCGCAACCAGCTTGGCCGTCCAGGATTCGTCAGGAGAGGCAGCGGCGCGGGTTGCGACGATGCGCTCCAGATCGGAAAGGGAAAATGCGCTCATGGGGGAATCCTGCAATCAGTCGAGACGCATGGCGATGCCATGCTCGGCCATGTAGTTCTTGGCTTCACCAATCGAATAAGTGCCGAAGTGGAAGATCGAAGCGGCAAGCACCGCAGTCGCATGGCCATCACGAACGCCTGCCACCAGATCATCCAGCGTGCCGACGCCCCCCGAGGCGATGACGGGGACTCGAACCTGATCGGCAATGCTGCGCGTCAGGCCGATATCGTAACCGCTCTTTGTGCCGTCGCGGTCCATCGAGGTGACAAGCAATTCGCCGGCGCCGCGTTCGACCATCTTGATGGCGAATTCCACGGCGTCAATCCCGGTCGGCTGGCGTCCGCCATGGGTGAATATTTCCCAGCGGCCTTCTTCCCCATCCTTCGAAACCCGCTTGGCGTCTATGGAAACGACGATGCACTGGTTGCCGAACTTGTCGGCCGCCTGCGCCACGAAATCCGGATCCTTGACGGCTGCGGAATTGATCGAGACCTTGTCGGCCCCGCACAGAAGCAGCTTGCGGATGTCGGCGACGGCGCGAACTCCGCCACCGACGGTCAGTGGCATGAAGCAATGATCGGCCGTGCGCGAAACCACATCGAATATCGTGTCGCGATTATCCGAAGAGGCGGTGATGTCGAGGAAGCAGAGTTCGTCCGCTCCCGCCGCATCGTAGGCTTTCGCTGCCTCGACCGGGTCGCCGGCGTCGATCAGGTCGACGAAGTTCACGCCCTTGACGACACGGCCGTCTTTCACGTCCAGGCAGGGAATAACGCGGGCTTTTAGGGTCATACGCGTACCTCCCTTGCGGCCTTGATGAGGGCGAGCGCCTCGGCCGGATCGATACGGCCGTCATAAAGCGCGCGGCCGGAAATCGCGCCTTCGAGCTTTACCGCATCCGGCTGCAACATGCGCTTGATGTCGTCGATGGAGGCGAGACCACCGGACGCGATGACCGGGATGGAGACGGCGTCGGCCAGTTCCAGCGTTGAGGCCCAATTTATACCGGCCAGAATGCCGTCACGATCGATATCGGTATAGATGATCGCGGCAACACCAGCGCCTTCGAAACGTTTGGCAAGCTCGATCACGCCGAGTTCGGAGGCTTCCGCCCAGCCCTCCACCGCAACCTTGCCGCCCTTGGCATCAATGCCGACGGCGACCTGTCCGGGAAAACGCTTGCAGGCTTCAATGACCAGAACCGGATCGCGCACCGCCACGGTGCCGAGAATGACGCGAGCAAGCCCACGGCTCAGCCAGGCCTCGATATGATCGAGCGTGCGGATGCCGCCGCCCAGCTGCACCGGGTTTTTCGTCGCCTTCAGAATGGCATCAACCGCCGCGCCATTGACCGTCTGGCCGGCGAACGCACCGTTGAGATCAACGACATGCAGCCATTCAAAGCCTTGATCCTCGAAAGCCTTCGCCTGTGCGCCGGGGTCTGTATTATAGACGGTGGCCTGGTCCATATCGCCGAGTTTCAGGCGAACGCACTGGCCGTCTTTAAGGTCGATTGCGGGAAAAAGAATCATGTCAGGGCTTCCAGCGCAGGAAATTGGAAATCAGGGCAAGGCCGAGCGTCTGGCTTTTTTCCGGGTGGAATTGCGCGCCGGCCATATTGTCGCGACCGACGAAAGCCGTCATCGCGCCACCGTAATTTGTGGTGGCGATGACATCCGTAGAATGCTTTGCCGCCAGATGATAGGAATGCACGAAATAGGCGTGCAAGCCATCCGCGCCAGTCTTGATGCCGTCGAACAGCGGATGCGCGTGACGAATCTCCAGCGTGTTCCAGCCGATCTGCGGAATCTTCAGGTCCTTATCGGCAGGCGTCATTTCCACGACGTCACCCTCGATCCAGCCGAGCCCGGTGCTAACAGTCTTTTCCAGCCCGCGCGAGGACATGAGCTGCATGCCGACGCAGATACCGAGGAATGGATGCGCCTTTTTCTCGACGGCTTCAAGGAGCGCCTCATGCATTCCGGGAACGGCATCCAGACCGGCGCGGCAGTCGGCATAAGCGCCGACACCAGGCAGCACGATGCGGTCTGCCGAGGCGACGTGATCCGGCTTGTCGGTCAAATCGATGGTTGCGTTGATGCCGGCTTCACGCGCGGCACGCTCGAAAGCTTTGGTGGCCGAACGCAGATTGCCCGAACCGTAGTCGATGATCGCGACACGCATGTCAGCGCCTTCCATTCAAGTCGAAAAGAAACGATCCGGCGGGATCGTTGACGAAGTTTTTGCCGCCGCTCTTTTGCGGCGAAGGGGTCCAGACCGGGTGTGACAGCTGTTCTTCAGCGTCAGCGTTTTCGGAGAGACCGGAGAAATATATGTCTTCGGCGCTCGAAAGATCAGGGGCGGAAACGACTGACTTCAGCGTCCAACCTTTGCGGATCAGGTGCCGGACGAGAAAATTGCGTCCCTCCAGCGCTGTTATGAGCCCAATCGTGAAACCAACAAGAATTCCAGCAGGTTCGAATCCGGCTAACATCGAGACTTGTCCGGCCGCAACGAGTGCGATGACAACGATAGCCGTCGCCAGCCACAGCCGGTTGATCGCAAGCCATAACCATGGCGCAAAGAGAGCCAGCCAGACGAAACGATCGGCAATGAATCGGGTCGTCTTGTGGTCCCTGTCCGGCCCGTTGGGGGCTTCCAGAACGAGATAGCTTGTCATGGGCTTCCTGACAGCTTTGGCGTCAGGCCAGCATGCCCTTTGTCGAGGGAACGCGGCCTGCCTGCCGGGGGTCGATCTCGGTTGCCGTGCGAAGAACGCGGGCAACGGCCTTGAAGCATGTTTCGGCGATATGATGGTTGTTGGCGCCGTAATGGTTCAGGATATGCAGCGTGATGCCGGCATTCTGGGCGAGCGCCTGAAAGAATTCGCGCACCAGTTCCGTGTCGAAGGTGCCGATCTTTGGCGCGGAAAAATTGACGTTCCAGACGAGGAACGGCCGGCCGGAAATATCGATGGCGGCCTTGGTCATCGTCTCGTCCATGGCAAGGTCGAGCGAGGCGTAGCGGGTAATACCGCGCCGGTCGCCAAGCGCCTTCGCGATCGCCTGGCCAATGGCGATACCGGTATCTTCCACGGTGTGATGATCATCGATGTGCAGGTCGCCCTGAACCTCGATCTCCATGTCGATCAGCGAATGGCGGCTCAGCTGGTCCAGCATATGGTCGAAAAATCCCACGCCGGTGGAAATTTTCGATTTGCCGGTGCCGTCGATATCCACACGCACCGAAACCGAGGTTTCGTTGGTCTTGCGGATAATCTCGCCTTTACGTTCTGCCATTTTGGCCGCTCCGTGAAAATGTCGCCGTTCCTTATCAGCACGGGACACAAATATCCAGTTGTTCCATCGTCTTGGCTGACCTGCGGAAAACCCGGTGTGATCCCGATGATTGCAATCGCAAAAACCAGACTTACATAGAACCCGAAAAGGGCCGCAACCCGGTCCGTTAACTCCAGGCCCGGCAGGGCAGACAGGTGTTTGATGACAACAATCATTACAGTCAGAAAGGGCGGCAAGGTCGTCATGGCTGGCGACGGGCAGGTGAGCCTCGGCCAGACCGTCATGAAGGGCAACGCCCGCAAGGTTCGCCGCATCGGCAAGGGTGAAGTGATTGCCGGTTTCGCAGGCGCGACGGCCGATGCTTTTACTTTGCTTGACCGCCTCGAGAAGAAACTCGAGCAATATCCCGGCCAGCTCATGCGCGCCGCCGTGGAACTCGCAAAAGACTGGCGCACGGATAAATATCTGCGCAATCTCGAAGCGATGATGCTGGTCGCCGATAAATCCACCACGCTTGCCATTACCGGCAATGGCGATGTGCTGGAGCCCGAACACGGCGCAATCGCCATCGGTTCCGGCGGCAATTATGCTTTCGCCGCCGCCCGCGCCATGATGGATACCGACAAGTCGGCCGAAGACGTGGCCCGGCAGGCGCTCGATATCGCCGCCGATATCTGCGTTTATACCAACCACAATCTCGTCGTGGAAACGCTCGACGCCGAGTAAGCGTATTTCTCACCAATGGGTCCTGTGGGCCGGGCCGAATGGCCGGCCGGAGCAGGAAAGCCGAGAGGACAGAATGACCACTTTTTCTCCCCGGGAAATCGTCTCGGAACTGGACCGCCACATCATCGGTCAGCACGATGCAAAACGGGCGGTCGCGATTGCGCTGCGCAATCGCTGGCGTCGCCAGCAGCTCGATGAGAGCCTGCGCGACGAAGTCATGCCAAAAAATATTCTCATGATCGGGCCGACCGGTGTCGGCAAGACGGAAATCTCGCGCCGCCTCGCCAAGTTGGCCGGCGCGCCTTTCATCAAGGTTGAAGCCACCAAGTTCACCGAAGTCGGTTATGTGGGCCGCGATGTCGAGCAGATCATTCGTGACCTTGTAGAGATTGGTATCGGCCTCGTGCGCGAAAAGAAGCGCGCCGAAGTGCAGGCCAAGGCGCATCAGAGCGCGGAAGAGCGCGTGCTCGACGCGTTGGTCGGCTCAACCGCGTCACCAGGCACGCGCGAGAGCTTCCGCAAGAAGCTGCGCGATGGTGAATTGGACGACAAGGAAATTGACATCGAGGTGGCCGATAGCGGATCGGGCATGCCCGGTTTCGAAATCCCGGGCATGCCGGGCGCCAATATTGGCGTGCTCAACTTGTCGGAAATGTTCGGCAAAGCCATGGGCGGACGCACCAAGAAGGTGCGCACGACGGTGTCGAAATCCTATGCCGACCTTATCCGCGACGAATCCGACAAGCTGCTGGACAATGACATGATCCAGCGCGAAGCGGTCAAGTCGGTGGAAAATGACGGCATCGTCTTCCTTGACGAGATCGACAAGATTGCCGCCCGCGATGGCGGCATGGGCGCCGGCGTCTCGCGCGAAGGCGTGCAGCGCGACCTGCTGCCGCTCGTCGAAGGCACGACGGTTTCGACCAAATATGGGCCGGTCAAGACCGACCATATCCTGTTCATCGCATCGGGCGCCTTCCATGTGGCGAAGCCGTCGGACCTTTTGCCGGAGCTTCAGGGCCGCCTGCCGATCCGCGTTGAGCTGAAGCCACTGACGAGGGAAGATTTCCGCCGTATCCTGACGGAGACGGAAGCAAGCCTCATCCGCCAGTACAAGGCGCTGATGGCGACGGAAGAACTGGATCTCGACTTCACCGACGATGCCATCGATGCTCTGGCTGATGTGGCCGTTCATCTCAACTCGTCGGTCGAAAATATCGGTGCCCGCCGTCTGCAGACGGTAATGGAGCGTGTTTTGGACGAAATTTCCTTCAACGCGCCGGATCGTGGCGGTTCCGCCGTCAAGATTGACCAGGAATATGTCCGTAAACACGTCGGCGACCTCGCCGCCGATACGGACCTCTCGCGCTATATTCTCTGAAGACTTCAGGGATCGAGGAAAGAAGAGTGCGGCCATATTTGCCGCACTCTTTTATTTTATCTGCCTCATCTCGCATTCAGCCCGCATTTTGTTTATGGGAAGGGCTGCATTCCGGTTGGAACCGTTTTAGTGGAATGATCAGGTTTTCCAGCACCTTTCGCTGGCAGAAGCCGCAGGCTTGAGAAAAGGCATTCGCTCGTGCGCAAAACTCTTCTGGCATTTGCCGCTGCTTTGACGTTTACCGTCACCGCGTCTTCTTATGTGCAGGCCGCAACGGTCGTGCCGCCGGGCAATCGCAATGCCGAGCAACCGGGTGTTCCCGGTGCTTCCGCAAAAAGAACCAAGGCGTCCAACACGTCTTTTGAGCGCAAATACCAGAAGGTCATCGATCTTTTGTCTTCCGACAAGGCGCTGATCGCCAAGATCAAGTCGACGGCCGGGCGTTACGGGATTGATCCGATCCATATGATCGGCGCGATCGTTGGCGAACACACTTATAATGTCGATGCCTATGACCGGCTGCAGTCTTATTACGTCAAGGCAGCTTCTTACGCGGGTAGCAGCTTCCGTTTCGGCTATAAGGATGAAACGATTGCGCAGTTTCTGACGCATTCGCAATTTTCCAAATGCCAGTCGAAGAGGGATTCTTACAGTCTCTGGAACTGCCGGGAAGATGTATGGGATGACAGTTTCCGCGGCAAGACCGTCGATGGCGTGACCTATCCGAACAACCGTTTCAGTGCTGTGTTCTTCCAGCCCTTTTATGCCGGCCAGACCTTCGGCCTCGGCCAGATAAATCCGCTGACGGCGCTGATGCTGTCCGACATGGTGGCGAGAACGTCGGGTTATGAGAAGTTGGATGAGAACGACGCCACCGCGGTCTACACCGCCATCATGGACCCCGACCGCTCGCTGGCTTTCATGGCGGCCTCTATCCGCAAATCGATCGATGATTACCGGTCGATTGCCGATATGGACATTTCGAAGAATCCGGGCGTGACCTCCACGCTTTATAATGTCGGTGGGTCGCAACAGCGCGCTGCCATTCTGGCCCAAAAGAACCGCCAGCGCGCCGCAGGCGGGGAACAGCCACTGTTGCCGGAGGAAAATTATTACGGCTGGCTGGTGAATGACCGCATCAAGGATCTCCAGGCGCTTTTGTAGAAAACGGCGACTATCGGCTGCATTGTTTCCAAAAAGGAAATAATATTTGGCTGGCTGCCACAATTGACGAGCGCCCGCCTCCGCGTCCAATCTGTGTTTCCAGAATAGAGGAGGCGCATGTGAGCCGCACGAATAAATTCGGCCTTTCCATCGATGACAGGCTTTATGCCTTTTTGACTGAAGATGTCCTGCCGGGCACGGGTCTAAACAGCGAGGCGTTCTTCGAAGGCTTTTCGGCCATTGTTCACGAGCTTTCTCCGAAGAACCGTGAACTGCTCGCCAAGCGCGATGCGCTGCAGGAAAAAATCGACGGCTGGTACCGAGAGAACGGTGCCCCCTCGGATTTCGATGTATACGAGGCATTCCTGAGGGAAATCGGATACCTTTTGCCGGAAGGTCCTGATTTCAAGGTGGAAACCAACAACGTCGATCCGGAAATTGCTGCCGTCGCCGGTCCGCAGCTCGTTGTTCCCGTCATGAATGCCCGTTATGCGCTGAACGCCGCCAATGCCCGTTGGGGTTCGCTTTACGATGCACTTTACGGCACGGATGCCATTTCCGATGCCGATGGTGCCGAGAAGGGCAGGGCCTATAACCCGAAGCGCGGTGAAAAGGTCATCGCCTGGGCGCGCAACTTCCTCGATGAAACCGCTCCGCTTTTGAGCGGCAGCTGGTCTGATGTCACCGGTTTCGAGATCGTCGATGGGCTTCTGCAGCTTGTTGCCAGCAATGGCGGAACCGGTCTCAAGGACGAAACGCAATTCAAGGGTTTCACCGGGGAAGCGGCAAAGCCCGCGACAATCCTGCTCGGCAAGAACGGTCTGCATACCGAAATCGTGATCGATCCCTCGACCGAAATCGGCAAGGGCGACAGGGCGGGCATCTCTGATGTCATTCTTGAATCTGCCCTGACGACCATCATGGATTGCGAAGATTCGGTTGCCGCCGTCGATGCCGAGGACAAGGTTCTGGTTTACGGTAACTGGCTCGGCCTGATGCGTGGAGACCTGGCGGAAGAGGTCTCCAAGGGCGGCCACACTTTCACGCGCCGCCTCAACCCGGATCGCTATTATACAGCGCCCAATGGCTCCGCGCTGACGCTGCCGGGCCGGTCGCTGATGCTGGTGCGCAATGTCGGTCATCTCATGACCAATCCGGCAATCCTTGACCGGGATGGGCGTGAAGTACCCGAGGGCATCATGGATGCTGTCGTCACGGCGCTCATTGCACTTTATGACGTCGGCCCTTCCGGGCGACGCCAGAACTCTCGGGCCGGCTCCATGTATGTGGTGAAGCCGAAGATGCATGGGCCGGAAGAAGTGGCCTTCGCCAACGAGATTTTCACGCGGGTCGAAGAGCTTGTCGGCATGCAGCCAAACACCATGAAGATGGGCATCATGGATGAGGAGCGCCGCACCACTGTTAACCTCAAGGAAAGCATTCGCGCAGCGAAGGATCGTGTGGTCTTCATCAATACAGGCTTCCTCGACCGTACCGGCGACGAAATCCATACCTCCATGGAAGCGGGTCCGATGATCCGCAAGGGCGACATGAAGCAGGCCGCCTGGATCGCCGCTTATGAAAACTGGAACGTCGATATCGGGCTAGAATGCGGTCTTTCCGGCCATGCGCAGATCGGCAAAGGCATGTGGGCCATGCCCGACCTGATGGCGGCGATGCTGGAGCAGAAGATTGCGCATCCAAAGGCCGGTGCCAACACGGCATGGGTGCCGTCGCCGACGGCGGCGACGCTGCATGCCACGCATTATCACAAGGTTGATGTCGCCGCTGTTCAGGAAGAGCTGAAAAGCCGCGGCCGTGCGAAGCTTTCCGACATTCTGTCAGTGCCGGTTGCGCCGCGTCCCAACTGGACGCCGGAAGAAATCCAGCGTGAACTCGACAACAATGCGCAGGGCATTCTCGGCTACGTGGTGCGCTGGGTCGATCAGGGTGTCGGCTGCTCCAAGGTACCAGACATCAACAATATCGGTCTGATGGAGGATCGCGCGACGCTTCGCATTTCAGCGCAGCACATGGCGAACTGGCTGCGCCACGGCGTCGTGACAGAGGCGCAGATCGTCGAGACCATGAAGCGCATGGCCGCTGTGGTCGACGCGCAGAATGCAGGCGATCCGGCCTATCTGCCGATGGCGTCCGACTTTGAAGGATCGGTAGCCTTTCAGGCTGCTATCGAACTGGTGTTGAAGGGCCGGGAGCAACCGAACGGCTACACTGAACCGGTCCTGCACCGCCGCCGCCTCGAGCTGAAGGCAAAGCAGGCGGCGTAATCTCCGCCCTTTTCATCAATAAAAAAGCCGCCGGGACGTTTCCCGGCGGCTTTTTCTTGATCTGCTGTTGCGGCCCTTACTGGATCACGACGACCTTGGTGCTGCGGCCTGGGCGGACGCGGCTGTAAAGGTCGATCACATCCTGGTTGATCATGCGGATGCAGCCGGAAGAAGCAGCAGTGCCGATCGAGGCCCATTCGGGCGAACCGTGGATACGGAACAGCGTATCCTGTCCCTTTTCGTTAAAGAGATACATGGCGCGCGCGCCGAGCGGGTTGGAAAGGCCGGGGCCCATGCCGGCCTCGACATATTTCGCCACTTCCGGCTTGCGGTCTGCCATTTCCTTTGGCGGATGCCACATCGGCCATTCCTGCTTCCAGGCCACATAGGCTTCACCGGCCCAGGCGAAACCAGCCTTGCCGACGCCGATGCCGTAACGCACGGCGCGGTTGCCGGAGAGGATATAATAAAGGAAACGATCGCGCGTATTGACGATGATCGTGCCGGGACGCTCGTTGGTCTGGAACTCGACGATCTGGCGACGGTACTTCTCATTCACACGGTTGATCGGAATGGCCGGCAGCGCATAGCCCGCATCGGTCACCGGACCATAAACATCATTGAAGATCTGCACCGTCTCGACTTTCGCCGGAACGGGATCAGCAACCGGTACGGAGGCTGCGATCTTGCCTGATGTTGGAGTGGCGGATTGGGAGGTAGTTTCGGCGCAGCCGGCCAGTGCCAGTGCTGCCGTCAGACCGAGTATGGTCAATGGGGTACGGATGCGCATGTCGTTCTCGCGGAAAATTCGCCAAATTGTGCGAAGGAGTAGGCTTAATAGGATAAATCGGTTATTTTCCATTCAGCCGCTCTTGGCAAGCCGTTGTGCAGCCGCGAAACGGCACCGCATTTAAAATTGCCGGTTGATTGCCTTTTTTGCAACAATAGGCCAAACGCTTCAGCAGCCTTTATCCATGACTATTCTTTCCGTTACCAACAATAATCCGTTAATCGACGGCCGCCAGTCGGACAAGGCGATGCTGGTGCGCCGCGGCGTGCAGGTGCTGTTGCACGAAATGCGCCACTCGGTCTTGCCGGAACTGCCGCTTGCAAGCGGGCGAAGGGCAGATCTCATCAGCCTGTCGGTCAAGGGTGAAATCTGGATCATCGAGATCAAATCCTCGATCGAGGATTTCCGCGTCGATCGCAAATGGCCGGAATACCGCCTGCATTGCGATCGATTGTTTTTTGCCACCCATCCGGAAGTTCCAACCGATATATTCCCGGAGGAATGCGGGTTGATACTGTCGGATGGGTATGGCGCTCACATGCTTCGCGACGCGCCGGAACATAAATTGCCGCCGGCGACCCGCAAATCTGTCATGCTGGATTTTTCCAGAACCGCTGCGACCCGGCTTATGCTGGCGGAATGGACCACCGGGCGCAGCTTTGGCGAATAGGCGCTTATTTGGGCGCGCGCTTCGCGAGAATACGCTGCAGCGTCCTTCGGTGCATGTTCAGTCGCCGCGCCGTTTCCGAGACGTTGCGCTCGCACATCTCATAAACGCGCTGAATGTGCTCCCACCGAACCCGGTCGGCTGACATCGGGTTTTCGGGCACTTCCGTCTTTTCACCCTTGCGCTGCGTCAGGGCGTTGAACACGTCGTCTGCATCGGCAGGCTTGGCCAGATAGTCCAGCGCCCCCAGCTTTACGGCGGTAACAGCGGTGGCGATATTGCCGTAGCCGGTCAGAACGACGATCTGCGTGTCGTCGCGGTTCTGCCTGATGGCTTCGATCACCTCCAGCCCGTTGCCATCCGCAAGCCGCAGATCGACAACCGCATATTTCGGCGGCGCAGCCTTGGAACGCGCGATGCCTTCGCTCACGGTCTCGGCAGTGTCGACAATAAAGCCACGTGTCTCCATGGCCCGGGCAAGCCGCCGCAGGAAAGGGCCATCGTCATCAACGATCAGCAGAGATTTGTCAGGTCCGATAGGATCGATATCGTCCGCCGGCGCGCTTGTGGATGAGGTCTGGTCTTCTGTCTTCATGTCTCCGGCCTTCCGGCAACGTCATCGGCTTTTCTTGTTCTTATTGCCGCTTCAGCGTCAATGGTAAAGTCAACGGCTTCTTTTATCCTCCATGAGCGCCCGAGGCCAGACGATTGTGACCCGCGCGCCGGTTCCGGTTGTGCCGCGATTTTCGAACGCGACGGTGGCGCCGGAGCGCTCCAGCAAGGTCTTGGCGATAAAGAGCCCGAGCCCGAGCCCACCTGCACGTGTGTCATTGTGACGTTCGGTCACATAGGGCTCGCCGATACGGGCAAGCACGTCATGGGCATAACCTGGCCCATCGTCTTCAATGATGACTGCGACGTTCTGATGATCGTAATCCACCGTTACGGTGACTTTTTCGCGCGCATAATCCACGCCATTTTCAATGACGTTGCCAAGGCCGTAGATGATGCCGGCATTGCGGATTCCGACCGGCTCGTCGGCGCGATTGTTCTTTTCAACCAGTTCCAGACGAATGCCGAATTCGCGATGCGGCGCCATTACCTCCTCGATCAGCGATGAAAGCGGCAGGCGGCGCATGTGCTCCTCATTGTCGGCGGACAGGGAGGTGAGACGACGCAGAATGTCGCGGCATCTTTCGCTCTGGCTGCGCAGCAGCGCTATGTCCTCGCCATATTTCTCATCATCCCCAAGTTCCCGCTCCATCTCCTTGGCGACGACGCTGATCGTCGCAAGGGGCGTACCCAGCTCGTGCGCTGCGGCGGCCGCCAGGCCGTCGAGCTGTGAAAGATGTTTTTCCCGTTCCAGCACCAGTTCGGTCGCAGCCAGCGCATCCGCGAGCTGATTTGCTTCGTGGGAAACGCGATAGGCATAAAAAGCTGCGAAAGACGTGGTGGCAATGATCGCCACCCAGGTGCCGACATGCAGCAGAAGCTGGATCGGCAAGACCTCACCGGGATACCAGGGAACCGGAAAGGGCGAAAAGGCGATCGCCGTCGAGCAGATGACGGCAAAGCCGAGGAGAATGAGGGAATGCCGCAACGGTTGGGAGGCAAAGGCAATGATGACCTGCACGCAGATCAGCGGCGCGAAAGGATTGGAAAGTCCGCCTGTGATATAGATCAGCGCCGCCAATTGCAAAAGGTCAAAGGCCAGCAGCAATGTCGCTTCCCACGGCTCCAGCCGGTAGGTGGAGGGAAAACGGGCGGTGAGAAAAAGGTTGGCGAGCGCCAGCGCCGCGATCAAAAGGCCGCAGGCCAAAAGTGGCAGCGGAAAATTCAGCCCGAAGGCGACAAGCAGGATCGTCGCCGTCTGTCCCGCAACCGCCAGCCAGCGAAGCCACACAATGGTCTGCAACCTTATCCTGCGGCTGGCGCGGCCAAGCCTGGTGGTTTCGATCGGATGGCCAGCCACCTTCGTCTCCTTTACCCTTGTCATCATCACGTTCCGCGCGGTTTCGCACGGCTGGTCGGCAGGGCATCGGCGGGATCCTCCGGCCACGGATGACGCGGATAGCGACCACGCATATCTGCCCGCACGTCCTTCCACGATCCCGCCCAGAAGCCGGGAAGATCACGCGTCGTCTGTATCGGCCTGTGCGCCGGCGACGTCAATTCCAGGAGCAGCGGCAACCGCCCCTGCGCAATGGCCGGGTGCGCCTTCAGCCCGAAAAGCTCCTGCACGCGAATGGAAAGCGTCGGCTCGCTGGCGTCATAGCGGATGGGATGCCGCTGGCCCGTCGGCGCTTCGAAATGGGTCGGCGCCAGCCTGCCGAGATCTCGGGCGACCTCATGTGGCACCAGGGACAGAATCCCTTCGGAAAGACTGCCGGGCCGGATGTCCTGAAGGCTCCGGACGCCATGCTGAAAAGGGATGAACCATTCGTCCAGCCGCGAAAGCAACGCCTCGTCGCTGACATCCGGCCAGGGCTCTCCGATGCTGGCATTCAGAAATCCGATCCGATCGCGCAATTGCGCGGTCTCTTTCGAAAAAGGAAGTATGCCGATGCCGAAATGCCGAACGCCGTTGGCGAGCGCTTGCGCTGCCTGCTCACCGTCGGGACGGGGCAGGGGCGTTTCGTCCAGAATGATGGCGCCCAGACGCACTACCCGGCGCGCCCGCGCCTGTCCGCTCGCCCTGTCGAACAGCAGCTGATCCTGCTGAACGATAAGATGCGGCATACGCTCTTCTATATCGGCCCTGTCGATGCCGGCCGCCGCAAGGATGCGCGGCTGCGCGGCCCGTCCCGTAATGTCAGCGACAACAAGCATTCGGCTCGCCGCCAGCCGCTCCGTTTCAGCCAGTTCAGCCCCGCGGCCATTCGCCATGACATACCGGCCGCGCGCGCCGCGCTGAAGCGCGATCCTGTCCGGATATGCGTGCAGCAGAAGCGGTCCCGCCTCGCTCGGCAGGTCGTTTGCCGCCGGCATATCACCGACTGTGTCGAGAAGGCGGAAAGCCAGCTTGCGCGCGGCCTGCGCCCTTTCACCTCTATCGGCAAGAAAGCGCCGCAGTCTGTCATCGAGATCGATATCATTTCCGCCCAGGCCCTGTTCCGTCAGCATGACCGCAAGCATCGCCGCCTTTTTTCCCGAGCCTTCGCCTGCGGCTGCAATCACCATCGCTGCGAGCCTCGGCGGCAGGGAGAGGCCTCGCATCAGGCGGCCCTGCGGCGTCAGTGCGCCGCTTTCATCAAGGGCGCCAAGATTTTTCAGGAGTGCGACCGATTCTTTGAGGGCAGCCTCAGGTGGCGCGTCCAGAAAGGCGAGAGACGAGGGGTCATGAACACCCCAATGGGCAAGATCGAGCGCAAGGCTGGCAAGATCGCTCGCCAAAATTTGCGGCGGCGTAAATGCACTGAGTGCTGCCGTCTGCCCCTGATGCCAGAGGCGAATGGCAACACCGGGCTCGGTTCGGCCGGCGCGGCCGGCGCGCTGATCGGCCGAGGCGCGTGATGCTCGCACGGTCTCAAGCCTGGTGATGCCGGTCGCCGGTTCGAAAACCGGCAACCGCTGCAGACCGCTATCGACCACGACTCTCACACCATCGATGGTTATCGAGGTCTCCGCTATCGATGTTGCAAGGACAATCTTCCGTCGCCCGGAGGCTGCCGGCTTGATCGCGGCGTCCTGCTCCTTCTGAGAAAGATTGCCGTAAAGCGGGATGATATCCGTATCGTCGGGGAAATGTCCTTCCAGCCTTGCAGCCGTCCGGGTAATTTCCGACTGTCCGGGCAAGAAGGCCAGAATGGACCCTGTTTCCGATGCATGGGCTTCCCTAATCGCCCTTGCCACCTTTTCATCGACCGGCATGCCCTGCCAGCGTTCCTCGTAACGAATGTCGATCGGAAAGGTCCTTCCAAGACTTTGAATGACCGGAGCGCCACCCATAAGCGCGCTGATGCGTTCAACGTCGAGAGTTGCGGACATGACGAGGATCCGCAGGTCCTCACGCAAACCGGTCTGGACATCGAGGGCCAGCGCCAGCCCGAAATCTCCGTCGAGCGAGCGCTCATGAAATTCGTCGAATATCACCGTCGAGACATCGGAAAGCTCGGGATCATCCAGAACCATCCGGGCAAATACGCCTTCCGTTACCACCTCGATCCGGGTTTTTGATGAAATACGATTGTCGAGCCGCATGCGGTATCCGACGGTGTCACCGACATCTTCATGCAGGAGATCGGCCATGCGTCCAGCCGCTGCGCGGGCCGCAAGCCGGCGTGGCTCGAGAAGAATGATCTTTCCGTCGCCCCGCCACCTCTGCTGTAGGAGATAAAGCGGCACCAGCGTCGTTTTGCCCGCCCCGGGAGGGGCCGAGAGAACCGCACGTCTCGCCCCCGACAAGGCACCTGCGATTTCCGCGAGAACGGCGCTGACGGGAAGTTCAGGTAAGTCGGTCTTTATTGGCGCTGGTGTTCTGGTCATGCAAAGGAGCCTGGTATTAGGGTAGCATATGAGCGTCTTCTTGTTGTTTTAAAGCACGACACGATGGTTTGACAGCCGGCCACGCGGCTTTCGAAGATATGCCACCGGCAAAATGGCGGTCGCCGCGGGAAGGCTCGGACGTTTTAAAAGGCGCAGATGGCAGGTGCGCAGCAAAACGCTCGCGGGATTTGGCGCATTATGTGGGTTTTCGCATAAATGGCTAATTATCCTCATATATTTCAACAA
>NZ_JBBCAR010000019.1:0-303549 GCF_037203725.1 Agrobacterium sp. CMT1
CACTCGTTACGTGAACGTGTATGAACCGAATAGAGGTCCACGGGATGAGACGGACGGATCCTGCCTGCGTCACCAAAAGGCCTTTGGCGTCGATGACGTAAGCGGTTGTGATCATTGTGGATCCCACACGAGGCATCACGACCTGCGTGGTAAAGCTGTACGAAGGAGGGCCGTCCGTCTGCAATTTAGAGCTCTCGTGCGTTCTAGATTTCTTCGATCGTCAGAACGGCCATGAGCCGGCGATGACCAAATAGCAAGATTGCCGATGGGCGCGCGCGATTCAAGGCTGACTGGATCATCTCCATCTACTCTGGAGAGATGGCTGCAAGGCTTGGATGGTAGACATATTGTCGTCCTCTCGTTGGGCTAGAGTAACCGACCCTCACCCAGCAGTGGCCTTGACACCGCTACTGACACTTTACAGTGCGCCGGATAGGTCAAGACGCAAGCGGTTACAGTTCTGGAAGAGCCCCAAGCGAAGCTCACCCCCTAGTCACTCGCCATCATTGAGCAGTGGCTGCATTCCAGGGCATGGAATTCCCTTGCTGATGAATCTCAAAACGCGCAGGCTAATTTCTTCGGTAGCTTTCTAAAGGTCGTTACCGCTTCAAGGTGAAATTCCTCGGCCCCAACGAAAGGACACGATGTCTTCCGCACAAGAACAAGGCCGGATTTCGTCTCGCGGTCTCAATATGCTGCAGTCCCTGTTGGCAGATGCCCTGAAAATCGGCGCGTGCCAGGATGACGACCGGTCATTCAGCAAGACCTTTTGCAGAGTGATCGATCATTTCGGGCACCGAACCTTGCTATTTCGGCAATGAGCAATGCCGGGGCGGAAAACGCACAATTCTCCCGACGCAAAGGGGAGCTTCGCGCCACGCCACTGCACCATATCTTGGCACCACCAAAAAAAGGCACAGTGGCCACCGATACGGCTAACGAAAAATTTGGGTGACGCTGGAACAATGCGACGCGTCGCGCGTTAGCGGACAGCCTTTTCGTCCGGGGGGATGCACAGACGGGAAACGGCGAATGGGAATCTCAATGTCGAATGCCGAAAATGATACAGATCTACAGCTGAGTGAATACGAGGCTATTATCGCCGGTGGCGGAGCTCTTCTGGATGCAGTTCCCGCGGCGGTGTACGTGTGCGACAGGAACGGGCTCCTAATCTCATACAACGCTGAAGCCGCACGCCTTTGGGGTAGATATCCTCGAATACGAGATCCACAAGACCGCTTCTGCGGATCGCTCCACCTTTATCTGCTTGACGGGTCAAGCCTTCCCCATGACAGCTGCCCGGTTGCCGAAGCTGTCCGTTCAGGCAAGGAAACGCGTAACGGCGAAGTCGTCATGGAGCGGCCCGACGGCTCGCGTTTTGAAGCATTGGTAAATGTACGCGCACTGCGGGACCGGGATGGACGCATCGAAGGTGCAATAAACTGCTTTCAGGACATCTCTTCACAGAAGGCTCTTGAACGGCAAGCAAATCGACATGCCGCCGACCTTGAGGACTTTTTTGAAAACGCTGCCGTCGGTCTCCATATCGTCAGCAACGAAGGAATAATTCTGCGGGCAAACAAGGCCGAGCTTGAGTTGCTGGGTTACACTGCGGAGGAATATGTCGGCAAACATATCGCCTCCTTTCATGCGGACGCCCGGGCAATCGCCGATATACTGGACAAGCTGAGCTGCGGCAGAGACCTCGATAGGTACCCAGCCAGACTTCGCGCCAAGAACGGGCAGATCAAGCATGTGTTGATCACTTCGAACAGTCGCTTCGAGGACGGACGTTTTATAAATTCGCGCTGCTTTACCACTGATGTCACTGATGTGCATCAGGCAGAACTCGCACGTCTCGAAAGCGAAGAACGTCTTGCGGCAACCTATCAGGCTGCGACGATCGGTATCGCAGAGGCAGATTCAGCTGGACGCCTTCTGCGGGTAAACGACGCGCTTTGTCGGATGCTCGGACGCTCTGAGGACGAGCTCCTCGCGATGACATTTCTTGATTACACGCATGCCGAAGACAAAAAGCAAGACGCAGAGCGCTATGCGCAGCAAGTCGAGGGCAAAATCGACAGCTACGTATTGCGCAAGCAGGCGATCAAACCGGATGGCACGTCCGTGTATCTCGACGTTCATAGCTCGTCGGTACGGGACGCCAAAGGAGAGTTTCGTTACGGCGTGCGCGTCCTCATCGACGTCACCAAAGCCAAAAGGATGGAAGACCGAATACGAGAGAACGAGAGGAACCTGCGTGACCTTCTCGAGGCATTACCGGCCGCAGTGTACACTACCGATGCTGACGGTCGCATCACGTTCTTCAACCGTGCGGCGGTAGAAATGGCCGGCCGCGTTCCGACGTTGGGCGATGAGTGGTGCGTCACCTGGCGGCTCTTCCGGACGGACGGGACCTTTCTGCCGCACGACCAGTGTCCGATGGCGGTCGCCATTAAAGAGGACCGGCCAATTCGTGGAGAAGAGGCGGTTGCTGAAAGGCCGGATGGGACGCGCGTTCCGTTCATCCCCTACCCTACTCCGTTGCATGACAGCGAGGGTAGGCTGACGGGCGCCATAAACATGCTGGTTGACATTTCGGACCGGAAGAAAGCGGAAGAGTTTGCGGAGCGGCTGGCCGCGATTGTCACCTTCTCGGATGACGCTATCGTCAGCAAGGACACCCAGGGCATAATCCAGACGTGGAACAAGGGTGCTGAACGACTTTTCGGGTATGCGGCCGCTGACGTGATCGGAAAACCGATTACGATCCTCATCCCTCCCGAACGGCAGGACGAGGAGCCGGAAATCCTTGCGCGCATCTTCAGGGGCGAGCATATCGAGCATTACGAAACCGTGCGCATGAAAAAAGACGGAAGCCTGATCGACGTCTCGCTCACGGTTTCTCCCTTGAAAGATGCCAAAGGGCAGATCATCGGGGCATCGAAAATCGCCCGCGACATAACGGAGAAGCGCCAGGAGGAGCGGCGACATCTGTTGCTCATTAACGAGCTGAACCACAGGGTGAAAAACACCTTGGCAACGGTGCAGTCCCTCGCTTCCCAGACGTTCCGTGGCGAACGGGACAGTCGCGCCTTCCGGCAATTTGAGAACCGCCTTGTTGCGCTTGCCCGAGCACATGACCTTCTCACGCAAGAAAGCTGGCAGGGTGCTGATCTGCTAGAGATTGTGAACAGGGCGCTCCAGGCCGTATGCCCCGATCGGGAGGGCCAGCTTGAGGTATCGGGACCGCCCTGCCGGTTGAATCCCAAACTCGCGCTCTCCCTGTCGATGGCCTTTCACGAACTTGCCACCAACGCAACGAAACATGGGGCTCTGTCGGTTGATGCAGGCAAAGTCGCAGTTGAGTGGAATATTGAGGGAGGCGGGGAAGACAAATGGCTTCATCTCACATGGAGAGAGCTACATGGTCCGAGCGTCACGGCTCCCGAAAAAAGAGGATTTGGCAGCCGTCTTCTTGAACAGGCACTGGCTCGTGAACTGAATGCGCAGGTTCTCCTGTCGTTTACCGAGTCTGGCGTCAACTTCAGTTTGACCGCGCCCCTGCCCGCCTCGCATCCTGACGAACGGAATAAACACTGATGACTATCCCTGAAAGGAAGCTCCGCATTTTCATCGTTGAGGATGAAGCACTTGTGGCGATGCTGATGGAAGATATCGTAACGGATCTTGGCCACGAGGTGAGCACTATTGCGTCGCGCGTGCAGCAGGGTTGTGAAATCGCGCGTAGTGGGGACTTTGATGTCGCTATTCTTGATGTCAATCTCGATGGACAAACGAGTTATCCGATAGCGGAAATTTTGCGGGAACAACGCATCCCGTTCGCGTTCGCGTCGGGCTATGGCGCCAAGGGACTGGATCGTTCATATGCCGACGTGCCGACCCTTTCAAAGCCGTACGTCACAGAGGACGTGGAGCGTCTGATAGCTAGGCTAACTCGTTAGCAATCTGTAAGACGACAAGCAGGTGTGGCGCCGCCGGCACCCTACAAATCCAATGCAAGTGGCACAGTGCGGTCGCCGCGATGCCGGTTGGTAGTGCCCCGTGGGTGGAAACAAACCGATAGTTCCCGCGTTTCGGGGGTGCCATTGAATGATGGCGACGCTGAGGCCCATTCAACCGGAGCGACCAAATGCCTTATCTTGTTGAGATCCTGCTTCCTGTCACTCCCGCTGTGTCTGACCGCGCGCTTGAAACGGTCCGTGTCGAACTGACCAACCGCTTCGGTGGTGTGACGGTTCATGATCCCATCCCGGCCGACGGCTTATGGAAGGATGGCAGCAAGGTTGAAGAGGACCGTATCCTTCTGCTCGAGGTCATGACCGACGAACTCGATCGCCACTGGTGGGCGCAGTATCGCCAAAGTCTTGAGACGCTGTTTTCCCAAGATGAAATCATCGTACGCGCATTGTCCATTGAAAGACTGTAGCAGACAGGAGCCAGGACATGATCATTGGATACCACGCGTCTCGCGAGCAATTCGCACCTGCCGAGTTGCTGTCATTCGTCAAACAAGCCGA
This sequence comes from Agrobacterium sp. CMT1, assembly GCF_037203725.1. NCBI lineage: Bacteria > Pseudomonadati > Pseudomonadota > Alphaproteobacteria > Hyphomicrobiales > Rhizobiaceae > Agrobacterium > Agrobacterium sp. CMT1. The sequence goes on from NZ_JBBCAR010000019.1 coordinate 4,542, forward strand.
GCGGGCGGGTTTCGATGCTGTCATGACCTCTGACAATATTACCCCGTGGAGTGAGCGCCAAGGCAACTCCGGCAACAACTGGACCTGGCTGGGAGCTGCCATGGCGGTCACGACGCTCCCCTTTGGCAGCCTCGCAATTCCCGGTGGCTTGCGCTATCACCCGGTTACGCTTGCACACCTGATTGCTACTCTCTCGGAAATGTTTCCGGACCGGCTGCGCTGGATCGCAGTCGGAAGCGGCGAAGCTGTAAACGAACATGTCGTTGGCAAGGGCTGGCCGGACAAGCACGAACGCGATCAGCGTCTGCAGGCGGGGGCCGACATTATGCGAGGGCTTTTGAAGGGTGAGACAGTGTCCTGCGTATTGCCATGGTTTTCAGTCGACAATGCGAAGCTCTGGTCGCTTCCCAGGCGGCCTCCGGCCGTATTCGGCGCTGCACTGTCAGCGGAGACTGCTGCATGGATGGGGGGCTGGACAGATGGTCTCCTGACGGTGCGCAAGCCGGCTCGGGAGCTGGCGGACATTTTTGACCGGTACCGAGCGAGGGGCGGCGTTGAAAAGCCGCTCGCGCTTCAGTTGCAGCTCAGTTGGGGAAACACAAGGGGCGAAGCACGTATCGCTGCCTGGGATCAGTGGCGAACGGCAGCCGCACCGGCAGATCTCCTCGCTGACCTTGCAAGTCCGGCAGATTTTGACAACGTGACGCGCGAGGTCCCGCCGGAGGAGATGGACGAGTGCGTCCCCCTTGTCGGCATTGCAGGCGACGTCCTTCGGCTCCTCGATGAGTGCCGTTCCTGCGGCGTGGGCGAAGTTTACATTCATAACGTCTCTCGCGATCAGCCCGGCTTCATTCGATTCATGGCGCGCGAGGTGCTCCCGAAATTAGTGCAACGCCGTTAAAGTCATCTCTGTATTTTGGGGACCCGGAAACGGACTGGGAAAAGGAAACCTGTTGCTCATGGACAGCGGTCTGCTCGTTGGTTATCTCGCATCAATATGCTCCGTGGCGAGCTTCATCCCTCAAGTCTGGAAGGTTATGCGGTCAGGCGACACGGAAGCGATTTCAGTGCGGATGTATATGTTGACTGTAACCGGATTTGCGCTTTGGACGACGTTCGGTCTTCTTCGAGGCGAATGGCCGATCATTCTCACCAACTCCCTCTGTTTTTGCCTGTCCGGTATTGTCCTTTTCCAAAAACTCCGGACGCGCAGCTTGTCTGAATGAGAGCGCCGGATTTGCGGGCAACAGTGGCAATGGCGCCTGTCGAGGCAAGCCCAATGGAGCCTCGGGTTGCCGCAAAGGTCCGGCTCAGTTCCGGTGTCATTAATACTCGTTGCCCGGTTACAGCTGTCGTCCCAGCAGCGCCGGCTGTTACAGGCTGTTGCACCTGCGCGACCAGTCCATGCTGGATTACCGCCGAGGCGAGAAGGCATGTACGTGTGTCCGAGTATGCCGATCATTCATCCCGGCTGGCCCAGCGGATCCGTCAAGGATTTGACACGACCGCCAACTCTCGCTGAACGGGCTGGCCAGCCTGCTTCGCGCTGCGTCCGGTGCGCGATGTCTGGTCGCCAACCAGAAAGGGGTGACTATCTGCTTCGCACTGTACTGGTCAAACTCTGGAACGCGGAACGAGCCGCTCCCTTACTTCGACGCTACGGGGGCCGTTAGTTCGACAGGGACTCCGTCAGGATGCCTACAATCATAACGAGCTCGAGTACGCCACCAGCCACAAACAGAACAGACATCACAACCGTAGCGTAACCACCGCTTGGTCTTGGCGGGCTACTGTAGCTGACGGCGTTCAACACACCGCCGAAGAGCCAGATCACCAAGCCGGCGACGCCTACCAGCACCCATGTCCCCGATAAAGCTTCCGCTGCCATCACCTTTTCCTCTGCGCGAAACCCGCCTCCTGGGAGGCGGGTTTTTTGAATGGAAAGATGCTCACATCTGTTCCTTCTGCGCCCCGCCGCCCGGCTTGGCAGGACCGAGCTCCGGTTTCTGTCCTAAGGGCTCGGAGATCTTTGTAGAAAACTCCCCTTTTCCATCAATGGAGGCTCCGGTGCTCCAGCGACCCTGCGCCGGCTCGGTGCCGCGGTACTGGAAACCCAGGTAGGTGTAGCTGAAATCCTGCTGTTCCAGTTCTTGCGGAAAGCTGTTGGGAATGGGAAAGACACTTTTTGCCCCGTCCAACTCCTCCAGCGCGGCTAGCCACTGGTTTTGATGCATCGTGTCTCTGGCAATGAGGAACGACAGCATGTCCTTCATGCCTGGGTCGTTGGTCATGTTGTACAACCGTACAGCAAGCACCCTGCCGCTCGATTCCGCGGCAACATTGGCGGTCATGTCTGCAGCAATGTTTCCCGTGGCATAAATATGCGACATGTCAAAAGGCACGCCGTCTGAATCCACAGGCATAGCGGCGAGCCCGGACGATAGTATGTTCTTCAGATTGACGCCGTTCAGCACGGCTCCTCCCACCGCATCGCCAGAGATTTCCTCCCGCAGCTCAAGGGGCGCGCCTTCAAGATTGAGGGCGACGGCGGTGGCGAGCATTTCGATATGACCGAGTTCTTCCGTGGCCGTGTTCATGAGAAGGTCGCGAAATTTCGGATTCCCGCGCGCGCCGCACGCCTGGAAAAAATACTGCATGGCGACGCGGATCTCGCCCTCCACGCCACCAATCGCCTGCTGAAGCGCTCTTGCAAACAGGGGGTCTGGTGTCTCCACTCTCACTGGGTACTGCAGCTTGTTGTCGGTATAAAACATTTGATTTCTCCTCGTTTCATCGGCCGCCCAACCGGGCGCCGCGGGGATTGTTCCGGCCCATAACGCAAAACGAGCACAACACGCAACGAGCCAGCGCGTGCCCGGATATCGGCGGGAACTTCCGTGGCCAACAACGGTTGGGGGCGCTCAACAAGGAGGATGAAGAATGACAACCGACGTGCGCGAAATTTTTGTGACCGGACTGCGTAATGCCCACGCCATGGAAAACCAGGCTCTGTCGATCATGAAGCCGCAGATTTCAAGGATCGAGAATTATCCGGAGGTGAAGGCCCGACTGGAACTTCACTATCGAGAGACGGAGGGACAGATCGCCCGCCTTGAGGAAATCCTCAATGGACTGTCGGAATCGGCCTCGACAATAAAGGACACGGCGCTTTCCATGGCAGGCTCTCTCGCAAGCCTCGGGCATACAGTTGCCGGAGATGAGATCATAAAGAACAGCCTCGCGAATTTTGCCTTCGAAAATTACGAAATTGCTGCCTACAAGTCTCTGCTGACCCTCAGCGACCATGGAGGCTATCAGGCAGCTTATTCTGCACTCCGAAGCAACCTCGAAGAGGAGGAGAACATGGCGCGGTGGCTGCAAGACAATCTGGAAAAAGTGACCCTGGAATTTGTGGCACTCAGTGAGCAGGGACAGACCGCCAAGGTTTGACCTTTCGCTTCGGACCAATCGATGATATCGATCGTCGCGCCAAGCGCCGCACATCGAATCGAAAGATTCCGCTATTAAATGCGACGCGCCACGCGTCTATTGCACCGGTCGATTACGCTTTCAGGCCGCCATCGCGCTCCTTCAGCTCCGCAAGTGCCGCGTCAATGCGCGATCCATCAGAGATTGCCGCTGCGTCCCCCTCGCATCTGGCGGTTCAGCGCCACGAACTACGCCCGCGACACCTGCGTTCAGAAGTACTTAGTCCGTCAAGACTTCGCTGTTCAGTCCTAGCCCTGAAGCTCGGATGGATGTTCCGGCGAGAATGTTGGATGGTGCGGCAGTTCCCCATGTTCGCAATCGCTCTCCGAAAATTTTTTGCCGCAAGCGCATAAACTCCTTGTCGAGTGGCTGGCATTTTTGCGTCGGCGTTTATTGCCTCCGGGCGATGGACGCAATCTGCCACCACGAACTTTGTAGTGGTGGAAGCTGCGTCTTGGGTAAAAAGAGGCCCGCAGTGGGCTGGGGTAAGCTGCGGGCCTTTGTCAGGCCGCCTGACGCGACCGTACACAGGGTGGCTCGTGATGAATGAACGCCAGATGAACAAACGCGTGCTGAGGCGGCAAGAACCAACCCGCAAAAAGCAAGATCCGTAGCCGAGCACGAGGCTTGCTGCGCCGACTGGCGCCGCGCCGGTCGTATATGTCGCGTGAGCCGGGCCGCGGCGTCTGTCGGTCAGTCTGCGTGCGTAGGCCGTATAATTTCTACTCCTCAAATCTCAGAGTGGACTCCCTCAAAGATTGCACTAGTGTCTAGCCAATGCATCCGCGAGGTCGCGTCTCGTTCCGAAGCTCGTATACGTCCAGCGCCAGGAGGATAGCATGAAACGACCTGCACAAATCGAAGGCTGTTTGCTGCAGCGAACTCTCGGGAAATGGGCTGCGTGTTTCACGCCCCACCGCGCCTTGCAAGTGAAGCTCGTCGAAGACACTATCACCGAGACGTTGAAAACACTGTCTTCACGAGGTGACGAGACTGCAATTGATACAGAACTTTTTTTGACGATGCGGCGTCTGGCGTTACGCGCTTTTGGCTCGGCTTATGCGCCGCCGGACAACTATCCACTTCGCAACAGTTTTCCTCCTGACGAAAACATCTCGACCAAGCGGTGATGATGGACAGGGGCGTCAAAGAATGCCCGGGGGTCTCAAGCTTCCTGCCGCCACGCAAGGACCTCCGCTCCCCTGGGGCGAACGTGTTTGCACCGTCGAGACCACCCGCCTCGCGTGCCTGCGATCCCTCTCCAGTGTGGCACAGCGCCGATAATCGGCACTCCGACAGCACCTGTGTGCGCGCGACACGGTAAGGATCGAGAGCGCACCGTCACCTTCAGCTTGCCGCTCAACCCATAGTTCCCCGAATCTTTTGGGGTTCCTGTATCGCAAGATGACCGGGCAGCCGAATGCATCTTGCAAGAGGCAGGCTACTGGCGCGTTACGATGCGGTGACCAAAGTCATTTTTGATGATGGCTGGCTCACTGATAACCAGCCAGAGCAGGTAGCCTAACCCACCCAGAAAGGTGGCGCAGCCGACGAGGAGGAACGCGATACCGAGATACAATAGTGCCAAATGTCTTATGCTCATCTTCGCTGACAGCTGGGTTGGGTAGCCGCCAGGATCCGTGTGGCGCAACTACTGGCCATCGAAGGCCGTCATATGCATTATCAAGCAGGACGAATTCGTCAAGAAATCCTGACGCCACGCTGCGGAGGACTCAAGATGCGGAACCCCGGATTTCCCAGCTGTTGTCGCTATCGAAATCAGAGGTGCCTGGTTTCGGAACTGCATTCGGGCCCTCGCGACAACGATAACGATGGTGCCCGCGTCCCGGGCGGCCTAGGCCGGCAACTGGGCTCGCATGTCCGGTACCGCGGAAGGGAGCCGAGCCGGAACCGGATTCCATCTAGTTGGTTTGGTCGAGCGGAGGGTGAAATGTCAAAGCCCGTCATAAAGCAGCAGACCGTTTCCAGCCGGCTTGACCGTAATATCGCAGCCCTGCTCGAGCGGCGGCGGCAGGAGGCAGCGACGGGGGCGGCAGCCATCACCCGTTTCGCTGGCTCGATGATATTTGTCTACATTCATGCCTTGGTGTTTGGAGGGTGGATCGCGATTAATGTTGGTTTACTTCCCATCCTTCCGGCGTTCGATCCGTCAATGGTTGTCCTGGCCATGGTCGCTTCCGTAGAAGCTATTTTCATCTCGACATTCGTTATGATCAGTCAGAACAGGATGGCGGAGGCCGACGACAAGCGCGCGGACCTCAATCTCCAGATATCGCTTCTTGCAGAGCACGAGACCACGCAACTTCTATCGATCGTGACCGCGATAGCGGAAAAACTCGGTCTCGACCTTGCTCAGAAGCAGGAAATTGCACAACTGCAAGAGGACGTTACGCCGGAGGGCGTTCTGGACACCATTGAAAAGATCTCGGGTGGAGAGGACGGCCAGTCTGAGGGAAGAGGACCGCTCGGCAATGTTTAGACGTACCGATCGCATTTTGCTGCTGATGGTTGGGTCCACATGTTGATGCGCATTGATCGTCCGCTGACTCAGGCCTCTGGCCGATAACCATTACCCGGCGGTTCACCGCGACATGGTGGATACGACCGTCAAACCGAGCCGACTCACGGTGCAAAATTGCAAACAGTTACTGGCGGAACAGCAGATCTGGTTTAAGCGCGGCAGTCGTGCATCCGTTCGTCGCCGCAACGGGATGTCGCGCCCGGATTGCGAGTGATTTTTGACCGGCTGTGCCATTTGACCTGCCCCCTGTCAGATTGGGCGCAGCCGGCCTTTGACAACCACGATCCGCCAGAAACACGTCCTCCTCCGACGCCACCGATTCACATCTGCATCCCTCTCACCACCGGCCGCCAGCCGGCTCGCCGCAGGCAATGCCGGATGTCGTGGCTCGTCATGCATTTGGTGTCTGTGACCTCATGCGTTCGGACATCATTGCCTGGAAATTTGACATCAGAATTATGCATCCGCCGATAACAACCCAGACGTCTATACCTTCTCCGTAAGCGTAGAACCCGACGAGTGCAGCCATGGGCACCCGCAGAAAGTCGACGGGCATGATGACAGAGGCATCGAGGCGCTTCAACGCCTGTGCCTGGCAGTAGTGTGCACTCAACGCACCAACGCCGGCAACCATCATCCATGGAACATCGGACAGGCCGACGTCCCTCCAGTCTGTCAAAGCGGCGACCAGCCCCAGAGGCAACTGAATGAGGATCATCCAGACCACGATGACTGCAGGTGAGCATTCCCTGGTAAGCTGCTTGACGAGGATCAAGGAAAGCCCGTAGCCTGCGGCCGCCAGCAGTACAAATCCGGCGGCGGGATCAACGACGCCGTGCCCAGGGCGCACGACAACCAGAACACCAATGAACCCGCCAAGGGTTGCGAGAAGCCGCGGCCCGGTCAGCTTCTCCTTGAGCAAAAACCAGGCGAACAGCGCGACCCAGATGGGCATGGTAAACTCAAGGGCAAAGACGGACGCCAGCGGCAGAGAGACCACGCCTATTGTCCAAAAATACTGGGCGGTGAAGTGAACGACGTTCCGTGCCAGATGTCTGGGAAACAGTTTCATCTGGCGGATCTGCGGCAGGAGTGATCGTCCCACCAGCAAAATTGTGATGAGACCGACCAGAGCGCGGAAAAACAGCACCTGCCTGATTGACAAGGTCGATGCCAACTCGCGAGATCCTACCGCCATACTTATGAAGGACACCATGCTCAGAGCCATCCAGCCCAGTCCCCGCATAAAGTCTGCCCGCCCTCGCTTTCTATCGAAACGTTTGTCTTTTTCCATCATTGCTCCGGACAGATAAATTGTGTAGCCGCTATAGAGGGCGCTTCGGTCTGCTTTTATCGGCCAGATATCGCATCTTGCGAAGCAGATTTTGGTGGTTTCACGGGCCGCAGACTCTGCCAACGTAAACGCGGACATAGATCCTGCATCCCGTCCCCAGTCGATATCATCCTGATCCTGGGGCTGCTGAAGCTTTCGTAGGTCCTGTCTTTCACCGAGAGAACGTCACCAGCATTGGATCCATCGCGATATTCCTCGCCTCGCTGCCCGTTGTGAGGACAAGGGCCGCCGCCCCAACAGGCGTCATAAAGGACGGCGGGCGCCCGTACGCCTGCATTTCACGATGAAGAACGCGATCATGAGCGCAGGGCAGTGCGTTAGGGAGCGCTTCTTGACTTCCTCCTCAAGAATGCGATGATTGCGCTACCATGTTGAAGAACAGCAATTTCCAAAGATTTTGCCTCAGCCGAGAGTATCCCGTCGAAGGGTATTAACCCGGGACGTAGACTGCTGTCGCGCGTCTGTGCCCGGGCTTTGATCCTGCGGGATTGCGCGACCTAATCCACAAGCAGTCTTTTTATTGCGCAGCCCTTGGGCTGCATCAGAGGCATATGACATGAATACCACCAATTGCGGAAAGCCGTCCATCGTCGTCAGTCAGACTGACCACGCTCGTCTGACCTCTCTTGCACTGGCAGCACCGGGACGCGACCTCGATGTTGCCGAGGAATTGCTTATCGAACTTGATCGAGCTGATGTCGTAGAGGATGACCAGTTCCCGCCGGATGCCGTAGCGCTCGGATCGACCGTGTCCTACAGGACGGAGGGCGGCGCCAGAAGGTCGGTCACTCTTTGTTATCCCGGTCTCGCCGACATCGAACGCTCAATGGTCAGCGTGCTGACGCCGATTGGCGCTGCGCTTCTGGGTCTTTCTCCGGGGCAGCAGATCGAGTGGAGCGGCCGCGACGGGCAGTCACACATGTTGACCGTCCTTGACGTGACCGCCGGGGTCCCTTCCACGGCGGCCTGAAGGGCTCAATTTCAGAGGATACGAGAACCTCGCCATTTATCGGCGAGGATTTCTGGCGTGCCTGGCCGTGTGAACGCAAACAGATAAAAGTAACGACACCAAAGTGAGACGCGACGCGGGCAGGTCAGGCTGCCTAGCCAAATTAGGCATAGGCGGAATGTTGACGTTCAGGTTGTTCGTCATCGATTGGACGAGCTTGCGGCATGATCGCGGATCGAATAGACGACGACCGCGTGCGCCGTCTTGCGGAGCGTAGTACTTGCTGCTGCAACCAGATAACCTTCTGTTCTTTTTCCGGGTTCGTTCCAGGCGAACACCGGGAAATGTTCGCAATCGGCGATGTTCGAGAACGGCCTGCAAGACGGAACCGTCAATCGCCCGGATTGTTCGGGGCGGTACGACCGGAAGGAAGTCCCCGTGCTGCGTGTCCTTAGAGGCAAAAAGCTCATTATTGTTGAGCAACGACCAATGCTGACGGAGGCATGCCGTGAGCGGATGACTGCGGCCGGGGCCACGGTCGGCCTTCCTCTTCGATCTGCAAGAGATGTTCTTGATGCGATGATGGAGGCAGACGTAGACGCGGCAATCATTGACATCGGGGTTGATGATGACACGCTGCTGTCCGTATCCATCATTCTGGAGAGCGCAAACGTGCCGTTTCTTTTCGCTTCCCGCGCAAAAGGAAATTCTGGCGGCTACGAAGTGAGCGGCGATATCGTAGAACTTCGAAAAATTGCCGACGCACTGTTCGGCCCACCGGGAACCTCATCGACTCTTCATTGATCGTCGATCCGAGTGGGCAGTTCGTCAGACGGACTTTCCGTCGCAGGCCGCAGCTGAAAATCTCGCAGCAGCACCCGCCGCATCGTCGCAAGAAGCACGACATCGATCGGCGAAGCGTCGTCCGCAGTTGGAAACTCCAGGAGGATTTCGCTGATGGTCTTCTCTACGAGATGAGCCTGAATCCGCTCATCTGAAGTGAAACGCGCAGCCCAGCGCGAAAGCACACGGCGCAGCAGGGAATCATTGTGATCTGATGGTTGGGGCACGCGGCCGTCCTCCACACGAATAGGCGGGAGCACGTAGTAACCCTCAGGTGCCACCGCCTGTGAATTCGGTTGGTGGCAATGCAAACATAATAACACATCCGATCGAGGAGTTGACCAATACTTGTCAATTGCACACCCCTGCCCCCTTGCCAGTCTCATCTCAATACTCGCAGGCCGGTGTCTGTGGAAATCCACCCGGCCAGGGCATGTCGGACGGCTTGATGTTAACGATGACGGCCGAACCCCATTCCCCGCTGGTGGCAGGCCTTTCCGCGTCCGCTAAGTTTCACCCCTCGTTGAATGGTTTCGTCTTGGCAAATTCACTCTGGAACTCTGCGTTACGGCCGGCTGTCGGTCAACACGACGACGCGACAGTTGAAGAACCCTTCCCCAGGGCGCAGTGAGAATGGCGGGGCCGTTCGGCCGCTCGGCGTCCTTTGGTGCGTACCAGACCAGCAGGGTTCACAATCCTGATCCAGCCCAAGCGCCAGGACGGGGTCCTCAGACCCTCGCATCAATCTTCGGGCTCAACATTTCGAATATGTTGAACCGGGGCGCCGGAGGAGGACCGGCTCATGGCGTCGCGACCGGCGCAATAGGTCCGCCTCGTCGGAAAAAAGGCCGCGTCTAGTCCGGCAGTTTTGCAGGTTTTAACTGTGAAACTTGTCCGGCAATGCGACAGCGAAATCCCTCCGTGCCAAACTGCAGTTCAGGCGCTGTACCGAATAATGAGCCTAAAGCTGAACGAATATAGCGCGTCCCGTATCCTTGACGACTGGGGGCGACCGCGGGCGGGCCGCCTCGTTCAACCCAGTTCATGCTGAACATTGGGTCATTTCCCTCGGTGATTTCCCAAACCACTTCCACGCTACCCTCAGGAACAGAAAGCGCGCCGTATTTAATGGCATTGGTCGTCAGTTCATGAATACAAAGCGCGATGGTCGTCCCCGCATCCCGACCGACAACAATATCTGGACCGGAAACCGCGATTCGCGTCCAGCCATCACCATTATAGGGAGCTATTGTCGTAGCCACGACCAAAGAGAGGTCAACCTCCTCCCCGCCCGCCTCGAAGACTGCCGAATGAACGCCCGAAAGGGCCTGAAGCCGCGCGCCAAAATCACCCGCCAGTTCGTCCACGGTCGTTGCGCGTTTTCGCGTCATCTGGAAAATGGAGGTGACAGTGGCAAGGATGTTCTTCACGCGATGGTTCAGTTCCAAACGCAGTTCTCTCTCCCGTTCGATTGAATTGCGAACTTGCCGCTGCCGTAACCGCACCAGAAGGTTCAACTGAACAGCGTTGACCAGTTCTAGCGGCGCGATCGGACGCACATGGAACAGAAGACGGGATTTCGGCCATGCTGCCTGCAATCGATCCCGGATGCCTTGCACCGATGCGGCCTTCTCTAGAAGGACGATGATCGGTATCTCCGACCAATCGGGTTGAGCGTTCAAGTGGTCGCAAATCTTCGTCAAGACAGAGGGAGTGAGCGCCTCGTGCGTAACGATGATGATGTCCGGCGACGAACAAAGAAGACCTTCAAGGTCGCCATCGACCTTGGCCGGGACCACCCCCACCTTTTGGTCTTGCAAAAGAGCAGCAATGTATTCGGCGTCTTTTCGGAACGGAGCAAGGACCAAGACCCAGTCCGGCCCATTTTCCTTCGGCAGCCCGTTCATTTTGGATCGGGTAGTGGGTTGTAGGCCACTACGCTGACGTTACCGCTTTCGATAATCAGTTCCCGCACGTCAAGATCGTGCGGACCGTGGCGCTTCTTTACGACGGTGATATTCCGACGAAGGCGCCCTTCATGTTCCATGATCCGCAACAGCAGCACCGTGTCGCCGAGGAAGCTCACATCGACGTCGATTCCGACATTCTGCCCGAGGAGGCCGTGCTGGGCGACGATAAGCATGGTCAACACGCCGGAGCGCGCCAGATACTTTAACAGGGACTGGATGTCGCGCACCGCCTTGTCCCGGTGCGGCAAGGAATTGAGGTAGCCGGTCAGACTGTCAATGACGACGACTTTCGACTTGTTCTGCGTCACGGCATCCTGAACGATCTGGCCGAATTCGCCCGGCGAGATCTCGTTAGGATTGAAGTCGCGAAGGATCAGCCTGCCGTCCTTATGAAACTGCCTGAGTTGCATGCCCAGGCCTTCTGACCGGCGAAAGAACGTTTCCAGTCGCTCCTCAAACAGGAACAGGGCTACATTTTCTCCACGCTCAAGCGCCGCGGTTGCATAGAGCGACGACATCGTCGATTTTCCGGTCCCGGCCTGACCAATGACCAGGGTCGTGGTTCCGGCTTCCTGGCCTCCGCCGAACATGTCGTCGAGTTCGGCAACCCCGGACTTGATCAGTTGTGGCTTTCCCGCATCCGATGCGGCGCTTGGCATTATCCGAGGGAATATCAACACGCCCTCTCCCTCCCGGATCGCCATGTCGTGATAGCCATCGGCGATTGGCACGCTGCGCATCTTGGATATCTCCACACGGCGGCGCACGCCGCCGTACTCCTCCAGCGACTTGTCAAGCCGGATTACCCCGTGGGCCAGTCCCTCCACCTCTTCGCCGCTTCGGTCAAATCCTGGCGACTGGGTGTCAAGCAGCAACGCGACGACATCCTGTTTTGCCAGGAAGGCCTTGAACGCGATCAGCTCCCGGCGAAACCGGGGAGAATCGCCGGTGATTAACCGGATTTCGAGAAGGGAATCGTAGACAAGCCGGCGCGGTTTATGTTCCTCGATCGCTGCCTCAACCGCCTTGCGTGTCTCGTCAAGCCGCAGGTCGGACGTCATGAATATGCTTTGATCATCTGCCTCGTTTACGGAGCCGGATGTCGCGAGTTCCTCGACACGGATACCGTCGAGTGTCCAGCCGTGCGACACCGCAATCGCCTTCAGCTCGGCAGCTGTCTGCGAGAGTGTCACGTAAATGCAGCTTTCGCCGGCAGCGACTCCGGCTCGCAGGAACTGTAGGGCGGCGGTGGTTTTGCCCGATCCCGGAGCGCCCTGCAGAATGTAGAGATTGGATGCGGGAAGACCGCCGCGAAGAATTTCGTCAAGTCCCGCGATTCCGGTGCTGACGACAGAGGGCATTTTCGGTCTCGGCATTTTTACCTTCCGCTGGCCACGCGCATTGGCATCGAGGGAACGCCACTGAGATTACACTCATATCTATATTCGTCTTTCTGGAAACATCAAATCGTTCCTTCCCTGTGAAGATCAAGGGAGTTATGTTTGATCAAGACCGCAAAGCCGCAGAGCGTTCGGGAATCCGCAGTCGCGGGGTCTATAAGGCGCGCCGCCCTGGAGCGATGACTTTGTGGAAGACGCCGTAAACGGCCTCCCAACAACAGTCGACGGTAGCATATCAGTTACAATCGAGCACGCCGCGTCCCTCTCCCACTGAAATGTTGCCAGCGGTAGGACCCCGTAGGGTCAAAAGCCACGTCGGGTCGGTCACCGGCCTTCATGCCGGCGCAATTGACCCCTATGAATCATTACCGGCAGTCAATGGAACGGGCGCTGTCGTTAGGCAGTTAGTATAGCCTAGCCCCAGTCAGCAAGGCCAACGCAATGTCTTCCATTTCTGCCCAGAATATTCGTGAGTTCGACCGGCTCAATGCTATGCTTGAGAGCGCTGGAATGCGTAGTTTCGACGATCAAGAACAACAATCGGCCAGAGACGTGGCTGCAAAAGTGCTGATCGATCAATTTCTCGAAAACGCCGAGCGCGAATAGACCCGCGGAAACGGCTTGGACCGCGGTTCATTGTTTTTTCGGATCCACGTCCTTCATCGCTAAGCGCCACATCGAGCCCTGAACAGTTCGTTCGTTCCGCTGGCCGAGGACCGTTCAAGGTCCTGGCCGGCCTAATGACGCCGAAATGGGGGTTGACGTGTGGTAGCCTGGGCGCAACGCCTCGAACCAAGGAATAAGCGGCCCCAATGCGATCTGCTCGCCTACAAATTCAGAGGTGGCGCGTCGGGTCTGCACCAAGCCCCCGAACGGGGGAATTCGAGCGAAGGTGCACGAGACCTGTCGAGACTTCATTGATTTTGCTGATCAGCGCCTGCATCAAGAAGCTCAATCAGCGCCGCCTGCTCGGGACCATACGGCCTCAGAAGCAGAAACTCCTCGACACGTAACTCCGTCTCGTATCCGCCTGACGCTGGATTGCCTTTGTGACGTACGACAGATGTCCCATCTTCTCGCGTCCCCAGGAACCAGTTATCACCATTCGAACTTGCAGCAAATTGTTTGAAATCCGTCATGATCGTTGCCCTCTCGTCATTTTCTGAAAGACGCGTGCGCGGCCGACTGCAGGCTATGGAGCGAGACCGCACTTGAGCAGTGTGATTATGCCCGGTCGAAGGTAAAGGAGGTCAACAAGGTCGTGACGAAATTGCTGGCCTTCTCCTTGACCACAAGCTCCGTCCACTCGTCGGTTCCCCGAAACCTCAGATCCGTGTGGATGCTGTCAACGGCGGCGGCCTCAATGCGCTTGATATGCTCTTTAAACTGCGCCTCGCCCTCCCCACGGTAAAGATCGCGGATCACCATCCGCAAAATCTCCTGGATAGCGATCTGCCATGCGGTGTTTATCGCGCTCAGCTCATTTGTTGTCGCTGACATGAATTTCGCCTTTTTAGTTCTCAAGTCATCATTGGCAATGCGCTCGTATGGTTCGCAAGAGCACGGCAAAGTGCGATTGTGCAACCGCTTAACCCGCCGAACGGGTGGTCGAAACCTTGGCGGCACGCTTCGCGGTCAATGTGGATGTTGCAGATTTCCGATCCGCTAGTTCTTTTGCGAGGCGAGCAGTCCTGAGCCTTGCCGTTTTTTCATTATGTGCCTCGATGGCAGCGTGCCCCTTTTCCTCGGGACGATCCTTCGCAAGGGCGGGAGCCTGAAGCTTGCGAAACGCGATTTCTGCCTGCTGACGCAGTTTGCTTTGTTGTTGTGTCATGAAGTCCCTGCCTCTCCGGCCTGTGGCCGAACGAAAAAGGCCAGGCGAAACGCCCGGCCTCGATGAAATTGCTCCCGGCAGTGCCAGTACATCCGTGGTCAAAGGGGAGCGGATCTCACTTACGCAGACTGCAGATTGGTCGCAGACATCTTGCCAGACTTGTTGTCCCGCTCAAGTTCGAAACCAATCTTCTGGCCCTCTACGAGTTCACGCATTCCTGCGCGCTCGACAGCCGAGATGTGAACGAACGCGTCTGCGCCGCCATTGTCAGGCTGAATGAAGCCAAAGCCTTTTGTAGAGTTAAACCATTTTACTGTGCCAGTGGCCATGATGGACCCTTTCCAAGCATAGAGTGACATACCGCGCAACGGATGAGACGCGGGCATAAACCGACTATTTTTGAAAGAGAAGTTCGCTTAGGGCGCGGTGCCAATCGCACGGTAGACAAGCTTGGCAAGCAAAAGATCGATGGTGGATATATAAGGCACCTGCGACGGTAAGTCAACGATTAGTTTTTGGCGAAGCGTCTCTTCACCTAGTGGTTGTGTATAACTGCTGCGCGTCGTCCAGGCCGCCCGGGATGAGGAACGTCCCCGATCAACAGCCGTGGTTGACTCGGGAAGATTTCAAATAGAGAGCCAACGAGTTTTCAGCACAGTCGTCTCCTCGTGTAGACGGGCGTTATTGTAGCGTCCGCTATCCTTAAAGTTCAGGACCTAGCTCTTCGGACAAGTGGTCGGCACGATCCCAGCCGCTTCCTTGCGGCACCCACGCCCCGGAACTGGCCGCATCGAAAGCGAAATCCGGCGCAGCCAGCGCTTCTGCCCGAACCAAAGCGCATTCGGTCTCAACATTCAAGCTACCCTCTTGAGATCGGGAACGCCTGCTGGGCGGCCCGCTTCAACGCTCTCCAACAAAATCCTGCGAAAGCACACCGTCACCACCCGGCACCCGGGGGTTATTCAAATCGTACAACGGATTTCAGCGGAATTTTAGCCACCAGGACGCCATCGCTCCTGACGACTTCGAACTCTGCACCGTCCACGACCTCATTCTTCAGGATTTTCTCTGCCAGCATTTCCCTCGCGGCCTGTACGGCCTCAACACAGGCGCCCTCGTCGCTGGGCAGCACCGCGCCTTCCGTATCCAAAGAGAGACCGTCTGCGTCCCGGACGTGGAAAAAATACCGTGGCATCGTATAATCCTGCTTCCTTCGATAACCAACTGCCTCTCATCATATTGGTTCCGTTGGCCGATTCCGCGGCGGGGAATTGGCAGACCTGGTGACCTGGCTGGAACTCGTGAACCGGCGGGGACAGAGGGACAAACCACGTTCGCCGGCGAAATCCAACGCGAACGTTCGGATTTCGGTTCGATTGCGGTGGTACCTCACGTTCATACATCGCGCCGGCCAGTCAGCCTGTAGATGAGGAACAGGATCACGGCGATGGCCTCTAATCCGGCGGCGGCAAGACCGATCGCCTGGACGGAACGAGTTGCAAGGATCGCGGAGCCGAGTGCACTACCCACGGCGGGCTTCAGCACTGACGAGATGGGCCATCTGCGCAGGTAAAAGCCCCAGACAGCAATGTCCCATAAGATCAGTCGACACGATACGGGACAAAATCAAGCTGTAACGCCTGCTTGGCCAAGTGAGGTCACGCTGGCCAGCCAAGAAGCCTTCACTTGTCTCGACCGCGTTACCAAACCTGACAAGTCTTCGGGGCGTCGCGGTCGAACCCGGCAGCAGCAGCCGTGGTGCTCGCGATGTTTCCGTAGCCGCTACGCAATCTCCCACGAAAGTGGCTGCACAATCGGAGCGGCCAACGCCGGCGATCAGGCCGCAACCACGGCACGGGCATCATAGTCGGCGGTCCATTGCAGCGATGGTCGCTCGCCGCAGCGCTCAATCCAGGCCTTGACCACGTCGCTCTCCGGCGTCGCTGCAGGGTACCAGGCAAAGGGTGAATGCAGCAGCAGATCGACAGCTGTGTATCGCTCTCCCATCAGGTAAGGGTTATCCTTGAGCGCGGTTTCGAGGCGTGCCGCAAGCTGCGCCGGGCTGCGGAAGGTGAAATCCACAAAAGGATGCGAAATCCCGGCGGCCTGCATGATCAGCACAGGTTCGACCACGCCGGCGTACCAGGCAAGCCAGCTGAGATACCTGCCGCGCTGCGGGTCGTCGGCAACAGGCGCCATCTTCTTTTCCGGGAAAAGATCCGTCAGGTACTGAATGATCGCTATGCTCTCCCAGATGACGACGCCGTCGTGGTCGAGCAGCGGCACCTTTCCTTCCGGATGCGGGTTCTTTGGATCTTTGCGACCGCTGCCGTCGCCGCGGGTGATATCGACGATCTTGATCGCGACCTTGTCGATGGCGTCCAGTTCGCGAAGCAGGGTGACGATACGTGTCGAGCGTGAGCGGGGGGCGTGAAAGAGCGTTAACATGGTGTGGATCCTCGGTTGCGTTTGGCGATGCGGATCTTGTACAGTCCGCCAACTGCCAGTTTCCGTCAGTAGGCTTCGTCTATCGTCCAAAGTTATGGCTCGTAGTGATCGTCTGTTCCGCCTGCTTCAGGCGCTTCGCACTCTCCCCTCCCCGGTGACGGCCGCGCGCCTCGCCGAGGAGACCGACGTGTCGTTGCGTTCGCTCTATAGGGACATCGAGAGCCTGCGCGCCGCAGGTGCCGTCATCGATGGCGAGCGCGGTTTCGGCTACAGGCTGACGGAAGACATCGCCTTGCCGCCGCAGACGTTCACACGGCTTGAAATAGAAGCCTTGGTGCTGGGCCTTGCCGAGGTGCGGCATATGGGTGAACCGGCTCTCGCGGCGGCCGCCGGCGCCGTGCTTTCGAAGGTCACAGCAACGCTGCCCGATCGACTACAACGCCAGACACTGCATGCCGCCTCCCAGGTTTATCGGTTCGAGCGCCGCGATCCGCCGGTCGCCAACGTCGGCCTTCTGCGCGAGGCCTGCTGGCAAGAACGCGCCGTGGTGATAAGCTATGTGGACGCGGAGCAAAAACGGACCGACCGGCAAGTGCTGCCGCTGGCGATCGTCTATCTGGAGAGAACGCTGGTGTTGCTTGCCTGGTGTTGTCTGCGTCAGGATTTCCGCAAGTTCCGCGTCGACCGCATCGCCGACATCGAGATGACGGAGGAGAGCTTCCGACCGCGCCGGGTTCAGTTGCTCAGGGACTACGTTGCCATTCTGAACGCCGGCGCGCCCGAAACATCAAAGATGATCTTGGCCGGCCAGTCCTAACCGATACGAGGATGCGGTCGATTTGATAGCGACCCACGTTCGGACCGCTGGTCGAAGATGCAGCAAATCCGAACGGCCGTACTGAGGCGCGATGCTGCTCCAATGGGCAGCAGAGCTGCGGCATCTGGAAACTCGACTTTCTTTTCGCCGTTTGACGCGAATGGAGGAAGGCCGGCGAAATATTGCTTCATAAGATCCGAAGCGGATATTTCGTCGACCAGTATGACGAGTGCACCTGGCGAAACAAACTACTTGCAGAGTTGCAATGTAGCGACATGACGCGGGGACGATGCACCTCTGACCGGCCTCCCTCCTCCCCTCGGAACAAAACCTGGAGTTATTGATTTTGCTTGTTGAGATAGTGTGCAGTGATCCCGGTTCTCTGCGGGCCGCAGTCGAGTGCCTCTCTCTGTCCCGCCCGCGCCTCATCCCATTCCATCGGGGGCGGCAAGCTGATTATTTACCGGGGATGCTCATGGCCAGCGATAAGCTCTCAACCTACAAGCAAAAACGCGATTTCCAGAAGACGCGGGAGCCGAGCGGCAAAGCGAAGCTGAAAGCTTCAAACCGCAGGCGCTTTGTTATACAGAAACATGACGCCACGCGGCTCCATTATGACCTGCGCCTCGAACTCGATGGCGTCTTCAAGTCCTGGGCTGTCACCAAGGGACCGTCTCTCGATCCCCAGGACAAGCGCCTGGCCGTGGAGGTCGAAGACCATCCACTGGACTATGGTGACTTCGAAGGCACGATACCAAAAGGTCAGTATGGCGGCGGCACGGTCATGCTCTGGGACCGTGGCTACTGGGAGCCGGAAGGCAACAGGACGCCCGAACAAGCTCTCGCCAAGGGCGACTTCAAATTTTCCCTTGAAGGGGAGCGACTGCATGGCAGCTTCGTTCTGGTGCGGATGCGCAATGACCGTGACGGTGGCAAACGGACGAACTGGCTGCTGATCAAGCATCGCGACGACTTCTCGGTCGATGAAAACGGCGCCGCCATCCTTGACGAAAACGACACGTCGGTTGCTTCAGGCAGAACCATGGACGCCATCGCCGCCGGTAAAGGAAAGAAACCAAAACCGTTCATGGTGCAGAGCGGCGATGTGCAGGCCGACGCCGTCTGGGACAGCAATCATGGACTGGCGGCAGACAAACGTGCGGGGGATGCGAAGAAAAAGCGCCCGGCAGCGCGGAAAGCAGTGAAGTCCGCGATGCCCGACTTCATACCTCCGCAGCTTTGCGAAACGCTCGAACGCCCACCCTCGGCCGATGGCTGGATCCACGAGATCAAATTCGACGGATACCGCATTCAGGCGCGCATTGAAAACGGCGAAGTCACGCTGAAGACCCGCAAGGGGCTGGACTGGACGGCCAAGTATCCGGCGATTGCGACATCGGCCGCAGACTTGCCTGATGCTGTCATCGACGGGGAGATCTGTGCGCTCGATGAAAACGGTGCCCCGGACTTCGCCGCACTTCAGGCGGCGCTGTCGGAAGGTAAAACGGATGCGCTCGTGTATTTTGCTTTCGACCTGCTGTTCGAGGGCAGTAAGGATCTAAGGCAACTGCCGCTCACGGAACGCAAGAAAAGGCTCGAAGCGCTGCTGAGTAAGGCGGGGGAAGATCCGCGCCTGCGGTTCGTCGAACACTTTGAGACCGGCGGCGATGCAGTATTGAAATCGGCGTGCAAGCTCTCGCTGGAGGGCATTGTCTCGAAGCAGGCGGATGCCCCCTATCAGTCGGGGCGTACTGATACCTGGGCGAAATCCAAATGCCGCGCCGGACATGAGGTTGTCATTGGCGCTTACGCCAAAACCGACGGCAAGTTTCGTTCACTTCTTGTCGGCGTCTTCAGGGACGATCACTTCGTCTATGTCGGGCGGGTCGGGACCGGCTATGGTGCCAAAACGGTGGATACAATCCTGCCGAAGCTCCGGGAACTGGAAACCTCAAAATCGCCTTTTACCGGAATAGGCGCTCCGAAAAAAGAACCCAACATTGTCTGGGTCAAGCCCGAACTGGTGGCCGAGATCCAGTTCGCTGGCTGGACCGCGGATGGACTGGTCCGTCAGGCAGCCTTCAAGGGTTTGCGCGAAGACAAGCCGGCGAGGGAGGTCGAGGCCGAAACGCCGGCATCGCCCGGGAAAACTGAAACGCCAACGCCGGCCCGGCCAAAGCCATCGCGACCGGCACGCGGCAAGAACACCAAGGCAGAAGTTATGGGCGTGATGATCTCCAGCCCTGACAAGCCGCTCTGGCCCGATGCCAACGACGGTGAGCCGGTCACCAAGGAGGATCTCGCGCACTATCATGAGGCCGTTGGTCCATGGCTGATCGACCATATCAAGGGACGGCCATGCTCTATCATCCGGACACCTGACGGCATCGGTGGTGAGCAGTTCTTCCAGAGACACGCGATGCCGGGAACGTCGAACCTGCTCGAGCTGGTCAAGGTGTTCGGCGACAAGAAACCCTATCTGCAGATTGATCGCGTTGAGGGCCTTGCCGCCATCGCCCAGATCGGCGGCGTCGAACTGCATCCCTGGAATTGCGAGCCCAACGAACCGGAGGTGCCCGGTCGTCTTGTCTTCGACCTTGATCCGGGTCCGGACGTACCCTTCTCCACCGTAGTCGAAGCCGCGCGGGAAATGCGCGACCGGCTGGAGGAGCTTGGCCTCGTCAGCTTCTGCAAGACCACCGGCGGCAAGGGCCTTCACGTCGTAACGCCGCTTGCGGTACCCAAGGGAAAGAAGCTGAGCTGGCCGGAGGCGAAACGCTTCGCACACGATGTCTGCCTGCAGATGGCACGTGACAACCCTGACCTTTACCTGATCAAGATGGCGAAGAACCAGCGCAACGGCCGGATCTTCCTCGACTACCTGCGCAATGACCGAATGGCGACTGCTGTTGCGCCGCTGTCACCGCGCGCCCGGCCAGGCGCGCCAGTTTCGATGCCACTGACCTGGAAGCAGGTAAAAACGGATCTCGATCCGAAACGCTTCACCATTCGCACCGTACCGGCGCTTTTGTCGAAGACAACCGCCTGGGAGGATTACTGCGACGGGCAGCGTTCGCTGGAGCAGGCCATCAAGCGGCTGACGAAGTCGATGAAACAGGCCGCCTGAGAGCGGCCTGGATCAAGACCCGTAGCGCCGGTCGAGGTCGCTCAGCGCAGCCTGAACCTCATCGATTGAGACAGGCTCCGGCGTTCCAGGCATATGGCGGTACGCTGGCCTTGAGTCGATCGTGTAGAGGTCCGAAGACCAGGCGGCCAATATGGTCCGTTTTTCGTCGACCTTGAGCGTGGTTGCGTCCACCACATCGATCGGCCGCGCAATTTCCATCCCCTTGAGCAGGATTGTCGTGCCCATCAGGGCGATATCGCTCGCGGCAAGCTGCGGATTCTCAAGCATGTCGGCTTCCTCAGCGAACGTGCGGATCCTTGTCGTGCGAGTGACGGGACGCGGAGATGACGTCAATGTCCGGGGCCAGCAGATCGTGTTTGGCGGCAAAGGCTGCAAACAGACCCCGGGCGGTGTCCGCTTCGATCTCACCGCGCAATGCCGCGCTGCAGGCCTTCAGCGCCATTGAATGCGCCGTATCGCGCATCGATGCAGGCCATTCCGCCAGATGCCGGTAAGCGTCCATGACGCTGCGAACCTCGGTCGGAAATCCAAGGCCGATAAGGATGGTTACGGGCTCTTTGAACATATCGGGTTTCATCGCGATCTCCTTCCTACCCCCGATGTTGACGGGCGCCGCTGCAACGGCGCCCGTTTTTTAAAAATCGATCAGGCCGCCTTTTGCGCTTCGATCTGCGCCGGGGCAACCTTATGCTGAAGGGCCGGGCTGGTCTGGATATCGATCTTGCGCGGTTTCAAGGCCTCAGGAATCTCACGAACGAGATCGATAGACAGAAGACCGTTGCGGAGATCGGCACCATTCACCCTGACATGGTCGGCAAGTTCGAACCGGTGTTCAAATGGCCGGCCGGCTATACCGCGATGAAGGTATTCATCGGCGGAAGCGTCCTGCTTCTTACCGGTAACGGTGAGAAGGTTGGACTGAAAGGTGATGTCTAGCTCGTCCTCGGCAAACCCTGCGACCGCGACCGAAATCCGGTAGCTGTCATCGCCGGTCTTGACGATGTCATAGGGCGGCCAGTCGCTGATCGAGCGGGCGCGCTGGGCATTTTCAAGAAGATTGAAGATCCGGTCGAAGCCGACGGTCGAGCGGAACAGGGGTGCGTAGTCATAAGATGTTGCCATAGCCATATCCTCCTTGAAGCAACATGGGTACAGAAGCGCCGAAACGCGGCGCTTCCAGCAAGTCCAGCCCTGTCTCAGCAGCTGGCGGCAATCGATTTGGTTTGCGGAAATTTACGTTTCAAGGGTGCCGTCAGAAAAAATTGACGTCCAGGCGCCCGCCAGGACCAACTCATTTGAGTTCATGGACCGCGGCGTTGTCCTGTACCTCGCGCAGTCCTTTATAGGAGGCATGGCGCAGGTTGCCATCGTCGGTCCAGCCACGG
The DNA here is from genome assembly GCF_037203725.1 of Agrobacterium sp. CMT1. NCBI lineage: Bacteria > Pseudomonadati > Pseudomonadota > Alphaproteobacteria > Hyphomicrobiales > Rhizobiaceae > Agrobacterium > Agrobacterium sp. CMT1. The sequence goes on from NZ_JBBCAR010000019.1 coordinate 26,721, forward strand.
AACTCGATTTCGGCGATGAGCGTCGGCTGCGCGAAGACGTAATTCCTGCCCTTGAGCGGAACGACCGGTGTCTTCGTCTTCAGCCTATCCAGGGTCTTCTTCAGATACGCCGCATCTTTCTCCTTGAACCCGGTTCCAACGGCGCCAACATAGACCCAGTCATGGCCACGTCTCGCCGCCAGCAGCAAACTGCCAATCCCGCCGCGCGCCACCGCCGACTGCTCGTAGCCGACAATCATGAAGCTCTCGCTTTGAACACACTTGATCTTCAGCCAGTCTCCGGTCCGGCCCGAGCGATAAATGCTGTCACGATGTTTTGCGATGATGCCTTCCATGCCAAGGGAGCACGCGCTCGCCAATAATTCAGCGCCGTCCGCTTCTATTTCTTCGGACAGCTGGATTGCGCCGGTCGCGTCTTCCAGCAGGTCCCCCAGCAAGTGCCGGCGGACCGACAGCTCGGCACGAGTGAGATCGTGACCATCGAAATACATAAGATCGAAGGCGAAGAGTACGGCTTCTGTCGACGCCCGTTTGCCGCCTCGCCCACCGAGCGAGCGTTGCAGAGCGCCAAAATCGGAGCGGCCCTCGCCGTTCAGCACCACCGCTTCGCCGTCAAGGATGGCTGTTGCAACTCCAAGGTCCCTGGCCGCTGCGGCGATAGCGGGAAAACGGTGCGTCCAATCGTGGCCGCCCCGGGTAATGATCCGCACACCCTTCGGCTCGATATGGACCGCGAGCCGATAGCCGTCCCACTTCATTTCATAGACCCACTCGGAGCCGGACGGCGGGACCGTCTTCAGGAGCGCCAGACACGGCTCGACGCGATCTGGCATCGGGTCGAACGCCAGATTGGGCTGAGCCGGATCGCGCCGGTGGCGCGGCTGCGATTTTACCGTCAGGCTGTCATTCTGCAGGAGCGGCTTGGCGGGACGTTTCATTTGCCCGCCCGACTCTCGGCCGCAACCGACTTCTTAAGCGCGTCCATGATATTGATGACATTGCTGGGTGCCGACTTCGTCGGTGTGGATGTCCTGGGTTTTGCAGACTTCTTCAGCGCTTTCTTCTTGGCGGCAATGATGTCAAGCAATCGATCCTGAACCGGATCGATGACCATCTTGGGGTCCCAGTGCTGCGTTTGCTTTTTGATCAGTTGCTGCACGAGACGCATCATCTCGCTATCGGCCGTTTCGTCTTCTTCGATCCCGCCAAAGTAAGTATCCTCGTCACGGACTTCATCCCCATAGCGCAGCGTCCACAGAACGATACCCTTGCCGCGCGGCTCAAGCATGACGGCGCGCTCGCGGCGGGTAATTACCAGACGTGAAATCCCCACCATGTTCTGCGCTTCCATCGCATCCCTGATGACCGAGAATGCTTCCTGGCCGACGGCATCGTTGGGTGAAAGATAATAGGGCGTGTCGAGCCATATCCACTCGATGCTGTCGCGGGGCGTAAACGTCGAGATGTCGATGGTCTTTGTGCTGTCGAGTGCAACGTTTTCCAGTTCTTCGTCTTCGAGGATGATGTAATCGTTCTCGCCACGCTCATAGCCCTTGACCTCATCCTCCTCCCTCACCTCTTTTCCGGTAACGCTATCGACGTAGTGGCTGACGACCCGGTTTTCGGTATCGCGGTTGAGTGTGTGGAAGCGGACCTTCTCACTTTCGGACGTTGCCGGCATCATCTGCACGGGACAGGTGACGAGCGAGAGTTTCAGATAACCTTTCCAATAGGGGCGGACAGCCATGATTTCCTCCGTCAGCCGGCGCGGCGCGTCTGTGGCGAGACCGCATTTGATTTGGCAGCAGCACCCGGTTTCGAGGCCTTCTGACGGCCAGCACTCTTGTTGGCGTTAGAAGCGGCGCGTTTCTGCCTGGATTTGGTGCCCATGCCAGCACTCTCGCGTAGCGCCTGCAAAAGATCGTTTTGCCTGGGGACCGCTGCGGCCTTCTTCTTCGGCAGGGCCCTGCCCTCGATCTTGGCCTTGACCAGCTCGGCAACAGCGGCCTCATAACGGTCGTCGAACGTGCTGGCGTCGAAGGTCCCCTTCTTTGTGCCGATAATGTGCGCGGCAAGCTCAAGCATCTCGCCTTCAATCTTCAGGTCCGGCAACTCCTCGAAGGCCTCCGCCGACGAGCGGACTTCATAGTCAAAGTTGAGCGTCGTGGCGATCAGGCCCTTCCCGTGTGGCCTGATCAGCACCGTACGCAGGCGTCGGAAGAGCACGGTGCGGGCGATCGCAGCAACTTTGGCTCGTTTCATACCATCGCGCAAAAGAACGAAAGCTTCCGTCCCCATCCTGTCGGGCGCCAGATAATACGGCTTGTCGAAATAGACGCTGTCGATCTCGCTGCAGGGGATGAAGGCGTCGATCTTCAGCGTCTTGTCGCTGTGGGGCACGGCCGCAGCCACCTCGTCCGGCTCGAGAACGATGTACTGGCCGTTTTCGATCTCATAGCCTTTGACCTGGGCGTCCCGTTCCACAGGATCGCCGGTCTCGCTGTCGATGAATTCGCGTTTCACCCGGTTGCCGGTTCGGCGATTGAGGGTGTTGAAAGCGATCCGCTCCGATGATGATGCCGCAGTGTAGAGAGCCACAGGACACGCGACCTCTCCGAATTTGATAAAGCCCTTCCAATTCGCTCGCGGGGCAACCATGACGCAAAACTCCTGCCACAACCAATGCGATTCAAGCGAATCAGCATGCATTTGTTCCGAGTCAAAACGAATCATTTTTCAAGGACTTACGGCCACGATCACCACTCGTTTTGCGAGTCTGCGCTAGACGCTTGATTCCGGTGCATCTTTTTTTGGCGACGAACGTTTCCTCGTCACGAAACGCGAAGAGGAGGCCTATCATGAGCAAGCGTGAACTGATCGATACCGGAACCGACAAGCGTTATGTCCGCCGCGATAAGGACGGCAAGTTCAAGGAAAGCGTTGACGTCTCCCGATCGCTCTCTGCCGACGCGCGCCACGATGCGAAGAATGATGCGAAACCGGGCCAGGGCGACCGGGGTGATCGCAAGCACTGACGAACCCGGTGAAGCTCGCCACATACAACGTCAACGGCATCAACGGCCGGCTCGAAGTCCTGCTCCGCTGGCTCGATCAGGCGAAACCCGATGTCGTCTGCCTGCAGGAGTTGAAGGCGCCGGACGAGAAGTTTCCGCGCCGCCAAATTGAGCGCGCAGGCTACGGCGCCATCTGCCATGGTCAGAAATCATGGAATGGCGTTGCAATCCTTGCCCGGGGTCAGGAACCTCTCGAGACGCGCCGGGGGCTTCCCGGAGACCCTGACGACAGCCACAGCCGGTATATCGAGGCTGCCATCGATGGCATGATCATCGGCTGTCTTTACCTGCCAAACGGCAACCCGGCACCCGGGCCGAAATTTGACTACAAGCTGCGCTGGTTTGAGCGGCTGCGTTCCTACGCAGGTCAACTGCTTGAGCTGGACGTGCCATGCGCCCTTGTCGGAGACTTCAACGTCATGCCGACGGATCTCGATGTCTATAAGCCTGAGCGCTGGCGAGACGATGCCCTGTTTCGTCCCGAGGTTCGCGCAGCCTATGCCGACCTTATCGCCATGGGCTGGACGGACGCCATCAGGCTGCTGCATCCGGATGATCAAATCTATACCTTCTGGAAGTATTTCCGAAATGCGTTTGCTCGTAACGCGGGTCTGCGCATCGATCATTTTTTGCTGAGTTCGTCACTAGTCGAGCGACTGCAGGCGTGTGGCGTCGATAAGTTTGCGCGTGCGTGGGAGCACACCAGTGATCACGCCCCCGCCTGGATTGAACTGGACGACCGATAGGACCTCATAGAGAGGACCCCTCCGACACATTCGCTCCGACGCATCATCACCTAACAACAGTTCGCACTGCAAGTCGAGCTTCCCCGGGCCCGTGATCAGGATGGCGTAACAAGCCTCTTTGACCGACGCTTAGTCTTTCGCTCGACCCGGAAGATCGGTCAGGCTCTGCGCCCATGGCAAAGCCGAAGCGCACCAGATCTGCGAACGGGGCCTCAGTTCCTGACGCTGGTTCACCGTTCCCAGTCTGATCCCAATCTGCTCTGCATCCTCATGCTCTGCGGTCGTGTAGACGGGCGATCCGCAGTCGGCGCAGAAGAACTGGAGCCGCCGGCGGCCGTTGTCAGCGGTCTTTACGTAAAGTCTGGGCGTACCGGACGTGATCTGGAACCGGTTGCGGTGTGTGCTGACGGTCACTCTATACGCGGAGCCGGTCAGCCTCTGGCAGTCGGTACAGTGGCAGATTGCGACGTCCTGCGGGTCGATCTCGGCTTCATACGTGATCTTTCGGCATTGGCATGCGCCATCGATGTGCATGTGAGGCTCCATTCATTGTTGCTATTTTGAAACATCGAGGATGCCCTTCCAGTTCGACATTATATCTGCCCCGCCCGCGCCCCGTCGTGGGCGTGGCCGTCCCTGCGCTTGCGTCGTTCACGCATTTTCGCCTGCCGTCTCGCATCCCGCAATTCATCCAGTGTCGGCTGCCACCAACCGCGGGTCCTATCAAACTGGATCGGTTCGTGTTGTGCCGGCCAGGTGTGAATCAGCTCTTCCAGTGTGGGCAATCGCCACAGTACCCACACATGTTCATCACTGACGCCTGGATGGTGCTCTACAACCTCTGCCGGATCGACAAGTTCTCCGGTCACTTCGGTGACGACAACTACTCCATAGGCGGAAGTAGCCACCGGTCGTCCCAGGGGCGGCATTTCGCCACTTGCAACGGGAAGTCTTTTCTTCCTGCGTTCCGTAGCACGCCGCTTTGTCCTGGCTTCTTCCTCCGTGCCCTTCCTGGCTTGGGCTCTCTTGCGTCTTTCCTCTGGTTCGGCCCGTTTTGCAGCATCTTCAATAGCTTCCCATCGGCTCTGTAGTTCCTCATAGAATGCAAAGGGCACTTCCCAAGCTTTGGCCTCACCGTTCCAGCGGGCATAGGAAATCTGCCGAAGTTCGTCAACGACCGCACGGGAATAGGGAGTTCGGACGAGCAAACCGCCGCCGTGGACCTCCAGGTACGGGCTCAGTATAGGCTCAAACTCGAAGAGGTCTCGTCCCCTCTCCTCTTCGAAGGGAGCCTTGCGGTCGGCTTCCGACGCCAGCCACCGGTCAATCCGGCGCCGCGCGGTGCTGCCGGGAACCGTCCACGCCTGTAGGCGGTCACTCCATCGCGCCTTGGGAAAAGTCTCTCGGAACCGTGCGACGGTCATGCGGTCGAACGGAAACGACACCGTTTCCAAAACCGGGTTGTTGGGCTGATGCTCTTGTTCGTCGTCCATTTCAGAAAACGATCCGCCGCGGGCCCGGTTGCGTCCAGTGCACGAATTTTAAAAAACTAAACGCGCCGCTAACCCGTCCGCGAGACAATCCCGACAGAAGCTGACCGACGAATGCCAGGGAACCCATGATGATGGTGATCGGTCTTGCAACGGCTGACTTCGCGCGCCGACTTGCCGTCAACAACACAGACGGCGGCGACACGAAGACATGGAGTGCATTCGTCCCCGGCACCCCGGCACCCCGGCATCAGGGCCGAGAGCCGTGCGAAAGCTGTCGTTTTATGCTGCCGTTTTTGATAAGTAGTAGCGTCGCCAAGGGCGTTCGCGGACGAGACGTATCTTCGGCGGTCGCTGCGCCGGTTTCGCGGGCTCTCGTCAGGAAGCGCCATCTCGGCCAGATCGTGCAATAGTCTGTCACGCCCTGGAATCTTGCTCTCATGTATTGGGCGGCCGAGGCAATGCAGGCAATAGTGAAAACATAAGTTTGGATAGATGACCGCAACGCGTTTTTAGACAGGCCGCGGCGACCAGCAATTCACGCGACAGGTTGTAGCCGTTTCAGCGTCACGGCCTCAACGGCAGATGATCCCCTTGAGGGTCGATCAACCCTTATCTCTGGACGTAGCGCGAGAATCATGTTGTATCTTTGGCGGGATTTAGTCGGCAAACCGAACTTTGCCCGCCAAGGGGACGATATGGCGATAGCGAATAAGATCGAAGCGGCGATTGTGCAGAAGGAAGATGCGGGCGGCAAGATAGCACGTCACGCAAGCCTTTTGTCGCAGCAATTGCAGGAACTGCGAACACGCATGTATCCGCCTAAGTCAGAAAAAAGCCTGCGCCCCTTCCTGACCAACGAAGTATCCAAACTGACGTCCATTCCTGATTCCACCCTGAAACTTCTCTCGAGTGAGGGGCGTGGTCCGATTCCCGGGCGGCTGGAAAACAATCATCGCGTCTACACCCTGGCCCAGATCAACGAATTGCGGGAGCTTTTCGCAAGTCAGAAGCCTGCAGATGCATTGAGATTCTTGCCCCGGCGCCGCGAGGGTGAACACCTTCAGGTGGTGGCAATCGCCAACTTCAAGGGCGGCAGTGCCAAGACCACGACCTGCGTCCACCTTGCGCACTATCTCGCCTTGCAGGGCTATCGTGTCCTTGCACTGGACCTCGATCCGCAGGCGTCACTCTCCGCTCTCTTCGGCGCCCAGCCTGAATTTGACGTAGGCGCCAATGAGACGATCTATGCGGCGTTGCGCTATGACGATGCAGAGCGTCGGCCGATCCGCGACATCATTCGCAAAACATATTTCGACGGCATCGACCTGATACCGGGCAACCTCGAGGTCATGGAATATGAGCACGAGACGCCCAGGGTTCTGGCGCAGAAATCCGGCTCAGGGGCAATTTTCTTCGAGCGCTTGAAACTGGCATTGGCCGAGGTGGATCAGGACTACGACGTCGTGATTCTCGATACCCCTCCTTCCCTTGGGTTCCTCACCCTCAGCGCGATCTACGCCGCCACCAGCATGATCATCACCGTCCATCCGGCAATGCTTGACGTGGCTTCGATGAGCCAGTTCCTGTTGATGATGGGAGACCTGATCAGCGTGCTGAACGAAAGCGGCGCACAACTCGATCAGGATTTCATTCGCTATCTGGTTACCCGCCACGATCCGAACGACGCGCCGCAGTCGCAGGTAGTCGCGATGATGCGTCATCTGTTTGGCACGGATGTCCTCCTGCCGACCTTGATCGAGAGCACGGCTGTGGAAGCAGCGGGGCTTGCGAAGCGCTCCATCTATGAACTCGAAATGGGCCAAATCGGTCGTGACACGCATAAACGTGCTCGCGAGGCGGTTGACGCCGTGAACGAAGCGATCGTGAAACTCATCAACACAAGTTGGGGGCGTACATGACGAGCAAGTCGCGCAAGTCGATTGTGGCAAACTTCGGTTTGCTTTCTGCCGAGTTGGAAAACCGGCTCTCGACCGAGAACCCGACCCCCGCTCCCCAGCCCATGCCAACTGCGCGAGTGGGCGCAGGCGTGATCGGTGCGGCGCATCGGGCGATCGACGACATCAAATCTGAACGCGACCGCCTGAAGGCTCTGGTCGAAGCCGGCGGAGGCACGATCCGCGAACTCGATCCCTTAAGTATCGACCCCTCCCCCTTTCCTGATCGTCTTCCTGACGATGATGCGGCCGATTTCGAGGCGTTCCGGAACTCGATACGGTCCGAAGGCCAGAAGGTTCCCATACAGGTCCGCAAATCACCTTCGTCTCCTGACCGCTATCAGGTGATCTACGGCCACCGCCGGCTCCAGGCAGCCAGAGACCTTGGAATTCCGGTCAAGGCGATCGAGGTCGAGATTTCCGACATCGAACTTGCTATCGCACAGGGTATTGAAAATGCTGATCGCCAGGATCTGACCTGGATCGAGCGCGCCCTCTTCGCCCGCCGCATGGATGATGCTGGTGTAAAGCCTCGGGATATCAAGGCTGCGCTGTCTATCGATGACCCCGAACTCGCTCGCATGCGGTCCGTCTACCGTGTCGTCCCGACCGAAATCATCGAAGCAATCGGGCGGGCGGGCAAGGTCGGTCGCCCGAGGTGGGCCGACTTTGCAAAGAACTATTCCGAAAGGCCGGATCTCCACGATGCATTGAGGAATGTTTTATCCGGCAGCGCCGAAAAGCGCCTGGGATCGGACCAGAAGTTTCTTGCAGCATTCAATGCTCTCAAACCTGAGGCCCCCCTGAAGGACACTGGCAAGTCCATTGCTGGACCCGCAGGCGAGCAACTGGGCAGGCTTGTGCGTACGGCTAACGAGGTTCGTATTTCAGCGCACACAGCATCTGCGAAGGAGTTCCTGAGCTTTATCGAATCGGAGTTGCCGACGCTGGCTGAGCGCTTCAGTCGTGAGAAGTCTAAGAACTGATCGAAGCCGCAAGCGGATTTCGACACGAATTCAGGAAGGAACGCGAGCAAAAGAAAAAGGCCCCCGAAACGTTGCCGTCATGGAAGCCCTTCTCGTTGTGTGAGAGCTTGAGAATCGCATTTCCATGAATCCTAGTCAAGAGTCTTTGGCACCGTTTTGGTGAGCGTTTTTCTTTTGCCTTTTGAGAGGCGAGGACATGGAAGGTGGACAAGTAACGACGCCCTTTGGGCGGCGACATGTTACCCTTGCGCTTGTGAGGCGGCAAATTGCCACGAGCAGGATCGAGGAAGGTAAATCGGCAAACAAGTGGAAGGTTTTTCGCGACGCATCTGAAGCTCGGGAGGTGCTTGGTCTGCAGGATCGCAGCCTCGCGGTTCTCGATGCGCTTTTGAGCTTCTATCCGGAGAACGAACTGCGCCAAGACGCGCAGCTCGTCGTCTTTCCCTCGAACATTCAGCTGTCAATTCGTGCCCATGGCATTGCAGGCGCGACCTTGCGCCGGCATCTTGCGGCCCTCGTTGATGCCGGCTTGATTATCCGCAAGGATAGCGCCAACGGGAAACGCTACGCGAGAAAAGGCGACGATGGCTCGATCGAGCATGCGTACGGATTCGACATATCACCTCTTCTTATGCGAGCTGAGGAGCTTGCGTGCCTCGCACAGCAGGTTGCTGCCGATCGGATCGCCTTTAGACAGGCAAAGGAAAATCTGACGATCTGCCGGCGGGATATCCGCAAGCTGATCACTGCAGCTGTTGAAGAAGGGGCAGCAGGCGATTGGGACGGAATAGAGGAGCGCTATATCGCGATCGTGGGAGAAATTCCGCGCAATCCCACCCTGGCTGAACTCGGCGATCTTGGTCTCAGGATGAGTAGTCTACGCGAGGATATCGTCAAGCTCCTGAATTTCGGAGACTTTTCATCAAAAATGAACGCCAATGATGCTCATATTGAGCGTCACATACAGAATTCAAATACCAATCCTCCTAATGAACTTGAACCTAGCTCTGGAAAAGAGCAGGGAGCGAAGCCGAGTGAGGACAGGCAGCCGCAGCATGTGCCGATCAAGTCTTTCCCAATCGGACTTGTGCTGCGGGCCTGCCCCGAAATTTCAAGCTACGGGCCCGAAGGCGAAATTCGGAACTGGCGTGAACTCATGACAGCCGCAGTGGTCGTCAGATCCATGCTTGGGGTCAGCCCCTCTGCATATCAGGAAGCCTGCGAGGCAATGGGTCCAGAGAACGCGGCGGTGACGATTGCCTGCATTTTGGAGCGCGGTGGTCACATTAATTCACCGGGTGGATATCTCAGAGATTTGACAAGCAAGGCGAAGCGAGGCGAATTTTCACTTGGTCCGGTCCTAATGGCTCTGCTACGTGCCGGGGGCCACAACGTCAAAGCCACTGGGTAATGTTGAGGCCGCATAATTGCGGGTGGGAACAAAAATTGTTCCTCCCGGCAATCTGCAGCCAAACGGACCATGAATTCTAGGCGGAGCGCAGGTTACCGTGCGAGTACCCTCCGTCGAGGAGACACTGGTGGCGGTACCGAGCCAGAATCGCAGGTGAGAATTGACGCGCACGATCGTCGTTGAGGGACCAGCACATGGTGCCAAGCTCTGTCGCGGACTAGAATGCATCGATCCTAACCACGGTGGGCCGATCGCGGACACCCATGAATGTCACTTCGTCGATACAAGGCGTGCTCGGATGTCGTGCCGTCATTGGTTTCAACATGAGCGAAATCTGCTCCCAGCCGCGACGCCCCTCGCCGATCGCTGCGGCGACTCAGCTTGGCAATGTCACGTCGGCAAACGGTCGGGCGCTGCTTGGTGACCCATAGCTGTTCTCGTTTCTAGGCGCTGGGCGGCAGAGCCTCGATCTCGGCCGACCGTGCCAGCAGTAACGCGAGCGAAAAGCCGAAGGCTTCCTCCACCTCCCCTGCCCTTCCACGGCGCGCGTAGCGTTTCTCGTTGGCGCTGTCCTTCCCCGCCATCGATCCCGGCCTCACGAGGACTTCCAAGTGCCGTCGTACCATCGCGGCGGCCCATGCCGCGGGCGCAGGCCGACAGCCGGGTATTAGACCGGAATGCGACCAAGCCGCGCTCACCGGATAGCTCGGCAGCTGGATAGAAAGTCGCCAGGACGTCAAGGACAGCCGGAACGCGATCTATCACCCCCAGCGATGGCTGGGCTTCGCACATCGCCTGAATAGCTTGCACTTGTTTTGAAATTCTGGCCCGGAGGTTGCCATTGGGATAGCGCCTTACAGGCGGCGTCAAAGGTTATGTCTCGTAGCCGTCCTCGTGATGTCGGTGGTGAGATAATCCAGCTCCCATTCCTGCGTGATGTCCTCGTCAGTCATGCTCGGACCGACCCGTGGGACGATAATTGCTGTTACGCAGGGAGGCCGTTCTTGAAAGCGAGGGCATCGAGCGCCTGCATGATCTTGTTCTGCTCGCTGTCCTCCACTGGAAAGGCGCGGTAGGGCGCAGGAGCCGACCGGTCAAGGCACAATTTGCACCGAGATTACCGCAGATCGAGTTTCGCAAACGCATTTCGATGATTGCTATGATAGCCATCAGGTTAGCGTCGAGGTGCAGCATCTTTTGGTGGAATTCTAATGCGGCCCGCGGCTGCGGTGTGCTCGTTCAGTTCGCTCAGAATTTCGGGGAGACAGCGGTTCGGTGATCTCCGCGAGATCGGCATCCTCAATGGGAATTACAGCCTTCGTAAACACCGCCTATATTCATCTTCAAAAAGCGGAGATCAGATTTGGCAGCATTACCAGTCTTTACTCCCCAGAATGGTCAAAGTCGCTCTGCGGGCGTTTTTTTCGCTTCAATCTTAGGGTTATACGTTTCGAGCGAAACAATCCTAGGTGGTGAGAGTTCGAAAAGGCTCTGTTCAGTAGCCGAGAGCCTCTACTCGTATCCTGTTCCGTTATTCAGTCGTCTGGCTGCTCCTTGGCGGCGGCATGTCCAGTGAGGGGGCTAAAACTGTTCTCATAGAGCTATCATATCTGTGGTAATCCGCGGCGACGATGGCGGCGCCAATTGCTGGTCTCGGCGTCAGGGGGGACGTCGATGATCTGATGGGGAAGAAGATCGGGTTCTCTCGGACGCTGCTGACTCTGGTAGCCTCTTTCTGATAACCGAGAGGATTGCATACGATAGGGGCGCAGGGAACGGAATAGTCGAAGCCCGTACGCCTGTGGCCGGCGCAGGTTTCTCGATATCCGGGCCGAAGTCCAAAGCGAATGCAGGCGTCAGCGGTGTGGTCGCATATCCCTCTGCAACCGACATGATTTGGATACGTAGGCACGACAGGAGGGCCGTCAAAGCCGTCGGAAGGATCCCGAAACCGTGCGCGGCTCTCGGCATTGATAGACCTGCTATGCTTGGGCGTAAAACGGCGAAACCGCCCGCAGCGTGCAAGCGATCAGAGACGTCACCCGCCACGAGGGCGTGTTCAATGTCATCCGGGAGGTCGAACTGGTAGGCAAGGCCGTTATATGGCAGATACAACTCCGCGGAGACTGCGACTTTCAAGGTCTCCATGTCCAATATTCCAGAAGCCGGTGACATCGCCGCCGCAATACCTGCCAGCGGCCTCGGCTATGATGATCAGGCCGCCTGTTCCCCGCCATCCGAGTCGTGAATAGCTCCGCCAAAAGCGGCGTCGTCAAATCATTCTGGACCGCTTCAAGATCGAATTTTTCAGGAAGCTCTGTGGGGAAGTTACGGTCGACAATACCGTGGCCACCGTCTCGTTCCCCGTATCCTTGGCATCGGGACCGATCAAAAACGGTGAGCGCCTTCTTGCCGAGGATCAGGACCCACTTGCGGGCGTGATCCCTCAACATCCAATTCGCAAGCAATGGAAAACGGACTAATTCAACAACACTGCAGCCCATTCTGCGGCCATCGCGCAGCTCGATCTTCAGAGTGGTGCTTTGACGGGCTTTGCTAATACGGGTGCTTGCTGCCGATGCAACGAGCCCCTCCCCTCCCCTCCCCTACTCCGAAAAACGGCTTTGCAATATCGCGCAGTTCCGACGGTTTGTGCGCAGGATGGATGTTAACATCATCTCGTCAGCAGAGCATTTCCTATCACCCCCGCGAGGCATTGTTGTCAAAAGCGTAGCACTTGCTTGGTGCCTTGAAATTGAAATTGACTCTGGTCTTGTCGGGGAACGGGTCTGAGTGCAACGTTGAAGGCAACCACCCCTTTCCTAGCGGACCGTCCGCAATTTTCCCGAGCTGGTACGCTAGTGTAAAGCGCAGTGTCGAAGCCCGCGCGGTCGCGAACCAGTTCATCCCGGATGGTGGAACCCTGTCAGCTGACAAGGTTTACGGTGGTACTCGTGTCCGGGGTAGACCGTCAGAGAGCCGAGCAGCTGCGTATTTTTTCGCGTTTCTTCAGAAGAATACCCTGCCAGCTGACAAGGTTTTGCAGTGGGTAGTCTGCCCCAGGCTTGTCGAAGCACCACTTTTTACGGACCGGTGCACCTCGGATTTGACGGAAACATTGTCAGCTGACAAGGTTCTGCGGCGGTAGTCAGGTCGCGGGTGCGTCATCAGACAACCAAGCGGCTGCAAACTTTGCATTACTTCAGTGGGAAAAACCTTGTCAGCTGACAAGGTTTTGGCGCCCGGCCTAGAGGATACAATCGGGACTATCCTATCGGCTGCTTCAATAGGCATGCCGTGAACGGGATCGCCGGCGCAGTTTTCTAGATCCTACAGGTCTTGAGCAACGAATCTGAGCAGTAGCGGCTCGGGCGCCGGCAGGGCAGGGAATGCCCGGTGATAGCGAGGACGGTTGGCGTGATCGCTTTGATATTATCAAAAAGCTCAGACCGGATCAGCGTGCAGATCGTCAAGTGAGGGGGCTGTTCAACATCTCGATCGGAGGTTGGATAGTGAGCAGCTCTACACGAAGCCTTGCGATTTTACTGCGCCGGCGGCCGCCAGAGGCAAAGGCCGCCATCGGGATTGCCTTGTCGCGTAGATCGCGCAAGATGTCGGAGGCTGAGATCGCCAGCAGCTTCGGCAGAACATCGACTGTAACTGCTTTTGCGCTCTTGCGCGCTCGGGCTCGCGGAACGGCGCGCACGGCCAGACGAATGGCGGATTCACCGCGAGCCATAATATGGCGACGTTATTCTCCTATCCGTCGACTGGTCAGCTAGTTAGGGGTGCTGCGCTCGCGACAGGCCCTTCCACCGGAACAATCCTGTTTGTGAAAGGTTGAGGCAGATCATATCTGAGCCATTCGCCCAGCATCCATCGGCGCGACACCGCGGCGAATTTCAGCGATCGACACGATGCCGATGAGCGTACGGTCTTCGCCCAGCCCGTGAAGCCACTTAAGAACAGCTTCATCCGGGCGAGGTTTCGTACCTTCCGACAGAACGTTCGCGGCGAGGAGCAGCCTCAGAACGACAAGTCACGTGGCTCGTTGTGCTGCCGTTCAAGATCCAGATCCGCGCCGCGCAGAGGCGATGCCAAGAGAAATTCCGCGAGCGATCCCCTCCGTCCAGTTCTCCGCTGCCACTCTTCTGCGGAAACGACGACTACGCTCGGCGTTCCGTTGCGGGTAATTGTCTGAGGCGCCAATCGCGCACGTTCCAGCGCTGGGGTCTTCTCGACGTGAATTTCACTGTTTTGCTCGATGATTTGGGCCATTTCTCTACAATGACAAGAACGTCCGATAGTGCAGGATCATCGGGCGTTTGGGGAAAAATGCGTCTAGGAGTTACGCTGGCCTGCAGGCTATCCCCATCAATGAGGATTTGGCTATCGGTCAAGCAACAGGCGACCGGCGGCAGACAGGGACATTACCGTCACACCGTTCGGAAGAGGGAAGGCCTCTTGGCCCCGGGGTAGACAACGACCCGTTTTTGCGGCTGCAAATCCTCGCAGGCAAGGTAGAACCTTTTTCTAGTTTAGGCGTAAGGCTTCGCTTAATCTCTATCGCTCAAGGATTTTCGCCTGGAGCAGTCAGCAGGAGATCGATTTCGGCTCCAGCCGCTGTGCGGTTGAAGTTGGCTGCAGTGCCGTCGGGCAAGGACGCGATCAGTGTTTCGATCACGAAGCCCTCCCAACTGGAGCCGACAATTGGATGACCAATTAATGGTTCAGCGCTTCCGAGCCCAAGCAGCGCATGGGCAATGCCGCTGTCCCTGACATAGACCCTTGGTGATTTGACCAACCGCTTGCCGACATTGGCATGCCGGGTTCGAGACGGCGCACCAATAGCAGGTCAACAAGAAGATCGAGGTAAGAAGCGACGGTTTTGCCATCTATCCCCAGCGAACGGGCGAGTTCGGCTGCGTTGAGAAGACCAGACTGGTGGTGTGCCAGCATGGTCCAGAACCGCCTCAGCGTCTTGGCAGGAATGCGTCGCCCCAAAAGCGGAATATCGCGTTCGAGATAGGTGCGAATGAAATCCTGTCGCCAGCCCATGCTTCCATAGTCGCTGGAAGCAAGGAAACTGTCGGTAAAACCACCCCGTAGCCAAAGTCTCTCGAGTGCATCTACCGGCACTTCCAATCCGTCGACAGGCTGCATTTCAAGATGCGCTATGCGGCCATGACGGCGTTTCTCCGGATTGGTTGAGGAGATCGATAGAAGCTGAGCCAAGTAGCAGGAACTGGCCGGTGGGCCGTCCGGCGCGGCGGTTGCGATCGATCAAGCCCCGCAGGATCTGGAATACGTTTGGCAGGCGGTGAACTTCGTCAAGGATAACCAGCTTGTCGTCGTGGCTTGCAAGATAAAGCTCCGGTTCCAACAGTTTGGCTCGATCTGCTTCCGATTCGAGGTGGAGATAGATGGATGGTCGGGTTTCGCCAATATTGAGTGCTAATGTCGTTTTACCAATCTGACGAGGGCCCAATAGCGCTACCGCAGGGCTTTCGTCCACCCGATGCAGGAGTTCGGCTTCAATTCTTCACTCAATCATCCTTGCATTTATGGCATACTGTTCCGGATCTGCAAGGAAAACCTATGCAATGAGGCGCGCGGCCCGACCGCTACGCCGCGTCGCATTATTGTAGTAACTCGATGCCTGCTAGCTTCGGGCAGTGGGATACCACAATTGGCGGCCTCGGCCAGATATCCTGCCCGCAGACCGTGCGCAGAGAATTCCCACGGTCCAGCCCCGCCATTTCTGCCCTGCTTGAGAATGGCATTGACCGACTGCGGATCGAGCGCTCGCTTCGACACCGTACCCCAGCGCCGCCCTAGTCGATCTATATCACGGCCATCCATCCATGCATAGAGAGCCTCGAACGGCCGGCCTGTGAGATAGACGGTATTGTCCTGATCACCGGACGTCGTCTTGGTGCGGCCGAGATGAATGGCAAGAGAGGGGAGGGGAGGGCCGTCTTCCACCTCGATCGGCTGCTTAATTGTCAATTGCTCGACACGAAGGCCTGCGATCTCGCTGCACCGCCGGCCGCCGGCCGCCCGACGCAAAGGCGGCCATCAGGATCGCCCTGTCACGCAGATCGCGCAAGCTCTCCGTTGCTTAGGTCGCCCGCATTTTTGCTAGCACGCCTGATGTCACCGCCTTGACGCTCTTTCGACGGCGCTGCCTCGGACGGCCCGCACGGCCAGACGAATGGCGGATTTAAGGGCAGGAGAGGCGGAGGCGCCTGGAAGTCGACGCCATTTCGTGAGGGTCGACCAACTGGCTAACCGGCGGCGCACAGTATCCGGTGCATGCAGGCCGGCGGATTCAGAAAGCCCTGGCGCCGGAGGTTGTCGTCGACGTGCATGCCGTGATCCGTATCGGCCGCACGTTTCTCCGGATCCCACAGATGGTGCGCGACGAATTTCAGCAGCAGCGCTTCGGGCGCCGGCCAGGGCAGGGACTGTCCGGTCGCGGCCAGTGCCAAGGCTTCGAGATAGGCGAGGTCCGATGTCAGGGCGCGTAGGGTATTATCGCCCATACCCTGGTTGACGAGATGTTTAAGCGTTTCGACATCCTAGTCGGAGGTGGGCAATTCCGCAAGCTCGTCGCGGCGCTCCATCGGCAGAAGGGACGCGATCGTGTCGAGCTCTTCGGCGCGGCGCTCGACAGCACTCAGGGATGTTTTGGCTTCGGCCACGATCGCTCCAAAATCACAGGATTCGGCCGTCCTTATCGAGCGGACTCTGTCTGACTGATTTCAAAGGACAAGGCATTCTCCCAATTCGCCGGACTCACCCTAATTAAGCGGACTCAGGCGCAACATGATTGCTGTGCCGGACCGCAGCACGCAGAGGCCTTCTGGGTTTTTTCCGCCAGCCAGCGATCGCGGGGCCTGCAGCTCGCGGGACGTGGAACTAGATCAACGTGCAGTGCGCCGCTGTGTAGGGCAGGGGCCGCCGCGCAATAAAGCTGCATCGGCCGCACCCCGTCACTGACTTCGAAGGTCAGCTTGGCGGATCCATCCAGCTGCAAGTGCTCCGAAACCTTGCGAATGATTGCGGCAAACTTTCCGGCCGGCATGTGCGTGCGGTCATCCTCATCGATGTCCCACAGCTGCACAAAGATTTCCGACCACTCCTCGTGCTGGGCGCCACAGTCGAGTGCTGCGAACTGTCCCGCTTTCACCTCGGTCACGTGATAGCCGCCCTTCACCGGCCGGCCGTCGTAGGAAAATATCAGTGCCATGTCCCGGACGCCGTCGATGGTGTCGAGCAGGCGACCGAGGCTGATGTCGGTTTCGAGAAGGGGCTTGTCGAATGCGTTCATTTCGGCTACTCCTGTTTCAATAATTCAAGGATTGTAGAAATATGGAAGAACGTCAAGCCCTCATGTCATTTGCGGCGCTGTCGCAGGAAACGAGGCTCCACATCGTCCGCATGCTGGTGGTGGCCGGTCCGGACGGAATGGCTGCCGGCGCGATCGCGGAAAAGGCTGAGGTGTCGCCCTCGAATGTGTCCTTCCACCTGAAGGAACTGGAGCGGGCCGGGCTCATCAACCAGCAGCGCGAATCCCGTTCGATTATCTATACCGCCAATTACGACGGGCTGGGTGCGCTGGTCCGCTTCCTGATGGAAGACTGCTGCGCCGGTCACCCGGAGATATGCGCACCGGCCACCGAAATCGCCGCCTGCTGTGCGCCTACCCCAAAGGAGAACCTGCAATGACCGCCGATCGCGTTTACAACGTCCTGTTCCTCTGCACCGGCAATTCGGCGCGTTCAATCCTCGCCGAGTCCATTTTGAATAGTGAAGGCAAGGGCCGCTTCCGCGCGTTCTCTGCTGGCAGTCAGCCAAAGGGCGAGGTTCATCCGTTGGCCCTGGATACGCTGCGCGGCCTCGGATACGAAGCGACGGGGTTCAGCTCAAAAAGCTGGGACATCTTCGCGGAGCCTGGCGCACCGCAAATGGATTTCATCTTCACGGTCTGTGACAACGCCGCTGGCGAAGCCTGCCCGGTCTGGATCGGCCACCCGATGACTGCTCACTGGGGCGTTGAAGATCCGGCAGCTGTCGAGGGCTCCCTCATCGAAAAGGGCCAGGCCTTCTCCCAGGCGGCCCGCTATCTCAAGAACCGCATCACCGCATTCTTAAGCCTGCCTCTGGCCTCGATCGACAAGCTGGCGCTGGAAACCCAGCTCCGCACCATTGGCACGATGGAAGGCTGCACCAGCCCCCAGGGCGACGTCGCGTGAGCTACGTTTTGGATCAGCAGCAGGCCAGCGGCCACGATCAGGATTTGCGGGCAGCACTGCAGGCGGCGGAACTTCCAATCGACGATCTGGAGCAAACTGGGCGCGTGTTTTTCCGCTTTGCCGACCAGGGCCGTATCGTCGGCTTCGGCGGGATGGAGCCCTATGGCGACTGCGCGCTGTTGCGCTCCGTGGTGGTCCTGCCAGATCAACGCGGACGCGGTTATGGCGAAGCTATCTCCCGCCGGCTGCTTGACGAGGCGGGGCGCGCCGGCGCCCGTACTGTCTATCTGCTGACTCAATCGGCGGCCGCGTTCTTTGAACATCTGGGGTTCGTGAAAGTCGAGCGCGCGTATGCGCCGGCGGCGATCCTGCAAACACGCCAGGCGGCAAGCCTGTGCCCGGCATCTGCCGGCCTGTTTGCCAAATCAATCTGAGGATAAAATCATGTCCACATTTGAACGCTATCTGACGGTGTGGGTCTTTGCCTGCATCGTCGTCGGGGTGGCGCTCGGCCACCTCATGCCGGACACCTTCCAAGCGATCGGTGCGGCCGAAGTCGCGAAGGTCAACCTGCCAGTTGCAGTGCTGATCTGGCTGATGATCATTCCGATGCTCCTTAAGATCGATTTCGCGTCCCTCGGTCAGGTCGGCCGCCACTGGCGAGGGATTGGCGTCACCCTGTTCATAAACTGGGCCGTAAAACCATTTTCGATGGCGCTGCTTGGCTGGCTGTTCATCGGCTATCTGTTCCGTCCGTACCTGCCGGCCGGGCAGATCGATTCCTATATCGCCGGCCTGATCATCCTGGCAACGGCGCCCTGCACCGCCATGGTGTTCGTCTGGTCCAACCTGACAAAAGGCGAACCGCATTTCACGCTGAGTCAGGTCGCCCTAAACGACACGATCATGGTGATGGCCTTCGCGCCGATCGTCGGGCTGCTGTTGGGCCTGTCCGCCATCACGGTGCCTTGGGATACGTTGATCCTGTCGGTCGTGCTCTACATCGTCCTGCCGGTGATCGCGGCACAGATCCTGCGTCGGCTGACCGACGTAAACCGCCTCGGTGCAAGGCTGCAGCCGGTGTCACTCGTCGCGTTGATGGCGACCCTGGTGCTGCTGTTCGGCTTTCAGGGCGAGCAGATCCTCGCGCAACCGGGCGTGATCGCGCTGCTGGCCGTTCCGATCCTCATCCAGGTCTATTTCAACTCCGGCCTCGCCTACCTGCTCAACCGCATGAGCGGTGAGAAGCACTGTGTCGCCGGCCCGTCGGCTTTGATCGGCGCGTCCAACTTTTTCGAACTGGCGGTGGCCGCCGCCATCAGCCTGTTCGGATTCAACTCGGGCGCGGCGCTGGCAACCGTCGTCGGCGTCCTCATCGAGGTGCCAGTCATGCTGTCGGTAGTCTGGATCGTCAACCGCAGCAGGGGTTGGTACGAGCGCGGCGCCGCCGTCCGCTCCTCCGCTTCCGCCATCGAAAGGGCCTGAAACCATGGACGTCACAATCTATCACAACCCCGCCTGCGGAACGTCGCGTAACACGCTGGAGATGATCCGCAACGCGGGCATTGAGCCTACGGTGATCGAATACCTGAAAACCCCGCCCAGCCGCGTTCAGCTAATCAAGATGATCGCTGACGCGGGCCTCACCGTCCGGCAGGCGATCCGCGAGAAGGGTACGCCCTATGCCGACCTCGGCCTCGACGACCCGGAGCTGACCGATGACCAGTTGCTCGACGCCATGCTCAAGGATCCGATCCTGATCAACCGGCCATTCGTTATCACGTCCATAGGCGCGCGCCTGACGCGGCCCTCGGAGGTGGTGCTGGACATCCTGCCGGATAGCCACAAGGGTGCCTTCACCAAGGAAGACGGGGAACGGGTCCTCGATGCAGAGGGCAAGCGCATTGTCTGATTTACCTGCCGCATCCCTTCAGCATCTGCAACTTCCCGATCTGCAGGCGCTGCGTCCATCGTTTTCCGACCACAAGCCGAGGATCCTGATCCTGTACGGCTCGCTGCGTCCGGTCTCTTATAGCCGCCTGCTGGCGCACGAGGCAGCGCGTCTGCTCGAGCATTTTGGCTGCGAGGTGAAGATCTTCGATCCCGAAGGCCTGCCGCTGCCCGATGCGGCGCCGGTGGATCATCCGAAGGTCCAGGAGCTGCGTGAGCTGACACAATGGTCGGAAGGCCAGGTCTGGGTCAGCCCTGAGCGCCACGGCGCGATGACCGGCATCATGAAGGCGCAGATCGACTGGATCCCGCTTTCCGTCGGCTCCGCGCGGCCGACCCAGGGCAAAACCCTGGCGGTGATGCAGGTCTCCGGCGGCTCGCAGTCGTTCAACGCGGTAAACCAGCTGCGCGTCCTCGGACGCTGGATGCGGATGATTACGATCCCAAACCAGTCTTCAGTGGCCAAAGCGTTCCAAGAGTTCGATGCGGATGGCCGCATGAAGCCCTCCTCCTATTACGACCGCGTCGTCGACGTCTGCGAAGAACTGGTCAAGTTCACGCTGCTCACCCGCGACGCTTCGGCCTACCTCACCGACCGCTACAGCGAGCGAAAGGAAGAAGCCGCGAAACTGGAGCAGCGCGTGAGCCTCAAGTCCATATGACCCAGCGCTTGCCGATCGGCGCGATCCTCGCCCTCGGTGTCACCCAGAACGTCGGCTACGGCACCCTCTATTACAGCTTCAGCATCCTGGCGCCAGACATGGCGGCAAGTCTCGCCTGGTCTCAGGAATGGATCTTCGGCGCCCTCTCGGTGGCGCTGCTGATCGGCGGATTGACCGCCCCTTGGCTTGGCACGCCGATCGACCGCATTGGGGCAGGGCGGGTGATGACCATTGGCTCCGCCGTCGCGGCCGTAGCCTTAGTTGCTTGCGCCTATGCGCCGGGAAGGGGTACTTATGTCGCGGCGCTCATCGCGATCGAGGTCGCCGCCAACCTGGTACAGTACGGGGCAGCGTTCGCGCTCCTGGTCCAGCTGCGGCCGGCCGCCGCTCAGCGCAGCATCACGTATCTCACCCTGATCGCCGGCTTTGCCTCGACGATGTTCTGGCCGATCACGACGGCGCTGCACGCCCAGCTGTCCTGGCAGAACGTCTACCTCATATTCGCTGGCCTCAATCTGCTGGTGTGCCTGCCGATCCATGCCTGGCTTTCGCGCGGCCTGGCACACAGTCGTCGGCAAGCTGCCGGGCAACAGGCCGCTCCCGTGGCAGGATCCCTGGCGCCGTCGCACCGCCGCGCCGGTTTTGCACTCATGACAACGGCCTTTGCGGTGCAGTACCTCGCCAGTGCCTCGGTCCTGGTCCACATGGTGCCGTTGCTCGCTGGTCTCGGGCTCGGCGCCACCGCGGCCCTCGTCGGCACCCTGTTTGGACCGTCGCAGGTCGCGAGCCGGCTGATCAACATGCTGTTCGGAAAGCACCTTGACGCGCTGCACCTAGCGTTGATTTCAGCCGCCCTGATCCCTGCCGGCGCACTGGTCTTGGAGCTGACCGCGCCCTCCATACCCGGAGCCACGATTTTCGCCGTGGTGTTCGGCATGGGCAACGGCCTGCTGAGCATTGTCACGGGCACCCTGCCGCTAGCGCTGTTCGGCAGTGAAGGATACGGGAAGCTGCAGGGGAAGATGATGGGCGCTCGACTGATCGTTTCGGCTTCAGCCCCCTTTGTCATGGCGTTGGCGATGGAATGGCTGGGGATCTCTCTGTCCCTGGCAGCCATCGTCGGCCTCGGCATGCTGGCCCTGGCCTTGTTCGTCCTCCTTGGGAGCTTTCGCCGCCAGGGTATGGTAGGCTGATCGCGTGCTGCATGTCCTCTTTGCCTTCTCCCTAGCGATAGTCGCTCTTCTCTATTCCTGCGTCAGTCAGACAGGGGGCACGGGCTATGTGGCGCTGATGGCGCTGGCAGGGTTTACGCCCGCCGTGATCAAGCCTTCAGCTCTCGCCCTCAATATTCCCGTGTCGGCCATCGGCTGCGTTCGCTTTTACAGGGCGGGTCTGGTCACCTGGCGCACGTGTTACCCGTTCGCAATCCTTGGCCTGCCGTTCTCTTTAATCGGCGGCGCGCTGCACCTGCCTGCGAGGGTGTATCATCCGGTGGTCGGAACCCTGTTGCTCATTGCAGGAGTCCAGATGCTGCGCCCGGTATCCGGCCGTGACGGCGAAGCCCACCCCAAAGGCCCGCCCTTTATGCCGTCGCTCGTGGCGGGTGGGTGCTGGGCATCATTTCAGGGGCCACTGGAGTAGGGGGTGCACCTCCTCAATTCCGGGACGGCGTAGGCTGGCGCATGGGTTACCATGCCCGACCTTCCTGCGGAGCTTCCACTGTGGCTGTTGTGTGTGGGGGCCGGAGGCTATGTCGGCTCGTGGTTGGGAGCGTTCAATTTCAAACCCGAAACGCTGCGCAAAATTTTGGCCTTCCTTCTGATCGCTGGGGCAATGCGGCTGATCGGAAGCATTGTCGTATACTGAACGAGTAGCCGTAACGCTGTTCTCTGTTGAGTGTTGATGCCGCGGTCAACTCCTTCAGCAGTCTCGCGAGCACGGGTCGCGCTCCGGATGCAAATGGGCCCATGATCCTGACAGATGAGGCCTAAGCCTGCGGCCTGTAGCTCGTCGCCCTGCGCCTCGTGAACCTGATCGTCGGTCGCGATACGGGCGTGACCTATAAGCCGGCGAGGTGGGGGAGAAGAATTGCTTTTTGCCGTTCGGCCATTGATTTTCGGTTCGATTCAGCAGGTTTGTTCAGATAAGGAACGCGCTGATAAAGGACCAGTTGCAAGTGTGTTTTTATGACCTTAATGCGGCCCTGTCAGACGCGAAACATCGCGTCAAACTCATTCTAGCTACGACCGGCTTGAAATGCGCTCTGATGGCCGTCTACGGCGGAAATTGCTTAAATATGGCGTTCGGGGAGGGGATGTGTTGGCCACCACGCGGAACGAACATGCACGATCACCAAACCACGGGGCGCCAAATCACAAATACGAGATAGCCATCAAGATGGCAGGCGCCATCTTGATGGCTACTCAATTAGGTTACTGTGGATCCAGAGGAAGGAGCACTCAATGGTAACACCGCAACTATCCGTCCGCAGTTCCAAAGCTCGCGACCTTGCCCATAAGCTCGCCCGCCGAGAAAATCGCACGATTGCCGATATCGTCGAGCGCGCGCTCGAAACCTATGAGGCTCGTCAGGCAGGACGTGAACCCGCTGCGAAATTCTATAGCCGTCTTTCATCGCAGTCTGGTACGGATATCGATCTAGACAGTATCATCAATGAAAACAGACGCGCTCACAAAGGCGTAGAGCTTTGATTTTCATGCACACGAATGCGATGTCTGTCTTTTATGAAGGCTCTCGATTCTGCGGTCATAGCATGGCTGGTTCGCCACGATGCCGAATTGGCATTGCCGACGGTTGCAGTTGCTGAGATCGCTTTTGGTATTCAAAAGATCAGGCCGGATCAGGGGGCAGATCGCCTGGAAGAGCGACTTGTGAGCTGGCGTCACCGGTTCTCCGACAAAATGTTTGCCTTCACGGAAGCAGCATTGGCCTATGGCGATATCATGGGAGCCTGCTGCGCGGCAGGGGAGGAGGATGTCGGCTCCAGACGGCATGATCGCGGCGATAGTGTGGATCAATGATGGCCGGTTGGCGACCAGAAACCTCAAAGATTTCGAAACAACAGGGCTCAAATTGATCTCGCCTTGGCAATTTTAACAGTGATATCAGATCCTACAACAATCGGGTCGCTCGCCCGCTTCTCCGTGCAGCACTGTTATAATAGCTCGACGCCTGCTGCACTGACTTGTGGCGGGACTGTTCCATCGCCTCAGGCAGCGGAATGCCGCGATTGGCGGCCTCCGTCAAATATCCCGACCGCAAACCGTGCGCAGAAAACTCCCCCGAATCCAACCCCGCCATTTCCGCACGCTGTTTAAGGATCGCGTTGATCGACTGCGGATCGAGCGCCCGCCGCGAGACCGATCCCCACCTTCCGATCCCCCGAAACACGCTTCCCTTGTCGATTCTGGCGGCCGACAGCCAGGCAGTCAATGCCTCGACAGGCCGGCCTGTGAGATAGACGACGTCGTCCTGCTCTCCGGTCGTCGTTTTGGTCCGTCCAAGATGAATTGCCAAAGAGGGAAGGGGAGGGCTGTCAGGCACCTCGATCGGTGCTTCCTCGGTCAGTTGCTCCAGGCGGAGGCCTGCGATCTCGCTGCGCCGGCGACCACCTGATGCAAAGGCGACCATCAAAATCGCCCGGTCCCTGATGTCACGCAAGCTGTCACTTGCGCACGTGGCGAGTAGCATTTGCAGGATGTCCCCCGTGACCGCCTTTGCGCTTTTTCGACGACGCTTTCGTGGAACGGCGCGGACCGCGAGCCGGATCGCCTGTTTGAGGGCAGGGGAGGAGAAGGCTCCGGATAAGCCGCGCCATTTGGTCATGGTCGACCAACTCGCAAGCCGGCGCCGCACCGTATCGGGGGCGTGCGGGCCGATGGATTTCAGGAAGCCTTGGCCTCTGAGGTTCTCCTCAACCTCAGGAGGCATGCCGTGGTTGGGGTCGCTGGCGCGCCTTTCGGGATCCCACAGGTGGTGAGCGACGAATTTGAGCAGTAGCGCCTCTGGCGCGGGCCAGGGCAGGGACTGCCCGGTGGCAGCAAGACCCCAGGCTTCGAGATAGGCGAGATCGGAGGTCAGCGCCCGCAGCGTGTTGTCGCCCATGCCCTGGTTGACCAGATGTTTGAGCGTTTCGACATCCTGGTCAGTCAGAAGCTCGGCGAGTTCGTCCCTGCGCTCGATTGGCAGCACCGATGCGATCGTGTCGAGCTCGACAGCGCGCCGCTCGATGTTAGACAGGGAGGCTGGCCTGCGCGGTTTCGACATTAATCGATCTCGACGTTCGGCCGCCAGCGGCGAATGATTTGAATGATCTCCAGTTTATAAGCCTCAGGGTAAACGAGATCCTCTTCGCGGGCGAGAAAAGTGAAGACTGTCACCATGTCTTCGCAGACGTCGCGATCGACATCGGCCAGATCTGTAAGATTAAAGCCGCCGTGCACGTCTGCATTCCACCAAGCAAGAATGAAGTTGGCGACGCGCCGGCTCTGACCGGTATCGCCGTGGGCGACGTTGAGCAACTTTTCCAGCGCGAAGCGGACGCGATCTTCCATGTTTCGAAACCTTTGCAGAACGTGATTTTGGCCCACGGTAAGTGAATTTGGGGGTTTTGTCGATCTACCATCGATAAGGGATACTTATCGATGGTTATAAGCCCAACTTAAAGCCATACGCAGTAATGAATCCTAACGGCGATATAGCTTTCATTATAGATTTATTAACCATAAATTCAATGGCTTACGATCTCGCAAAAACCAGCATGACAGCCCTGATGCGGGGTAAGTGGGGCAGATTCGCTGGCAGTGCCCGAAAACAATCCGATCCCTGGGCATGCCCGCGGCGCGATTGACGTCCCAGACGAGTTCATCAATTGCATCGGCGAGTTCCACGGCAGTGCGCGGCTGAACCTCATCCATCGCGCTCAGAACAGCGTCCTCGATCTCGAGATTGTAGGTCGGTTCATTATTTCCTTCTTCAAACCGATCACACTACAGGGTGTGCCCACGCCACACGATGAAGTGGCTTTCGCATCCTCCGTCGCGCCAAACCGAGGGAAACAGGGTAAGTCCTTCACCGCGAATGTCGAAGCGCCATGCCTTGTCGGCGCGGCTGTCGAGATTGATTACCAGGGTCTCGCCGCACCCATCAGGGCACGCCATGACAATCAATCTGGGCCGCGAGCGAAAAACCATGGATGTATCACCTGTCCTTCATGAGCTTGAAAAGCCGTTCCATGAGTGCATTAACCACGAGCCCTGCCTCCTGTGCGTTCAAATTCAATACCGGCATCACATCCTCCTCGTGCATTGGTGCCCACAAGAATGGTGTGTGTTGCAGGGGCACGGCGCAAACGCCGGCAGGGTTCCCTCCGGACGTTCTGACCATTGTGATCGTAGCGAAATTCACGTGCTCTTTCTCGTCGATTAAAATTTCGCCGTCGCGGAATTAACTGCGTCTAGAATTGCGCGATCATTTTTCTATTCATTCGAATTTTCGTTGTATTAATTCCGATTGAATTTTCTCGCACTGCATAAAGTTCGTTGGAAATTTCCAACACGAGTTTGAATTTCATATCGCGATTGGATTTTTCGCACCTACTAAATATCGATTGAATTTCTATTTGACGGCTCCGTCATTATGAAATTCACGATATCTAGTGTTTGAGTCAAACTAGGGGGACGGTGCTTGCGACTCCCGCGTTTAGTTAATTTCTTTCAAAAAACACGAAGTTCGTTGTGTCGACTAGGAATCCGGGATTGCCAATTGGGGCTTAGGCTGCTATCTCCGGGGAATGGTAGAAGAGACCGAAACAAAGCGCCCTGGGCTGAACACTGACCTCCTCGATAAGATCCGAGTTTTGAGGAATGAGCGGGCGCGCACGTACGTTGAGGCAAGCAGGATCAACGAACGCCTGAAGGAGTTGTCTATCCAGATCAGTGCCTACGAAGACGCGGCATCGATGGTATTCGGCGAAAGCCAGTACACGGCGCTGATGGCGGCGATTGAGGGGAATATCACAGCAAGGAGTTCACTGACTTCAACGCTTACATCATCCGTAACGGTTGCAGGCGGGCTGATCGCCTTGGGTCGGGATGCTTTTGCTTCCTCACCGAAGAAAAAGAGCCTTTCGGAATCGTGGGCCAAGCTTCTCGTGTCCATGGCGGAGCACGAAGCATTTACCTACGATGATCTCGTAACGATGTCAGAAATCATGGACTATGATGTCGCCAAGCCAACGATGCGCAGCCAGATCAAAACTTACGTGGATAGTGGCCTTGTGGAGCGCCTCGAGAACGAGCGGGGCAAGTTTAGGGTGACACCAACAGGTAGAGCAACGGCAGAGTCCGCGCTTAACATGAGGGGCCAGGAACCATCGGCAATCGTGAAAACGGTCGGGAGGCTGAGTGATGCCTCAGATTTTGCAGACATCCTTGGCGACGATCCGTCTTCTGGTTCTGGAGGATCGAAGAACATCTTTGAATAGGTTAATTCGCGTTAACTTTTCGATGGTACAAGAATCCGGCGCCGAGAAATTCGGTGCTGAAACGAAAAGAGACCCCCGCGAGGGAGCCTCTTAAACCGGAAGGGCAAGCCGCTGCGAACGGCCCATCCTCCTAAAAATAACCCGCGTCAGGTGGCGCACATGAGAAAGGACAGAACATGGAATGGCATCGCCAGACCTTATTATCGGATACCGCCAGTTAGGCGGCACCCCTGACCCCTTCCATAAGGGTTAAGGACGCACGCTGCAGGGTCTCCAAAACCTTGCAGCGTGCTGCACTCGTTATAGAGTGCGATATCTCTTGTGTCCATATTATGATGAGCCACGAACTCTGAACGGAATTGACGGCTGCTTCGAGTAGTGAGACATATGTGCGAGGAGATGGTGGTTGCAACACCATCTCCTCTTTGCTTACTTAGATATGTCGCCGTCTCGGTCTGAGAAGGTCGAGACGGCATTTTTATATTGATGATATGCTTCGAGGCCGTAGTGAATCGACAGGCTTGCGAATACTACCAACAATACTCCAGCTTTCATCGCCACTATCATGGTGAATCCTTTCGTCGTTAATTTGTTGATTTACATGCCAAATTTGCATCGACGCACTAGGATTAACATCAGCCCCGAGATGTCTCAATTCAGACGCATGATTATTTTCTGTCGGGATTTCAGCAGACTTCCCAAATGGTTGCGTATGACGATGAACAGCCCGATATATATATGTGAGACGCTTAAGTCCTACCTGGACACCAGCGTCCTACATATAACGGAGGGGCTAAGATGGTGAAAAGTGTTTCCGGGATTTCGCCATTCTTGACGAAATGGGGTGTACGCGTGGGGAGATCGACGTACTCGATGCTTCCAAATAATCTGATCTGGATCAACGACTACATAGATGAGGAATTCAAGCTCAACCCAAGCGAGATGGTCGTATTAATCAATATAATCTCTAATTGGTGGAAAGAAGACCAGATACCTGCGGTAAGCAAATCCCTAATTTCTAAAAGGACACGGCTCAGCCAGCGGCAAGTACAGAGAACAATCTCTAGCTTGGAGGAGAAGGGCTACATAAAACGCGTCTACGTAGGGCAGAAAGCAGGTGGGGCCAATGGATTTCTAATCTCTGGCACTATACAGCATGTTGAAACTGTAATCTCTCGCAGATTGCAAGTTATTGATCAGCAGCGCGAGATGGAAGGCAAGCCTTCACGATTTGACGAATTCTGGTCTCGAGAGAATTCGGTAGAGTTCCCAGAAGACCCACCATTCTGATTTCGAGGATTAGGGAGACCGCTCCACGATCTGCCCATCATAAGCCGCCCGGATCCTTCCGTTCTCAATCCGATACCCAAACAGCAACGGCAGCTCGACCGCATACAAGCTATCGATCTCCGCCAGCGTGAATCCCTCCGACACCTTCTCGCGGACGACATCCAAGGCCGCCGTCTCAACAACCGCAAGCCGAGCGCGGACAGCATCCCGGATCGCAAAGTCATCACGCGTGCGCGGTGTCTGATGCGCGACCGTGACGATGTCTCCCGATTCGAGATCGGGGACCGCGTCATCGGCAACCTCGGGATGTAAATCGGCAGGGTGTCCCGATGCCGATCCGCACGGTAACGCCTTGTTATTTCTCACGTTGATGGGGTCATTTCAGTACGCTTAATCACAGCTTACCTCATTCCCGTACTTCCAAAGCCGTCCTCGCCCCGCGCGGTCGAGCCCAGTTCTACAGCGATTTCGAACTCGGCTTTAAGGACCGGCGCGATCACCATCTGAGCGATTCGATCGCCAGAAAGGACGTCGTAGGAAGTTTGGGAAGTATTTATAAGAATTACGCCTACTTCTCCACGATAGTCTCGATCGATTGTGCCCGGAGAGTTCATAACAATGACGCCCTCGTGAAAAGCTAGACCGGATCTCGACCGTATTTGTGCTTCCAGGCCATCAGGCACGTAAAGGGCTAGCCCTGTGGGTATTTTTGCTCGTCCCCATGGGGCAAGCGTTATAGGTGGACCGTCAAATGCTGCGAAGATATCAGCTCCAACCGCGCCCGGCGTTTTGAATTCGGGTAGCTTCGCTTGAGCGTGTAAAAAGGCGATCTTAACCCGCATATCTTTTGACATTTTACCCTCGCGTTGATTCACTAATAGCACGCTACGAGTTCCAGCGTTAAGGATATGATGTTTTCACCTTTGTGGATCTGAAAACAAGATATTAGCTTCTCAGTTCATGGCTTTAGAACAAAATCGGTATAATTATAGCGCAACCCCTTGGCCTGTAGATTCCGATGATTTACTGGACGCGATTCCGATTTGATACCGGACAGTTTTTCAACGTAAGCAGTGCCCTGGGTCAGCAACCTTGGCATGTATTTCCTTTTGAACGTAGGAGATGGCATGTCGAACAGACGAAAGCTGACCATGAGACAACTACGACATTTGCCTCGACTGCGATCAGACGGCGTAAGCGTTCGCGATATTGCCGATCTGCTCGGGATTGCCCGCAGCACGGTGCAGGACGGGATCGGGCGAGCTGCGACGGCAAGGCTGTCCTGGCCTTTGCCTGCCGATCTAACTGACGACGTCCTGGAAGGCAAGCTTTTCGCCAGGCAAGGCACCAAACGAGGGGTTCGGCGACTGCCAGAGCCGGATTGGAGCGTCATTGCGGTCGAGCTGAAGAAGCCCGGCGTGACCCTAACGATCCTGTGGGAGGAATATCGTACCATTTATCCTGATGGCTACGGGTTCAGCCGGTTCTGCGACCTGTTCCGCGGCTTTGAGCGGCGTCTGACGCCAACGATGCGGCAAGTCCATACTGCTGGCGATTAGGTGTTCGTCGACTATTCCGGCAAGAAGCTGCCGATACCGCATCGAACTTTCCGGTGAGAGCCTGCGCAAAGATGGAAACCTGTCAGCCGAGGATGCAACTCACGCTTGACCAAGCCCGATATTCACCGACAATTATTAACTCAGACCCAGCGACGCTCTGCACTGTCCGACCTCGCCCCGGAGCCGCGTTAGGTAAAACGCTGGAATAAGCGTCCGGCTAAAGATCGGAATCCCCGTCCGGTTTCGTTGGAATACATACCTTGGCGCCCACGTAGCGCATTTCTACTGTAAAATATTGCTGTGGAAACGAACAATCGCGAGAGCAACTTTGAGTAAAACAGGTCATTGTGACCTGAGAAGTGGCGCGTGATTCGTTGGAATGTGCATGTCGATAGCATTGATCTCCGAGAGATCTGATCATTTTCGGGACTTCTCTGTTTGGCCGCGCCAGCAGGACTTCAACGTCGAAAGCTGGCTTCAAAATTTCGATAACTCGGAAATGTATATAGCTAAGAGGCTTTTGAGCAGTTTTACCTACTTTAATAAGCCTATGACCGGCGCTTTGATGCGGCATTCCATTCAAAAGTTTCTTTCTGCTGCGTGGGACAGAGGAGGCTTTCCGGAGCCCCCGGCTGCATTGAATACCGGCGATGTCTGCTTTGTTAAGTGCGAGGGGGAGGATCCCCGAGCTACTGACAGTGGAAATTTATTTGCGCGAAAGCTGCGAGATGAGCTCCGCATTCCTGACAAAAATATAATGGCTCCCTTGGAAGCTTTGCGAACTGCGGGACTTTTCCGCCATTTTGTTTTTGTCGACGATTTCGTTGGCAGCGGAAACCAGTTTTTGGATACATTGTGCCGCAAGCATTCATCTGTAAAGCCATACGAATCCTTTTCTGCGCTGTTGGCTGACAACAAGCATACCGTTTCGTATTGTCCATGCGTCGCGACGAGCTACGCACAATACACACGGATAGCGCCGGTTTTCCCACAAGTGTCATTGTATCCAGCGCATGTGCTGGTGCCGGATCATAATGCGACCAGTTCTTCATCACGTGTCTGGCATGGAATGGAAACGAGCGAGGCGCAGGCAGCTATCGATGTCTTGCGTGCAATTTCCGAGCGGGCGGGTTACGACAAAGATGACGGCGGTCAAGATGCCTGGCATGGTTTTCACAAGTTGGGTCTTACACTAGGGTTCGAGCATGGCATCCCGGACGCAAGTCTGCCTATATTTTTCTCAGAGAGAAACGGTTGGCGGCCGTTGATGAGGAGAGCACCGTGAATTCTCAGAGCGTCGCCCAGAATCTCGAACAACTTTTCGGGAGCTTTCGTGCGGAATCGCTGCACGATGATATCTATAAATTGTTCAATGAGCCCGAGTATTTCTATTACCTTGCGGCACCGAAGTCTTGCGTGCTTTTAGGAGGCCGTGGTTCTGGCAAGACAACGGCGTTGAAATGCCTGTCTTATGAGGGACAAGCAGCACTAAAGACAAACGATTTCAGCAGTCCGTCCTACGTTGGACTGTATTCGAGGATCAATACAAACACGGTCGCATCGTTCAGTGGTGCAGAGCTTCCTGACGCCACTTGGAACAGGGTATTCGGTCATTTCATCAATCTCGTAATCTGCGAGGAGGCGGCCGCGTACATTCGTTGGTTGAAGCAGGATTCCGACCGTTTTGATTTTGACAAATCCATAAACTATCGCCAGCTCAGCCGCGCACTGGGCGTAGCTCAGTGTCAAAACCTTGATCAGTTCATCGATGAAATTGAATCTGCACGAATTGAGTTGGAAATCTATATCAACAACTTTGATGAGAAGGCTCCAACTTTTTCGCCCCTACAAACTCCGATCGACCTAGTTATGCGAGAGCTCCGTAAGTTG
The DNA here is from genome assembly GCF_037203725.1 of Agrobacterium sp. CMT1. Lineage (NCBI taxonomy): Bacteria > Pseudomonadati > Pseudomonadota > Alphaproteobacteria > Hyphomicrobiales > Rhizobiaceae > Agrobacterium > Agrobacterium sp. CMT1. The sequence goes on from NZ_JBBCAR010000019.1 coordinate 58,500, forward strand.
ACGGGGCATGCAAAGACTAACTTCTTCATCATACTTGATGAATACGAGAACCTACTTGATTACCAGCAGCGGCTCGTAAATACGCTGATTAAACATGCTGGGGGGAACTATTATTTCAAGATCGGAGTCCGCGAGCTGGGATGGCGAGAGCGGGCCACGTTGAACCCGGCAGAGGTTCTGATAAGTCCTGCCGACTACGAACGGATTAGGATTGAGGAGACACTTGAAAAGGAGTTTCCCTCCTTCGCTAGGCGGGTCTGTGAGGCGCGGCTTCAGGCTGTCGACTTGAAGAGCTTTGGACCTCCCATTGGAGTGGACATGTTGCTACCCGGTCTCTCGATCAAAGAGGAGTCTCTGCTGCTGGGGGTTTCCAAGCGCGTAGCCGATTTTAAACGCCATATCGCGGGCGACCCAAAGTTAAGCGCAATTCTTGAACTGCACGATCACGAACTCTTCGTATTTTTGGAGATGTGCAATCATGACTTCGCGGTCGCGATCAAAGATCTCAAACAGTTCGCAGCTGGAACTGCGACTGCGAAGCAAAGGTATGAGAATTACGCCTACTCATTTCTTTTTTCGATTTCGGGAAAAGGCGCACCTATCCCGAAGATGTATTGCGGTCACGCGGTGCTTGCCAAGATAACGCACCAAAACATTAGGTTCTACATGCAGTTGGTCAACGAGTGCATTAGAGAACAGATCTCCGCAGGTAAGACGATTTCGGAACCAATCGATCCGCACCTCCAGACTACTGCGGCTCGTAAAGTTGGATTAAGCTATTTACGGGAACTCGAAGGGGTTTCTACGCAAGGCGGTTCATTGGCGAAATTGCTGCTAGGACTGGGACGCGTATTCCAGTTACTTGCTTCGAACCCAGTTGGAGGTAAGCCAGAATGCAATCAATTTGAGCTGACGAGCAAGCCAGGCCTAGGTGCCTCCGAACATCAGGCTGAAGCGCTACTGACAGAAGCTGTAATGCACTTGGCGTTGACACGTACACCAGGCACAAAGTTGACTACGGAAACTGACATACGATCTTGGGACTACGCTCCCCATCCTATCTTCGCTCCTTATTTTGGATTCAGCCATCGTAGGAAGCGTAAAATGTCGGTTTCAGAAGATGATCTGATATCTCTGACCTACCAGCCGCAAGACACTATCAAAAAGATCCTTGGTCGTCGTTTCCATTTGGCAGATGAGGCACTTCCAGCCCAGATGAGTATGTTTGATGAGTACTTTCGCTGACAGTGGTCTATGCGCTCCACCTCATAAGGTGTTTGCTGTTCGCGAAGATGTAAAGTTCGCCTCAGGAGCAGCGTTAATCTACGGCGGCTTCGAGGACCGGACTCAGCTTCCGAAGGAATGGCTTGCGCAATTTGGTAGCCCCGATGTCCATCGTATCAACGAGCAAGACGAATTCGGTCAGATAACAATCGACGGCCTTCCCAATCGGGTGTTCTCCCTAAGACAGAGTACTCCTCTTCGCGAGTGGGTAGGATCGCTGGGCTGCTCCATGATCTATCTCGACATCACGGGATTGAGCCACGGTGTTTGGATGCCGTTGGTTCGGATCGTGCTAGAAAGCGGTAAAGGCATCATGTGCCTGTACACTGAGCCTGGTCGCTATACTCCGAGTGCCAATCCTCGGCCGGGAGAGTTCTACGACCTCAGCGAAAGAGTCATGGGATTTCGCCCAATTCCAAGCCTTGCAAAGTTGCCGTCACGCTCGAGGAGCCAAGCGCTCTTAATCCCTCTTCTGGGATTTGAAGGGGTTCGACTGAAGTACTTGATAGAAACAGTCGAGCCCAACGATCGTGACATTTTTCCAATAATAGGCGTTCCAGGCTTTGAGATCGACTATCCGTTCCATACTTACGAAGGGAACGCTGATGCATTGAAGGTCACAAGAGCGTGGCAGCGGGTTGATTTCGTCGATGCATCGTGTCCGTTCTCGCTGCTGAAATGGTTTGAAACACTGCGTATAGCGGCACCAGATAAGTTTTTTAAAATTGCAACGATCGGAACGAAGCCCCACGCTTTGGGCGCTTTATTGTTCGCCCTACGCGATGCGTCATCAGAAATTCTCTATGATCACCCCGTCAAGAAGATGGGGCGAACTCAGGGTGTTGGCAAATGCCACTTGTATGACGTGACAAGATACTGGGAGGTCGGACATTAACAAATGTCGCGATATCGCCCTCTACATTTCGGAAATCTTGTAATTTAGCAGCTCACCTTTGCTGATATGGCGAGCTCCCACACCCCGACTGATTGACTTGAGCTTCCGTCGCCCTGCATCAGATCTCAGGGCTTTAAATACATGATTCTGGTGCTCGGGGGGGAGGCGGACGACAAATACGCAATCAGAGACTCGGAATGCTCCCTCGCGTACGATGACTACCTTATACTCCAAATTCCGATCTACGCGGGCTATTAAAATGTCTCCGACTTTGACCTTTGGGTGTTCAGTGGACGGCGCATAGACCTCACCATTTTCCCATCTCGAGAAGTCAGACGTATGGAAGACAAAGTCTGGCGCCGTTCTAACCTCGGTTGTGGAGATGCTTCCACGGGTAATCAATGCGCCAAGCGATGAAAGTGTGGGGAGGTCACATGACTCTTTCGGAAGCGAGTGGAAGTCGAAGTCCAGGCGACGCTCCGCTGCATCGCGATCTATCGTAACCGCCTCGCTCAAACCGCCTTCCATTGTATATTTAAAAAGGCTGATTTTCTCTGAAGACATTACCTTATTTTTGAAAGCAAGAAGGAAGGAGTTCGCCTCTGTCCCAGAGAAGGCACGCCTAGGCAGTTGAACCACAGCTCTAATCGAGTGGCGTTGAACCAGTTTATTGCGAAGAGGCGCGGCCGCCTTACCCGAAATGAAGCTGTCCGACACCACAAGCCCGACGCTACCGCCAGGGCGAACAAGGCGGATGTTTTGGGCGAGAAAGAGCGCTTCGGCTGCCAGTTCGCTGTTATTTCGTGATAGGCATTGGTCTAAACCAGCTTCGGCCAAGACGCGATCGTAACTCTCATGCCAGACTAGGCGCTTGAAAGGAGGATTGCACACAGCCGCATCAAAAAGGCCCGCTTCCGCCACTTTCAAGACGATGTCAGGATCGAGGGCGTCAAGCGTGTAGTGGGAATGGTTTTTTGCACCCGCGCGAAAGCGCTTTGCGACTTCGCAGTTGGTGTCAACATCTACAGTCGTAACAGATAAATTGCTCCAATGACGTGCGGCTGCATCAGAAAGAGTACCGCCCCCAGCACCCAGATCGACAATTGAAGTCACATTGGTTCCGGCTATGGTCTGGACCAACAAATCTCCAACATAGGGCAAAGAGTAAAACCGGCAGAGTGGATCTCGGCCCTCGTCATCGAAAACTTGCAAGCTAAAAACCAATCTACCGCCGCACCACGGTTACTGTAAGGAAAAGGTGTAAACGCGCAAGTGGTATCGGAGAATGACCTTTTTGTAATGCGTCGCGTGACTCTCATTTCGCCGTAGGAATCGCAGGTACTCCTCCAAATCCTTCCGATAGGCGTCGATGGTGTTGTTGCTGAGGCCTCCGGCAAACGCGCAGTGATTATGGAAGTGTGGATTTTCAAACATATTTGAACCACTTTTCCATTTCACCGTGAGCCGATTGAAATGAGGAAAATCTCTTCCGGACAGCCGGTTAGCACGGACCTCGTGGAAGATCGCGAAACGAAAAAGCGGATCAAACCCTGCCAAAATTCAACACCCTGTTCCCGGCAGAAGCCTGCAAGGTCAATCCGGCGATCCTCTCGGCGCTTTCACCCAACGCCGACGAAAACCATAACTTCTTCTCCGGCTCGGGCTCGTCTTATGTTATTGGCAAGGCGGTGGGGCGGAGGATGAGGATTGGGATTTCTAAGCTTTTGTAGAAGCTGAATAATTCATTGATCGAGCATCAAATCAAACGAGGGGTCGCAGGTTCGACCCCCTTCAGTAAGCGCGAATTTCTGTGCACCTTCTGAAGCGCAGTGCTCTGATGCATGAAGTGTCCACCAAAACAGGTGGACACCAAATCATGGACGATACTCCTAAACTGCAGGTGCGGCTTGTTGGCCGCGACGGCCGCCGTCGATATGACCCTGCCTCCCGAGATCGGCTTGTCGCAGCGTGTTTAGAGCCTGGCGTTTCGGTTTCGCGTCTAGCTCTGGAGCACGGCGTCAACGCCAATCTCGTTCGCAAGTGGGTAAAGAGAGCCAAAGAAGATAGTGCTTTACCTGCGGTATCTACGTTCGTTCCGGTTCAGATAGCTACGGATATGCAGTCGTCTTCTGCCAGCGGTCCACCGACGAATGTGGAGCCGGTCGGCAAGCGATCTCATGCATCCAAGCTGAGCGCGGTGCTGACGACCACCTTATTCGAAACACCCGTTCGACACTTTTTCATTAGGGCGGTCCACTCCGCGGGAATTGATGAGTTTATCGCCCACCTGACGGTCATTGAAGCGGCCTTGGGTCTGCACTCCGACTACGGGAAAAGCTGAAGACCGATCCCCGCAAAGGGTTAAAGGTGACGGAGGTGATGCGGACAAGAGTACAAAACTTGTTAGCCGATCCGAAATTCGGTGGCGAATATGAATCGCTGTTCGATCTAAGGAGCGCTTATGTTCATGGCCGATCAATGGCACCAATATCGAGCGAAGAGCGCCGTCGGGCGCGCCGGCTGGCACGCTCTGTTATAATGGCGTTGGTCGATGTTGCATCCTGCCAACCCGCGAATATTGATCGCGAGGTTTATCTGAATAGGCTGTTTTCTCCCTAAGTTTGCAACTGTACCAATTGGCCTCACAACCTCGAGGCCGCGGGTTTGATATCTGCTGTCCTTTGGTAAGACTGGGTGGGGCGAGCGAAGTTCAAGTTCGCAAAGAGCCGATTGTAGCCGAAACGGTCGCTGATTACTCTTTTCTTGCCGCTGAATCAAACGGCTATGGCTGCCTGCAGCTCCTCACCTGCCGGTAATACGGCCCGCCATATCACTGGGAAATTGCCGGCAAGATCTCGGGCCTCTTCATATCCCCCGCCTAGACCCTTGAGGATCTCCAAGAAGGCCTCTGAATCCGGCTGGCCGAGGGTAGCGATAGTACAGAAGCTCCTTCAATTTTTGCACTTTTCGGGTAGTCGCAAACTGAACTATTAATCAAGCTCACGTTTAAAATACGTTCGGTCTCAGGGAGCCATCAGCTTTTCCGCCCAGCTCAATCGGATGGAGATTTTCTCGCGAAGCTGAGCATTTCCGCAGGAGGACTTCTGGCTTCGGAACACGAGCCAGCGGCCGAGATCAAAGTGCATTGACGATGAAGGAAAAGCCGCGCGTAAACCGAGCTAACCAACGATCTTTAGAGTTGCATGTTTCTCTGCGACTTGTAACTATCCCGGGAGTCGAAGTTCACATAACTTGGAAATATAGATGCCCGATCGTCAACCGTCCGAAAGTGTTTGGGGTGTTATGGGTATCGCAGATCAGCTCCAGGAGCTGGTCACTGGGCTTGCCTCCGGTTACTTGCCTGCAATGCTGGTTTTTGCGGTCTTTCTCTGGCTGGAATGGGTACTCCCGCCAGAGCCTTGCGTGTGGGGATTTCATAATCATGTTCGAACAGCAAGGCGAGTGACCAGTCTCGCGCTCTCGGCGTTGCTAAGCGCGGCGCATCGCCCACTCCAGGCACCGCACGATGCCTAGGATAATCTCTCGCCTGAAAATAGAGACTATTATCGACAACGAGCGTGAGCTGGTCGACAAGGCGATAAAGCTCATCCATCAAGGTGGTGAGACACCGATGTCGCTTGAACTGATCGAGTTGGCAGGGATGGGTAACACACCTCCACTCGACATCGCCGACGCCCTAATCGACTACCTGGACAAAAACATCATGACCGAGCGGTTCATCGCTGTTTTGCAGCGGTTGGGCCGGGAAGTGTCAAGCGATGCCGAGGCCCTCGCTTTGGATCCAATAGCGGCGGCAAGCTTTGACCCTGACGACATGCAATCGTTCTGCCATAGCGCCTCAGCATATCGATGCCGGATTTTGATTGATAACGAAATCAGGGGCAGTGGCGTGCTTGTCTCGCACCGATTGGTCCTCACGGCGTGGCATGTCGTAAATGAAGAAAAGCCGTGGACCGCCTCTCCGCAGATCGCCGTAATCGCAAGTGATGGTAAGCGCTATCGCGCCAGGTTTGCTGGCCCGTATTCCGATTGCCATCCGTCAGAATGGACAGGCGCAATTGCCGACGACGCGGACCTCGCAGCGCATAGCGACTTTGTTCTTTTGCGCCTAGTAGAGCCGATCGGCTATTCGCTAGGTCATCTTGCTCTTCCCACAGAGTCCTACGTATGGGCTGGCAATACCAGTTGCATGCTTGTCCATTACCCGGACGGACAGGACCGCGGTTTTACCCTTGGAGAAGTCATGTATGGCGGCGACAAACCGCGCTACGAACACACCGTCCCGACCGCGGCGGGATCGTCAGGTGGAGCGGCGTTCTCAAACGGATTTCAGTTCATCGGCCTTCACCAAGGCAGGATAGGCAACCAACGGAGATTGGTGCCGGCTAGTCGTTACGTCAACGATAATGAGTTTAGAGCCTGTATCGGCTCTGACACCAAGCCAACTTATCTTTGGTCTTTGAACGGATCGCTTGATGCGCATCTGATTATAGGCCGCCAGCTATTTTTCAGCGGGCTGACAGCCTTGGTCGAAGGGAGCCAGTCGCTGTTCGGAATCTGGATTAAACGTCTTGACCCTCAAAAGGATGAGGCTGGACTGGCTTTTGCTTATCGTATGCTGGAGAATTTCCTCAAGTTACGCTCGCCCAGCGCTAAGGCCGTTCGGATCGACATCCCCACTGATGGTGAAGATCTCCTGGAACTGACGTTGAGGCTCGCTGGCGGCGATCCATTCATGCTACAAGCCCGTCCAGGCGTACGCTTGGATGAGACGACAATGTCTGCATACGAGCGCGACCGAGCCGATGCACTCGTTTCAAATCTCGACCGACGCGATGCTCCGCTTTGGCTTTATCTGGAGGGGCCAAATCAGGAGTTCAGTCGACGGACCCAGTATCAGCTGGAACAGCTGATTGCGAGGCTGGAGCGCGCACGCAATATCAAAGTGGTGCTGAGCCGGCTGGAGAGCTACAATCTCCCGGTCATGACCCATCAGTCTCTGCCTGACGTGGACGCGGGCAGGGCAGGCCTGTTGCTCGACTATGTTGGCGACTTCGGTCGCGAAGATGTTCGCATCACAGTCACCGCAATTCGTGACGACCTCGCTCCCGATTTGAATGATGGCGTTGTCGAGTTTATAGTCGATCAATCTCTTGCAGGCGTTCCTCACGAGTTTGGAGTATACAGTTCCGCCAAGCTTGGAATTGTCTCAACCAAGCTGGCCGATCTAATCTCACCGCGGGTAGGTGCAGTATGATGAAGGGAGGCGATCTCGAACGGTTGATAGGTACAGCGCGTCGCTTTGCTGCGTTATCGGTTTCGTTCAAGCCGCTGGATGCGGTCCGTGCCGCATTGGGAGCCGAAAAGTACGAAGCTTCCACGGCCGCCATTCTCCTTGCAAAGCTCCAGGCTGACTGCGTCACCTCCGAACCCGGGTTTTGGGTCATGCGCCCCTCGCCACGAGAAAAAACTCTTCTTGCAACCGAGCGGAGCGTTGCGCTCGATGGGCTCAATACGGCTTTACCGGGAGACGAAGCTTCGGTTTTCCTCCGTGACACCTATCTCGGCGACAGCGGGCCAATTCGCGAACTCCTGAACCGACTGGTTGCAAACCCTTTTGACGCTCCTGAGCAGTTGGGAAAACTGTTGGGCACGCTTAGCCAGCTTGGTCGTGCCACGGAGCTTTACAATCGAATCCCTGAACTTAGAAGCGCATTCAATCGGGCTGAAGGCGCGCTCCAATCACATAGTCAGCTGGCAACTGGCTTCTTCGGGCACAATGGACTCCGCGAAGAGCTTGCCGATTGGATCGATCATCCTCCGCCCGAGCGCATGGCCCGCGCCTTCTACATCGGTGGCCTGCCCGGGGTCGGTAAATCGTTTCTGCTGGCGAAAGCTATACAGGAAGCGCGTGCCCGCAAGAATCCTGTTGTGCTGACGCTTGATTTCGACCGGCGGGGTCTCAATCTGCTGGACACTGACAGTCTTACCCTTGAGCTTGCGCGGCAAGTGTCCGATGAGCTACCGCAGCACGCGTCGAGATTATCAGAGCTTCGCGTCGAGCTCTCCAAAGAGGCAGCCGGTCGCTACCGTCGCAGTGGCTCGCTCGAACTACCGACCGGTTTCGCCGAGGCGATGAGGATGGCAGTACAACAAAGTGGGCGTCCGGTATTGCTCGTGCTAGATACGCTCGAGGTCTTGCGTGGATATGGCGAGACCCATCCGGCACGGCTATTCTCATATATTGACCAGTTCATACGCAGCGAGATCGGACCGATGTCGATCATTGCCGCGGGGCGTGGAGATGCGCTTGCCCCACTCGATCCATTCCGGGTCGGGGAAACCAGATCATTAACCGGGCTGGATGATCCCACTTCGGCCCAGCTTCTCATCGGCTTGAACGTTCCATTCCAGAGCATTCAAGCCATTGTCGACCGCGCGCGGGGTAATCCGCTGCTGCTACGTTTGGGCGCCAAGCTTGCCTTGGACAGTGAAGGCCTGACCCTGGACTGGCAGGCGGGTGATCGGCCTGAATTGGCCGGAGCCTACCTCTATCGCGCCATTCTCTCGCGCATTGAAGACGACGGCGTTCGTGACGTCGCAAACTTTGGTCTCGTTCTGCGGCAGGTCAACGCTGACACCATCAGGAAGATCATCGCGCCGGCTGTACAAATGCAGTTAAGCACAGACCAGGCGGATGCGCTTTTGACGGATTTGCGCACCAACCACTGGCTGGTTGTCGATGATGTTCAGAGCGGTTGGGTTAGGCACCGATCAGATATGCGTCAGGCGATGTTACCCATGATCTATGAGGACGCCCCATCGAAGACCGCTGAGATCAACCGCCTGGCTGCAAAATTCTTCGAAGGCCTTGTGCCGGAACTGCAGCTCTATCACCAGCTTCAGCTCGTTCGCGCCGGCGAACCGCTGGTGAATGTGCCATCGCCGCTCGCCTTGTTATTCGACGACGCCATGATCGAAGAGCTGCCTGCTGTTGCCGCGGATGCCGTACGGTTGGCACGTGGCCAACGTTCAATCACTGGCCTCAGCCAGACGCATTCGCGCGATGTGTCGGACAATCGACCGGTTGCTGGCGCCCCGCAGTCTCCAGATAGAACGATGGTGCGTGATCTTGAGCTCCTGCTGGAACAGGGCGACTTGACGGAAGCTGATCGCCTATACGAAGCGGCGTTTAGCGAGACAGGTGACCTGACATCGCCTGCTGGTGCTGTTGCCTTGTGTCACCGCTGGCTGAGCGGACGATGGTCGTCGGCAAGCAAGCAATTCAAGCAACTGACAGAACTTGGCTTCAAGCTCGAAGGGGAAGGCCATTCGTCTCTCTATCGACTTGTAGCTTTGGAAATGCGGGCTGAGTTCGGCTTCGAGGAACTTGCCAGGGAAATGTCCCTTGACGGACAACTCCTCCTCGACGCGCAATCGACGTATGGGGAGGCGCAAGGACGCCGATTGAACGACGGACCTCTGGCCTTTGCCATGCTTGCCGCTGATGGTTCCCGTTACACCTCCAAGGATAGGCGTGATCGCATTGGTGCTGCCGCAACCGGCCTTGACGATGCCTCGCTCACTGACTTTGCCCGCTCCGATATGCTGGCCCTGAGAGAGCGATATGGCATTGAAACGCTGCCGCATACACAGCCCCACGATTACGCAGCCGTGCTAAACCCCTATTCGCGGCCCATTGGTACCCTATTTGCGCTGAAGCGTAGCCCTCGCATGCATGATTACCTCAATGGGATCATGACCAATTTCGATCAGGTGATGGAATCTGCCTTCAACGTCGGCGAACAGGGAGGCCCCAAGGCCCGTCTCCTGAGCGACCCGACGCAGGGCATAGACTATCTAGCCGCAGCTGGAGCTACCGCGGACTGGTTGGGTGCTTTCAGCTTTTTCCACTCCACAGCACACGTCCCAATGCTCGCGCGGCGAGCGGAGCGGTGGCGCAAGGCCGCTGCAGGATCATGGACTTTTGGTGGCCGGCGGCCGAGCGAATGGCGTGAGCAATCGGAGGAACTCGACCGTGGCATGTACCAATGGCTCGAAAAGGCGGTTGGTCATCGAGAAGCAGTGCAGGAGGCGGCAAGGCAATTCCTGTTTTGGGCTTCCGCGGGTCGGTGGTCGCCAAGTGCGAGCTGGCTGAGTGCGGAGGCATATCTCCCTGAGATTGGTGAACGCGCCCAGGCGCGTATCTTACGCGCCATGTCGCAAGGAAAACGGGCCGGCTTCGGATTGGGAAGGGCGAATGGCCACCTTGGTTGCCTGCGGGAAATGCAGCGGACCGGGGTCGCGAGAAGCATCGCGGTTCCGTTGACAATTCTGGCGATGGACGCTGGCGATGGGTACACGCCCGACGACGAATTCATAAGGGCGTTCAGGATAGTTGCCGGCCCGGAAGTTCGAAGTCGTTTCTATTAAGGAGGGGGAAATGTCTGATCAATTTGCCGAGAATGTAAAACGGCTCGGGTCGTTCCGCGAGCGGGATTGGAATAGCGTCAAACAAGCTCTGACGGATGGCAACGAACTGTTGCGGCAAGCGGGGCTTGATGGAATTTCGGCTGCGGACATAGATGCGAAGCGCGGAGAGTTGGAGGCACGCGGGGGCAGCCAGGCAGCCGAACTGGAGGCGATCGTCCGGCTGGTCAATCGGCCTCCGATGACAATCCGAAATGGAAAGGTGGATCTCACCGATTGGCCGAGGAGCGAGTTTCCTCCTGAGTTCGATACTTGGGTTCGTGCCGTCGAACCGATGCTGGGTTCAGTGGGCCGGATCGAGTTCGTGAACCATGACATGGACTGGGGCGGTACCGGCTGGGTGCTGAAAAGCAAGGACGGTGAACTCCTGGTGGCTACCAACCGCCATGTAGCCGAGATCGTTGCCCGCCGCACCCAGAGCGGGGCGGGTGTCTTTATGTACGCGCCCGGCGGTGGAGGCCGATATGGTGCCGCGATCGATTTCAATGAAGAGGTCGATGCGACGCCTGACTTAGCCCGTTCAGTGAAGCTCTTGAGCTTCACCTATCTGGCGGCCGACGACGAGGCCGACGTGGCTATAGCCCGTATCGCCAAGGTCCCGCCGGAGTTCGGTATTGGTGCACTTCCGCTAGCTGACGCTGATGGTGAGAACGGGGAGTTGGTGGCCGCGATTGGTTATCCGACTCGCGACAGCCGGAACGATGCCACTCAAATGGAGAAATACTTCAAGGGCCTTTACGACGTGAAGCGTTTCTCCCCAGGCTTCCTTCGTGTTGCGAGCTCAAGCACTCGCTTGAGCCACGATGCCACGACACTTGGCGGTAGCTCCGGTTGTCCGCTCATCGGCCTTAAGCAAAAGAAAGTGGTCGGCTTGCATTTTGCTGGCCGATATGGGGTTGGCAACAGTGCCGTCCGTGTCAGCACGCTAAAGCGGATTCTTGAGGGAAACAAGACTGTGATCCCGGGCACTGCGATCGAGGGAGACGATGAAGCACGGGACGGCACGCATCAACAAACTGATCTTGCCGATCGCGGTGGCTACAATCCGCACTTTCTCGAGGCATTCACGGTGTCACTACCCAACACACAAGGCGTAGCTGGCATTCGCTTGGCGACACCGACCGACGCCACCGAGGACCGTCCGCACGAGCTGAAATATACCAACTTCGGTGTGCTCTATTGCGAAAACATGCGCAGCCCCGTTGTCGCTGCCGTTAACATCGACGGAGGAAAATCCGTGCGGATCAAGCGGAGCGGCGACCGCTGGTTCTACGACCTGCGTATTCCCAAGGACTTTCAGATCGGCAGCGATATCTATTCGGAGGCTGGCCTTGATCGCGGGCACATGGTGAAAAGGGAGGACCCTAACTGGGGCGTTGGAGATTCTCCCACGCGCGCGAATTTCGATACGTTTCATTTTCCAAACTGTTCGCCTCAACATGCAGGGTTCAATCGAGATATCTCGACGTGGCGTGGACTTGAGGACTACATCCTGGAGAATGCGCGGACGCACGGCTTCCGAGCTTGCGTGTTTACAGGGCCAATTTTATCCGACGACCTGGAAGCATTTGAAGACACGCGTCTGCTGCTGCCTCGTGAGTATTGGAAAGTGGTGGTCATGCCCACACCAACGGATGGCGGCGCCTATGTTCCCCATGTCACCGCATATATTTTAAGCCAGGGAGAGCTTATCCAGAAGATCATGGCGGCACGGAACGCCAGCGAGGCAGCTGAAGGTTTTGTTTTTGGTGCATATCGGACATTTCAAATCACCGTCGAGGCACTGGAAACGGAAACCGGATTGAGCTTTGGCGACCTCAGAAAATTTGATGCCTTGGCCAAAGAAGTCGAGGAAAAGGAAACGATGCGTCCGTACATCTCTTTGCAACATCTTTCAGATGCCATTATCTGATGAGAAAGCGGCTTAACGCGGAAACAGCTAGTATGTCTAATCCGCATTGCCGTCCAGAAAATCGCCTCCCAATTGCGAAAGCGTCCCTTCATGAACAGGATGGCCGGTTCCTTTCATAAAGCGAGCATTTAGCTGTTTCACCCTTCAAGGGAATTGCTGCCTAGTTGATGCTACGCTACAAAGTTCGTATTATCAGACACTTAACAAATCCGATCAGCTGGCCGCCGGTTCGAATCCTTTCAAGGCTAGATGTTGCCCGCTTGCTATCCGGCATTTGAGGGGAAGGTCGATCTATCTGTTGTGACGAAAACGGACCCGCATCAGAGCGAGTGGTCTTTCGTCCGAGCCGAACAGAGCGACATCATAACCCAACGGTCGCCTTCGAAAACTAATATCTGTCCACTCTCCCGGCTCCACATTTCCAAGATAGATTACATGTCGTGACGCAAGCATACCGATGTGCTTCTCGCCCGCTTGAAACAACGCGCGATCTGCCAAAGCGCTGTAGCTTGGAAAATAGAGAAGGCCGGCAGCATTGAAATCCGTCGCCGGACACGGGAGAACACGCTGCCTTTCCGGCAGGCTGGCACGCATGAAGACCTGGTTACGGATCTCGCGCGCGACGACTGACGAATGCTCCGCAACGCGGCGAATTGCGAGAGGGGCCTCTGGCGGCATCGCCAACGCCCGTGGGCTACGGCGGACGACCGAGCGATTAACGCCTGGCGCTGTGCGCCCCACGAACATCGAGACTAAAACCATCCGCCCCACCTCGACGCCATCTGCGCTGATTGTGAGAAGGGACGACAAGCGCCCATGACCGACGCGGTAGAGGTCTGCAGATAGGGTCAGCTCCCCGCCGAGACGAGGTAGCTCGGGCCTTGCGAGTTTGACGCTGGTTGCGCAGAAAGCTGCATAAAGCGGCTCGCCATCTGAGCAGGTAAAGACAGCCTCCCGCTGCCCCGCAGCTCGTGCGATAAGCTGCCAGTGCAAATCGCCGGCCCGTCGCTTGAGCCATTGCTCCGACAGGCCGCGATAGCCCATTTCCGCCATTCCGAGGACATGTCTTTCTTCAAGACCGGACGTCTGAGAGCGTGAGACAGTAAGGGTGCTCATGCCGCCAGCTTGTTCTTCTGATGGCCAACGATCTGCTCGGACAGATAGCGACTGTCCTCATCAATGCCCAGAAAGCGTCCAGATCCCCAAGTGTTCAGCCACCCAAGACCGATGAAGTACAGGCCGGGCACTTTGGTGACGCCCCGATTGAAAAGCGGTTTGCCGCGTTCGTCGGAACAATCGACCTTGAGCCACGAATAATCGGGCCGGAATCCGATCGCCCAGATGATCGACGTTATGCCCGCCTCCGCCAGATCAACTTCGGTGATTTCTTGAGCGGGACGCCAGACCTTTTCGAAAGGCGGTTCCTCTGGAACATCGATTGCCTGCGCGGCGATCCAGGCATCAATCTGCTTGCGTATACCCAGATAGCTCCGGTCAGCGTCATCGAGGTTCTTTTCGAGGTCGGGCAGGAATGTCATCATCGTGCCCGAGGCACCCGCGACAGATCCGTACAGCCGCACGCCCTCCAGTGCATATTTGCGCAGATCGATCTCCTTGCCGCCATCGCGCCCGGACATGTAATGGTTGGTCTGGGTCAAGGCTTTAATGGGATCGGGATGGGTATCGATCGTGACGGCATACGTTCCTGCATCGTAAAGCCAGTCGGTTGCGTCGCGCCCGCGGTATTTGCGCGGGCTGCGCGGAGCGGGCCCTACTGCCAGGTGCACTGGACGACCTTCCAGATGGAAATCGTCCATTATCTGCACGCCAGATTGCCCTGTGCCTACAATCAAGGTTCCGCCATCTGGCAGTTGCGACGGACGCCGGTAATCGCGCGAGTGCATCTGTAGGATAGAGGCGTCCAGATCTGCCGCGTAGGACGGCACGATTGGATTGTCATACCCGCCTGTCGCAACCACAACCTGATCTGCAGTCAAGGTGCCAGAGCTGGTCTCGATCCAGTATCCGCCGCCTTCGCGAGGGGAGACATGCGTGACGTCCACCCCTTCACGGACCGGCGGGTTGAAGCTTTCTGCAAAGCCATCCAGATAGTCTACGATCTCTTGCCTGAGCATGAAACCATCGGGATCCGTGCCTTTATAGTGCCAGCCAGGCAGGCGGCATTGCCAATTCGGTGTGACCAGACAGAAACTGTCCCAGCGATTGTTGCGCCAGCTTTCGAACTTACGGTGGCGCTCGAGAACGATGTGTTCGATTCCTTCCTTCATCAGATACCAACTGACCGAAAGGCCAGCCTGGCCGCCCCCGATGATGAGAACTGGTACGTGCGGTACGATGGTGTCGGTCATAACGAACCCTTTCATGACATCGAGAGACAGGTGACTTGAGAATCGGCAGGCTGGTTGGTGGCCGTGGCTTCGATCTGTGCGAGCTGATCGAGTGCTGAGGAGCAGGCGAAGCCGAATTTCGCTGCGACGCGGTCCGATGCCTCATTCAGACCAGTGCGGGCACGTTCGACAAATTCGGTCAGGGGATAGGTGCATCCAGCTTCGAGATGGCGCGTAATGGCGGTCGAAGGCGAGTAGCAGCTCTCCTCCGTCCCATCAGGCCATCTAATGGTGAAGCGTACTTCAGGCATGGGCGATCTCCTTTGCGAGCGCGATATAGGGGGCTGCCGCGTAGTCCCAGAACGTTGCCCGGGTGCCACCGCTCGTTAGATCGACCCGGGAACTGTCCGTTGCATGACCGATGGCAGCGGCGCTGATGCCCCGGGCAGCAAATATTGAGCAGACGTCGTCTGCCCGTTCCGGCCGGACCGAAAGGAGAAAGCCGAAGCTCGGAAAGCTGCGCAGCCAGCGGTCGACTGCAACACCTTCCGGAAGCGGGATGTCAGCCAACTCGATCTCGAAGCCGCAACGGGAAGATTCCGCCAGCATCAGGGCTGTGCCGACAATCCCGCCCTGACTGATGTCCTTTCCGGCGTCCACCAGACCGGCCTCGGCAAGCTCCGGCAGGATCTCGTAGTCGCGGCGCAGCCGTTCATGGGGCGCATCAAGGGCGGCGCACCAGTTGTCGAAACTTGGCCGATACTGCCCGCGATGATCGATGGCCGCGATAAGCAGATCTCCAGGGGCGGCTGCAAAGCTGGAAATCAGCTTCTTTGCACGTCCCATCACCGAAACGGCGAGATTCAGATCTTTGCTTCGGAGGTTCGTGTGGCCACCGACAATCGGCACGCCGTAGGCCATGGCGGCATCCCGTAGCCCGGTAAGCAGGGGCTCGGCAGACGCCGCGTCCGGTGCCCACACGGCATCGAGCAGCGCGGTCGCACGCCCTCCCATGGCAGCGATATCGGATAGATTGACCATCACGCCGCACCACCCGGCGAACCACGGATCGTCTTGCACGAACTGGGGCATGAAACCTTCCCCCGCCAGCAGATCCCAGGTGCCGTCCACGGCTGGAATTGCCGCGGCGTCGTCGCCAGGCATTCCCACCGTTCCGGCTGATATCGAAAGCGCTCGCGTCGTGCCTGCTATGTCAAGTTTGCTGCGGATCGAGGGGTGGGCTGCGAGTGCTGTCGCCAGGGCGGAGGGGTCCATTACGACCTCTGTGCTCTTGCTGACCAGCCGATGGCTGGGTCGCATATTGGGGGATAGTGATCGAGTGAAGCCAGCATGTGCATGTGGCGCACGCCATGCAGGTCGATCTCTCCTTGCGGCTCCCAATGCAGGCGTCGAAATAGGGGTACATTCTGAAGCTGGACATGGGCGTGAAACTCAGTGCACCCGAGGCCATTCGCGGTACTCACCGCCAACCGGATCAGCTCCCCACCCAGCCTTCCGACTTTGCGATATGCGGGAGCGACCGCAAGGCGCGAACCCCACCAGATGCGGGGTGCTGGTTCATGGATCCTGACAGTGCCCACGACCTCCGCAGGCTCAGCCGCCAATGTGGAGATTGCCACGAGCGGGATCGCTGTCTTGTCGATTTCGTCGCGGTCATCGCCGACGAATATGCGCTGCTCGTCGACAAACACCCGGTGCCGCAGACGAGATACACCCTGAAGTTCCCAAGGCTCGGATGCTGCCCGGATCAGGAACTCCGGGCTTATGAAGGCGGAGTGATCCATCAGGCTCATACGGGGATCCTCAGTTTCTCATAGGTCGAGAGGGCCGAGCAGGCGCCGCACTTGCCGCAGCCCGCCTTGATGTCGGACGCCTTCAGCCCACCGTCGATGACGATCTGAGACAAGGGCGCAAGAATGGAGGCCATGAAATCGGCCTTTGGTGCGGGATGGCTTTCGAGGGGAGTGCCGGAGATGGGGACGAAGGGGACGACGAATGGATAGACGCCCATGGCCACGAGCCGCGTCGACATGTCGAGGATGGCTTCACGCGTATCACCGAGACCCGCGAGGACATAGGTGGAGACCTGTCCTCGCCCAAACACTTTGACTGCGGCCTCGAAGCTGGAGAAGTATTTTTCGAGTGGAACGCTCGCTTTGCCCGGCATGATCCGCTCGCGGACTTCAGGCGTCACCGCTTCAAGGTGCATCCCCAATGCATCTGCACCGGCGTTCTTCATTCGCTCATGCCAGATATCGTCTTCCGGAGGCTCACACTGAACCTGTATGGGGAGATCCACGACCGCCTTCACGGCGCGGGCACTCTCCGCCAGCACGGCAGCGCCACGATCTTTGCCCGGCGGGGTGCCGGTGGTCATCACCATGTGCTTGACGCCGTCGAGTTCGACGGCTGCTTTCGCCACTTCCGCAAGCTGTGCCGGCGTCTTGTGCGCAACGGTCCGGCCGGCTGCCAAGCTTTGGCCGATCGAACAGAACTGACAGGTCTTCTTGCGGCTTTCGTAACGGATGCAGGTTTGCAGAATGGTCGTGGCAAGAACGTCGCGCGAATGAAGAACTGCGATCTTGTTGTAGGGGATGCCATCACTCGTCGTCAGATCGTAAAATCGCGGGCGATTGGGGAACCGAATTCGGGCGATTTCGGAGCCTTCCCTGGTGATGCGCGCGCGGCCATCGGCATCAGGTGCCTCCACCAGATAGGGACTGTCGAATGCAGGTGCGGTATGGACCGGCACCATGACGGTTGTGTCGCCGAAATTGACTGCCTTGTGATCCGAGGGTCCTGCGCCACCGCGCCTGCTCTCGTGGCCGGCGCGCGGATCGACGAGACGCATTCCACGTGTCTGGAGATCGTTGATGAGTTCCGGATCTATGGATTGTAATTCACGCATCCTGAGCCTCCTCAAATGGCTCGCTTTGCTCTGCCTCGGAAAAATCGTCTGAAAGGCCGATCTGCTCGCGTGCGCGTGCGGGCCTCGTGTCATGGACAAGGTGCAGCAGTTCGGGCCGTGCGTAGTGTCCGACCGAATCCATCATCCGCTTGCGCTTGGTAATGAGCCGCATGTCCAGATCGCCGATCAGGATGCCTTCGCCCGAGGTCAGCGGTGGCACGACATGGCGGCCTTCCGGGGTGATGATGCAGGTCATGCAGCCATCGCGCAGCCCCTTCTGCAAGGAGGGGTCGGGGTGAATGGAGGCGATCTGCTCCTCGCTCAGCCAGCCGGTGGCATTGACGACGAAACAGGCCGATTCCAGCGCGTGGTGGCGCATCGTGACTTCGATCTGCTCGCCGAATATCGGGCCGACCAGCGAGCCTGGGAAATGAGAGGCGTGAATTTCCTCATGCTGGGCCATCAGCGTATAGCGCGCCAGAGGATTGTAATGCTCCCAGCATGCCAAGGCACCCATGCGACCGACGGTAGTGTCGACAACCTTCAGACCGGCGCCATCGCCCTGGCCCCAGATCATCCGCTCGTGATAGGTCGGCGTGATCTTGCGGCGCTTGAGTTTCAGGCTGCCATCCGCGTCGAAGATCAGCTGGGTATTGTAAAGCGAGCCGTGGTCCCGTTCGTTCACGCCAAGAACGATGACGGCATTGCGCTTGCGCGCGGCGTCAGCGACAGCCCGCGTTTCCGCAGATGGTACCGTGACCGCCTCCTCATAAAGCCGCAGGTGCTCTGGGCCTTGCTGAACGGGTGGCAAAACGAAGCTGAAATAGGGATACCAGGGCACGAACGTCTCGGGAAATACGATCAGCTCCGCGCCTTTGTCAGCGGCTTCGGCGATCGCATTCAAGACCCGCTCGACGGTGCCGGCCCGCGACGTGAGGTCGGGTGCTATCTGGACGGCGGCGGCACGTACTGTTTTGGGCATGACTGGCTCCTTTGAGTAACACGGAACAGTGCACCCCGTTCGCTGTCGAGCGGGGTGCCAAGGTCAAATCAGACGGTCCATGTATCGATGATCAGGGCGTTGGCTTTCTTGTGCAGAAGCACGCAGTCCAGCACGTCCTGAGGTAGGATCGGGATGATGCCGGGGATCAGAGCCGGTTCGCCGTGCCCATAAAGAGCCTGAAGCGCGAAGCGACAGGCGTAGACCTTGCCGCCTTCCTTCATGAAGCGCTCGAGGTTCTTGTTAAAGTTCAGGTGACCGGGAAAGGCCTCGTCGCCGAGTTTGGGAAAACCTCGCTGGATCCCCAATGTCACGCCCGGACCGTAGAGAAGGATAGAAGTCTCGTAGCCTTTCCGCTGCAGGCGAATGGCATTGAGAATGTTCACAAGCCCGATGGAGCCTTCGAACGCCACCGTATGGAAGGTTACGAGCGCCTTATCACCGGGATCGGCCTTAACATCCTCGAAAACCTTGGACTCGTAATCGACAAAGAAATCACCATCCTTATGCGGCGGCTGCGTTACTTCAGGCATATCTGCATCTCCTTACGCGGGTTGATACAGAAACGATACGAACGAAATTGTATGAATCAATAAGCAGTTCATTGTGCATACAATATTTCTTTGATGAACCGTAATTCTGCATACGGAACATACGCTTTGCTCAATTAATAGCTCTAAAATCGGCGTTTATGCCCAATTTATGATCTCAGGTTCGTCGCCAAATCAACACTTGAATCCGCCTCATGCTATCCATACAATGTGAAACAATCAATATTTGAGGTAAGATGAAATGTTGAAGTGGCTCCCTGAACTTCGTCGTGACGGCAAGCCTCGTTATCTCCAGATTGCTGACGCGATCGAATTGGCGATCAAGCGAGGCGATATCGCCGCTGGTGATCGATTGCCGCCACAACGCAGGCTCGCCGAGCGTCTCAAGATAGACTTCACGACAGTCAGCCGCGCCTACGCCGAAGCGCATTCCAGACGTCTCGTGGAAAGCCACGTCGGAAGAGGTACCTTTGCACTCGGCCGCCCGAAAGAGGAGCATCGTATCGATCCGCGCCGCGCCGGGGACGAGGATCTGTCGATGAACATGCCTCCAGAGCCACAGGATCCGGAGCTCGTCGCGAGAATGCAAGAAGGACTGCAGACTGTTTCCGCAAACCTTATTTCCCTTCTCCGCTACCAGTCGACGACCGGCGGAGAACAAGATAAAGCCGCGGCATCGTCCTGGCTGTCGAAGAGGGGGATGGTGCCAAGTCTCGAGCGGATCGCGATCACCCCGGGAGCGCACGCGACGATGACAGCGCTTTTTTCGACGATGACGAGACCTGGCGATGTCATCCTGTGCGAGGCGGTGACGTATCCCGGTTTGCGGGCGATCGCAGCGCGCATGGGATTGCAACTCGTCGGAATTTCGACGGACGCTTCCGGCATTCTGCCGGACGCGCTTGACGCCGCCATCCACTTGCATCAACCGAAAGCGTTGTATCTCAATCCTACGGTCCATAATCCAACGACGCTGACCATTCCACGCGAGCGGCGAATGGAGATCGCCGAGGTTGTCCTGCGGCATAAACTGCCTTTGATAGAGGATGATGCATACGGCTTCATTCCCGCAACGGCGCCCGTACCTTTTGCTACGCTTGCTCCCGACCTCACCTGGCATATCGGCGGCCTCGCGAAATGCCTTGGAGCAGGTCTGCGCCTTGCCTACACAGTTTCCCCTAACGCCAGAGCCGCCTATTCACTGGCCCAGGCATTACGGGCCAGCGCTGTCATGCCGTCGCCAATATGCATGGCACTGGCGACGCGGTGGATCGAGGATGGTACGGCCGATGCCATTCGCCGGTTTGTCCGTGCGGAAAGCTCAGCCCGACATAAGATCGCCATCGAAGCGCTTCCTGACTTAGATGTCAGAGGCGAACCTGAGGCTTTCAGCATATGGCTAAAGCTGCCCAAGGGTTTCAGCAGGGCCGAACTCATGGGACGGATGGCCGGTCGTCATGTCGGGTTGATGCCATCAGACGCATTTACCGTGCTTGGCGCGCCTGACGAGCATGTCAGAGTGTGTCTGGGGGGCATCGTCAACCGTGAACAGCTGCGCGCCGGACTGCTGTTCATGGCAAACTCGCTCTCCGACGCTGGTTGGATGGGCTGAACCAGGCTCGCACCATCGTCACAGGGCGAAGCCTCGATCAAATTCTCCCAGCAGATTGATTGCGGCGAAAGCGGCGGCTGAGGAAAAGTTGACTGCAACCTCGTCACATCGTGCCGAGATACGCCGCCGATCCTGTAGGCAATAGAACATTCGTCGATGTTGGTTTTGGCTTTTTAGGCGGGCCTTTCAAAGGATAAAAGCGTCTGCGCTGTCGATAGGGCGTAGCATTCAACTAACGCTGCTCCCCGGAGTGATGGATGGCTTGTAGTGAAGGCACAGTCACCCAGTCCGCATCAGATATCGCGATAGTCCCGGGAGATCCAACTGGAAATCAGCGAAGAATAGGTCTCAGCAGCATCTTCCCAGACGAAGTGGCCGGCCCTCACTACAACGGCTCGGCAATGCGGCATGCTTTCCGCCAGAAACTGCCCGTTCGAAGGTGGAACGAATGGATCGTCTTTTCCCGAAACCACCAGGGTCGGCGTCCCTATTGTGGGCAGCAACTCGGCGAGACGGGGAAGGTCGCGAGGATAGGCGCGGACAAAATCCGCAACCTCGTTCCAGCGCTGTCCTTTGGATGACGCTCGGTAATCCTGCAGAATGATCTCGGGAATTGTCGTCCGCGCCATGGTCTTCACAAGCTGATATACTTGTTCACCGCCATCGGAGCCAGCGAAGTCGTCCCGCGAGGACTCAACAATCTGCCGCAAGGGCTCGCCCAGAAGATCCATACTAATGCCGCCGCTACCACCGAGGATACTTTCAAACCGTTCCGGATTGCTGCTCGCAGCGAAGAGCGCGGCAAGCGTGCCGACATCGGGCGCAATGACATGCGCTCGCTCGATGCCCAGTTCGTCCATCGTCCGGATGAGGAATCGGCCCATTGCCTCGGGCGACATAAGATCCGGACGACTCTCGGACATGCCAAAGCCTGGAAGATCGACGGCGGTGACGGGACCTATGCCACAGATCCGCGGCCACAGGACATTGAATGCATAAATGCTTTCTGGCCAGGGCGCCGTCATAAGTATCGGTAGTCCGTCCTGCGAAGCGAATCGTACCATTCGGATTTTCAAGCCACCGATCTCAGTGAACGAAGCATCTTTCGGCATCAACATGTGAGTAGTCATAACGGATGTCCCTTTTCGATATGCGAACCCCATACGGTCGCTTCCGTCATTGCGGACGACCAGATCATTGTGGTGGTCGCCAGTGTCAGCTGATTACGGTTTTTCCTGTTGCTCAGAGACGGCTGTTTCGAGTGCAGTTGCAGCTATCAGTGCGTCCTGTTCACCAAAGCCGCCGATTTAACCGGCAGCTCCAGTGACGTGTCCTTCCCGCTCGATGGCAAGGCCGCCGGGAAGAATGGCATACTTGCCGGCGCCGACATTCCCGACCGCAAATAGACTGGCGCGCGGTTGGATCAACGGGACAAATGCGGCGGAGGGTGCATGAAACGACCGGGCCGTCTCAGCCTCGCCCCGCGCCAGATCAAAGGCGCCAGGCCAGGCTTGATCCATGCGCCCTGGTGATCTGCTCTCCACCCCGATCGAGCACGACGATGGTCGCACGGATGCCGATCTCGGCCGCCTTGATTGCTGCTGCCATGATGGCTGCCTTGGCGGCGTCAAACTTACTTGGGGAACATACATCGCTGTTTTCTCAGAGGACGGAGAGCATTGCTATTGTAGGCTGGCGCTCAACGCAGCTTGATGTCGGAAAGGTCGATCGACACGACGAGAGGCTCGGGACGCGATTGACCGTCGGGCTGGCGCGGAAAGATGCGCCGCTCGGTTGGGAATCTGATTCCCGAAACCGTCGTATAGCCGGCGATGTAGTGCGCGCCGGGCGTGTTACCGGCGATTTCGACATCATAGTCGTGGCGCTTCAGCAAGCCGTCCACATCGACATAAAGTGTCTGTAGGGCGCTGTGGGTCGCGATCTCCTTCGGGAAGGTCACCTTCAGGCGCTGCCAGGTCTCGCCATTTTCGTCCCAGTCTGCCAGCTGCTCGCTAACGACGCCGGGTGCGGCCAGCAGGAACGGTATGTTAAGATAGGTCCACATCGCAATCCCGGCAAAATAGGCAAGCTGCGGCTCCGTCCACGGCGTCTCGAGCGTGTGGCCGGCGAAGGAGTCACGCGGCGCATCGAGTTCCTCAAGCACCCGGCCCGTGCTGTCCTTGATCTCGACCTTGTCGGGCCGGAAAAAAGTGACGTTGCCGTCGGCGCCGAACGGATGGTGTGAAGCCCATTCATCGCCGAGCCCGACCGTGACATCGGTCTCGTCGAGCTTGCCGCCCTGGCCCTTGAGGTGCCAGAGCGCACCACCCTGCTTTAGATGAGCGGTCAGGCTGGAGAATGTCTTCCATGTGTCAAGGCCGCCATGGGCATCGATGATTTTCTGCGCGAGGGTAATCATAGACGAGGTCCTTTGGAATCTGGTGCGGGCGTCCGTTCAAGCGTCGAGGAAGGTCCGGACGTGAGCAACGAAGGTGTCGGCATACTGGAACAGGGCGCCATGGCCGGAGTCGGGATAGATGATCAGCGTACCGCTGCTCATATGCTTGAACATCTCGTAGGCGTTGATTGAAGGAAACATGGTGTCGTCGCTGCCATGAACGATGAGGGTGGGCTGACGAATTGCCCTCAGTGTTGCATGTCCGTCATCCTTGTTTGCGCACCATGCGATGATCGCAGCCGCCTGCGGATTGCTGACGGCTTCACCGCTTTCCGGGTCCCGGTTTTGTATTCGCGCGATTGTCCGGTCGACAAAGGCTGCCCCGGCTTCCTGACTTGCCTCGCTTGGCGTGAAGAAGAGAGGAAGGCGCACGTCGCGGGCGTTCTTCGAGAATGCCTCTCCCACCACCTCAAGGAGATGTTCCTCTCCGCCTCTGGGGGCAGAGCCGGCGACGATGAGCTTGCGGACCTTGACCACCGAACGGGTGGCGATCACCTGAGCGAGAAAGCCGCCGAGCGAGAACCCGAGAAGATCGACTTCGCTCAGGCCAAGCGCCACCATGAAGTTCTCCGCATCGGCGGACATCTGCTCGATGGTATCGGGCACGGTGCCAGTCGATGTACCGACGCCCGCATTGTTGAATAGGATGACCGGGCGGTCCGCGGCCAGTGCTTTGACGACGCGTGGATCCCAGGCGTCCATGGTGCCGGTAAAATGCTGGAGGAAGACCAGCGGGATACCGCTTTCGGGTCCGAGCTTGCGATAGGCGAAACGGATGCCGCCTGTTTCAACATAGAGGGTCGGCGCGGTCTGGAGGGTTGTGCTCATGATCTGGTCCTTCTGCGGTCATCCGCGACCGAGGCATGGATGGTTGGGGGGACGATAGCGTTGGGCAGAGCCGTTCGAAATGAGAAGACGGCGTTCGGGACGCCCCTCGATATGACGGTGCCATGTGGAGGGGCAGGGAGCATCACTTGAGGGCCGGAAAATCGACAGTGGTGTCGTTGACGCGGTTGAAGACGTTGGTGAAAGTGATGATGGCAATCGCCAGGGCGATTTCGACAACGGCCTCGTCCGGAAAGCCAGCGGCGCGTAACGCATGGAGCTCAGCCTGGTCAATTGTTCCGCTGCTCTCCTGAACGACACGGACAAACCGGACCAGTGCATCGCGGCGTGCATCACCCGTCGGTTCCAGCGCCCGGATTGCGCGCACCGTGTCGACGGGAATGCCGGACGCCCTCCCGGCAAGGCTATGGGCCGCCACACAATAATCGCAGCCGGCAATCGTGCTGACCACGAGCTTGACAGTTTCGCGGTCCTGGGCTGACAGCGCGCCGCGCGCAAGTGCAGCGTCGGCTGAGAGCATTGCCTGCAGGGCTGGCGTATTCAGGGCGCCGATGGCGGCATAGGCATTAGGCACCATGCCGACGGATTTGCGGATCGCCGCAAAGACTTCGGCCGTTTCGCCGGAGGCAGCGGCGGCGGCGGGTGTATCGATACGAGAGGGCATTTGGTTGCTCCTATTGAGTTGGTTTCCGAGGCGATCAATCGCGGTTGGAAGAGGATGATTCAGTGAATTGGGCGTGGCCGGAGCGGTAGCGCCTATTGCGGATTGGTTTTTTGGGAGGCCGAGGCGTTCAGGGCTACAGCGATCAGTTCTGCTGCCGCAGCCAGCGCGCCGATGCCCCAGATGGCGCCCATGCCGAGTACGGTCGCGCCGAGCGCGCTTCCGACGGAGAACCCGAAGTACATTGTCGATGTATTGAGTGCCAAGGCGACGGGCGCTTGAGATGGTGGTCCGGCTCCGATCAGCCGCGACATTTGTGCCGGAAAGAACGACCAGACGGTAAAGCCCCAGAGAACAACGGCACTGAGCACGGGGATCAGCGAGAATGTTGGCGGCAGGCCAGAAGCTATTGCGAGTACCAAGAAGGACAGTCCCAACAGACCGAGCGACCAGTGCACAACGCGGTTCGCGCCGAAGCGGTCGTTCAGGATCCCTCCGGTCATCACGCCGGCTGCGGCTGACAGTCCCCAGAGTGAAACAGTCGCGGTAATTGCCATCGGCCCGAAGGAGAGCACGGCGATGAGATATTCGGCGATATAGGGATAGGCGGCAAAAGCACCGATTGACCAGAAGAGGCTGATGGCCAGCAGTCGCAGAACCGGACGCTGACGGATCACGAGGACACGATCCCTCAGGCTTGCAACCCCTATTCCTTGGCCGGCCTCGCGCGAAATCCCTCCAAGGATGCCGGCAATCGCGCTGACGCTCATGGCGCCCACCAGCAGGAAGGTTGCCCGCCATCCAAAAGCATGGCCGATCAGACCGCCCAGCGGCAAGCCAAGTGCGATGGCCAAGGTCTGGCCAGCACTGACGATGGCGAGCGCCCGACCGCGCATTTCCGGGGCCACGATGACGCCGGCAAGACCATTTGCGGCTGGCACATAGAGGCCCGCACCGATGGCCATAAGAATCCGCGCGCCCATCAGCACGGCGAAGGAAGACGAGATCGCCGCAACGAGGTTGCCGATGGCAAAGATCGACATAGCGATCAGCAGTACCTTTCGCCGCCGCAGCCTGCCGGTTGTAACGGTGGTGATCGGTGAGGATACGGCCAGTACCAAGGTGAACACGACAACCAAGAGGGCCACCGTCGGTACAGCCATCCGGAAATCTTCAGCCATGACCGGCAGCAGGGGCGCAATCATGAAGCCCTCGGTACCGATGGCGAAGGTCCCAAGTGCAAGGAACCCTGCCGGAACCAGTGCGGCATGGGATGTTTGGGTGAGCGACAGGGACATTAGGGAAATCTTTCTGAAGCGGAGCCTAAAATTCGCTCAGGCTCCGGTGCTACGACAGATGTCAAACGGGGATCGGGTTTGCGGCAATCTGGGCGTTGAAGCCGTTTACCAGCACATGTTCATTAAGGCCGGGATTGTCTCGCAGGGCGCGGATACCCTCCACGAAGACTTCCGGCGCCTCGGTCGCAAGACCATTCATGGTTTCTGCGATGAAGGCATCCAGCGGCATGGCGCGCGGATCGCCGCTCTTCTTGATAAGATCGGTATCCACCCAGGGCGGCGCGATTTCCTGCACCGTCACACTTGTATCCCTCAGCATGAAGCGCTGCGACAGGGCGTAGGAATGCAGTGCGGCTTTCGATGCCGAATAGACTGCATTGGTGGCGATCGGCACATAGGCGAGGACCGAGGTGTTGTGGATGATCGTCGCTCGCGGCTGAGCCTTGAGATGCTCGATCAACGCGGACGTCAAGCGGATCGGACCGAGCAGGTTTGTGTCCAGAATGCGGCGCGATGTGGCATCATCAATGCGGTTCGCAGGATCGTCGAACGGCATGATACCGGCATTGTTGATCAGGACGTTCAAGGTGGGGTAGTCGCGGATCAGTTGCGCGGCGACACGGTCGATGTCGGCCGCATCGGAGATATCGAGCTCCACACCGTCAATGCCGGGATGGGCGGAGCCCACCTCGTCAAGCAACGCCTTTCGCCGGCCGGCGATGATGACCTTGTTGCCGAGCCGATGGAAGGCCTCGGCGAGCGCCCGGCCAATGCCTGAGGTCCCGCCGGTAATGAAGATTGTGTTGCCGGTCATTTGCATGGGATCGTCCTTTCTGCTGCGCCACCGTGGCGCTTTCGGTGAGCCCAATATGCTTGCCAGATCTCTAGTCTCAAATGTCGTATAAACGGCAATTCAGGACATGGACTTTAATGAGGACATAAAAGACCCGGCGCGGTGGCCGGGTATTGTCTGAATCTGCTCTCACGTTGCTGTGGCTTCAGGCGAGGAATAGATCGATCTGTGTCGCGAAATCATCGATCTCCTGAAACAGGAAGGCATGGCCTGCATCCGGATAAAGGATCAGCCTGGCGTCAGGCGCCTGCTGTGAAAGAACGAAGGAGCGGTAGGCGGGGAGCATCACATCATGGGCACCGTTGGCGACCAAGATCGGCATGCGTAGATCCTTCGCGCGGGCCAGGGTCCCCGGCCAACTGGAGATCGCCTTGATCTGCGCCATGAAGGCCTCGGCGGTAACTGCCGGCCCGGGGTCGAGCTGCGCCGCAATCCGGGCGATCGACGCCTTACCGCAGGAAACGGCGGTTTCCGTTTCGGGATAGAAAAGGAAGAGGAAATCCGGTTCGTCGTTGACACTACTTGTCATGACCTGTGGCACGCGCGGATGTGGCTGGGGTCCATCGGTGATGCCGCCCGGGCTGGACCCGGCTACGATCAGTCGGCGGATGAGGTGAGGGGCATCAAGAGCCAGTTGCTGCGCCACGACACCGCCGAGCGACCAACCAAGAACATCCGCTTGGTTGAATCCCAGCCGGACGATCACCTCAGCCGCAACCGCAGCCATTCCCGCAATCGTCTCGGGCACGCGTCCTTCGGATCGGCCAATACCTGCGCTGTCAAAGCGGATGACGCGCCGATCGGCGGATATGGACCTGATGAAGGCCGGATCCCAATCGTCCATTGTGCCGCGAAACCGCTGCAGCAGGATTAAGGGGATGCCGCCATAGGGTCCGTCCTGCCTGATGGCAACGCGGCCGTGGCTTGTATCCAGCCAGCCGTTACGTGAAATCTTCTCCATGTTGCTTCTCCATTCCGTGGGAATGGCGGCAGGTTAGCGTGGGCTATGGTTGGCTGAAATGACATAGAGGCGGTGAATGCAGTCACGCTGCCGTGCTGTCTTCCATCAGTTTGAGGCTGCGCTTCAAGCTCGCTGGCGGCTGCCCGTAGCTGCGAAGGAAAGCACGGCGCATTCGGTCACGGTCGGCAAATCCGGTGTCGCGGGCAACGATGTCCATCGGATGTCGGCCCTCTTCAAGCATCACGCGCGCGGCCTCCAAGCGAAGCATCTCGATGGCCTTCGCGGGCGACTGACCGGTTTCCTCACGAAAAACCCGGCTGAACTGCCGGGGTGACAGGCTGGCGGCTTCTGCCAGTTCCTCGACCGACAGTGCATTTCGCAAGTTTTCACGGGCATAGGACAGGGCGCGCTTTACCCTGTCGGAGCGCGGCTCCAGTTCCAGTAGCGCCGAGAATTGCGACTGGCCGCCCGGGCGGCGATGATATACGACCAGCTTGCGGGCGATAGATCGCGACAGTGCCGGGCCATGATCGTCCTCGATCAGCGCCAGTGTCAGGTCGATGGCCGAGGACATTCCGGCTGAGGTCCATATATTGCCATCGCGGATAAAAATCCGATCCTCGTCCACGTTGACCCTTGGAAATCGAGACCTGAGGGTGGATGCGTGTGCCCAATGGGTGGTGGCCATGCGCCCGTCCAGCAGACCGGCCTCGGCGAGGACGAATGCGCCCGTGCAGACTCCGGCAACACGGCGAGCTTCCCTTCCGGCTAGCGCCAAGTAGCCACGCAGCCCAGGAGAAACGGGAGAAGGAACGAGTTCGCCCGCGACCATCAGCGTGTCGGGCATCACACCAAGGGCCACCGTCTCGATGCCCGTATTCATTGAGGACCTGACCGTACCGCCATTCTCCGACAGGACGGTCAACTGATAGCCTTCCTCCCCGAGTTGGGCATTGGCGAGTTCGAAAGCCGCAAGGGCTGCCAGTCCCATGAGCTGGAACCCGTCTTCAAGGACCAGACCGACCTGTCGCATTTTCTTTCCTTCCCGAATTGACGGTTCAGACTAATTCGACCGCATTCATCGAACAAACGCTATTCACATCGAAGACAAGAAATGTCGTTTGTTGGACGGCAGCGCGAATGGATAATTTCCGCCTTGAAGGCTAGCCGCAGCACGTTTCTGGCACGCTCCGTGCCAGCCAACGCAAAGCCTCGTATCCTGCGTTGTCAGGCGTTGACATCGACGACAGTACGGCCCTGGATACCTTCTTTTAACAATCGGACTGCTGCATCCAGCACATCGCCAAGACCGATTACTGATGCTGTGCGCGCCAGCTTTTTAAGTCGAGATTCCGGGCAAGTCGCGACCATGCCTCGCCCGCACGGCTTTGGGAGCGTTTACAGTGTCAATCCCCGCGAGCGTTAATGACATCCATCCGGCCGGTGATGGCGCCCGCGTCCTTGTAGTTCACAGCAGAGTAGTCCACTGCCACGATCACGTCTCCGAGCATTAGGTCCTCATCCTTGAAATCGACGAGGCTCGTCAACGTCTTGTCGCTTTTCTTGGAGGTCGGCAGCGCCTTGAAGATTATTGAGCTCCCTTTCGTCTTGTTTGATTGGTGTGGATAGTCCCGGTCAACTGCTATATCGCGAAGCCGTTGCCGACCGCTCGGAAACCGGGATCAGACACGACCGAGGATCTTCTGGCGGCGTTCCGGGTAGGCGAGGTCGACGCGTTATACAATGTTCCGCTGTCCGCTCTGCAGGCCGCTCCGCCCATGCCAGAGGACGTGGAGAATCGTCGTGCCACAGGATTACGTGCTCGCGGTGCCATGGACCGTACTCATTCCTAAGACTGCAGTGAACCTTCGCGGCGCGCGCATCGTTCTTCACGCACTGTATTCGGTGGAGAGTGCGCCTGCGCTGTCGGCAGCGGGATTCAGCTACCCCACCGCTTTCAAAGCCGCAGAGAGTCTTCAGCCTATAGAGCTCTGTCCGCAGCTTCTCGTGTTCCGCGATGTGATCAAGGGCAGTAAATTCCTGAATACTAGTTTCAAATGGTGGTGAATTGGCAACGTTCGACATGTCTGTCGGTTTCTTGCGGTCAAAATTTAGGTTACAGCGGTTCGTATCCCGGTCACGAGCAGTACGATTTGAATCCTCACTCCAACACGCCTCCGCTCACTCTTCTCGATAGCTGGCCCATATCCAATCAATTTCCGAAATCGACGACTGCAAGTTCCGGATTGGACGAAGTTGCAATCCGAATTGGACGCGTGTAAACTCCGACCTGGACGCATCCGCCACCCTAGGATTTGGTAGAGAGCAGGAGGAAAGATAGATTGAAAGGGCAAAATCCCTCTGACCTCCTCTATCCGAGAGGCGCAGCCGAGCGAATTAGGGTCGCGCTCGAAGATACGCCGGTCGTACTTGTGAACGGACCGCGGCAGTGTGGCAAGACAACGTTGGCTCGAACCCTGCTTCAGACAGATCGTCCGTATTTCACGTTAGATGACGAAACGACCTTACTATCCGCAAAGACCGATCCAGTCGGCTTCGTTCGTCAGGTTGATACCGCCATCATAGACGAGGTGCAGCGTGCACCGGAGTTGCTGCGCGCCATAAAACAGGCTGTAGACAACGATCGGCGGCCGGGGCGATTTTTGTTAACTGGCTCAGCAAACATTCTAGCACTCCCAACGATTTCCGATAGTTTGGCTGGGCGGATGGAACTCGTTACCTTGTTGCCCCTGGCTCAGTCCGAAATTCGACGCAACCAGTCGAACTTTCTCGATTCCGCTTTTGCCGGAACGGTCATAGTCCCTCGCAATCCAACGGTCGGAAACGACCTGATGGAGCGAGTGCTCATCGGCGGATATCCTGAGATGGTCAGTCGTGGCGATGCCCGCCGTCGATCCGCATGGGCTAGAGAATACATACGAGCCATTGTTGAACGAGATGTGCGCGAAATCGCCGACGTCGAACGCCTGGACCAAATGCCGCAGCTCCTTCGGGCGCTCGCGCACCATTCAGGACAGTTGCTCAATTTCACCCAGTTGGCCGGCCAGGTTGGCATCGATGACAAGACCGCCCGACGATATATCGGACTCTTTGAACAGCTGTTCTTAGTTCGTCGCATCGAGCCCTGGTTTCGAAACCCTTTGAAGCGTCTTATTAAAACACCAAAGCTCCTGTTTCTTGATAGCGGTCTCTTAGCTGCGTTTGTCGGAATGACGTTCGATCGAATCTCAAGTGACCGAGGACTATTTGGTTCATTGCTGGAGACGTTTGTCGCAGGCGAAATCCTCCGGCTTGCGACCTGGAGCGAAGTCCACTCAACCTTCCATCACTATCGGGATAAGGATCAGGACGAAGTAGATATTCTTCTTGAAGACGAAGCTGGCAATATGGTTGGACTTGAAGTCAAGGCCGCGGCAACGGTGACCGCAGCAGATTTCAAAGGCTTACGCAAAGTGGCCGTAGCCACGGGGCGCAACTTCAAGGCAGGCTGGGTGCTGTACGACGGCGATAAGGTCTTGCCATTTGGCGATAACCTTGCGGCGATACCGCTATCTTGTCTCTGGGGCGATTAAGGCAAGGGCAGGAATTCAGTTCGAATCCGCTCAAGGCGAAGACGCTCATCCAGAGCTGGCTGACTGCTGTTGCGGTTGACGCGCAATGATGGTTTCCCAACCTGTATTCTTGTTCTTTGACCGATCGTTTTGAATTCGCGGTTTCTCAATCGCATGATTTAACCTGCCTTTGCATTCATCTAAGCGCGCGTCTGAGCGCGCAATTCGCCTTCATTTGATGATAATCAACAGCCCGTGCGAGTATGACAGCTCCCACCGTGGCCCCCAAGGTATCGTTTGCTGCTGAAGCTGTTCCGGGAACACATCCCCCGATACATTCGATTTAGGTGCACAGCCCTTCGGAGATCGCAGCTTGTGCGACCGTCCTCTGGTGACGAATGGCGGTGCAAGCCACAAATCAGCTAAGATTCAACGCCTCACGTCTGTTCAAATTTTACGTCGAAACTTCATTCCTAAACCACTCCATCTAAGCTTGACATGTTTAATGAACGCGTTTACTGAACGCGTAATTTAAATTTTAGTGTGGTGAGATGATGCCAAGAGCTGCTTTGAGCGATGACGATATTCGACGCTTCCGAAAGACGATCATGGGGGCCGCCGCCAAGATCGTCGGTCGAGAGGGTCTGGGCCAGCTGTCCATGCGTGGACTTGCGGTCAGTCTCGGCATGACGGCGGGCGCTCTCTACCGCTACTATCCGAGCAAGCAGGACCTGATCATCGATTTCTGCCGTGACGCGATAACCGATCTGAGAGACAGGTTCGACGAGATTAACGGCACAATTGATGATCCGCTGTCTGCCATCCGGTCCATGATGAAGGCCTACGCCCGTTTCGGACTAGAGGATAGCGACCGTTTCCGCATGCTGTTCCTCGAAAATGATCAGGGGCTAACCTCGCCGCTGATGGAGGACGAGGAGACAATGCTGCCCTATCGGCAGCTCGCCGAGCAAGTGGCACGGGCTGCGGCTGCGGGCCTTATCGTCACCGCTGACAGTGAACGCTCCACGCAGATCATCTGGGCTGGCGTACATGGCATCGTCACCCTGTGTTCGACCTTCAACGATTTCGACTTTGGAGATGTCGATCAGCTCGTCGCCGAGATGATCGAACTGCTCATCAACGGGCTTCGCCCGCAAGGAGCCGCACAATGAAGACCAGCATTCTCAAATACTCAGCATTTGCGGGTGTGCTCGGACTGCTCGCCGGATGCAGCGAGGCCGAGCCGGAAGCCAAGGCGCCGCGACCGATCAAGTCGGTCGTCACGCAGATCCGCCCGATTGGCGAAGATGTCAGCCAGACCGGAGAGGTCCGTCCGCGTTATGAAACTCCAATGGGTTTCCGTCTCAATGGCCAGCTCACGTTCAGGGTTGAGAACGGCGCCGAGGTCAGGCAAGGGGAAGTGCTTGCACGCATCGACAAGGTGCCCTCGCAGAACAATGTTCGCACTGCAAGCGCCGAATTGACGACCGCCCAGTCGGCGCTTGAATTCGCAACGCTGACGGCCGAGCGAAACCGCGAACTCTTGGCAAAAAATGCCATCTCGCGGGCGCAATCGCAGGAGGCCGAGGCAAACCTGAAGGCCGCAGAGGCGCGCCTCGAAGCGGCTACAACGGCCTTGTCGACGGCCGAGGAAACACTAACCTATACCGAAATCAAGGCCCCGCGCGATGGCATAATCTCTGCCGTCAGCGCCAATCTCGGCCAGGTCGTCCAGGCCGGCCAGCAGATTGTCACGCTGATTTCGAACCATGACAAGGACGCGGTTTTCGATGTGCCGGAACGTCTGATAATGACGGGTGGCGATACGCCCGACGTCAAGGTCAGCCTGATTTCTGATCCGTCCATCGTCGCGACCGGCAAGGTCCGTGAAGTAACACCTTCGGCTGATCCGATCACCCGCACCTTTCGGGTGAAGGTCTCGCTGGACGAGCATGCCAGTCGCATGCCGTTTGGTGCGGCCATTCTTGGCACGATTACCCTATCACCCAAGCATCTGGTCGAGCTTCCCGCTTCGGCGCTGACCAATCACAACGGCGCGACTGCCGTCTTCGTATTTGACACATTAACGAGCAAGCTGTCCTACCGTCTGATTTCCGTCGAACGATATGACGACCAGACCCTCTACGTCGGGTCAGGGCTTCACAACGGCGATATCGTTGCCACGGCCGGCGTCAGCAAGTTGCGCGACGGCGAAGTGGTTAAGCTGCGGGAAGGGGAGAGCAAGTGATGTCTGCACCGTCCCAGCCGCAGCGCAAAAAATTCAATCTCTCGACCTGGGCCCTGCAGCATCAGTCGCTGGTCATTTTCCTGATGATCATGACGATGATTACTGGCATCTGGAGCTATCAGCGCCTGTCACGCAACGAGGATCCACCCTTCACCATCAAGACCATGGTAATATCGGCCATGTGGCCAGGCGCCTCGACCACGGACACGGTCAATCTGCTGACCGACAAACTTGAAAAGAAGCTCTCCGAAACCCCATATCTGGACTATACACAAAGCTATTCTCGTGCTGGGCAGGCATTCATTTTCGTCAACCTGCGCGACGACGCGCCGCCCGAAAAGGTGACGGACGTCTGGTATCAGGTGCGCAAGAAGATTACCGATCTGGCGCCGTCGCTTCCGCAGGGCGTCCAGGGTCCGTTCTTCGACGACGAGTTCGGCGATACCTATGGCAGCATCTACGCCTTCCAGGCGGAGGGATTTTCCAATCGTGAACTGCGCGACCGCGTCGAGGACGTTCGTGCCGAACTGCTGTCGATCAAGAACATCGGCAAGGTTAATGTGCTGGGCGTTCAGGAGGAGGAGATCGTCATCGAGTTCTCCGCCGCCAAGCTTGCCGGTCTGGGTGTCGACCCGGCGGCAGCCATAGAAGCCATCCGTGCGCAGAACGCGATCACGCCGACGGGCACCATGCGCACCGACAAGGAAAACATCTCGCTGCGCGTCAGCGGTGCTTTCGTATCCGAGAAGAGCCTGCACGATCTGACCTTCCGACTCGGCGACAGGTTTGTGCGTCTTGAGGACATAGCCACCATAGCGCGCCGCCTTGTGGATCCGCCGGCGCCTGCCTTCCGGGTCAATGGCGAGCCGGCCATCGGCCTTGCCATTTCCATGTCCGAAGGCGGCAACCTGCTCGAATTCGGCGATGCGCTGAAGGCCCGCACGGCCGAGATTGCAGCAGAACTGCCACACGGGATCGAAATGGTTCAGGTGGCCGACCAGACCACCGTGGTCAAAGACGCCGTCGGCGGCTTCGTCAAGGTGCTGATCGAGGCGATCGTGATCGTGCTGGCCGTCTCCTTCCTCTCCCTCGGCAGCCGCGCGGGTCTCGTCATCACTGCGTCGATCCCGCTCGTGCTTGCCATGACCTTCTTCGGAATGGAACTCGCCGGTATCGGCTTGCAGCGGATTTCGCTGGGCGCACTGATCATCGCGCTTGGCCTGCTCGTCGACGATGCGATGATCACCGTGGAAACCATGGTCTCCAGCCTGGAAAACGGAAAGGACCGGTCTGTTGCGGCAAGCCACGCCTATGAAACCACGGCCTTCCCGATGCTGACCGGCACGCTGGTCATGATAGCGGGCTTCATCCCGGTCGGGTTCGCAGCATCGAGTGCGGGTGAGTATACCTTCTCGCTGTTCATGGTGGTGCTGATCTCGCTGGTGGCCTCCTGGATTGTCGCAGTGCTGTTCTCGCCGCTGCTCGGCACGTGGATCCTGCCCAAGACCATGCCGCGTCACTCCGATCAGGACGGTCGCGTGATGAAGGCCTACAAGCGGGTGCTCAACTGGTCGCTTAGCCATCGCTGGCTGACGCTGGCAACGGCACTCGGCCTGCTCGTCGTGTCTGTCTTTGGCGGGTCGAAGCTCGAAGAGCAGTTCTTCCCATCTTCGGATCGCCCGGAATTGCTCGTCAGCCTGAACCTGCCGCAGAATGCATCGCGTCAGGCCACCGAAGAACGCGCCCGCAAGCTGGAAGCGTTGTTGAAGGCAGACGAGGATGTCGCCCACTTCACCACCTATGTCGGCGCCGGTTCGGTCCGCTTCTATCTTCCGATGGATCTGCTGCTCGAAAACGACAATGTCAGCGAGACCGTTGTCGTCACCAAGGGCATCGAGGAACGCGATGCGGTGCGCGCGCGCCTCGAAGAAGCCATGCGACGCGACTTCGCCGACGTGACCACCCGTGTTTCGCCGCTCGAACTCGGGCCGCCCGTCGGCTGGCCGCTGAAGTATCGTGTCACCGGCGACGACTACAAGACCGTGCGGGAACTTGCGCTTAAAGTCGCCAATATCGTCGGTGAAAACCCCAACACCCGCGACGTCAATCTGACGGCCGGTGAACCGCAGCGGCGTGTGACCGTTGTCGTCAACCAGGTCGAGGCGCGGGCGCTGGGCATGAGCTCGGAATCCGTCGCAAGCGAGATTGCGGCAATCTTTGCCGGGTCCACGGTGACGAGCGTGCGGGACGGCGACCGGCTTGTGAATGTGGTCGTCAAGGGCATAGAGGCTGACCGGACCTCGATTGCGACCATTGGCAACATCAGTCTACGCGGCGGCGATGGCCGCGCGGTGCCGCTGCGCCAGGTTGCGACGATCGAATACGGCATGGAAGAGCCCGTCATCTGGCACCGCCAGGGCCGCCCGATGATCATTGTCCAGTCCGACGTTCCCAAGGGCATGCAGCCGGCAACCGTCGCCGGTGAAGTCAATGCGTCACTGGAAGCGCTGCGCCAAACCCTGCCGATTGGCTATGCAATCGAGTCCGGCGGCATCACCGAAGAGGCGGCAAAGGGCAATGCGTCTGTCTTCGCAGTGCTCCCGATCATGTTGATCGTCATCATCACGCTGCTCATGGTCCAGTTGCAGAGCTTCTCGCGCATGGGTCTTGCCGTTGCCATGGCGCCGTTCGGCCTCATCGGCGTGGTGGCGGCGATGCTGCCCACCGGCACGCCGATGGGCTTCGTCGCGCAGCTCGGCGTGATCGCGCTCTGCGGCATGATCATCCGCAATGCCGTCATTCTGATCCAGGAGGTGGATCAGAATGTAGCCAGAGACGAGCCGATTCGTGGGGCCATTGTGCATGCTGCCGTTCATCGCTCGCGCCCGATCCTGTTGACCGCGCTTGCGGCCATCCTCGGCATGATCCCAATCGCCGTCCAGATCTTCTGGGGGCCGATGGCCTATGCCATCATCGGCGGACTTGCCGCCGCAACCGTGCTGACGCTGACGCTGCTGCCCTGCCTGTTGCTCTGGCTGCTTTCGGTCGAACAGGGCAAGACGATTGCCGACGATGAGGCAAGCGTTGAAGGGCCAAGTGCAGAAGGAACTGCGGCGCATGCTCATTGATCCGGTGCAGAACGCGTATGCAAGGGGAACCGCGCCGGTTGCGCGGTCTTCCACGGCTGGCTGGCCGCGTCTGGCCGTCCTGCTGGGGCTGGTTTTTGTCCTGACCGCCTGCGGTCACCGGCCGGATGTCCTGAAGCCGATGGAGGTTAGCGATCCGACCGTCGGCAAGGTGGACATGCTGGTTGCGACAACGCGTGCACCCTCCAGAAACAGCGCACTGCGCTATTCTGGTGAGCGTGGCGAGGATGTCCGCCTCGACAACATCGTCGTTTCAATACCGCCGGCGGATCGCCGCAAGCCCGGCGAGATCCAGTGGCCAAGCAGTGCCCGGCCCGACCCGAAAACCGCCTTTGTCGTGTCGAAAGCCAAGGAGATGACGGAAGACGGCGCGATGGACTGGTTCAGGCGCGCCAGCGGCGGCAAGCGGCGGGTTCTGATCTTCGTTCATGGCTTCAACACCACTTATGCCGATGCCGTGTTCCGCTTTGCCCAGATTACCCATGATATTCACGCCGATGCAGCACCCGTTCTCTTCACGTGGCCATCGCGCGGCAGTACGCTCGACTATGTCTATGACAGGGAAAGCACGATCTACTCCCGCTTCGGGCTGGTGGCCGTGCTTGAGAAGGCGATCAGCAGCCCCGATGTGGCCGAAATCACCGTGCTTGCTCACTCGATGGGCACATGGTTGACCATGGAGGCGCTGCGTGACGTGGCGATGAAGTCCGGGCGTGTCTCGCCGAAAGTGCGCAATGTGGTGCTGGCGTCACCCGATATCGATGTCGACGTGTTCAAGCGGCAGGTCATCGAGATGGGCACGAAACGGCCGCGCTTCACGGTTTATGCCTCGCGCAACGATATGGCGCTGGCGGCATCCACCTTCATCGCCGGGGATGTCGGCAGGCTCGGTTATATCGACTTGAGGCCGTATAAGGCCGAACTGGCACGCGAGGGCATCAGTGTCATCGACGCAACGGACGTTCAGCAGAAGGACATACTCGGACACACAGCCTTTGCGGAGAATTCAGATATGCTCAAGGCGTTGGCAGCCCGGCTTTCCAACCAGCGGATTGACACCGACGATGCGGGACTGGGGCTGCGGATTGCACGCACCGGGGCAAGCGTTGTCCGCTCGACCATCGCTTCACCTGTTCGTCTTCTGCAGTCTGGCTAGTGAGGGGTACGACCGCTGCTTGATTACCGACATGCAGATGGCAGTTAGACGATGAACCCAGCGGCGTCCATACAAACCAATGCTGTTTGCAGGCTCCAAATTATTGAAATCTGAGGAAGGCGTTTAGTGCTGGCGGTTCTGATCCATTCAAGGCGGAATGGTCAGGAAAAGTAGTACAGCACGGCCGGATATGGGAATCTGCCTGGGAGACGTACCGGCACAACTCAAGATTAGGCCTGTTGGTTTCAAGTTTTTGCGGTGAAAGCGACCAAGCGGCAAAATGCTACTCAGCGCGGCAACAGTCCCAATCACCAAATATTCTGTTGTGTTACACTGTGTCAGCTCTCGCCAATATGTCTTCACAAGGGTTTGCGGCCTCGTGTTGAAGGCCTGACGGGCACAGTCTTTCCATACTCACCCCACCATGCCGCTAACGCCTGCATCGTGGGGCCAAGCCCACGCGCTTTTTCAGTCATCTCGTACTCGACCCGCGGCGGCACCTCGGCGAATATGGTTCGCGATATCAAGCCGTCTGCTTCCAGCTCTCTGAGCTGCGCAGTCAGCATGTGCTGGGTAATCCCGGGTATGGCCTTGCGAAGCTCTCCAAAGCGATAGACCCGTTCGTTGAGCAGCCACATGATTTCAAGCTTCCATTTTCCAGAAAGCATGCTGAAGGCACGGCGCATCTCGTCTTGCATCGTCGGCGTTCTATCAGTCAAGGTATGTATTTCCATACTATGGTGTCTTAATTCATCCTACTTGCAAGAAACAATCTTAGACAACAATTTACAAAAGTGCATCAGCGGAGCGTAAAAACCTCTTAATTCATCGTTTTTAAAAAAGGCGCTGCCTAGCAGCGGGATGGTTTCTGCATGGTTTCAACATATATCTATTGGATCAGTACGGCACTGTTGACACTGCTCTACTTTGGCTCAGCCTTCATGTATCTGACGAAGCGGGATTTCGTTAGGAAGGCGCAAGTCGATCTTGGCTATTCCGCCTCTCACCTCGTTCCGTTCATGATCGTGGTCAAAATCCTCGGCCCATTGGCGATCCTCTCGCGCATCAACGTGCCGCTGAGCGATCTGGCCTATGCCGGAATGTTCTATCACTTGCTGTTGTCGGGAATGGCACATCTGGGCGTTCGCAAACCTGCGGGTGCCATACCTGCGGTGATCGGGCTGGTATTGCTGTTCGCCTCTTTCCTCACTCAGAACGCCGTGCGCGCCGTCCCTTCAGCGTACCTGCAAGGTTTGGGTTTCTGACAACCACACCAAAAATCAAACTGAGAAATGGAGAAAATTATGGGTCGTCTTGATGGAAAAGTTGCCATTGTCACAGGTGCGGGCCGCGGCATAGGCCGGGCCACCGCCAAGTTGTTCGCAAACGAGGGCGCGAAGGTCGCGGTTGTCTCGATCACGCCAGCCAATGTCGAGGCAGTCGTTGCCGACATCGAAGCCGCAGGCGGGACCGCGATCGGCGTGCCGTGTGATCTCGGCGACGCGAACCAGATCACTGCAGCAGTCGATAAGGTTGTCGCCACTTGGGGCCGTATCGACATCTTGGTCAATAACGCCTTTGACCCTTCGGCAGTCATGTCATCTATCATCGACCTGTCTGTGGAACAGTTGCAGCGAAATTTCGACATGGGCCCCATTGCCTATCTTCGAACGATGCAAGCGTGCTACCCGCATCTAAAGGCCCATGGGCACGGCCGCGTCATCAATTTCGGTTCAGCTGCGGGCGTCGTCACGATCCTGCCCTATGGCCCCTATGGCATGGCCAAGGAAGCGGTGAGGGCACTGACCCGTACTGCCGCGAAGGAATGGGGCCCGGACAATATCACTGTCAACAATGTGCTGCCGGTTGCCGATACCTGGGGCGCGGCCGAGGCCAAGGCACCGCCACCGCCCAACGCTCTTTCGCGGTTCGGTTCACCTGAAGACGACATCGCGCCTGCCGTCCTGTTCCTTGCCAGCAGTGATGCGCAGTTCATCACCGGTTACAGTCTCGCTCCCGATGGCGGCATGATCATCGACAGCGCACGATAGGTGCCTCGGTTCTTGCACAGCTAATACAACATGCCTCGGCGCGCCGACCAAAGCGCCGCGGTTACAAAACGCTTCAATCAACAATCCTGAAGGGCCGCTCTCATGGATCTCCACGCCATTACGTTCGACTGCGAAAATCGAAAGCACTGACCGCTTGGTAGTCATAGGTTGTGGACGTTCCGATCGGCGGCGACTACGGCGACAATGTCATGCTGCTGCCTACGGGATCGACACCGTTGATCCTGTTTTAGAAGATTGCGGACCTGCCCACGCAGCGCATCCGTGTCCATGCCGACTTTTCAACCTGGATCTCGATGGTGAGACGGATCGACTGGTTGCCCTCGGGGCAAAGTTTGTTGAGAAGTTCGAGCTTCCGCCGGTTTGCTACACTGCGATGACCGATCCGGTTGGCCACAGGTTCGAATCTCATAAAGAGCGAAACGAAGAGGTCGGCTCGGACGGAGACTGTTATCGCTATCCGAGCCGAGTATCTCATTCGATCTTACGCAGCTTCCCAAACCTGGTTGAGGATTTTAGCAGCCAGGGCCGCCTTGTCTTGCGGCAGGAAACGCCCGTAGTGCTGCTGCACGACATCGGGCGTATCCTGAATGGCATAGCTTGCCTGCTCGTAGGATCCGGTCTGTTTCAGAATATGCGTCGCAAGAATGTCCCGCAGGTTATGCGGTCCATGTGGCAGGAGGCCCTTGATCGCACCTCGCCCGGTATAGGGGTTATAGATGCCGTAACGTTGGATGACAGTCCGCCAAGCCTCGTAGAATGTGGTCGAATTGTAAGCAGCATCAATGCTGGTCGTTTTCACCGTCTTGACGAATAGCGTTTGGGGATCTTTCGCGCCGCCGAGCAGAACTCCACGATGCCTGTCGATATACGCGTCGAGGTATTTGTAGAGATCAAGAAGGTCGGGCAAAATCAACCGGAATGGCTTCTGTCCGAAGAAGGAGGAGCCCGAGTTTTTGAAGGCGACCGATGGGATAAGAACCTCCCACCCATGATCGCGGTCGCTCCAGCGCAACTCTCCGCACTTCATGTCTTCAAGTCGGCGTTCTGAGGTCGGATAATGTCCGCGCGGGCAGACGCGTAACTGGCGAAGGTTCTTCTGCCGCAGCCCAAGGTGCAGGCCAAGCCGAAGCAGCAGGAATGATCTGACGGCTTCGGCCGCCGGCCGGGGATATCTGTTCTCATCCGGCATACGTCTCAAGATCTCTTCCGTAATCTTGCGATATTCCGCCAACGGACTCTCTGCCTCAAGGACGCACATGATCGGCTCGAATGGATCGCGATGCACGCGCATGACACGCTGAATTTCCTTGGAACGGTTAGCGGCATGTCGGTGGAAAGCGTCACAGGCGCCATGCCAGTCGCGAGCCGCGAAATCGATTTCTTCCTGCTCAAGCAAGCCCGCAATGGGCCTGACATTTCGGAGCAGCTCAGGATGCTGCCGTATCCAGCCGACGTCTGCACGAGTAAGAGCCTGGGCGACCATCAGCATGTCTTCTTCCCACTTGGTATAGAAACCGCGTCGCTGTTCCCGCCACTGCAGATACCAGTCCCAAACACCGGGGAAGACGAGAAGGCCGAAGCTCAACTTGCTGACTGGTAGACCAAAACCCTTCACGACACCGTTTGGCGCGGCAGCAAGCGCACCGAACATCAATCCGAGGTGCTCGATCTTCTGAGAGGCCGTTTCCTCACCCCAGACGCCGTTTCGTTGGAAACCAATTGCGGTCAGTGTTGAGGTTTTGAAACGGATGAGGTCAGCCATTTCCATGGCAAGCCTTGGCGGCGCGTCGACAACGCCGGACAGTAGATCTGGATCGTCTAAATCTGCCGCGAGGTTTGAATTAGCCCCGGCCATTGAGGCCAATGGTCGAGAGGGCAAGGCACTGCCACCATAGGTGACGCCAGGAAAGCGAATGGCATAGCGTTGCTTGCTGGCCGCCGCCTGGTATCGACGATATTCGGTCGATCCGGAAATTATCACACGGCGCACCCAATGCAGGATTTCTTCACGTTTGGTGAAGGGAAGGCTGCTGAAATCATCCGGCAGATGCAACGAGATCCTGCGCCGCTCAGCCGGGCTGATATCTCCGAGCTCGTGACCATATAGCGAGCGCGCCTGATGCGGCAGTTTCTCTTTGAAATATCCCTCGGGAAGTCGGTAGCGTCGCTCGATGCGGAGCA
This sequence comes from Agrobacterium sp. CMT1, assembly GCF_037203725.1. Classification (NCBI taxonomy): domain Bacteria; kingdom Pseudomonadati; phylum Pseudomonadota; class Alphaproteobacteria; order Hyphomicrobiales; family Rhizobiaceae; genus Agrobacterium; species Agrobacterium sp. CMT1. The sequence continues at coordinate 100,994 of NZ_JBBCAR010000019.1, forward strand.
GGATGTCGAAACTCGTTACAGATCGTGGCACACGCTCGCCCTGGATCCAAGATAGCAGCGTCTTGTTGTCAAAGGTCTCATTCAGATGAACGACGGCGCGATAGAGCTGCCAGTAGGTGTCACCGAACCGCCGCATATGATAGATCAATGCGTCCTGAAAGCTCGCCGGATCTTCTGTCGCTTCAAATAGTGCTTCTGGGAAAGGGCTTATCGGTTTTGGTGCAGGGCCGCGCGATGTTGACGCAGAGCGGGCAAAGGTGCAGTCGGTCGCCGCGCATTGCGGCTTTCTGGTCGAGGATGCGGAAGCTGCCTTCCTGGCGGGAACGATTTTGGTAGGGCGAGCCTTTGACTTTGGTGGCTGTCGCTCTTCGGCTGCCGGTGGTGCGCCGAGCCATCGGATGATGGCATCCAGAGCAGGCCGGAGCTGCTTTTTCAGTTCTACCGTCATTTCAGCTTCGATCCCACAATTCTGGCCTATCGCCGCCCAGTCGATGTGGCCATTCAACAGCGGTGGCGATTTCCGGTAGACAATCAAACTGGCCAGATAAGGCCTTATATTTTCCAACACGCGCCTGGATGCGATCGGAGCGATGCGAAGCTCGCAGAATTCCGAAATTTTTCTCTGAAAATGACGTGATGAAAGGTCGTGTTTGGTCATGCTCATTCCGTTTCTCTCGACACCAATGCCGAGGGCGAGCGGAAATAGGGGGCGCCCGTTAACAAAATATGTTTAGGGCAAGAGGTTATCTGTCGATCGCTGCGTCTTTAGTGGAGAGCCGCAACTTGTGGTGCTGAGCGATAGACGGACTTGCAATAGCTCATATATGGCAATAATTATGAGCTATAGAGAGGGGTTCTATAACTCATGAAATGGAACTGGCAAAACACGGATTGGCAAAACTTCAGGTACGACACCGCAAGCCTGGTCCCGTTGGAGCAAAGATTCTTGCAGTCCGCCGGCGAGGTTATCGGTGCTTTCCGGCATTTCAACGAGGACGACAGCAACCAACTTCGCATTGAGTTGCTGAGCGACGAAGCGGTCAAGACCTCAGAGATCGAGGGGGAATTTCTGGACCGAATGAGCGTCCAGTCATCACTTCGTCGGCAGTTCGGGCTCGACGCTGATGATAGACAGATTCGCCCCCAAGAGCGGGGGATCGCTGAGATGATGGCGGATGTCTATCGAAGCTGGCATAAGCCGCTGCATCATGAGGGCCTGTTCCACTGGCATTCAATGCTAATGGCCGGAAACCGATATATTGAAACAGTTGGTGCTTACCGCAAGCATGAAGACGCCATGCAGATCGTGTCGGGTCGATTGGACAAGCCCACCATCCACTTCGAGGCTCCCCCGTCTCGCCAGGTTACCGGTGAGATGGAGACTTTCATCGCATGGTTCAATCAATCCGGGCCGGATAGCCCAACCCCGCTACAGGCTTTGACGCGTGCAGCAGTAGGCCATCTGTACTTTGAAAGCATACATCCGTTTGAGGATGGCAACGGCCGAATTGGGCGCGCGCTCGCTGAGAAATCCCTAGCACAAAACATAGGGCAGCCAAGCCTCATTTCACTCGCCTTCACAATCGAGAAGCGCCGGAAGGCCTACTACTCCGAGCTTGAGCGGCACCAGCGTACGCTCGATATCAACGGCTGGATCAGTTTCTTTGCAGAAACTATCCTGGATGCTCAACGGGCGACGCTTGAGCGCATCGATTTCTTCATTCAGAAAGCAAAGTTCTATGATCGTTTTCGAGGTCAGTTGAACGAGCGGCAGGAAAAGGTAGTCGCGCGCATTTTCAAAGAGGGCACGGCAGGCTTCAAGGGGGGGCTAAACGCCGAAAACTACATTTCGATCACAGACACATCCCGTGCTACAGCAACACGCGACCTTCAGCAGCTCGTAGAGATCGGCGCACTGACGCGCACAGGCGAACGTCGGCATACCCGGTACACGCTGTCGCTGAAGAAATGAATTGGTGCTAGGCAAAAGCACTAGGTGAATGGCTGTTCGATTCCGCTCAAGAGCGGAATTGCACTCAAGGGTTCGCAACTTCATTTCTAATGAGGAATATGCGGAGAGAGATAAAGCGCCGCGCCAGCCTTCCGAGCGGCGGCCGCCAGGCGCTTATCCCTCGTCCATAAGCTGGATCGCCGGTCCAGGAGAGTTGAAGTCAACAAATGTGCATCAGTATAGCCGATCCCCATGCTGAATATCGAATGGCGATCAATGACTGTCATCACTTCTGCATGGGTTGCAACTACTGCTTCACGCTGAGCTGTGAGAAACGCTAATACCGCATCCCGTTCCCGCAGACTACCCAAGGCCAGTTCACCTACAACGAAAGGGTGGCAAAGCAGCCGATCATCTCCGATGATTTTGACTAGCTCCGGCTCGACGTGTCGGAAATGATCAATCCAGATTGAACTGTCGACAAGAATCACTTCCTAACTCCGCTCCGGCGGCGAGGCGCTGCCTCAGCCTCAGGCATAGTGCCTCCAAGAGCGATTAGCCGCTTGCCAGACTCGACTCGCACCAAAGTCTCCAGTGCTTGACGCACAAGAGCCGCCGTTTCCTTCGTGCCCGTTAGGGACTTTGCTCTTTCCATAAGGCTGTCGTCGAGATTGATGGTTGATCGCATAACTAGCTCCAAAACGTTGATATGCAAATAGCACCAATTGGTGCGGAAATCTACGCCCATCAAGCCCGCGTTGCTTTATGCCTATTGCAGTCGCCGGTTCGAATCTCTTCAAGGCATGAGGAGTACAGGTTTGGTATCTTTCCCCACCACACAGACAAAGTTGTTGTCGTCTACTCCTCTCGAGCAACATTGCTAAGCGGTGAACTGGTTCCATCAGCAAACCCACGATAACGCAGGTGGCTACGGTTGAGATGTGCGCGCATGGCTTCGCGTGCCTTTTCCGAGTTTCCGGTACTGATGGCCTCGCAGATTGCCCTGTGCTCCACCACGGTGTTTTGTACGTAGTCCGGCGTAATCAGTGCCGGGTTCAATTGTTTCGAAAAAGCCGGTTGCGGCAGGATCTGCAGGCTCATTAGGCTGAAAAATTCGATGAAGGCGCCGTTGTTCGTCGCTTCCGCAATGGAACGGTGGAAGACGAAATCGAGATGATCGAGTGCCGCCTCGTCATCCAGTGAAGCCTCGAACTGACGCGCGGCATTCCATATGTTGGATTCCTGTGCCCAGGAGCGCCGAACTGCGGCAAGGCCTGCCGCGTGCACCTCGAATGCCATCCTGAGTTCGAGAAGATCCATGAAGGATGTCTTGAGGCGCGATAGGGGGGCGAGGGCGACATCGGCATCGAATGTACCCGGTTCCTCGGCGCCGGCACGTGGGGTATCGCGGACGAACACGCCGACGCCATGTCGCGCTTCAACGACACCTTCGGAACGCAGCGCCGATACCGCCTCTCGGATAACGGTCCTGCTCACTCCGAATTGCTGTGACAGCTCGTTGAGCGAGCCGAGCTTTATGCCGGCCGAAAGTTGGTTTTCGCTGATATGTGTTTTCAGTGCCTGTATGGTTCGGCCCGTCAAAGTGTCCAAAAATCACCCGTTTTGTGAGGCGCTGGCGGTTTGCGCATGTCTTGATGGGAAGCAAGATAGCACGACCTATCGCGGTGATGCTATCTCTTTGATGCGTCTTTTGTTTGATGGAGTGCGCACACTGGATTTTTATTTGCACCGCGATCACTTCGATAGCCCTAAAAGAGAATCCGAGAAATGCGTTAAATAGTGTGACCTTCATGTCGTATGATCACATTTATGTTCATATAAATCATGTGTTTAGGTTTGATAGCGAGACAAAAATTGCCGAGTGATAGCATCACTAATTTTCTTATTGACAAGAGATAGTATTTCAATAATCTCAAATGATAAGAAGTGAGCAGGCGATCAGCTAGGCCTTCAAGCCTATGACGACCTGCTCCGGGAACATGGTTGCGCTTCTGGCGCATCTTTAGAAATCGGATGGAAAGTCGCTATGGGTGTCGTCTCCGCACGCCTCTCAGAGCTCGGCATCGTATTGCCTACGATCGCGCCAGCCTCTGGGAATTACATATCGCATCGCATCGTTGGAAGCCTTCTCTTCGTATCGGGCCAGATACCGAGGATCGATGGAGTCGAGCATTATGCCGGTGTCGTCGGCAGGGATATTTCACCCGAGGATGGCTACAAGGCTGCCCGGCTTTGCGTGCTGAACATCGTGGCGCGCGTCCATGCCGCGCTTGAAGGCGACCTTGATCGCGTTGTTGCCTGCGTGCAGTTGCGCGGTTTCGTTAATGCGCCGGCGGACTTCAAGGGGCATCCCGCAGTCATCGATGGTGCGTCCGATCTTCTCGTGGAGATTTTCGGTGACAAGGGTCGTCATGTGCGCACGGCACTCGGCGCTGGTTCGTTGCCGCGCGGGTCATCCGTCGAAGTCGATGCGATCTTCGAAATCCTACCTAAAGCCTGACAAAAAGGGGAACTGGCCATGAACGGGACCAGCATTTCGGAAAAAGCCATCTCCATGAGCGGCGTCAACAAGTGGTACGGCCACCTGCAGGTGCTTAAGGGGATCAATCTCGAAGTCGGGCGCGGTGAACATATCGTGCTTTGCGGTCCTTCCGGATCCGGCAAGTCGACGCTGATCCGCTGCATCAATCATCTGGAGGAAATCCAGGAGGGCAGCATCGCGGTCAACGGCACGACGCTCAGCCAGAAGGGCTCCAATGCCGACCATATCCGCCGCGATGTCGGCATGGTGTTCCAGCAGTTCAATCTCTTCCCACATCTGACGGTATTGCAGAACTGCATGCTGGCGCAGCGCCGTGTACGCAAGACCTCGGTCGCTGAGGCGAAGGACAAGGCGATGCGCCATCTGGAGCGGGTCCATATCGCCGAGCAGGCGCAGAAATATCCGGCCCAGCTTTCCGGTGGTCAGCAGCAGCGCGTGGCAATTGCCCGGGCGCTGTGCATGGATCCCCAGATCATGCTGTTCGACGAGCCTACATCGGCGCTCGATCCTGAGATGGTCAAGGAAGTGCTCGACACGATGATCTCGCTTGCCGACGACGGTATCACGATGATCTGCGTGACGCATGAAATGGGCTTCGCCCGCGCCGTGGCGCACCGTGTCATCTTCATGGATCGCGGCGAGATCATCGAAAGCGCCAAGCCGGATGTGTTCTTCAGCAATCCGAGCCATGAGCGCACCAAGACCTTCCTCAGCCAGATCCTCAATCACTGAGTAGCGACTGATGAATTATACATTCGACTTCGCCCCCGTTTTTGCTGCCTGGCCGTCGCTTCTCGATGGCGTGATCGGCACGTTGAAGATGTCGTCGCTATCGATGATCTTCGGCCTGTCGCTCGGCATCGTTTTCATGATGATGCGGATGAGTGAGCAGCCGGCGCTAAAAGCTATTGCCGTCGGCTATATCGAGATGATCCGCAACACGCCGATCCTCGTGCAGGTGTTTTTCGTCTTCTTCGGCATGCCGGCGATCGGCATTCGCCTGAGCGGCGAGCAGGCCGCAATCCTTGCGATGACGCTCAACTGCGCCGCCTATGCGGCGGAAATCGTCCGCGGCGGCGTCCAGTCCATTCGCCCCGGCCAAATCGAGGCGGGCAGGGCGCTCGGCATGCACACGGTCGATATCTACCGCTTCATCGTGTTTCGTCCGGCGATCCGCGCGGTCTACCCGGCCCTGTGCAGCCAGTTCATTCTGATGATGCTGAACTCCAGCCTGATGTCCTCGGTTTCGGCGGAAGAACTGACCTATTTCGCCCAGACGCTCGATGCCCAGACTTTCCGCAGCTTCGAGATCTATCTGACGCTCGGCGTCATCTATCTGGCGCTGTCGCAGTTCTTGTCCATCGCTCTCGGCATGATCGGCCGGGTCTATTTCTCCTATCCGGCAAAGTGAGGCAGCGAGATGATCCGTCAATTCGGTTGGGGTGAGTTCCTCTTTCTGCTCGAAGGCGCACGCTGGACAGTTGTCCTTTCGCTGCTCGCCTTCACCTTTGGCGGCGCGCTTGGGCTTGCCGTGGCGCTGGGCCGGACCAGCAAATGGGCATGGCTGCGCATCCTGATGGCGATTTATATCCAGATCTTCCAGGGCACGCCTCTACTGATCCAGCTGTTCTTCGTCTATTTCGGTCTGCCGCTTCTGGGGCTCAAGGTCGATGTCTGGATGGCGCTGACGATCGGATTGTCATTGCATACGAGCGCATTTCTCGGCGAAATCTGGCGCGGCAGCATCCAGGCGGTCCCGGATGGTCAAAGCGAGGCGGCTCGGGCGCTTGGCATCGGTTACATGCACCGGATGATTGATGTGGTTCTTCCGCAAGCCTTCCGCATCGGCTTGCCGGCGACCATCAGCTTTCTCGTCAACCTGATCAAGGGCACGGCGCTCGCCGCCCTGCTTGGCCTCACCGAGCTTACCCGCTCGGGGCAGCTGATGGCCAACATCACCTTTCAGCCGCTGCAGGTCTACGGGGCGGTCGCACTGATCTACTTCATCGTCTGCGTACCCCTGACCTATTGCAGCGCAAGGATCGAAAGGCGCCTCAACGCCGCTCGGTAAAACAAGAACGGATGAAAAAGAAACCAACCAGAGGTGACCACATGTTCAATACAGCATTGACCCTTTCGCGTTCGAAAGTCATGGGCGGGTTTGCCGCCGTGCTTCTGGCAGCGACCTTCTTTGCCACCACGGCTTTCGCCGTGACGCCGGAAGAGATCAAGGCCAAGGGTACAGCCACGGTCGGCGTGCAGATGGATCAGTTTCCGTGGGGCTTCATCGATCCCAAGGGCCAGAACGACGGATTTGACATCGAGATCGCCAAGCTGATTGGCAAGGAACTCGGCGTCAAGGTGAAGTTCGAGCGCATCACCGGCCAGAACCGTATTCCGCTGCTGGTCAACGGCAATGTCGATTTCCTCGTGCCGTCCATGACGATCACCGAGGAGCGCGCCAAGGTCATCCAGTATGTCATTCCCTACTCGTCGAACGACATCACCGTCTGGGGCAAGAAGGACGCTGCCATCAAGGCGAACGAAGATCTTGGCAAATACGTGATCGGCGTCAACCGCGGCAGCGCCTTCGACCCGCTTCTCGTCAAGGTCGCCCCGCCGAACACGCAGATCAAGCGTTTCGATGATGATGCGACGACTGTTCAGTCGCTGCTGTCCGGCCAGGTCGACGCAATCGTCGGCAGCATCACCTACGGCCTCGTCATCAAGCAGGCGGGCTATGACGCTCAGTTCGAGCGCAAGTACAAGGTTGCCGACAACTTCCAGGGCATGGCGGTTCGCAAGGGCGACAAGGAAATGCTCGCCTTCCTCACTGATTTCGTGACCCGTCATACCGATGACGGCACTCTCGACGCGCTCTACAAGAAATGGATCGGCGTCGACCGCGCAAAACTCCCGACCACGGTGCCGGGCGTCGACTTTACAGGCAAGCAGTAACATCCCGATCCAGCGCGACGGCCGAAGGCCGCCGCGCCGGACAGAAAACATCAACAACTGAAGAGCTCTTGGCCCCCGCCTGTTCGCGCGGGCGGGGACAGGTCGCTGCACGCCGAAAACCGGGTTTTCGGGCAGCCGCAACAACAGCTCGCTTATGGAGCATGAGACAGACAATGGCGAAAGATGGCAAGCAGATCAGGGTCGGTGTCGATATCGGTGGCACCTTCACCGACGTTGCAATGGAGGTAGGCATCACGCTCCATTCGATCAAAGTGCTGACCGACTATTCCTATCCCGAAAATGCGATCGTCAAGGGTATCCGGCAGGTGGCGGAGGTTGCCAATGTCGAACTTTCCGAAATCGACACGATCATTCATGGCACGACGCTCGCCACGAATGCGCTGATCGAGCGGCGTGGCGCGCGCACCGCCTTCATTACCACCAAGGGTTTTCGGGACGTCATCGAGATGCGCACCGAAAGCCGCTTCGAGCAGTATGATCTCGATATCGTTCTGCCGGCGCCGCTCGTGCCGCGCAACGAACGGTTTGTCATTGATGAACGTATCGGCGCCGATGGTCTCGTGCTGAAGCCGCTCGACCTCGATGAGGTCGATACCTTGTGCGATCACATCATCGCCGCCGGCTATCAGAGCGTCGCGATCGGCTTCATCCACTCCTACCTGAACGGCATGCACGAGAAGATCGTGAGAGACCGTCTTCTCGCCAAGAAGGCAGACATTTCGGTTTCTATCTCTTCGGAAGTCTCGCCGCAGATGCGCGAGTTCCAGCGTTTCAACACTGTCTGCGCCAATGCTTTCGTCAAGCCGCTGATGGCATCCTATCTTAACCGCCTCGTTGCTCGTCTGACGCAGGAAGGCACGCGTTGCCCGGTCTTCATGATCCATTCCGGTGGCGGCATCATCAGCGTCGAAAGCGCCATCGAGTTTCCGGTGCGCCTGCTTGAATCCGGCCCGGCCGGCGGCGCGATCTTTGCGGCGCATATTGCCAGCAGCTATGGCCTCGATCAGGTGCTCTCTTACGACATGGGCGGCACGACGGCAAAAATCTGCCTGATCGAAAAGCAAACGCCGAAAACCTCAAAAACCTTCGAAGTGGCACGCACCTGGCGTTTCAAGAAGGGCAGCGGCATGCCGATCTCCATCCCGGTCATCGAGATGGTGGAAATTGGCGCCGGCGGCGGCTCGATCGCCACGATCGACAGCATGCGCCAGATCCGAGTCGGGCCTCACAGCGCCGGTTCAGAGCCGGGTCCCGCCTGCTACGGTCGCGGCGGCGCAAACCCGACAGTCACCGATGCCGACCTGATCCTGGGACGTCTCGATCCGGACGAGTTTGCCGGCGGCGCGATGAAGCTCGACCGCACGGCCTCGGACAAGGCGATGGATACGGATCTTGCATCCAAGCTCGATACGGATATCGCGACGGCCGCCTATGGCCTCAGCGAAGTGGTCGACGAAAACATGAGCAACGCGGCGCGCATGCACGCCGTGGAAAACGGCAAGGAACTCTCCGAGTTCACCATGATTGCCTTCGGAGGTGCGGCCCCCATCCATGCAGCGCGCCTTTGCGAAAAGCTCGGCATGGCCGAACTTCTGATCCCGCCGGGTGCCGGCGTCGGCTCGGCCATCGGCTTCCTGCGTGCACCCTTCGGTTTCGAGAGTGTCCGCAGCGCCTATAGCCGCCTCAGCCGCTTCGATGCGACCGCGATCAACCAGACCGTTTCGGACCTGATCGCGGAAGCGACATCCTTCGTGCGCTCAGGCGCGCCGGATGCCGATCCGGATCTCGAATGCATCGCCTACATGCGTTACGTCGGGCAGGGCTGGGAAGTGCCGGTGACGATCGAGGTTCGTGACTATGCGGATGCCGATGGCGATCTGTTCCGCAAGCTCTTCGACGAGCAATACGAACACTTCTTCGGCCGCGTCATCGACGGGCTCGATGTCGAGATCGTCAGCTGGTCACTGCGGGCCACCTCAAAGGTCGCGCCGCCGGAGCGGATCGGCAAGACGGCAAAGGTCGGCGAAGCAAAGGTTCGTGGCACGCGCGAGATCTTCGACGTGCAGGAAGGCAGCTTCCAGACCGCATCGATCGTCGACCGCGCAGACATGAAACCGGGCGATTTCGTCTCCGGGCCTGCCGTCATCACCGAACGCGAAACCTCGACCATCATTACCGCCAGCCGCGAAGTAATCATGCAGGCCGATGGCTGCCTGCTCGTACGCGTCAAGCAGAGCGCTTGAACGGAGGATCCTATCCATGAAAACCAATGCACTTTCCGACGTTCACATGCAGATCATGTGGAACCGGCTGATCTCCGTCGTCGAAGAGCAGGCCGTCACTCTCATCCGCACGGCTTTCTCTACCAGCGTACGTGAATCGGGCGACTTGTCCGCCGGCGTCTTCAATCGCGGCGGTCTGATGATCGCCCAGGCGGTCACCGGTACGCCCGGCCATGTCAACGCCATGGCGGAAGCCGTCGGTCACTTCATCCGCGATATCGGGCCGGAGAACATCTTCGAAGGTGATGTCTATATCACCAACGATCCGTGGAAAGGCACCGGCCACCTGCACGACTTCACCGTCGTTTCGCCGAGCTTCCGCAACGGCGCGCTTGTCGGATATTTCGCCTGCACGGCACACGTGGTCGATGTCGGTGGCCGCGGTTTTGGGCCGGATGCGAACGAGGTCTATGAAGAGGGCATCTTCGTTCCGATCATGAAGTTTGCCGAGCGTGGCAAGGTCAACAAGGACCTCGTCAACATCCTGCACAATAATGTGCGCGAGAGCCATCAGGTCGTTGGTGACGTCTATTCGTTGGCGGCCTGCAACGAGATCGGCCATCGCCGCCTGATGGATATGATGGAAGAGTTCCAGCTCGACGATCTGGAGACGCTCGGCGAATTCATCTTCAAGCGCAGCTATGACGCGACGATCGAACGGATTGCCGCACTTCCGAAGGGTTCCTATTCCAACACGATGCGGGTTGATGGCTACGGCTCGCCGATCGATATCGCCGTGCGCCTCGATGTAGGCGAGGATCATATCCTTGCTGACTTCGACGGTACTTCGGGGCCGAGCCCGAAGGGCATTAATTGCCCGATCATCTATTCGGCGGCTTATGCCTGCTACGGCATGAAGGTCGCGATCGCACCCGATATTCCAAATAACCACTATTCGCTCCTGCCATTCCGCGTCGCTGCTCCGAAGAATTGCATCCTGAATGCCCAGCATCCGGCGCCGGTGTCGGTGCGTCACGTGCTTGGCCATCTGGTTCCCGACGCCGTTCTCGGTGCGGTTCACAAGATGCTGCCCGGCAAGATCCCGGCCGAGGGCGCGGGCGCGCTGTGGAACCTGCATGTCAGCGTTCGTCCGCTTCAGGGCGATAAGGCTCCTGCCGATGGCGGCCAGCGCGCAGAGGTTTTGCTGTTCAACAGTGGCGGTTCCGGCGCACGCCCGACGCTTGACGGCATGAGCGCCACGGCATTTCCGAGCGGCGTGCATTCGATGTCGATCGAGGCAACCGAGCATGTCGGTCCGGTCATCTTCTGGCGCAAGGAATTGCGCGACGGGTCGGGCGGTGCGGGCCAGTTCCGCGGCGGTCTTGGCCAGGTGGTGGAAATCTCGCCGACAGAAGGTCACGAGATGCATTTCAACGCCATGTTCGACCGTGTCGATCACCCGCCGCGTGGTCGTGAAGGTGGCGAAAACGGCGCTGCCGGTGCCGTGCTGCTAGATGACGGAACCCGTCTTGCTTCCAAGGGACGCCAGCATGTTCCGGCCGGACGCCGGCTGATCCTGCAGCTTCCGGGCGGCGGCGGTTACGGGGCGGCTGACAAACGGGATGTCGCTGCGGCAGAACGCGATATCGCCTTCGACTACGTCGCTTCGAGATAACTCTCCCAAGAGTGTCGGGCGAGGCAGAGGCCTCGCCCGGCTTCGATCAAGTAAAATCTCCAGGGAAGCCGAAAATGAGTTTCGAGAACCACCGTGCCGCGGGTATCAAGTCGTCTCCGAGCATGGCGATCGCCATGGCGGCAAAGAAACTGGCATCGGAAGGCCACGACATTATCGACCTGTCGCTGGGCGAGCCGGATTTCGAACCGCCGCCGCATGTTGCGGAAGCGGCCGTAGAAGCGATCCGCAAGGGCGGTATCCGCTATGGCGCGCCCGCGGGAATGGAAAGCCTGCGTCAGGCCATCGTCAGGAAGTTCAAGACGGAAAACGGCCTGGATTATTCCACCGACGAGGTAATGGTTGCCAACGGTGCAAAGCAGATCCTGTTCGATGTGTTCCTCGCAACGCTGGAAGCGGGTGATGAAGTCATCATCCCCACGCCTTGCTGGGTATCTTACGGCGACATCGTCTCGCTGCATGGAGGCACACCGGTCTATCTGACCTGCTGTGCTGATGCCGGTTTCAAGCTATCGGCCGAGCAGCTCGAAGCAGCGATCACGCCTAAAACCAGATGGCTGATGCTGAATTCTCCGTCCAACCCAACGGGGGCGATCTATTCTGCCCAGGAGTATCACAAACTTGCGGAGGTGCTGGCGCGCCATCCGCGTGTGCTCGTCGTCTCCGACGAGATCTACGAACATGTGCTGTTGAACGACACGCCCTTCGTCTCCTTCGGCGAGGTCTGCCCGCAATTGCGGGACCGTACCTTGATCGTCAACGGGGTCTCCAAGGCTTACGCAATGACGGGTTGGCGGCTGGGTTATGCGGCCGGCCCGAAAGCGCTGATTTCGACGCTCAACAAGATGCAGTCTCAAAGCGTCTCATGCGTGTCGCCGGTCGCTCAAGCGGCGGCAATCGCGGCCTTGACCGGAGATCAGGCTTTTGTGGCAAAGGGTGCCCGAACATTTGCCGGGCGCGCGAAGATCGTGGCCGGCCGGTTGGCGGAGATCGAGGGGATCGATTTCATCGCACCGGATGGAGCTTTCTACGCCTTCATCGGCGTGCAGCGACTGATTGGCCGCAAGACCGCCGATGGAGAAGTCCTCGGTGACGATACCGCGTTTGCGGCGCATCTGTTGCAGACATTCGGCCTGTCGAGCGTACCGGGGGCTGCGTTTGCTGCGCCGGGCTTCATCCGCCTGTCGATTGCCGCATCCGAAGCCGAACTCGCGAAGGCCTGCGAACGACTGGCCGATATGGTTCGCTCGCTGAAGCCCTGAGACGCCAATCCCCGCAACGGAAAATAACGAAAGAGATGCCGGATCAGCGCATCTCGCAGACAAGGAGGTACATGATGAAGACCGAGGAGTTGAAACAGGTGCTGGGCGCCGGCCTTTTGTCTTTCCCCGTCACGCATTTTGACGGCGAGGGCAAATTCAACGCCAAGAGCTATGCCGAACACGTCAACTGGCTTTCAGGCTACGAGGCCGCCACGCTGTTTGCCGCCGGCGGGACGGGCGAGTTCTTTTCGCTGACGCCGGAGGAAATTCCGCAGATCGTCCGCGTCGCCAAGGAGGCCGCTGGAAAGACACCGATCGTATCCGGCTGCGGTTATGGCACCGATATCGCCGTCGGCATTGCCCGATCGGTCGAAAAAGCCGGTGCCGATGGCATTCTGCTTCTGCCGCATTACCTCATCGACGCTCCCCAGGAAGGTCTCTATCGCCATATCAAGGCGGTCTGCCAGTCAACCAGCATGGGCGTCATGGTCTATAACCGCGACAACTCGGTGCTGCAGGCCGATACGCTCGCAAGGCTTTGCGATGAATGCTCGAACCTCGTCGGCTTCAAGGATGGTACCGGTGACATCGGCCTGGTGCGCCAGATCACCGCGAAGATAGGCGATCGGCTCACCTACCTCGGCGGCATGCCGACGGCTGAACTGTTTGCCGAAGCCTATCTCGGTGCCGGCTTCACCACCTATTCCTCGGCCGTCTTCAATTTCGTGCCGGGCCTCGCGATCGATTTCTACAAGGCCCTGCGCGCCGGTGAACGAGGCCGTTGCGAAGTTATTTTGAACGAATTTTTCTACCCGTTCATGGCGATACGCAATCGATCCAAGGGGTATGCCGTATCCGCGGTCAAAGCTGGTGTTCGTCTCCAGGGCTTCGATGCAGGTCCGGTAAGGGCGCCGTTGCAAGATCTATCGGCCGAAGAGATGGCGATGATGGAAATGTTGATCTGCAAACACAAACGCTGATGTTCAGCGTCGAACAGCGGTGCTGCCACTTGCAGCACCACCCATGCTTTGAAAATCAATTAGTAGTCGATCGGCAAGTTCCCGACAGCAAGAGGCCACGCCGCCTGAATTCAACTCATCTGAAAATTGTCGATGAAATGAACCGGCGCACATGGATCGCTGGATTGCCTGCCGCGAAAACCAGAGATCCCGAGAACTTAAGATGGTTCGCTTTTGCCATGCCGCAAAATGCCCCGGTCGAGGGTTCTATTCCCTCAAGGCGTTGGATTCTTCCATTGTAAGGCTCAGCATCGTGTTCAGCGTAAACACAACTGTCTTCCTCATCATTCTTGACCATCCTCTCGGCGCGTTTCAGCTAAATCAGTTCGGGTAATTGATTAGCGAGAGGCGGTGCCTGCGTACCTCTCGCCTACCTCGTGCCACCGAGTTCGGACCACTATTTTCAATCAGCCGCCAAATGAATTTCAAATGGTCAAACCTTGACTTTCAATTAGTCAGTAATGCATTTTCAAACGGTCATCGAGAGGAACAAGGCCGTGATGCTCTATCCAAGACTCGTCGAGCAACGTGTTGCCGATGCCATGTTAGACACAAGGGTGATTATGATCGTCGGTCCCCGACAATCAGGAAAAACGACACTGGCAAAGAAGATAGCCAAAGAGGCCATGGAGTATTACACTCTCGACAATGCGACAACCCTGGATGCAGCGCGACAGGATCCAGTTGGCTTCGTAAGGCGTATAGATCGCGCCGTCATCGATGAAATTCAACGCGCCCCCGAGCTGTTGCTCGCAATCAAAGAAAGTGTGGATATCGACCAGCGGCCGGGACGTTTCCTCCTTACCGGTTCAGCTAATATAATGACGCTGCCACGCGTGGCGGACTCGCTCGCAGGACGCATGGAGGTCGTTCGATTGCTGCCGCTTGCGCAGAGCGAGATCAGAACCGCGGGCAGCAGCTTCCTGAGCGACGCCTTTCAAAATGAACCAAAGTCTGGAGAACCCGTCATCGGTGACGACTTGATGGCTGCGGTCCTCGCCGGTGGATATCCCGAGGCATTGAGCCGCAAAACGTTGAGCCGCAAACACGACTGGTATGCGGACTATATCCAAGCGATTGTTCAACGCGACGTTCGTGATGTTGCCCAAATCGAGCAGATTGCGCAAATGCCGCGCTTGCTGCGCATTCTAGCTGAGCATTCGGGACAACTCGTGAACTACTCCAGAATTGGCGCCCCCATCGGGATGAACCACGTCACAACCCAGAAATACGTCGGTATATTCGAGAGCCTGTTCCTCGCCCGAACCGTTCAACCTTGGTTTTCCAACAAACTAAAGCGCTTGACCAAAACCCCTAAAATACATTTCCTCGATTCCGGTCTGCTCGCATCTCTTCGTGACCTATCTCTCGAGAGAATGCGGGACGACAGAGGGCAGTTCGGAGCGTTGCTTGAGACTTTCGTTTTTGGGGAGATACTCAAACTCGCCAGTGCCGCACATACACGACTTCAGTTTTCGCATTTCCGTGACAAGCAGCAGAATGAAGTCGATATTGTCGTTGAAGACAGGCGAGGGCGGATTGTGGGCATCGAGATAAAAGCCGCAGCATCCGTCACAAGTTCCGATTTCTCTGGCTTACGAATTTTGGCCGAAGAATGCGGAGAGCGGTTCGTATCAGGCATGGTCCTTTACGACCACCACAAGGTAATTCCATTTGGAGAACGATTATCGGCGGTTCCAATTTCGGCGTTGTGGCATTAGCGCCTGGGAATTCTCACTAGGCTCCAGACGCGCGAGCGGTCCTGGAAGTCCGGCGAAAAAATGGGACTCAGGTTCGATTCCCTTCAAGAGCTTAAGAAATCCGTGAACGGGAAATGACGGCGTGAATTTTCAGCTAGAATGCGTCATTCAATTGCATTACATTCTCCTCGAAGTTGGAGACAGCCATGGCCGCAAACGCTCTTGTACAAACACGTATTGATTCCGAAGTCCGGGATCGTGCTTCTGCCGTCCTTGAAAGCATGGGCCTCACGGTATCTGATGCGGTTCGTATCATGCTCACCCGGACTGCTAACGAGGGCGCTCTGCCTCTTGAACTTTTATCCGGCAGTGAGGCGCATGACGCTTGGTTTCGGACCAAGGTGCTCGAAGCGTTAAACGATACTCGACCGGATTTATCGGACGACGAGGCCGAGGCGCACTTTGCCAAACGTCGAGTGGCGGCCCGCCTTAAAGCGGGTGTGCCAGAATCGTAAAACTTACTTGGTCTGCATTTGCGTTATCGGATCGTGACGCCATCTTCACATACATCGAGGCAGATAATCCCGCCGCTGCCGTGTTGATCGATGAACGGATAGTCGCTGCCGCCCGTCGCTAGCTCGATTTTCCTGCCAGCGGGCGCGTGGGTCGAATTGCCGGGACACGCGAACTCGTCATCAATGGCACGCCATATATTGCCGCTTACGCCGTTGCCGAGACGACGGTTCGAATTCTTCGCGTACTCCATGGCTCGCAAGAATGGCCAGAAAATCTGCCGTTAAGCTGATCGACCACGTTTGTGTGGGGGCCGATGGTTCGATCCCCATCAAGGCGAGGACCAATCTTCAAGATCAAACCGAAGCGTCCGCTCATTCTACTCCGACCTTGTGCGATTGCTTCACGAAATCGATAAATGCGCGCAATGGCGCGGGCACAAGGCGTCGGCCAGGGTAATAGAGGAACGGGCCCGAAAATTGCAGCCACCATTCTTCCATCACCGGCACCAGGCTTCCTCGATCGAAATGTGGCCTTAGCCAGTCCTCGAAAATATAAATCATGCCAGAATCGGCAATGGCTGCGTCGATGCCAAGATCGGTGCCGCCGCCGAATTGGACCAAGAGGTTACCTTTCGGATTTATGATGACTTCCTCCCCATCGCATTCGAATTCCCAAGAGGGGAGTGCACGCCCCGAAAACCGCCCTAGAATACAATCATGCGAAAGCAGGTCTCGTGGATGTTGCGGTCGACCTCTTCTTGCGAGATAGCGCGACGATGCGGCAAGGGCGTAGCGCTGCTGACGCGGGCCGATCGGCAAAGCCACCATATCCTGCTCGAGCCGTTCGTCATAACGGATGCCAGCATCGCAGCCGCTTTTTATGATGTCGACGAAATTCTCGTCGGTCACGATTTCCAGTCTTATGTCAGGATAGGCCGCTAAGAACGCCGGCACGATCGAAGGCAGTACCAGCCTTGCCGCACTCATCGGGACATTTAGCCTGAGCTCCCCCGAGGTGCGGCCGCGGCTGCTTTTTACCTCGTCGATTGCGGATGCGACCTCTGCAAAGGCAGGTCCGGTGCGCTCCAGCAAGAGACGTCCAGCCTCCGTCGGGAGTACGCTGCGGGTGGTGCGATTGAATAGTCTCACCCCAAGGTCTTCCTCCAGGCGTTTCACCGCATCGCTCAACGCCGAGGAGCTGATGCCAGTTTCGCGCGCGGCCTGCCGAAAACCTCTGGATCGAGCTACCAGCAGAAACGCATTGACGTCGGTAATGTCAGGCACCCGATTCTCCAACCTGAGGGACTGATTGTCCGTCTAAGCGGACAACCTGTCCGTATTATATATTCTTGTGCCGCATATGCCAGACATCTATTTTTGAGGACGACAAGGAGATACAGCCATGAGCACTATCGAAAATTCAGGAACCTACAAGCTTGGCGACCATTTAGTGCGCCGGTTGGGTTATGGCGCGATGCAGCTTGCGGGCGAGGGCGTTTTCGGGCCTCCGCGCGATCGCCCGGAGGCCATTGCCGTACTGCGCGAGGCGGTGGAAAGCGGTGTCAATCACATCGACACCAGCGACTTCTACGGCCCGCATGTTACCAACGAGATCATACGCGAGGCCTTGCATCCCTATGACAGCGATCTTCTGATCGTCACCAAGGTCGGCGCGGTTAGGGGCGCAGACGCCTCGTGGAACCCGGCCTTTTCGCGCGCGGACCTGACGCAGGCCATTCATGACAACCTCCGCAATCTCGGGCTCGATGTGCTCGACGTGGTCAACCTCCGCGCCATGTTCGACGTGCATGGTCCCGCCGAAGGTTCGTTGGAAGAGCCGCTTCAGGTTCTCGCGGAGTTGAAGCACCAAGGCCTGATCCGGCATATCGGACTGTCGAATGTCACGGCCAAGCAGGTCGAGGAAGCCAGCAATATCACCGAGATAGTCTGTGTGCAGAACCAGTACAATCTTGCGCATCGCAAAGACGAGGCCTTAATCGACACGCTCGCCTCTCGAGGCGTGTCTTATGTCCCATTCTTTCCTCTTGGCGGCTTCTCGCCGCTGCAATCCTCGACCCTGTCGAGCATCGCCCTCCGGCTCAACGCCACGCCCATGCAGGTGGCGCTTGCATGGCTTCTCCAGCGATCGCCGAACATTCTCCTGATCCCCGGCACGTCATCACGAGGCCATCTGCGGGAGAATCTCGCAGCGGCGACAATAGAGCTTCCCTCGGAGGTACTGTGGGAGCTGGATAATGTTGCTGCTTGGTCCCCGCTTGTGCAAATCTAACGGACCTGTCGAGGTTGATGGTTCAATTCCTTCCAAGAGCGAAACGAAGAGGTCGGCTCGGACGTAGACTGTCATCACTATCCGAGCCGAGTATCTCGTTCGATCTTACGCAGCTTCCCAAACCTGATTTAGGATCTTTTGCGGCCAGCGCGGCTTTGTCTTGCGGAAGGAAGCGACCGTAGTGCTGCTGCACGACATCGGGCGTATCTTGAATGGCATAGCTCGCCTGCTCGTAGGATCCGGTCTGCTTCAGAATATGCGTCGCCAGAATGTCCCGAAGGTTATGCGGACCATGCGGTAGGAGGCGCTTGATCGCACCCTGTCCGGTATAGGGATTATAGATGCCGTAACGTTGGATGACGGTCCGCCATGCCTCCCAGAATGTGGTCGAATTGTAAGCAGCATCAATACCGGTCGTCTTCACCGTCTTGACGAATAGCGTTTGGGGATATTTGGCCCCGTCGAGCAGAACTCCACGATGCCTGTCAATATAAGCGTCGAGGTATTTGCAGAGATCAAGCAGGTCGGGCAAAATCAACCGGATTGGCTTCAGTCCGAAGAAGGAGGAGCCCGAGTTTTTGAAGGATGGGACGAGAGCTGCCAATATGTGTCGTCGAACCGACGCATATGGCAGACCAGTGCGTCCTGAAAGCTCGCCAGATCTTCTGTCGCTTCAAATAGTGGTTCTGGGAAAGGGCTTATCGCTCTTTGCGCAGGCCCGCGCTGTGTCGACGCATACCGGGCAAGGGTACCGTCGCTCGCCGCGCATTGCGGCTTTGGTTGAGGATACCGAAGCTGCCTTCCTCGCGGGCGCCATTTTGCCCGAGCTAACTGTCGACTTTTGCGGTCGTCGTTCTTCGGCCTCTGGAGGTGCGCCGAGCCAGCGGATGATTGCATCTAGGCTTGGCCGGAGCCGGCTTTTCAGTTCTGCCGTCAGCTCGGCTTCAATCCAATAGGCCTGACTGATCATCGTCCAGTCGATATGGCCATTCAGACGCGGGGGCGATTTCCGGTAGATGATCAAACTGGTCTATTCTCCAACGCCCGCCTGGATGAGATTGAAGCGATGCGAAGCTCCCAGAATTTTGAAATTTTTCGCTGAAAATGAAGCTCCGAGCTTCCCAAGCAATAGGCGACATAGCCCTGCAGTCGGATCAACGACAAGGTCGAGAGTTCGGCGCGCACAAACGTTGTCTTCACTGTTTTGAGAGAAGGTATCGCTGCACTTCACGAAGACGCCGTCTTTTAAAAGTTGCCCCGAATTTCTTAGGTCTCGACACCTTCAGCTGGCCGTATGTCCTATCTTTATAATATTTGGACCCGCTGGCGTTGGAACCGTACAGGGCAACGCGCATTGAGATTTCCAACCCTGTTGCAAATTATTCTTTCGCTACAGGAGCTCATTGGGCAAGGCGAATGCCGCGCTCGCCCATTGTTCTTCGCACATAAAGTTGAGATTACGCGGTCGGGTCGCTCTCACCCAACACCTTACACAGGCTATCAATGGTGAAGGGCTTGGATAATTGATGTGCATCTGCAATGCCTGAGGTAATTTTCGCGCTGTCGTCGCCGCTTGCAAAGATGATCCGCACGTTTGGCCAGCGTTGCCGCACCTCTCGTGCGAGTTCTATTCCAGACATGCCCGGCAGGCCGACATCTGTCAGCAACGTGTCGATCCTGTTTGTCTCGAGCACGCCAAGGGCATGTTCCGCCGAGTTTGCCTCATGCACCGTGTGGCCCAGTTCTTCTACCATGTCGACCGTCGACATCAGGATGAGCGGCTCATCCTCCACGATCAGAACATGCGGTTTTCCGGAGACCGTTGGGTGGATTTCAACCTGTTTCTTTTCCTGTTCCGCCACCGGCTCGGATGCAGTCGCCAGCTCCTGGCGCTCCATCCGTTGCAAGGCAATCCTTTGTTGCTGCGCGTTGTTTAGAACGTGGCGGACTTTACGGGCCAGTGCCTCTCGGGTGTAGGGTTTGGACAGCAAATCAACACCAGCGTCGAGGCGACCGCCGTGAACGATCGAGTTTTCAGTGTATCCCGAGGTAAACAGCACAGCGATCCCGGGAAACTGGGCCTTGGCTTTCCTCGCAAGTTCTGTGCTGCGCATCGGGCCCGGCATGACGACGTCAGTAAACAGCAGGTCGATCTGGACACCACTGCTGACGATGGCGAACGCGGACTGTGCATCGTGCGCCTTGAGGACGCGGTAACCGAGGTCAGTCAGCAGTGCGACCGATGTTTCCCTCACGCCGTCATCGTCCTCGACCACGAGAACAGTTTCCGTGCCGCCCGTCACGGGAATGGCCTTTTGATCGCCCAGGCTGTCTTCGGCCTGCATCGTGCGCGGCATGTAAAGCTTCATGGTGGTCCCATGCCCCACTTCGCTATAAATTTTGAGGTGGCCTCCGGACTGCTTGAGGAAACCGTAAACCATTGACAGACCGAGGCCGGTTCCCTTCCCATCCGTTTTGGTGCTGAAGAACGGTTCAAGGACATGCTCGATGATATCAGGCGATATTCCTGAGCCCGTGTCGGTCACCGCGACGAGCACATATTGCCCTGGGCGGACATCGTCGTGGGAAAGGGCGTAATCGTCGTCGAGGACCGCATTTCCGGTCTCGATGGTCAAGCGCCCGCGACCTTCCATCGCGTCCCTCGAATTGATTGCGAGGTTCAGGATGGCGTTTTCCAACAGGCTTGGATCGATCAGCGTGTTCCAAAGGCCGCCGGAAACAACGGTTTCGAGTTCGACTTCCTCGCCCAACGCCCGGCGCAGCATGTCGTCCATATTCTGGATGAGCTTCCTGACATTGACGACCTTCGGCTCGAGCGGCTGCCGTCGGCCGAAGGCCAAAAGCTGCGATGCCAGCTTTGCCCCGCGGGCGACACCGGCGAGTGCGTTTTGAAGGCGTTGTTCTGCCCGACTGTTGCCGTCGATGTCCTTGGCGAGAAGCTGCAGGTTGCCGCTCACAACCTGAAGAAGATTGTTAAAGTCGTGAGCCACGCCGCCAGTCAAGTTGCCCAGAGCTTCCATTTTTTGCGCCTGCCTCAAAGCGGTCTGTGCGGTTTCGCGCTCGATCGTTTCTTTCTCAAGCTCCAGAAGTGCGGTTCTCAGCTCGAGAGTGCGCTGCTCGACTTTTTCTTCAAGCGTGTGATTGAGGCTCTGAAGCTGATCCTCAGCCCGCTTCTGGTCCGTGACATCAAAACCATCCACGAAAATCCCGGTCACCGATCCGTTGAGGTCAAAGATTGGCTGGTAGATCAGATGTACGAAGCGCTGATCGGGTTGCTTTTTGCCATTCCGTTCCAGAAGCACCGGCACATAACGGCCTATATATGGTTTGCCCGATTGGAAAACGCCGTCTAGCAATTCGAAGAAACCCTGTCCGGCGATCTCGGGAAGGGCTTCTCTGACGCTGAGGCCGACGAGCTTGCGGTGACCGACAAGTTGCATGTAGGCATCGTTGACCAACTCGAAAGTGTGTTCAAGCCCGCTGAGGATGCACATGAAACTTGGTGCCTGCTGGAACAGGGCCCGCATCCGGTCCCGCTCGGCGGTCCGAAGTTCCACTTCTGATGAGAGTTGACGGTTGAGATGCTCAAGCGCGAGCGCTGCTTTTTCCCGGATTGCGGCAGCCTCTGCTAGCGCCGCTGCCCGTCGACGCTCTGTTTCGAACGCTTCCGCGCTCGCCAATCGCGACGTGATCTGGCCGGCAATCAATTTGAGGAAATCGAGGTAATCGTCGCTGACGGCCCGATGTGCATTCAGCCCGCTGATCAAAACGCCCTTGGGTTGCTCGCTTGCTTGCCCGACCAGAGGAATGATCGCAGCCTGAGACGGGGCTTTCGGCCAGGGACCCGAGGGCACGACGTCAGAAGCGGCCAAACTTACCAGTTCCACATCCTGCTTTTGCCAAGCGCGCTCAAGGTTCCAGATACCCGCGCCGCGGGTTATAGTTACTGGCAACAAAACGTCGTCTTCGGCTGCACCACACACCCACCGGCGCTTCGCATTGCCTTTGTCGTCAAAAACGTAAAGTGCGCAGAAGGGAAGATCCTGCGGGTTTTCTTTAAGTGCTTCACGTGACGCGTTGAAGACGTCGACCTCGGTGTCTGCCACGGCAAGGCCAGACGCCAGGGTGCGCATCGTTGCCAGTCGGCGCTCGCTGATGACCCGCTCGGTTTCTTCCGTGACCGCGCAGAAAACGCCCTCGACCTTGCCGCTATCTCCGATCAGCGGACTGTACGAGAAGGTGTGATACGTCTCCTCCGGGTACCCGTCGCGTTCGAGCAACAGGAGTAATGCCCGGTCCCATGTCGCCTCTCCGCTTGAGTAAACGGTTTCCAGGCGCCCTTTGATATCACTCCAGATTTCAGACCATAATACCTTCGTCGGCACAGCAAGCGCGTTGGGGTGCTTGTTGCCCAGTGTCGGACGATAGGCGTCGTTATAAAAAAATGCGATGTCTGGGCCCCAGCCGAGCCACATTTCGAATTTCGAGGTGAGCAGCAGCCGGATCGCAACCTTCAGCGCTTGCGGCCATTCGTCCGGGCAACCGAGCGAACTATTCGTCCAATCATGGCGCCGCATCATCTGCGCCATTTCCCCTTCACCAACAAATATGTCCCGATATCGGTCCGAAACCAACGCCATTCCACTTCCATCCCAATAAAGCAGATCCTACCTAGATCATTGATAACGCTTCGCTGGCCAGCTAGTTCTAGATCGACGGCAGTTTTTGTATAGGGCGGGAGACATTTGAAATTGAGCAAACGAACGTCGCAACCCGAATGGAGTACAGGGAACTCAGGCGCGCCATTCGGTCGGCCGGGGTGGCACTCTGGACCTGGATCGTCGATGACGACACGTTTGTAATGGATGCCAAGGCTTACGAACTCTGGGACATTCCCAGCGAGACGAACCTCACCTTCGAGCATCTTTCCGCAAAAATCCATCCCGCCGACCGGGACCGCGTCAGAGCGGCGTTCGTCGCAACCCGCGCGATTGATGGGCCGTTTGAAATCGATTTCCGTATTCTGACGAACGCTTCCGACGTTCGTTGGATTTCTGCCCGGGGTCAGGGCAACGAGGGAGACGCCGCCACCGAAAAAATGACAGGCATCTTTCTCGACGTCACGGGCCGCAAGCAGGCGGAGGAAGGCCATGAGCTCCTTGCAGGCGAGATGAGCCATCGCGTCAAAAATATTCTGGCTCTGGCGTCCGGATTGACAAACATCACCTCGCGGACCACCGAGACGAAAGAGGAAATGGCGAAGCAGTTGACCCAGCGGCTCACGGCCCTTGGCCGTGCACACGAACTGGTCCGCCCGCTGCCGGATGGTCAAGGGAGGGCGGCGCTGCTCGGAGACCTCTTTGCTGTGCTCCTTGCCCCTTACGACGACGTCGGCGCTTTTGCCGGTCGCATCCGCGTCGCTGTTCCGCGCATGGGTCTCGGAGAGAAGGCCGCAACCAGTCTGGCCCTCGTGATCCACGAGCTAGCAACGAATTCGCTGAAGTACGGTGCTTTGTCGAATGATGCAGGGCTGCTCGATATCTCCGGCTCCGTGATTGAAGAAGAGGTTGAGATTGTTTGGAGCGAGCACGGAGGCGACGCTGACCCGTCGCCGAGATCGGTAGACGGTTACGGGAGCAAGTTGTTGCACAGGACAGTCTCCGGACAACTCGGAGGTTCCATCGACTATAACTGGGTCGAGGGCGGCGTCGTCGTGACATTGAGGATAAAAGAAAGCCATCTTTCCGGCTAAAGAGCGAGATTACAGGTTGCTACAGCGACAACGCGGCGGCTGCCGCATCGATCCTGGTCAGCTCTCAGGCTGTGAGGAGTCTTTCAGTGTCAACGAGTGACGGCACAGTGACCGCGGGACCTGGAGACATCGTTTACATGCCGAAGGGGCCGTCCGTCACGATCACCACACAGGGCGAGGGTGCTCTCACAGCCTATGTCAATAATCCCCACTGGGCTTAATTCCACAATGGCTGAACGGGAGCCAAACGGCCTATGTTCGGGAGCGCCCGTTCTACCCATCTCTGACGCAGTCGGCACCGAAACGCGAGAAGAGTTCCTGATTTGACAAACGTGCCACTTTTATATCTCCGCGACAGCAGGGCGCAACCTCCATAGCGAACGAGCGGCTGGAACTTTCGGTGACCCAGTGCATTCTGACGGCATGAAACTCAATATTGCAATCATAACGATGTTAGGCGCCGTGCTGGCAGCCTGCAGCCCTGCTGGACGCTCAGGCAATCCGTCTGTACCTCAGCCAGTTAAATTCGTCGAAATCGACCGATACATCGGTCACTGGTTCGAGTTGGCCCGCTATGAGAACCAGTTCGAGCGTGATTGCGAGGCAGTTACTGCTGACTACTCACTTCGCAAAGACGGTATGGTCCGCGTGCTTAACACCTGCCGGGAAGGCGGAATAACCGGTAAGCGCAAAGAATCCGAAGGCAGAGCAAAAACTGTGCCGGACAGCGGCAACGCCAAGTTAAAGGTGTCTTTCTTCGGTCCGTTCTACGGTGATTACTGGATCCTTGATCACGCCGCGGATTATTCTTGGTCGATTGTCGGCGAACCTTCGGGCCGATACTTGTGGATTTTGACGCGGGCACCCAAACCCACAAAAAAAATCCGCAACATGCTCGTCGAGAGGGTCAAGGCGCTCGGGTACGATGTCAACATGCTGCGGTGGACGCAGCATTAGACGCTTTATGAATGGTCACCGCTTCGCCACAGAAACTCCCTGCGGAAATAGCGATCAGCTCGGCGTAATCGGTGACATCCTGAAGCGCTCGATGGTATTTCACTTTCAGTTCAGCCTGTCACAGCACCCAGTCAGCATGGATCTCGCTCGATCAACTAAGTATCGCCGCTATCATGATTGCGGCGAAAGATAAAACCATGACGCAGCCAACGATGATCGCGATGAGCGCTTGAGCTGAAATATAAGTGCCAGCAACACCCCCGATAACGCGAGGCCACCCGCTTTTGCTATTCTGACTGCGCACTGGATAACCGCATGCAGGGCAGGCAAACGCTTTGTCAGATACCCGGCCCTCGCATTCCGGACAAACAATAAGCGCCATATCAATTCTCTCCGATTACCAATTCAACACGACGGTTTTTCTGACGCCCGTTAGGATCGTCCGCGCCCGACGCCGTTTGGTTGGGGGCGACGGGGGACCGCTCGCCCTTGCCTGCGGCGGTCATCTTTGAGGTGACGCCATTTTCTTCGAGCCAGGCCTTGACCGAATTGGCTCTACGGATCGAAAGCTTGTCGTTGTATTCATCGCTCCCTTTTGAATCCGTGTGACCCGTAATTTCAACGCGACTGTCATGCATTGTGATCAACACCTCGGACAGTTGGAGGAGTGTGGCTTCAGCGTCTGGCCGGATGTTGGATTTGTCAAAGTCAAACAAAACATCGCTCGGCAGGCTCACCAGAATGCGGCCATTAACCTGCTTTGCATTGAGTTTGACGAGCGTGCCCTCCGTCTTCATTCGCGTAGTGTCGTCCATGTCCTGCAAGCCAAAGGATGATGTCTCAGACGAGAAGGAGCCACCGCTTTGCTCGGCACGTTCGTTGAAGGTAGATGCCGCAAAGCCAACCTCGCGGAAAGTCGATAACTGCTCATCTGAATGCGTGGACGTCAAAGTGACGGAGTATTGCGATGCGGCAGCCGGACCTGTGAGTAGAATCGACAGGATAATCGCCCATCTCATTGTTTGAGTTCCAAGGGCACCGTCACGCCAGGAGCACTCGTATCATCACCGGATTTGCCAGGATTGAAGACGAGCGATACCTTCTTCACATCGGGAGGAATAACGCCGGGGAAGACAAGGTCACCTTCCATCGTCTTTCCATTGGAAATGCGCATCCACTTGTTATCGGTAATCTGACGCATATGCAGCCGATCCTGCTCGCCTTCACCCCACGAAAGATAAGCGTTTTCGCCGTCGTTCATGTTGACAGAGAGCGTTTGATGACTGTCGAAACTTGCAAGTAACCGCACCTTCGTTGAGACGTCGCCAACAGTGACGGTTTTGACCTGCACAGTAAGACCTACTGGAACACTCACTTGTCCACCTATGACGGTATAGGTCTGATCTGCAGCGTGGGCGGTCCCCGCTGCAAGCAGCGCCGTAACGAAAGCCAGTTTTCTCAACAAAAGTCCCCTCCGAGGTATAAACAGATATCAAAGCGAGCGATGCCTGCGACCATTAAAGGTGCTGGAAAAAGCATTTCAATCTTTTATCGAAATATTTGTGGCAAAAAGTAAGCGCGCTCGAAAACGCCGTCGGCCTACGAAAGTACCTGTTGCGTCAGTAGTGGCAAACAACGGGTCTCGCCGTCGAGGAGAGATCGCTCCCGCGTATCGGTCGCTGGTCGAGATGCGACAATCAATTTAGACGTGGAATCTGTCGAGATGGTAAGATTTTCGTGCGGCAATCAGTTTAACGCGGTCGCCCTCTGCTTCAGCGGCATTGGATTCTGCCATCTGGCAGCAGTCGCTGAAGATGAATGGGCTTGTGGACGTCTCGCGAAGGATTCAATCAAGATTTATCTGGTCAGCGGACCTAGTCGGATGCCAACCAGGCCTAACTTCCGCTGAGGTTGAGTGTTTCATCTGTCTGAGCAATGGCCAAAGTTAGTGTTGGCCCCGCTGACGCTAACTTGCCGCGGCCAACACGGCCTGATCTCGCAAGGCGCGGCGGTAGTCCCCGGGAGTGACGTGAACTCGTTTCAAGAATGCCCTGCCAAACGTCTGGTTGGAGGAGTAGCCAACTTCAAGCGCGATTCCGGTTACAGACATATCCGTCCTCTCCAAAAGTTCACAAGCTTTCTCGATCCGAATATGCATTAGGTAGACACGCGGTGGAACGCCAACGCTGCGTTTGAACATCCGGGCAAAATGAGACAGAGAAAGCCCAGCCTCTGCGGCTAATTGGTCCAAACTCAGGTGCTCTGAAAGCCTCGCGTGCATAAGCTCCAAACAGTTGCGCTTAGCCCAAGGAGCGAGGCCTCCCTTGGCTAAAGAAGATGTTTCTCTAGGCAACCCGGCCATCACCCAAACACTTCAAGAACGTGGAGTAAGTCCGTGTACTCGCGCAGCTTTGCTATCTTGCCGTCTTGGATGGTGAAATGCAGCGCATACTCGTTTTGATAGGTTTTTCCGGATTTGGTCGTCGCTTGCGAACGGGATTCGACTGCGACCATGTTGCCCTCGCCGATGATGCTTACGATCTGCATATCGAGGCCGTTGGTATAGGCTGACAGCATGGTGCGGACCATTCGAGCCGCCTCATCTCTGGTCTTTGTTCCCGATGAGGGAAAGAGGTGAGGCTTGCCATTAACCCACCAGGTTGCATCGTCTGTCATAGCATCGATCAGGCCATCGGCATTCGAGGTTTTGAACTGGTCGCAAAATGCGCGCACGAGGCGCTTGTTGTCTTCAACGCTCATTTGGGTCCACAATCTTGGTTCGGGTTGCATTGCAGGCTTAAGAAAGTCCGGCCGGCGGTGGGAATTGCGGCGGGGGCAGGAGTTTAGAGGAGGGGGAATTAAATCTGCCCCAAGGCGGCCGGCCTTGTCACAGCCCGAACTGATGCTTTGCGCCGCGCCAGCCCGAGCTCTTAAGGAACTTCTCCCAAGTGAGCGTGTCCGGGTTCAAGCGCCGGCTCCAATCCAGATCCTGTTCCCAGCCGAAATAGCCGTATTCGACGGCATATTCGACCATGCCGATCAACTCCTGCACGAGGAGATCATTGGCGGCGAACCCTGGAAAGTAATGTAGGAGCTCTTCGCGGCTGTAGGCGCTGCGATATTCGGCCTTGATGCCCGTGACAGTCTGAAACGTGTCGACGATCTCACGCGGCGAAATCATCTCGCCGACGATCGGCAGGGTCTTTCCCCTGAAGGTGTCAGGATCGGACAAAACGGAGAGCACAGCGGGTCCCGTTGCGGTCGTGGGGTCAACAAATGGTGCGCGGAAGTCTTCGGGAAGGTAGATCGGCATAAGAAGCGTATCCCCCTTCATCTGGGGAACGTAATATTCGAGCAGGTTCGTGTAGAAGAATGCGAGCGACACGAAGGAATACGTTACAGGCAAGGTGCGGATATAGTCGGCGACCAGAGCCTTGTCGGTGAAATGCGGGGCGTATTTCCTACCATCGGTGATTTTGTCGACATTGTTCAAGGTCGAAAAGACGATGTGGCCGACGCCCGCCTCCACCGCAGCGTCGGCAAGCTTTTTGCCGAGCACAAATTCGGCATTGTCTTGCGGTTCAAGCTGAGGGGTCATCAGATAGGCGCCGTCGGCATTCTGGAATGCTGACACAAGATCCTTTTGATGACCGAGCCCAAGCGGCGCGGCAACAATCTCTGCACCTAGGTCGGCTAACGCACGGGCTCCCGCTGAATCGCGGTTCCTGGTCAGGGCGCGGACCCGATATTGATTGCTTTCCAGCAAGGTCGTCGCAACGCTGCGCCCCTGTTTGCTGGTTGCGCCTACCACCGCAATCAGTGGTCTTTGGTTTTCAGACATATAATTCATATCCTCGTATTAGTTCAGCCATCAGAAATAAGCGCCAGAATGACGATGCGGCCGTCTTTGCATTCGACTTAAATAATATTAATCTGCCTTTGCAGTAAGTACGTACAAAGAGAGCATGTAGTATCATGAATGATAGTGCCCCCCCGGCGCGGGGACGTCGTACAGCGACTAAGACCGGATGCGCAGTCGAGGCGACGATCTCGGTTATTGGTGGCGTCTGGAAACCCGTCATTCTCTTCCAATTGCTTGATGGCAGGTTGAGATTTAACGCGATCTGTCGCCTCGTTCCCGCAGCGACACCGCGGATGATCACGCTTCAACTGAGGGAACTCGAGGCCGACGGCATTATCCGCCGGATCATTTATCCGGAAGTCCCTCCCAAGGTGGAATATGAGCTGACGGAGCTCGGGTTCTCGTTGGAGCCTCTGCTGGTCAGCATGTGCGAATGGGGAGAAAGCCTGCAGGCAATGCATGGTATTACCTGCGAGACAGGGAACTGTAGACCGCGGTCTCGGACGGCTTCCATGGCTCAGCCGGATCGCTGGGCCGTTGCTAATGAGGTGCTCTCTAAGGAAAGGCCATAATTTTCCAAAGGGCTGCGGCGGGTTAGCAGCATCCTCCGACTATCTGTGTCGCTTCTATTCCGGCGAATTATGCACCGCTGCAATGAATGCGGGCCCCGTCATCGACACTGAAATCATGGGTGACGATGACGGTGCAAACTCTTTTAGAGGTGCTCTTCGAGAAATCCTCGCATTAGCTGTGCGATCTCGCGCGCATGGGTTTCAAGGGCGAAGTGGCCCGTATCGAGGAAGTGGACATGCGCGTCAGGGAGATCCCGCTTATAAGCTTCTGCCCCTGCTGGAATAAATGCTGGATCATGGCGACCCCAGACGGCCAGGAGAGGGGGCCGGTGCGTACGGAAGTAGTGTTGGAAATCGGGGTAGCGCTCAAGGTTCGTTCGGTAATCCAGAATGAGATCGAGCTGAATTTCCTCAGCAGCCGGGCGACGCATCAAAGCGATATCGAGCATGTAACCGTCCGGTCCGAGACGTTTGGGATCAGCGCCAGTGCGATACTGCCAGTTCTCGATCACCTCGGGAGAAAGTGAAGCCCGGCAGGCCTCTCTGGTTTCCGGAGTTGGGTCGCGCCAATAGGCCTGCCAAGGCCCCCACTCGTCGCTGAAACCATCGAGATACGCGTTACCATTCTGGCTAATGATTGCCGTGATGCGCTCGGGATGTGATAGGGCAAGGCGGAAGCCGGTCGGAGCTCCATAGTCGAACACGTAAAGAGCGTAACGTTCCAGACCCAGCGCCTCAGTGAAGCCCTCCATAATCTTCGCGAGATTGTCAAACGTGTAGTCGAATTTCCCGCGCTCAGGTGCACGCGTGTACCCGAAGCCCGGGAGATCTGGGGCGATCACGCGATACCTATCCGCAAGGAGCGGTATAAGATCACGGAACATGTGGCTGGACGAGGGAAAGCCATGCAGTAGCAGGAGAACAGGAGCTGTTCGCGTTCCGGCTTCGCGATAAAAGACCTCGACGTCGCCCACTTGCTGGCGTTTGTAACTCACAGTCATTTTGTACTCCTTCAATTTTGCCATTGCCGGTAATCCGCCGGACCTGACACACAAATACTACCGATCGGTCGTTTGTAAATAGGAGGCTGACGTACTATGTTCAAGATGGTTTGTTGAGAAGGCAAAGGCATGAAGGTCACGAGAGATGAGATCATAGCGGCAGCGCGTGAACTGTTCCGCGAAAAAGGGTATGCGGGTGCTTCCATGCAGGACCTTGCCGACAGAATAGGTTTGAAGAAAGCATCCCTTTACATGCGATTTTCGAACAAGGAGGCCATAGTCCCTGAAGTGCTCGACGCTCTCCTGCACGAAACGCTCACACAAGCAAACGCGGGCCCCGGTGGGGGCCCTTGGCAGGTGACATATGAGAACGCACTCAGGGCTATCGCGGGAGACCTGGCGGAGCGAAAGCGGTGCGTGGGTCTTCACCTTGCTTATGGCGTCAGCGAAGAAACTCCTGCCGCAACAGAAGCCGTCCAGAATTTTTTCGCAACGCTTCGGGCGCAACTAGTCTCTATTTTATCGTCCGCTATGTCTCCAGATCGGGCTGAGATTGTGGCAAGTGACGCACTCGCCCGAATTGAAGGCGCGACGCTTCTTGTTGCAGTTTTTGGCGAAAAAGCCGCGATGGAGCGAGCCGTCCAAGCTTGCCGCCGCGATGCAGATGCTGCCGTACGTAACAATGGCCAGACTAGCCTTATAGCTCTTGATGCCTCGAGCCAACGGTCGGCTCGGGCTGGCGCAGATCCATAAATTCGGCGTTGTGCGTGCAAGCGTGACCGCCGCTAGGTCAGTCTGAAAATCCGATAACGGTTGCAGGCGCGAGACTGTGCCTACGTTGCGCCGCTTGCCATCGATCGGGGCAAGCTGGGCGCGGGGTCGGAAAACGCGAGAGCCGCGGAACCCGGCCGACGACAGCCGCCGCCATCGCAAACGCCGCTGATCTTACGCCGACGCATTGCGTACCGGTCTGGGTGGTTAAAGCGTCGAGCCCGAAGGACAGAGCTCAAAGGAAGATTTCTTCAATGCCGGGCTCAGTCGTTCCGGCAAGATTGATAACAGGCATCGATTCCGATCTTCGGATCACTGCGCAGGTCAGCCAGAATGT
Organism: Agrobacterium sp. CMT1; assembly: GCF_037203725.1. Taxonomy (NCBI): domain Bacteria; kingdom Pseudomonadati; phylum Pseudomonadota; class Alphaproteobacteria; order Hyphomicrobiales; family Rhizobiaceae; genus Agrobacterium; species Agrobacterium sp. CMT1. The sequence goes on from NZ_JBBCAR010000019.1 coordinate 132,461, forward strand.
CTATGACACCACGGCAGGCCATCATCGCCGGCTGATCCCGCGGGGCACGAAACTCTTGGGCCGTTACGATGGCAAAATGTCGTTCGGGCAAAGCCGCGTACTTGTCGTCTGTTCAGACATCATCATTGCGAACGGATCGACGTTGCAGATCGGCGGCATGGCCGGCACGGATGCTGAAGGGTACGGTTGCTTCAACGACAAGGTGAACAACGACTATTTTAGAACTTATGGATCGGCGATCATTTATCGAGCTGGTCGGAATTGGCATCGACATGCCGGTTCCGGAGAACTCGACGCTGGCGTCACGGGATACGGCATCCCATACGGAAAGGCGTGATTTCGCCGAGACCTCCGGGCGAGTGGCCGACCGGACAGTCAACGCAGTATGGATGTACAGCCGACGTTTCAGATCCGGCCGGGCTACGAGTTCAATGTTCTGGCAGATCGGAACATCGTGTTTTCGGGGGTATATCTATGAATGAAGAGGAACTTGATATGGTAGAAAATTCATCTTCGGGCTGACGACAAGTTACCAAACGCCGTCGTTCACCGCTTCTGGACGAACAATTTGAGGCGCAGCGTAAGTTCTCAGACGTTCGCGCAAACGACCTGCTCTCTGCTACCCTTTCAAGGACATCGGTTTTTGGTCTCCCGGCGGGAGGCCAAAAAGTCGCCTGATAAAATTTAAGAATGCTCCGTAAGGCCGTCCGAGCACGATCATCATCACGGCAGCCCCCAGTATACCGCGCAACAAACCACCCCCTGTCGCCCCACTGAGTGCGATAATGGCACCGTAGATCGGCACCTGAAAACTCAGAAGTGCGAAACTGTCCCACATAATTCGGGACGTTTTGGTTGGCTTGGCACGTATCATAATCCAGTCCCGCCAAATGCCGTAGGGGCGGGCTACGGGCACCATTAGAGCAGCGCCGAGCAGACGGGCTTGCAAAACTTCATCCCAACTCATGCCTGCGATGAAACGTTCGTTTATGATGCCTGTCGCAGTGAAAAACATGATCAAGGCAATCGTGTCTGCGAGATACGCGCGAGTCGGACGTATGCGGAAAGAAAAGCGTCCCGTCATTTTGGTACGGCGAGCATGAATCGCAGCAGTATGGTACTCTTGAGCGGCGACATTTGGTGTTCCCTATTTTATTGACCGATCCAGCTTCGCGTAATCGATGAGGAGATCGAAGCCAATATGGATCGATCGTTGAAGGACTGGCTTCAGACCTCAAAACCGTCGTTTGCATTTGGCGATTACGACATTATGGCATCGGGATCGAGCGCGCGGCATCGCGAACGACGCGGCGATAATCCGACGGGGTGATGTTCATGCTCTTGGTAAATACCTTGGCAAGAGCCTGGTGAGACGAGTATCCGACCTGCAGCGCAATCTCATTTACCGGAATGTCTGTCTGCTCAAGGAGGTCGCAAGCTCTTTCCATCCGTAGGCGCGTCACATAAACGCGTGGCGGTACGCCAAGGCTCTGCTTAAACATGCGAGCGAAATGAAAGGACGACAGTCCTGCTTCGCATGCCAGCTCATCGAGGCTGATCTCGTCTGACAACCGTGCGTGGATCAACTCAACGCAGCGCCGCACCGCCCGAGGCGCCAAGCCCCCTCTAGCAACTGGCAACGCCGCATCGCTAAGCTGGCACAGTTCAGCGAGAATCTCGCAGCCCGCTGCTCGAGCTAAGAGAATCGAGGGGGCGCCCTGCTCTGCACAGACGGCCCAAAGCTTTCGAAGTTTTCCTTGGAGTGTCGGAGTGACAAAGGCACCGCGATAAATCCTGAGGATATCGAACGTCAATTTTCCTTCGGAGGCTTCGTCGAGTATGTTTGCCCACTGCGCCACGGGAAATGCGACACTGCGAACTTGATGGTTGCTTGGTACGCGCGTATCAATGGCGAAATTTGGAGCAGCTACTACACAGCCGCCGACCTCCATAGCAACTGCGAAAGCTCCGGCTCCGAGACTGGCACTGAGATGAGTGCCTACCGTCATGTTCTGATGCACGACTAAGTCCGGCACGGCGGGATATTGCATCTCCTGAGGCGGTTGCATCGACCCATAAAGGTTTAGTATCCCGCCAGGAGAGCTCATCGTGTGCACATAGGCCGCGCAGGGGCCTTCATTGTACCACTGCGCGAAAGATGAATATTGCGATGTAGTCATTCTATTGATCCCGATATGCGATCCAGACAAGGCGGTGAATCGGCGGCGACAAGACAAGAAATCTACTTGGAGAAAACATTTTCGCGTTGCAGTGCTTGCTCTGCGTTGCGGTTCTTGCGCAAATATCGAAACCGATAATCGATGCTTCACTTCTTGATAGCAGCGCAGCCTAGGTTTTTGCGGCCGGAGGGAGCTTCAATTAGAACAACGCGTGAGAGCGCGGCTTCCTGGCCTAAAACAGTTCATGATTAGGGACATTCTGTCCGCATTGCCCCGACAGATAGAGTTATATTCAGTAGTGGCAATGTGTGTTTTCATGTCTTTATCTCTCCTGCACGGTTAACTGGCGAAGGTATGCTTCCCTGCGACTGGCTTGCTACCAGGCCCACCTTTGAGCCGTGTCGGATTGGCTATTGCCCCGGCTAACAAGTCCGTCCTCCAATCCAGGAACCAGTCATGACCGCTGTGACCTACGACTCATGGGCTGACTGGATCAAACGGGGCAGCGTTGCTCCTCATATTCTAACTTTAAAATCGGCTGGCACGACACTTCACATGGTGGAGGCGGTTCGACCAAGAGGAGATCTGTCTCGGATGGCCCTCCCGAGCGTGGTGATTAATCAAGATCTGGCCGGCGGCACACTCTTGTGCGGCGATTTCGGCGCCGGCCCTTTTGCAGGTTCTACGATCAAGGATGGCTTTTATCTCGCTCCTCCTAATGCTGGGTACAAGCTCACGGTGGACGAGAAGCATCATACTCGCGCACTCGCGTTCTCGATTGAGTATTGGCAAAAAATGATTGACTGCGCGGCAGACCGCGATTTCTCGCTCTCCGACCCGCAGTTGTACAGCGGCACCTGCTTTCGATCGCCTTCGATCCATTCAATGTTTCGTCGGCTGTGGCAGCTTTGCGATGAAGAGGGCGCGCCGTCGCAAATGCTAGCGCAAGCGGCAGGATGCGAGATCCTGGCAGAATTGTGTCGTCTGCACCGCGCCCCATTTGCCCCCGCTACGGGGGGGCTGTCGACTTGGGCCGTGCGGCATTGCGTAGAAGTTATGCGGATGCGCCTGTCAGAAGACATCAGCCTCGTTGAGCTAGCAGCGGAAGTGAAAATGTCGCCCTTTCATTTTGCCAGGATGTTCAAAAGAAGCGTTGGCGTTCCGCCACGGCTTTTCTTAACGGAACTACGAGTGGAAAGAGCCTGCAAACTACTTAGCTCGTCAAATCTGCCAGTCACGGAAATAGCATTAGAGGTTGGATATTCCTCTAGCCAAGTGCTTTCTCGAGTGTTTCTCAAACACCGGCAAACCACTCCGAGCAACTACCGCCGCGAACATCGTGAAGCGCGTTAGCGTCGGCCGGCCATTCCGGGGTGCCGGATATATGTGAATGTCCTCGCATTGCTGCCGCAGGCGCGGGTACATTGTGAAAGCTGCAGGCGTTGACGTAGCCCAGCGATTATCAGGCGTTCCAAAGATGCGGACACAGAGTCCCCTTGCACGGGGCTAGTCGCTAATGAAAGCGTTTCGTATTGTTGAGTTGCAGAAGTTAATGCCTCTCTCTGAAGAGGCAGACTTGCAGTCGGTCCCAAGTATGATGGAGAACGATTGCTTCCCAGGCGTTCAAACAGGGAGCGACAAATGGCCAAACCCCACATTGCCATAATCATAGGTTCGACCCGCGACCCGCGCTTCGCAGACAAGCCCGCCGCATGGCTTTTTGAGAAGTGTCAGGCGCGGGAGGATATGACTTTCGAGCTAGTTGATTTGCGGATGTTTGATCTCCCTTTCTTCAACGAGGTCGCATCGAACATGTGGACTCAGTCACAGGATCCCCGCGCCGTGGCCTGGCAGAGCAAACTCGCAACGTTTGACGGCTACATTTTCCTCACACCTGAATATAATCACTCCATTCCTGGGTCGCTCAAGAACGCGCTGGATCAAGCCTACAAGGAATGGAATCGCAAACCAATGGCTGCGATGGGATACGGCGGCGTCGGAGCTTCGCGCGCTATCGAGCATCTGCGCGGGATCGGCATTGAGCTCCAGATGGTTCCCCTGCGCGGCGCAGTGCATCTTGGCGGAAGCGAATTTCTGAAGGTCTCGCATTTGGGGCAGAACCTGCCTATGTCGGCGGTAGACCAAGTCCTATCACATCCTCTTGATTCCATGCTGAATGAATTGGCGTGGTGGGCTGCTGCGACCATGGCCGCCCGCAACAGTGCCTGAGTTCTCCGGTCGTGGAGCGCTTCGAGCGTTGCTGATACAGCAGTGATAACTTGACGGCTCGGCAGCTTCATCACATCCGGCGCATCTGACGACCAAAGGGACGCACCATCAAAAAAGGTCTTGCGACAGGCCATGACATAAGGCTTCAATGTGGCGCTATTTTTGTCGATTGTGTCAAGCGGGAAAACAGGAAAGGCGCGCTGTCGCTCGTTCGAATCCTCGACGTTTCCGAGGCAAAAGCTCTCGCCGCGCCTTTTCCCGTGCGGCTTGGACAGAACCTCAACACAAAGGAGATACGGCCTTGGCGACAGTCACTGCTTTGGACGGTGCTCAGCTCTTCTACAAGGATTGGGGCGCTAGAGACGCTCAACCAATCATGTTTCATCACGGGTGGCCCGTGAGCTCGGATGAGTGGGATAATCAGATGCGCTTCTTTTTGTCGCACGGTTTCCGCGTTATTGCACATGATCGGCGTGGCCACGGGCGTTCTGACCAAGTCAGTGATGGGCATGAGATCGATACCTACGCCTCCGATGTCGCTGCAATCGTCGACGCCCTTGATTTACGGGAGGTCATCCACGTGGGGCATTCCGTTGGTGGCGGGGAAGTCCTTCGATATGCGGGTCAGGCAAAGCGCGGACGTCTGGTAAAAGCCGTCCTGATTGGTGCGGTCGCGCCTTTAATGGTTAAAACGGCCAGAAACCCAGACGGCATTGGAATCGAGATTTTTGACGGCTTTCGCGCGGCTCTTTCCGCAAATAGAGCCCAGTTTTTTCTCAATATGGCAGAGGGACCATTTTATGGTTTCGATCGAAGCGGCGCGCGCGTGAGTCAAGGGCTCATCCAGAACTGGTGGCGTCAGGGCATGGCCGGCAGTGCGAAAGCCCAATACGAGTGCATCAAAGCATTTTCTGAGACCGATTTCACAGAAGACCTCACTGCCCTTAAAGTGCCTGTGCTGATTCTGCACGGCGACGACGATCAGGTCGTCTCTGCAAGGAATTCGGCATATAAGACAATAAACCTCGTCAGTGATGGGACATTAAAGACATATCTGGGGCTTCCGCATGGTCTATGCGCCACTCATCCTGATGTCGTTAACGCGGATCTGCTGCAATTCGTATTAAGATAAAGCTGCGGGAAGATAGTCACTTCACCAAAGCCGCGGTTAAATGTGCCTTGGGCGGGGTTGGATGAAATTCGCTACGCGTACGTTTCCGTGAGACGGCTTGGATTTACCCAGTTCAGCTTGAAGTTGTGGGTCCTGTGGTTTCCGGGCTTAGAGCGCCGTTGCCGCATCATACGCGAAGTCAAGGTCAACGTTTAGTCCCTGGCAGCCTTGCGATACTCGCTTGGGCTCAACCGTTTCAGCCTCATGAAGACGCGCGCGAGGACTTGACTTGAAGAGTAACCAACTTCCAGTGCGATTTCAGTGACAGGGAGGTCGGAATGTTCAAGCAGCTCGCATGCTTTTTCTACTCTCACCTGTGCCAGGTAAGCTCTTGGCGGAACTCCGAAGCTCCGCTTAAACATTCGGGAGAAGTGAAAGGTCGACAGTGCCGCCTCCTTGGCAAGATCTTCCAAGCTGATATCGTCCGCTAGTCGGGTGCGAAGCAATTCAACAGTTCGTCGTTCTGCCCATGAGGGGAGACCACCTCGGACGTTCTGCATTGGAGAACCCGTCAAGCGGCAGAGCTCGGCCAAGATCTCGCATCCGGCAGCCTGCGCTAGAAGCCTTGAAGGGGCGCCTTCTTCGTCACACAGTTGCCAAAGGTGCAAAATCGTTGATCGTATTCTTGATGATGTAAACGTACCTTTGTGAACAAGGGAATCAAAGGAAAATGCGCCACCCGCACCTTCATCGAGAATATTCTGCCACCGGATAACCGGAAACGATAGGCTTCGGAGCTGATGCTCTTTCTCAACTATCACGGTGTTCGCAAAATCTGGCGCGGCCAGGAAGAAGCCGCCTGATTGACTCACGACATCGAACTGCCCTGCGCCGAGATCACCGCTAACCCGTGTGCCACCAAGCAGATCCTGATATAACACAAGATCAGGAACGGCAGGGTCCGACATATCTCCAGCAGGCTGAGCAGCCTCAAGCAGGTTAAGTATCCCGCCAGCAGACTTCATTGATCGCACATAGGTGGCAAGACGGCCCTCGCTGTACCAATGAGCAAAAGATGAGTACGCTGGCTGGTTCAACGCGAATCCCCACTTCATTTATTCGTAGGACTAAGAGAACAGATTGCGGATACGTCGTGCGACATTCTCCACCGTCAAATGCTGGGCGCCAGTGGCAGAAATGGTATCGTTACAGGCGGTCGAGGGGCGCGCGGGCTTCTGGCCAGTCTTAAGTCTACTTTCGCGTCCGCCGTATTCCGAATAACCCTTTACGGACAGAACACCAAAAAATAGTGATATCTTTCCGACGACACCAAACGATAGGTATGAGCCGGATTGAAGCCGTTCGATCTTCGCATTGATATCACCTGACGTGGGGATTGGCTATCCTCTGTTAGCTCACTGCTCGCTACGGAAAGTGAGCTATGTTTTCGGAGCAAGCATGATGCATTTACCATTTCTGCTCCGCAAGCGGCGTCAATCGCTTGAGGTCGGGCAACCGTGTCATTTTTGCTTAGCAAGCTCCTCAGTTGCCTGATACCCCATGTGATCCCTCCACGGACGCAAGATAAACCAGCAAGAGTGGCGCTTTCGCAGCAAGCCAGGCAACGCGCGGCATAATGACGATCATTATCATTCACCTCAACAACGCCGCTGATCCCGTCTCCAACGGCCCAGCGGCCGTTTGATGAAACGAAGATATAGCCGTTGCGGGCGGATTTTCCCTCGACGACTAGTATGTGATCCTCATTAGGCGGGATCGATAGGTAGTCGTTATTCCGAGGAGCAAACCTGCCCCGATTTGGCAAGTCGAGAATTCATTTGTGCGACGAGCAAAGAGGGAAAACGATGTCAAAGCTTGAAGTCCTTACGCCTGAGAACAGCCAGCTCATCTTCATCGACCAGCAGCCTCAAATGGCTTTCGGTGTCCAGTCGATCGATCGCCAGACCCTGAAGAACAATGTCGTCGGCCTGGCCAAGGCCGCCAAGATCTTCAACATTCCGACGACAATTACCACGGTCGAAACGGAAAGCTTCTCCGGCAACACCTTCCCGGAACTGCTGGCAGTCTACCCGGAAAACGACATTCTCGAGCGTACCTCGATGAATTCCTGGGATGACCAGAATGTCCGCGATGCCCTGGCGAAGAATGCCGCCAACGGTCGCAAGAAGATCGTTGTTTCCGGCCTCTGGACGGAAGTGTGCAACACCACCTTCGCACTCTCGGCTCTGCATGATGTCGCCGATTACGAAATCTACATGGTTGCGGATGCATCTGGCGGCACCTCTGTCGACGCGCATAAATATGCCATGGACCGCATGGTGCAGGCGGGCGTCATCCCCGTCACCTGGCAGCAGGTGCTGCTGGAATGGCAGCGCGACTGGGCCCGCAAGGAAACCTATGACGCCGTCACCTCGCTGGTGAAGGAACATTCAGGAGCTTACGGCATGGGCATCGACTACGCCTACACGATGGTTCACGGCGCGGAAGAGCGCGTGAAGCACGGCAAGCGCATCGGTCCGAACCCAGCTCAGTAACGTCTGATCCGGCCGCTCCTGACACTCTTGGAACGACCTTCTTCGCGATCGTGGAGGATATCCCATGAAAGTCTATCTTCTCTCTGTCGGCGCAGGCCTGCTCGTCGGTGTCGTCTACAGCCTTCTGAACGTCCGCTCTCCCGCCCCTCCAGTCATCGCACTCGTCGGCCTGCTCGGCATTCTGGTTGGCGAGCAGATTATCCCACTTGCGAAAACTTTTTGGAACAAGGAGCCCGCGGCGATCTCATGGATTAACCAGATCAAGCCGCACGTGTTCGGCCATCTGCCTAAGGGCCGTGAACGGGCCATCCATCTGGCCCGCAGCCATGGCTCATCTGCAGAGGAGAGAAGCTGATGCCGACGCGTAGAACCCTTCTCGGCGCGGCGTCGAGTCTTGCTTTTCCCTCGCTCTTTTCATCGGTCCGCGCTGCAGATCCCGTCAGACCCGGAGCCGCGATCATGCATCCAGATACCATCCTTCACAATGGCCGCGTCACGACACTTGATCGCGGCAATCCGAATGCAACGGCAGTCGCCATCAAGGATGGTCTGTTTCTCGAGGTGGGAAGCGATACCGAGGTCATGGCCCTTGCCGGGCCGGAAACGAAGATCATCGACCTCAGGGGCAAGCGGGTTCTGCCGGGCCTGATCGACAACCACACCCACGTCGTGCGTGGGGGCCTGAACTTCAATATGGAACTGCGCTGGGACGGCGTGCGCTCGCTTGCCGATGCCATGGACATGCTGAAACGCCAGGTCGCGATAACGCCAGCCCCGCAATGGGTGCGCGTCGTCGGCGGTTTCACCGAGCACCAATTCGTCGAAAAGCGCCTGCCGACCATCGAGGAGATCAATGCGGTCGCGCCGGATACGCCGGTCTTCCTTCTGCATCTTTACGACAGGGCGCTGCTGAACGGCGCGGCGCTGCGTGCCGTCGGTTATACCAAGGACACGCCCAACCCGCCCGGTGGCGAAATCACCCGTGATGCCAACGGCAATCCCACCGGCCTGCTGCTAGCCAAGCCGAATGCTACCATCCTTTATGCAACGCTCGCAAAGGGACCGAAGCTTCCATTTGAATATCAGGTCAATTCCACCCGCCATTTCATGCGCGAACTGAACCGGCTGGGTGTGACCGGCGTGATCGATGCCGGCGGCGGCTTCCAGAATTATCCGGATGATTACGAGGTGATCCAGAAGCTATCAGATGAGAACCAGATGACCGTTCGGCTGGCCTACAACCTCTTCACGCAGAAGGCGAAGCAGGAGAAGGATGACTTCCTCAACTGGACGCAATCGGTCAAATACAAGCAGGGCAATGATTACTTCCGCCATAACGGAGCGGGAGAAAACCTTGTCGCGTCAGCTGCAGATTTCGAGGACTTCCGTCAACCACGGCCAGACTTGCCGTCGGAAATGGAGGGCGAGCTCGAAGACGTGGTTCGCATCCTTGCCGAGAATCGTTGGCCCTGGCGGCTGCACGCCACCTATGATGAGACAATCAGCCGTGCGCTCGACGTCTTCGAAAAGGTCAACAAGGATATCCCGCTTGGAGGGCTTAACTGGTTCTTCGACCACGCAGAAACCATCTCTGACCGCTCCATCGACCGTATCGCCGCGCTTGGCGGTGGCATCGCCACGCAGCACCGCATGGCCTATCAGGGCGAATATTTCGTCGAGCGTTATGGCCAGGGCGTGGCCGAAGCCACACCACCGATCCGGCGCATGCTCGATAAGGGTGTGAACGTTTCGGCTGGAACGGACGCAACGCGCGTCGCCTCCTATAATCCGTGGGTGTCGCTGTTCTGGATGGTGACCGGCAAGACCGTTGGCGGCATGCAGCTTTATCCGCGCGCCAATTGCCTCGACCGCGAAACGGCGCTGCGCATGTGGACGGAAAAAGTGACTTGGTTCTCGAATGAAGAAGGAAAGAAGGGCCGCATCGAGAAAGGCCAGTTCGCCGATCTCGTGGTGCCGGACAAGGACTTCTTCTCCTGTGCGGAAGATGAAATCTCCTTCCTTACCTCGGAACTGACGATGGTGGGTGGCAAGGTCGTCTATGGCGCCGGTGACTTCAAGGCACTGGACGAGAGCAATATTCCGCCGGCCATGCCAGACTGGTCGCCAGTGCGCAAGTTCGGCGGCTACGCCGCCTGGGGTGAACCGGATGGCGCCGGCGCCCGCTCATTGCGCCGCACGGCCATCTCCACCTGCGGCTGCGCCAGCGATTGCGGTGTGCATGGCCATGACCATGCTGGTGCCTGGACATCGAAGCTGCCGATTGCCGATCTCAAAGGCTTCTTCGGTGCCCTGGGCTGCTCTTGCTGGGCGGTATAAGCATCAGCAGTCCTGGCGGGGCGGCCCGAATTGCTGCCCGCGTAGCCGACACCAAGGAACCGCTGCGCACGCGCTGCCGCAGCAGATATCGCTATCGATTTGCTGTCAACTTGGTCCTTTCGAAGGACTAATAAGGAGGAGCGCACATGATCAATCATATTACATCCAAAAGGCAGCTTCGCTTAATGCCGCCCAGATTTCTCGCAGCGTCGCTCACCCGTAAACTCTCTCTCCTTGCCCTCTGCGCCGCTTACATCCAAGGTCCGATAACCAAGATCTTCAACTTCGAAGGCGCTTTGGCGGAGATGGCCCATTTCAACCTCTATCCGACCGCCTTCTTTGCCGCTGCTGTTATCATTTTCGAGCTGACGGCCTCGGCCATGGTTATCTCAGGCTTCCTGCGCTGGGCAGGAGCGCTTGCCCTTTCAGGCTTCACACTGCTGGCAACCTTCATTGCTCTGCGCTTTTGGGAAATGGCGCCAGGCATGGAGCGGATGATGGCGACCAACGCTTTCTTCGAGCACATCGGGCTCGCTGGTGCATTCGTCCTTGTCGCGGCAATGGATCTCGACTGGGGTGCGGGCCGGTGAGCGCCGCGAACTCATCCGGCAGTACCTTTGCACCGCTCGCACAGCCCGTGTTCGCAGTCCTCTGGGTCGCCACAGTCCTTGGCAACACCGGGAGCTTCATGCGCGACGTCGCGAGTGCATGGCTAATGACGGATCTTTCTGCCTCACCTGCGGCCGTCGCGATGGTCCAAGCAGCGGGTACATTGCCGATCTTCCTACTAGCCGTTCCCGCCGGGGTTCTGACCGATATCCTCGACAGGCGGAAATTTTTGATTGGCGTACAGATCCTTCTTGCATCCGTAAGCATCACGCTCATGATATTGGCACAGACATCTATGCTTTCGGTCACTGCACTGATTGGCCTAACCTTTCTCGGTGGCGTTGGTGCCGCGCTGATGGGGCCGACCTGGCAGGCGATCGTGCCGGAACTCGTGAAGCGCGAGGACGTAAAGAGCGCCGTGGCGTTGAACTCGCTCGGCATCAACATTGCGCGCTCGATTGGACCTGCTGCGGGGGGCCTACTTCTGGCCGCATTCGGCGCCGGTGTCACCTACGGTGTCGACGTTGCCAGCTATATTGTCGTCATCGGAGCGCTTCTTTGGTGGCCGCGGGCCGCGAAAGAGGGTGACGCGCTTCAAGAAAACTTCTTCAGCGCATTCCGGGCGGGACTCCGCTATACCCGCTCCAGCAGGCCGCTACATGTGGTGCTCCTGCGTGCTGCCATCTTCTTCGCGTTCGCCAGTGCCGTCTGGGCACTACTGCCTCTGGTTGCCCGGCAGATGCTCGGCGGCGACGCCAGCTTCTACGGCACCCTGCTGGGCGCTGTCGGCGCCGGCGCGATCGGAGGAGCTCTGGTGATGCCAAGGTTGCGCGAACGCTTGAGTTCGGACGGCCTGCTTCTTGCCGCTGCCATCGTGACCGCTCTCGTCATGGGTGTGCTTGCGCTTGCACCGCCAAAAGTCGTTGCGGTCATCGTGCTGCTCTTCCTTGGCGCTGCCTGGATTACCGCCCTGACGACGCTCAATGGTACTGCCCAGTCGGTCCTGCCGAATTGGGTGCGCGGGCGGGGTCTCGCGATCTACTTGACCGTGTTTAATGGTGCGATGACCGCCGGCAGCCTTGGATGGGGTGCAGTCGGCGAGGGTGTGGGCATCCAGACGACCCTGATCATCGGCGCCGCCGGTCTCGTCGTCGCCGGTTTCCTCATGCACCGCATCAAACTCCCGGCAGGCGAGGCCGACCTTGTTCCGTCCAATCACTGGCCAGAGCCGCTTGTTGCGGAACCGATCGCCAACGACCGAGGACCAGTCCTGATCCTAATTGAGTACAAGGTGGAAAAGCACCATCGTGCAGCCTTCCTACATGACCTTGATCATCTATCCCAGGAACGCCGCCGTGACGGCGCCTATGGATGGGGCATCACCGAAGACCCAGCCGATACCGAAAAGATCGTCGAGTGGTTCATGGTAGAATCCTGGGCGGAGCACCTTCGCCAACACAGGCGAGTTTCCAATGCCGATGCCGATCTACAAGGAAAGGTGCTCACTTACCATGCAGGACCGGACAAGCCCATTGTCCGACACCTCCTAGCGATCAACCGGCGAGGTGAACTCTGATCCCTGGAAATCACGGTCCCAAAGAAGATACGCCGCCTCGCAGATGAACTTGTTCAAAAAGTTGGAGACGAGGTGATCAGACTGCTCTCCTTGTCACAGATTCTGTGCGTCATCGGTGGCTACGTAGATGCCTCTGAGGCCAACGCGGAGCGAAATACTACTGCCATAGGGAATGCTGAAGATGGAACTTGAAGATCTACGAACTTTTGTCGAAGTAGCTGATGCAGGAGGCGTTTCAGCCGCGGCCGTCCGGCTGGGTGTATCCAAATCGATCGTCAGCCGGCGGCTTATCAGGCTAGAGTCGGAGCTGAGTGTCCAGCTCCTTGCGCGATCCACGCGCGGAGCTTCGCTCACGGAAGCAGGGGTTGCCTTCAGAGACCATGCTGCTCGAGCCAGCGCTGAAATCCAGTTGGCCGAAGAGACCATCTTTCAAGGAAACGTACTTCGAGGGCGGCTGAAAGTCGCTGTCCCGTTGTCGTCAGGGGCAGTTCACTTCGCTCCTGTACTTAATCGGATTGCACTTCATCATCCCCATTTACAGATCGATGCTTCCTATAGCGACCGCCTCGTGGATTTGATCAATGAGGGTTTCGACTGCGCGATCCGCGTCGGTTCATTAAAGGACTCGAGCCTGATCACGAGACGTGTAGGCCGAATTTCCAGTAAGCTCGTGGCGAGTCCAAGCTACATACAACAGTTTGGGTCACCGGAGATTCCGCATGATCTAAGTTCACACCGAGCTTTAGTCGGAAATGAAGCCTGGCGGTTCGCAGATGGCGAAAACATTGTGACTGTGCGACCGCACGCGTGCTTCAGAGCAGACAACAGTGAGGCGCTCGCCAGTGCAGCTGTCGCTGGCCTGGGTATAGCTTATCTCCCAAACTGCGTCACTCATCGATTCATCGAGAGCGGTGCACTTGTCCAAGTGATGCATAATTTTGCGGTACCGGAAGCCGATGTTCATGTCGTACGACCGAATAATCCGCATCCATCACGAAAGGTGCGCGTTCTTTCAGAGTATTTAGCCGAGTCATTCCTTAAAGATAAGCATAACAGGATTGATGCCTGATGCTGCCACAAATGCTGGCAAGAACGCCCATCGCTTATTGGAAACTACCGCGACCACTTCTTTACAGGAGGAGGCATTGGCAAACAAAACTACCCCACAAAATGATCTGTTCAACTTTGCAGATGAACAATTTCATCGAACTCTTGAGGAAATTTGCTGGTGGGTTGAAAATTGCCTACCCGACGACCGAGCGGTCGAGGTTTGGGTCGAATTCCAGAATGATGACTCTCGACCAGATCCGGAGTCAATCCATGGCTCGACTTGCCCCAACGGAGAAAGTTGACCACTCGCTCACGAGCGTGATGATGCTCTGGGTGTATTTTTGTCGGCCAAACAGCAATATCGTTGTTAGTCCGGCAGATGAGCAAGCCTCTCATCCGAAGCTGATTGGTAGTCCTCAAGTGTCATAAATTCCGGCAGGAACGCGGCGTCACCGGATCGCAGAACGGCAGGGTGCTGGCGCGGCGGATCGCTTGCGCGAGGCGATCGTTGGTCTCGGCAACGGTCGGGACTTGTCCGTATTTAACCGCTGCCCTGCTGATCGTTTCGTCGATGACCCGCATGGCTGCGGCCACGGTGGCGGCGCACAATCGAACCTCGAAATCCGTTGGCGAAAGATCAAGTCGCGAAGCAATCACACCTGCCATCGTCATTTCCGTCATTCGTGTCGCCATGAAAAAAGGTTCGAGCAGGGCGGGTTCGTCCTCCAGTCGCGCGATGAGGTGCACGACCAACCTTCCGTCTTCTATTTCCTGGGCGTCAATCTTGCTGAAGTCGTAGGCCAGTTCCAGAAACCGCTCTACAGATATATCAAGGGGCCAGTTCTTGAGCTTTTCGGCAAAGCGTTGCGATGTCAGTGCAAAGAGCGGCTCGATGCAGCTTTCCTTCGTGCGGAAATAACGCCAGAGGGTTCGCCTCGAGATACCGGCCGCACCAGCGATCTCGTCGCCGCTGGTGCCCGCAACCCCTTTCTCGAGGAATAGACGCGCGGCGCTGCGTGCCACGTCGATGTGTGCGCCTTGCCGAATCGTTCTGCTCATATCGATCTCCGCCTAAAGCAAACCCAGAATATGGCAATATGTGCCTACTTCACCAAAATAATGCGCTTATACGCTCACGGATCTCGCCACTTATCGCATCACAATAATGACACTAAGTGTCACTATTGGTTCACTCGGGCCAGGAACAGGGGGCTTGTCGACACCATTCGCGAGGAAACATCGATGAGAACAACTACCGCCATCGCGGTGTCGCTGGTCGTCCAGTTCAGCAGCGTATGTGCACAACCCCAGGAGAACGACATGTCAAAGATCACCTATCCGGAGACGGAGCGCGTCAATGTAACGGAGGAGCACTTCGGCCGGACCGTCGTGGATCCCTACCGCTGGCTGGAAAATGAGGCCACCAATGATCGGGCTGTTGCTGCCTGGATCGAGACGCAAAACAAGGTGACGCGGGCCTATCTAGATATGCTTCCCGGTCGCGATATCCTGAAAGACCGGATGACGCGCCTGTTCGATTACGAGCGCTATACGGTCCCTCGCAAGCGCGGTGACCGGTATTTCTTCACCTTGCACAAAGGCCTTGAGAACCAGCCTTCCTTGTATGTCCGCGATGGTGCCTTCGGCAACGTTCGTCTTTTGCTTGATCCCAACTCTTGGTCGGACGACAACGCCGATGCGATCGGCGAATGGAGCGTCTCAGACGATGGCGGCTACGTGGCGTTCAGCGTGCAGAAGGGCGGTAGCGACTGGCGGACCATCCGGGTACTCCATGTCGAGAGCGGAAAGGAACTTGGGGATGTCGTGGACTGGGCCCGGTTCACGCGCATCAATTGGGCTCCGGATAATTCAGGCTTCTTCTATTCGCGCATGCCGGAGCCGGTTCAAGGTGCTGAAGGCGCGGCCATCGCCAATCATGCCGTCTATTTCCATAAGCTCGGAACGCCCCAGGCAAATGATCGCCTGATCTATTCGTCGCCCGATCGACCGGGCCTGCTGCATGTCGCCGATCGCGCGGAAGGCGGACGGTATCTCGCTATCTCCTCGACACCGGGAACGAACGAAAATGCACTCACCGTTGTCGATCTCGCGTCCAGGAATTGGAAGACGAAGACGATCGTGCCGCATATGGACGCTGAATGGTCTGCCATCGGCAATGACGGCAGCAAGCTCATTCTTGTCACCACCGACGGAGCCGAGCGCCGGCGCGTCGTCTCGCTTAACCTGGCCGTGCCCGATCCGCACGCAGTTGAGATCGTCGCCGAAGATGCCGACAACGCGGTTCTGAATGATGCCGCGCTGATGGGTAAGGGACTTTTCATCGCCTATCTCGTCGATGCCAAAACGGAAATTCGACGCTTCAGCATGAGCGGCGCTTTCGAGGGGACGGTCGGGTTGTCCGGTATCGGTACCGCGGGCGGCTTTCAGGGCCATCCGGGCGACACGGAGGCGTTCTTCGGCTTTACCGCCTTCGATGCGCCAACCGCGATCTATCGATATGACACGCAGACCAATACCGTTAAGCCTTGGGCGGAGCCAAAGGCTTCTCTTGATCCGAACGATATCACCGCCGAACAACGGTTTTATCGGTCGAAGGACGGGACCGAGGTGCCGATTTTTATTGTACGCCGTAAGGACGTCACGACAGCTGCCCCGACGCTGCTCTATGGATATGGCGGCTTCGGTATCCCTCAGCTTCCCTATTACAATCCTATCCAACTCGCCTGGGTGGAGCAGGGCGGGGTATTAGCGATCGCCGGCATCCGCGGGGGCGGGGAATATGGCAGAGCCTGGCATCGCGCCGGACAGCTCGATAAAAAGCAGAATGCGTTCGACGACTTCATCGCCGCTGGCGAATTCCTGAAAAAGACCGGCATCACCGCATCGAACGGGCTTGCCGTACAGGGCGAATCCAACGGCGGCCTTCTGGTCGGGGCGGTGACGAACCAAAGGCCCGATCTGTTCGACGTCGCGCTGCCGGGCGTCGGTGTGATGGACATGCTTCGCTTTGCCAAGTTCACTGCTGGAGGGTTCTGGATCAGCGAATTTGGCGATCCGTCCCAAGAGCCGAATTTCCGCACCATAGTGACCTACTCTCCCTATCATACGATCAGACAGGGCGCGGACTACCCGGCAATCCTGGCGACGACTGCCGAAGCCGACGACCGGGTCGTGCCGGCGCACACGTTTAAATACATCGCTGCTTTGCAAGCCGCCGACCTCGGGTCGAAACCGCGTCTGGCCCGCATTGAGACGAGAGCTGGTCATGGTGCAGGCATGCCGATCGAAAAGGTCATTGCCCAGCACGCCGACATGTGGGCTTTCGCCGCCCATTGGACGGGCTTGAAAATTAGCTCGGTCGTGTCCGCCGACACAGATGGGGATACGGAACAACGGTGAATATATTCAATCCTGAAACGAACCCAAAATTCACAACGACCGCGAAATCTCGACCTGCTAATCCTGGACTAAGGAAAATGAGATGACCAAAACATCCTGCCCTATCCCGTCGCCCGACCAGCGAAAGTTTGTTGAAATCCAGCAGGCGGCGGAGCGCCATATGCTCGATAAAGTCATCAGAGCCATCAACGACGCCGCTATCGAGGTTGGCGACGGACTAAAAGAGGCGGGGCTGGACCTCGAGCCGACCAGTAGGGAATATTTTATGTTTGCCGTGCAGCAGATGACGTTCGTCCGCCTGTGCGGCGGCGATGCCGACACGTTGCAAGGCGGCGATCCTGAAATCGGTCAGCGGATCGTAAACAACGGCCAGGGAATCATAGATACTTACTGGAAAGCCGACGGACATTAGTCTATTGGAAGGCGGGAAAGGCCAGCGATGCTTAGGTTTGTCCTGCTTGTGACGGCGCTGTTGCTGATTTCACAGTTCGCCAGTCATTACCCCGACGAGGATAAAATTGTCCCTCTTAGTGACCTAGAGCGCCAGTATACTGATAGAGGCCCATCGAAACCTTCCCGTGTGACCTCCAGCTTGCCCTGTGATCGCAAGGACAATCTTTGTGACATTTGGTATCCGTCAGACATAGGGCAAGGAGCGCCCCGCCCGGCAATACTATGGGCCAACGGGACGGCGAACGGACCCGTAGAGCCAGAGGTCTACGATTACCTGCTCTCACATATTGCAAGTTGGGGTTTCGTCGTTATCGCCACCCGTGACCCTAGGACCGGGTATGGAGACACGGTGCTCGATACCCTCTCGTATCTTCACCGGATCACCAATGATCAAAACAGCATGTTTTACAATCGGGTCAATTTCGAACGCATCGGCGCGGCGGGGCATTCACAAGGGGCAACAGGAGCGATAAATGCCATGTTGAAATCAAGCGGGAAGGTTCGGACCTCTGTAGCTTTTCAGCTGCCACAGCAACGGTGGTGTTCGCCCGCGGACCTTTGCGTGCTGACGGAGGAACTCCAAGCAGCTTCGACGGGATCAATATTCTACGTCGGAGGGACACGCGACTTCATCATTTCCCCCGACAGGCAATGGATCGGCTCCGATCTCAATTCCCTCACAGCTTACTACGACGCAACGCCCGATCGCTTGCTCAAGGTAAAGGGCCTCGTTAAGGGTGCCAACCATAATGACATACTTGGAAAGCCGGACTGTGACTCCGCAGAGGTAGGCGGCCCATTGACCTGCACCCGTGGCGTACAGGCTTATTTAGGTATCTCCACCGCTTGGTTCGTCTCACAACTTAAAGACTCCAAGCCAGCGTCGGAATTCTTTCGGACGAGGCACGGGGCGTTCTTCTCAGCGGCGAGCTGGACAGAGCAGGTCAGCAATATTCGATGATTGCAAAGCCACTGCACGTTATCAGCGAGTCCTTAAATTGGTAACGCATGGATATCTACGCGGCTCGATGCTCAATCGTGCAGCATAAGGTGAAGACACGATCCTCGTCATGTGCTTCACCTCCAAGATTGTCAGAAAAAATCAACACCACACCGACAGCGGAAGGGAATCTCGCAGACGTACAATGTTTTTGTCGATGATCGCGCAATGCTTGTGTCCTTCGCCCGACACATATCGATAAGATGTCGAGCCGGTTAAGCTGGGGCGGTTCGAGCCCGCTCCAGCTCAGGGTTAACCTTCGATGAAGGCCAGTATGTCGGCGTTGAGCAATTCGGCATTGATCGTCAGCATGCCGTGCGACAATCCGGGGTAAGTCTTTAGCGTCCCCTTGACGAGCAGTTTGACGGATTTTTCAGCCGATGCGGCGATCGGCACCACTTGGTCGTCTTCGCCATGCAGCACCAGTGTGGGCACGGTGATCCTCTCGAGATCTTCTGTTTGGTCGGTTTCGGAGAAGGCCTTGATGCCGTCATAATGCGCCTTCGCGCTACCCATCATGCCTTGGCGCCACCAATTCTGGATCACCCCTTCATATACATCTGCACCCGCGCGGTTGAAGCCGTAGAAGGGGCCTGCCGGCACGTCGCGGAAGAACTGGGCTCGGTTGTCGGCAAGCGCCGAGCGGAAACCGTCGAACACGCCAATCGGAGTGCCCTCTGGGTTGTCGGCGGTTTTGAGCATCAGCGGCGGTATAGCTGCAACGAGTACAGCCTTGGCTACGCGGCCCGCCGGCTCGCCGTGCACTGCGACATAACGAGCTACTTCGCCACCGCCCGTGGAATGACCGATGTGGACCGCGTTGCGAAGGTCTAGCGCATTGGCAAGCGCAAGAGCATCAGCTGCGTAGTGGTCGATGTCATGTCCGCTATCCACCTGTTCGGAGCGCCCATGGCCGCGGCGGTCGTGGGCGATGACCCGATAGCCCCTCGACAAGAAGAATAACATCTGTGCGTCCCAATCGTCGGAGCTGAGCGGCCAGCCGTGGTGGAAGACGATGGGCTGGGCATCCTTAGGTCCCCAATCCTTGTAGAATATCTGGACGTTATCATCGGTTGTTACAAAACCCATTTCGATATCTCCTTTCGAGGCTTCTTTGCGGAAGGGAATTGCAGCCTTGGCAGAATAAATTGGAAACTCCAAAAGTTGCTGCCAGCGCTGATGTGGAAACAAGCAACCTCGTGACCGATCATTTGCTGGCTTGGTTTGAGGAAGGCGTGGAACGCGGCCGAGGAACCCGCCGCCCGTCATGCAACCTGCCAGCCGGGCGGTGGACATGATAGTGGCTTCCGGCGTGAAACTGTGTCGCTAAAGGAGCAACGCGAACAGGCTCAGGCCGTGTCAATGCCACGCAGGCCGTGGTTGGCTCGGGTTGCTATGTGATCTATGCTGGCCGAATGCTTTCTCATGCTCAATGCAGCGTCGACCGCGAATGCGGTGATTGGCCGAGATTGTCGTTGAAGGTAAAGGCATTTTTACGAAGGCTTTGCATGCACAACTGATGTGAGGAGTTTTCCCCGAAGGCCAATTTTTTCAAAAACGGGCTTACCTTCTGCCGGTGTCTGCAGACACACGAAGAGATTTCCTTCGGGGCGGAGACATTATAGTTGGTCCCTCCGGCATGTTACTAGTCGCGACATCCCGAGACCAGCCAATTGCAATGACTGACATCTATGAGACTGTTGCTGATGCCGCCAAAACCAAATACCCCGCTTACATCGCAAACTCTCATCCCAGGAGCAAATTGCTCTAGGAAGCAAGAAACCCGGTCCGCACCGAAGATTTCCTCGGCTACCTATCGGCCGAAGCAGTCCGCTGCTTGCTGGAGACTATAGCGAGAAGTTCTCGCGAAGGGTGGCCAATCAAACAGGTGGACATAGAGGGTGTGGTGCGGCTGTTAAATGGCGGCACTTAGGGCCGCCCTTTGGGTTGCCGGGAGCTCGGAACCTGCATCCACGCTTACGAAGGCGATAGCAGCTTTTGAAATTGTTGCCCCGCATGCAGAGGCATATTCAAGCGCCCACCTCCTGTGAATCTAGGTCCGTTGCTGTCGTCGCAAGGTCGCTAGATGCATCCTACAGGTCGGCCATTGACATACGCTGCGTATGACAACATCTAACATGCGATCCGTACTTTAACGGTACGTAACCACAAAGAGGCATTGACCATGACAAAACCTGAAATGTTCATTACGCCGGGCTACGGAGAGAAGCTCCGCGACCTCCTGCACTACTCACAGGCAGTAAAAATTGGTGATCGTGTTGAGATCTCGGGACAAGGAGGATGGAACGACAACTTGGAAATACCCGAAGCCATCGAGGATGAGATCGAACAGGCTTTCGAAAATGTTGAGCGAACACTAGCGACGGCAGGCGCAAGTTGGAAAAATGTCGTGCATGTAAATTCATACCACGTTGGCGGCTTTCCCCCAGTTGTTAACGAAACAATTTCTAGGCTTTACCGCAAGTACATGCCCGATCGCCCCCCGATCTGGACACAAACGGGCGTTGAAGCGCTCGGCCTGCCAACAATGCGCATCGAAATCCGCGTGACGGCAATTCTGAATTAACGCAGAAGGAAGTTGAGGAAGGGGGCTGACATTGCCGCGACTCGTCACACAAGCGAGTTTAATGAGCAGCCGGATTTGGTCCTAACTGACAGATGGGTTGGGTCATCGATTTTCTCGGGCCGTCGAAAGCGCAATGTTGACGGACGGCCCGCTGATGCACGTGCTTAGTATAGCTCTTCGAAAACCCGCTCGCCGATGAAGTCAATGAACGCGCGAACTTTCGGAACTCTTGCCGACATCGGCGGCCAGACGAGTGACACGCTGCCGCGATCCTCTGTGTAATCCTCCAGAACAGCTTGAAGTCGGCCAGCAGCGACGTCCTCACTCACCAGATAGCTTGGTGCCTGAATGATACCCAGGCCGCCAAGTGCAGCGGATGCTAATGCTTCGCCATCGTTCAGGACGATTGTCGGCTTGATAGGCTTTGCTTCTTGTGAATTTTTGAATGACCAGATCTCCGGCCGACCGGTAGTCGGAAAGCGATAATGGATGCATGAATGATGATGCAGATCTGCTGGAGTTAAAGGAATCCCCTTCCGGGAAAGATAAGTGGGCGATGCGCACGTGGTGAACTTGTGCGGCCCAATCCTTCGCGCGCGCAAGGTTGAGTCGTCTAGTTCGCCGAGCCTCAGGACAACATCGTAGCCACCTTCGACGACATCCACTTTCACGTCGTCCAGACTAATATCGGTTGTTATATCAGGAAAACTGATCTGAAAGTCACGAAGAGCCGGCATAATGATCTTGCGCCCTAAAACCGTTGGTACGCTAACCTTCAGACGGCCGCGCGGCGCCTTTTGCAGAAGATGAAGCTCCGCTTCCGCATCTTGCAAATCTTTTAATATACGTGTGACGTATCGGTAGAGCACGTCGCCTTCGCCGGTCACAGCGAGCGATCGGGTCGTGCGATACAGCAAACGCACACCCAAGCGCGCTTCGAGCCTCTCCACCGCCTTGCCAACTGCAGATGCCGATAGACCGAGTTTTCTCCCCGCCGCCGCGAAACTTCCTGTTTCCACGGCGACCGAGAAGGCAACGAGGCCGCTCAACGACTCTATCGAAAGTATTGCAGACATTATGTCCGGTATGATGCGACGGATATCCCTATTCCGTCAATGGCCGGCATCGTTCAGATTCAGATTGCTGGAACGCTGACGCGGATCCTTGCCGAACTGGAGGACCAGCTTCGGATGCAAACGACCCTGTTCGTTTGCTCCCCGTCGGCTCCCCGTCACGGATAAAGGTTACAGGATAACGCACGTGCGGAAGATTGTACTTGAACGCCTGAAAAGAACGCTAATGGTTTGGCTTGCCGTCTATCCCAGTGTTCTACTGGTTGTATCTCTTACCGCCGACTGGATGCAGGATTGGCAATTACCGCATCGCGTGCTGGGCGCGACGATAATAATCGTCCCGATCGTTACGAACATAACTGAGCCTGCAGTCCGCACAGCAGCCGGCAAAATCGAAGAGGCACTCCTGCAGAGGCGAACCAACGCTAGGCCGTGATCTCCTTCCCCTTAGACCAGGAATTGACTGATATCGGAGGTACGAAGATGGCATCCCACAGTGCAACGAACCGGAGAGCGTTTAATTGGATCAACGGGTCTCAGTGCCTGGAAGGTGAGTTAAGAGCTTCGATCGATCCCTCGACCTACAACGTGATCGGCTACTACCCAGACAACGGTTTGGAGGCTGCAAAAGCGGCTGTGGCAGCAGCGTCCAAAGCATTCCGGGAAACGATATGGGCTCACGACCACGAACTGCGGGCGCGAGTGCTGGAACAACTGGCGTGTGCCTTCGAGCGCAATCGTGAAAAGCTGCTCGATATCTTGTCATTGGAAAACGGCAAGGTAAAGGGCGAAGCCGCATTCGAACTGGACATGGTGCCGAGCAAGCTTCGCTACTCGGCCGCGACCGCGCTGGTTGAAGGTGGCAGGGTGATAACGCCAAAACCCGGCAGCATCTCCCTCGTTCTACGCCAACCAATGGGTGTTGGGGCTGTGATCGCACCTTGGAACTCGCCGGTTATCCTGACAATTCGATCGCTTGCTCCCGCGCTTGCTGCCGGTTGCACCACGGTCATCAAGCTCCCCGCCCAAGTGGCACAGATCGCGAGCGTTATGGCGGAGGTCATGGCCGAAGCCGAGGATTTGCCGAACGGCGTGATCAATCTGTTTTTCGAAAGCGGCCCGGAAGGCTCCGGCTATCTGGTGGCTTCGCCGGACGTGCCAGTCGTCAGCTTTACCGGATCGACACGCACCGGGCGTGCCATTAGCAGCACCGGGGCAAAGTACCTCAAGCGCTTCGGCATGGAGCTTGGCGGAAAGACGCCGATGATTGTTTTCGACGATGCAGACACCGAGGCGGCCTTGCCGGTATTGGAAAAGGCACTGACGGTCTTTAGCGGCCAGTTCTGCATGACGGGTTCCCGGTTGCTTGTGCAGAATGGGATATACGAAGCTGTTCGCGAGGAACTGGCTGTGCGGTTGCGTAAAGTCAAGGTCGGCCCCGCCGCAGATCCCTCCAGCGATATGGGACCCTTGATTGACCGCGAAAACATGGCGCGGGTTGATGGGGTCGTCGAGGCCGCCATCTCAGCCGGCGCATTGGTGATCGAACGTGGCGGCCCTATCAACGATGGCCCACTCGCGAGGGGAGCCTTTTTCCGGCCAGCGCTTCTGGAAGTCTCCGATAACACGCTTGCCATCATTCAGGAGGAGACCTTTGGCCCTGTACTGACGATCCAGCGGTTTTCCGAAGAGGCGGAAGCGATCCGTCTTGCGAATGACAATGAGTACGGACTGTCTGCCAGCATCTGGACGCGCGATGTCGATCGATCCTTACGAGTCGCGCAGGCGCTCGAAGCCGGCTCCGTATGGATCAATGATTGGGCGAAGGTTTACGACGGGACGGAAGAGGGCGGATTCAAGCAGTCTGGCCTTGGCCGTCTCAACGGTCTCGCGGCCCTAGATGATTTTATCGAACACAAACACATCGCGCTCAAACCGGGCTTGGCGCAACGCTAACAGCCTAATTCAAAGCTGCTTAAAAGGAGAAGATAACATGTCTATCAACAGTCTGTCTAAAGCCGAGCCTGCGTCCCCGACGTCGCCTTTGGCGATCTTGCAATCGATCTTGTCGAACCCGACTGACCTTGAGTTCGTCAAACAATTCACGACAGATGACTTTATCTATGTGTCGCTCAATTACGAGCATCCAGAGTTGAAGCGGATCATGCCTTGGGCTGGTACCAATGAAGGTACTAAAGGGCTGGTTCAGACCTTCATCGATGTCGGACGTTACTGGACGACGGATAACTTCGAAATTCAGGATACTTTCGAAAACGGCAACGGCGCAGCGATCTTCGGCACGTTTACCTACACATCAAACGTTCTTGGTAAAACGGTGACTTCGCCATTTTCTGTTCTCGCGCGTGGCGAGCGCGGCAAGCTCTCGTATGTGCAGTTCATGGAGGATACGTTCGCCACCGTCCGCAGCTTCAGGGAAGGCGGCGAATATATTATAAAGGCAAGCCCGGACGGATCCCCTATCGCCGTATAAGACAAATTTTACATCCCTGTGACTTCACTGTCATTCTGCATCAAGCAGGCATGTGTGACGACATGCCTGCATATCGGTCAGGTAAGCATCTCTGTCAGTAGCCGCCACTTGCTCATGTGGGAGCCGCTGGCTCCACGAGGTTACGGATCCGACTGGCGACTTGGCGGCGGTGGGTCACAAGCTCGAAGCGCCCGGTGTCGAGAAGGTGCCGCTCTTGCTTGGAGAGATCACTTTGGTAGGCTAGTGGACGGGGTGGGAAGAAGGCTGGATCATGCCGTCCCCCAGACTTCAAAAAATGACGAGTGGTTCACCGGAAAAATGAGCTTGGTAGGCGGGATAGAGCGAACGTTGCTCCGATAATCATAGATCAATTTTGATTGAGTTTATTCGGTGTCCAGTCCGGGCATCTACGTTTTGCTGAGCTTATATCGATCAAGACAGAGCAACTCGGGAGCAGCGCCAGTCCCACACGCGGATCACGGATTGTCTGGCGACAGGGACGTGCGGCACGCGCCCCAAATGGTTGAGTGGGCTTACGCCAGCAAATTTGCCAGCGCCCCCACCCGTCGCTAAAACACCCGTAGGCATTGCCGTTTTGCAAGATGATGGCAGAAATGCGTTTCGCGTGGCTTCATTAAGAGCCGAAGCCCGACAGGCGCTCTGTAACCAGAATGTGGAACGCGCATGGTGGGGACATCTTCGCATTTTTCGATCGCCTTTTCGAGATTCTCGAACGTAAAAGCAACGCGCTCCCTTCCTGCTCCTTTGTCTTGTCAAAACTCCAAGATTGGGTGCAATAACACGGTCTTCCGCCAGCAGTTGCTGCCGGAAGACCGTGGAGAAGTAGGAGCACCGGGGGCTAAATCAGCCCCCCGTTAAATGAAATCCATCTCATCGACGGTCACGGTGCAATGGTGAGCCTATAACGGTTCGCCTCTCTTTGTGGGTGCCGAAGTCTATGCCCGGCGAAAAGTCCTTGCTCTACAGATTCCAGCAGCGACCTTCGCTACAAGGACTTAGGCTAGTGCACCCGCGTCGGCGTTCAGAATTGCGCCTGTGATCACGCTCGCCGCCGGGCTCGCAAGGAACACCACGGCATTGGCGACTTCACGCGGCTCACCATAGCGTCCCAAGGACGTCATACTGCGCTGGAAATCGGCAGCGGCACCGTCTGCCGGGTTAGCATCTGTGTTCGTCGATCCAGGCTGAACGAGATTAACTGTGATACCCTGCGGACCGAGATCGCGTGAGAGACCGCGTGTGAATGAGGTCAGCGCTGCTTTAGACATGGCGTAAGGCGTTATGCCTGGAAATGGTACTTTTTCTCCAAGTCCTGAACCAATTGTAATGATCCGCCCGCCTTTACCGAGATGCGGGATGACATGCTTGGCAAACAAGACGGGTGCCCGCACGTTGACATCCATAAGGGTCTGATACTCATCGAGGTCGAGATCCACAATCGTACCCATGTGCCCGATCGCGGCGCTGTTGACGAGTATATCAATTCCACCAAGCTGCGAAACTGCCTCGGTAACCGATCGCGCAATCGCTTCAGGATCGGCGCTGTCGGCTTGAATGGCAACAGCTTTACGCCCGAGGGTCTCAATTGTCTTGACCAGCTCCTCGGCTTTTTCTTTCGCGCGCTGATATGTAAACGCAACATTGGCGCCATTTTCCGCGAGTCCCAAGGCAATGGCCGCACCGATACCGCGAGCTCCGCCTGTGACAAGCGCTCTCTTACCCATAAGTTCAATCATCTATTTGCCCTTTCAAGACATTTGTCGACCGGGCGGACACGAGAGATAACTGCGCCGCCCTATTTGCTCGTTCTTTATCTCGTGCGCCTCGCGGCCATCTCCTAGTGGCGGAAAACGCGAAACAATGTCGCAAAACGAGGAACACTGTCGAACGTAGAACGGTACGGGCAGGGATAAGCAGGAAAGACGGTGTCTTCATTCCCGATTGTTCCGAATATTTGCCTGATCCTACCAAAATTGCCGGTACAGGCTCCAGGATTCCGGTCACAGGCTTCCTGGCTGCCAGAAAATTTCGACTGGCGAAGTTGACTTGTGCATGCCCGAGGCTGGTATCTACTTCGGCCGCGTATGGACGCGAGGGCCATTGGTTTCGGATGCCGCAGCGATCAAAACTACTGCCCAGACGCTTTTGCTCGCCACAAGCGCAACGTTTCTGCGGCTCATCGAGAAGAGCCAGTTAGGGCTGGGCAGGTCGTTGGACCGGAGCCAAGGTATTAATGAAGTTCTTCTCCACTCGGCTCTTGTTGGATTGCAGCGATCGCTACGGCTCTGCTGTCTTTGATGGCGGCTACCTACAGTCCCTGAACGCCTCCTGCTGCCCCTGGCATTACTAGACGCATTCCGTTGGACGCGAGCGATGATCGGGGATGCGTTCCTGTTCGCGCGACAGACTTTTGCGTTTGTTGACACTACTCACGTTGAAATAACAAACATACCTATTAACCTGGCGATTTTAGGCCACGCTGATTCCAGGCTACGAGGCCTTTATGATGAAGACATTCAATATTGCTATAGCCGGATTTGGGAATGTGGGACGGGCGACCGCGACTCTGCTTCTCTCTCGCCGCATGCGATACCGGAAGGTGTATGACGCCGATGTTAGACTGGTCGCAGTCTGCGGATCACAAGCTGGCTTGTTTAAAACCGGTGGCTTGGAAGAAGAAGACTTGGGCACGCTGGAGGAAGGTTTCGCAGGACCCGAATTTATAGAAAAGAGTGGTGCGGATATAGTAATTGAATCGGGTCCAAGCGATTTTCGTACAGGAGGGCCGGGCCTTGCCTATCTTCGTTCAGCGTTGGCCGTCGGTCGTGACGCGATCGTAGTCTCGAAGGGCGCTCTTGTGCATAGCGGCACGGAGTTGCGTAACTTGGCGACGAACTCCGGAGCAATGCTTAAACTCAGCGGCGCAGCTGCGGCGGCCCTGCCTACCATCGATATGCTGAACCACAGTCTTAAAGGCTGTCAATTCGTGGAGATAGAAGGCATATTGAATGCCACTACCAATTATCTGCTCGATGCGATGGTGCTCCGCGGGGTCGGCTTTGACATCGCCCTACGCGAGGCACAAGAAGGAGGCTTCGCCGAGGCCGATCCTCGCAACGACACCGAAGGATGGGATACTGCCTGTAAGCTTCTGCTTATTGCCAATTTCGGCCTAGGCGCCAATCTCAAAATGGACGATATCAAGGTAGCTGGTCTTCAGTCAGTCACTGCAGAGCAAATCGACGAATGGCGCCATCGGCAGCTAGTCCCAAAACTTCTCGGCCGCCTTAACTTCGTTAACAACACACTCGCGGCCCAAGTGGGAATACTGCCTGTACCTCTTTCCGATACCTTCGCGAATGTTCGAGGGAAAGACAAGGCGATTCGCATCACTACCGACGTTATGGGCACAACAGTTGCGATCAGCTCAGGAAAAGAACCAGTTGCGACAGCGGCGGCCGCACTGAAGGATCTGGAGCATATTTTGGAGGCGAGGCATGCGGAATCCCGATCGGTCGTGCAGCTTTGACGGAGAGACACCTCAGCCCGGTTTAAATGTCTGACCAACCGATCAGCTGCCCGTCCCGGCAGGGGGAAACGACTGGAAGTAGTCATTGTTCGAAATTTCTCCCTTCGGGGGGGCGGCGGAGCCTCATGACTACGCAGAGAAAGCCAAGCCGCTTGGGCGGGTCGTGATGATCCCTTGATGCAAACGGGTCACGATAGCCGCTTTGCTAGGCAAGTGTTCCATCACCCAAGCAGCCTCCTGGCGGTTCGTCATCGGCTCAACTCAGGCAAAGGAGGCAAGCGAGATGAAGCGCGTTTCGTTCAAGAATAGGGATATCACCGTTGTTGGAAATCTCCATTTTCCCCCTCAATTCGATGGAAGCCGAAAATATCCGGCGCTCATCCTTGCGACGCCCGGAAGCAGCGTCAAGGAACAGATCGGGGCGATCTACGCTTGCCGCCTGGCAGCGCATGGATATCTCGCACTTACATTCGATCCTTCATTTCAGGGAGAAAGCGGCGGCCAACCGCGGGATCTTGAAGATCCGGCTTCTCGCGTCGAGGACATTCACTGCGCCGTCGATTATATGATGACGTTGCCGAACGTGGACGAAGATCGGGTCGGACTACTGGGTATATGCGCCGGTGGCGGTTACGCCATAAAGGCGGCTCTCACGGAGCGGCGCTTCAAGGCGGTCGGCACAGTTGTTGCCAATGACATCGGCGAAGCTTTACGGCGACTGCTTCCTGACTTCCGCAAAACCCTACAAGAGGTTGCGCAACAACGGACATCAGAAGCCCGAGGCGGCAGTCCACGACGCGATCCGTGGATCCCAGACACCCTGAAGGAAGCTAAGGCTGCTGGCATTGACGACCCCGACCTGTTGGAAGCAGTAATCTTCTATCGCGAGTCCTCATATCGCCACCCTAACTCCACAAACCGCATACTTTTTACTAGTTACGGCAGCATCTTGAGCTTTGATTCCTTCAGCCTCGTACCCGACCTGCTGACACAGCCTCTCCAGGTCATTGTCGGGGGTCGTCGCGGGACAACGGGTCAGTTTGAATCTGGCCGTCGTCTTTTTGACCTTTCGAAATCGAAGTTCAAGCACTTCCTCGCGGTCGATGGAGCTGGTCATTACGACATGTATTATAAAAACCCGTATGTCGAGCAGGCGGTGGAGCGGTTAGCGCTGTTCTATTCGGAACATCTTCGAACATAGTTGGCAAGGCAATGGATTTGGGTACCTACTCGCCGCTATCGAAGCAGGCGAGTAGCATTTCGATCAGGACACGCACCTTCCTGGCCGGATGCTGGCCCGGTGGCCTTATAATGAAGATGCCACCGGGCGGCGGCGGATAGCGCTTCATAACTTCCACAAGGGCTCCGGAAGCTATATGGTCGTCTGCTAGCCCATCCGGGACCCTGGCAATGCCTATCCCGGCCAGCGCGGCTGCTACAAGAGCAACGGCATTGTCGGCCTTGAAACGACCCTGCGGACGCGTCGTTATGATCCTGTCGCCATCAGTCACGTCCCACGTTTCTGTATCGTGCAGGAGAGCTTGATGGTTCAGCAGTTCATCCGGCGTTTCCGGAGAGCCGTACATTTTGATGTAGTCTGGGCTCGCAAGGAGTTTCCCGTGGATTGGGCCCACGCGCCTCGCAATGAGACTTGAGTCCTGCAAATACCCCACCCTTATGGCGCAGTCGAAGCCTTCCGATACAATGTCTACAATCCGATCTGTATAACACGACTGGACATGGAGCTGTGGATGGTCTTGGGCCATCTTGGCAAGAACAGGTGCGAAATGCGTCGGTCCAAAAGACAGCGGCGCAGCGACTCGTAACCGACCTCGCAACGTACCCGCTGGAAGGATTGTTTCGCGCGCGGCGTCGATTTCGGCTGAAATTCTGGCCGCGTAGTCACGGAAGGTGGTGCCGGCTTCGGTTAAGGCAGTACCGCGTGTTGTCCGCGAAAGGAGCTGTGCGCCAAGATCTGCCTCTAGCCGCGCGAGGCGACGGCTCACCATCGACTTTGAAATGCCGAGACGGAAAGCGGCTGGCGTTACCCCACCCGCATCGGCGACTTCTACAAATGTCCTCAGATCTTCGATATCCACTGTGCGTTCCCCATCCTGCGACACAGCTTAGCATAATCTGGGACTACCGCATCGCAAGGCAGAATGAGACGCTGTCTGAGGATGGTAATCGATGACCATCTCTCCATTTGCCTCAACGAACCGCCAACCTAGGATGTTATCCATGACCTTTCGTAACGGCCTCAATTCGCTGCTCCGACCGGAAGATTCCGTTCTCGTCTTGATTGACCACCAGCCATACCAACTTGCCAACGTTAACAGCCACGAGCCTACCATGGTGGTCAACAACACCGTAGGCCTTGCCAAGGCTGCGAAAGCTTTCGAAGTCCCTACCGTTCTTACCACTGTTATCGCCGAGCGCGGCGGCAACTTATTCCCTCAGATTGCCGATGTGTTTCCCGGCCAGGAGATCATCGACCGGACATTCATCAATACCTGGCAGGACCAGAAGGTCGTTGATGTCGTGAAAGCTACTGGGCGCAAACAACTGATCATCGCGGGTCTTTGGACCGAGGTCTGTGTGGCTATGCCGGCGATCCAAGCCGCGGGCGAAGGTTGGGATGTCACGGTCATCACCGATGCGTCCGGCGGCGTCTCGATTGAAGCTCACCAGGTTGCGATTCAGCGCATGATAGCCGCTGGTGTCAACGTGATGACCTGGCTAGCCCTCGCGGCGGAGTGGCAGCGTGACTGGGCGCGTGCAGAGCAGGCCGCGAAGGTCACCGACGTCATCGTGCAACACGTTGGTGGTAGTGGTATCGCTTACCTCTGGGAGCAGCAGCTACTTCATACGCCGGTACCGACCTCCTCTAGCAGCGGCGTATAAGCAAGGCAGGGATGGCGGTCGAGCGGACGGTCCTGGGCTGCTCTGTCTGGGCGCCACCCCTTTAAAATGCGTGCTGAATCTTACCGTTTTTAGGCATCTTAAGAACTGGATCTCCGCCGTCAGCAGCGGGAACGGCGCTGTCAGAACGAATTGTTTCGAAGAAGGTCTTATGGAAATCGGCATCGACAGTTTTGCGGCGATAATGACCGATCCGGCAACGGGTCGACATCCCACTGCGGTTGATCGAATGGCAGAACTCCTTGAAGAGGTCAGCACCGCTGATCGAGTGGGGATCGACGTCTTCGGAATTGGGGAGCATCATAGGGGCGAATTCCTTGATTCAGCACCGGCTGTGATTTTGGCTGCCGCCGCCGCACGCACCAAACGGATTAAATTGACTAGCGCCGTGACCATACTAAGCGCTGCTGATCCGGTTCGGGTTTTTCAAGAATTCGCCACTCTCGATCTTATTTCTCAGGGCCGAGCCGAGGTCATCGTCGGCCGAGGCTCTTTCGTTGAGGCCTATCCGTTGTTTGGGCTCGACACGCGCGACTATGATGCGCTTTTCGCGGAAAAGCTCGATCTTTTTTTAAAACTTGCAGACAGTACTCATATCTCTTGGGAAGGCCGTTTTCGTCCGGCCTTGCGTGGGCAAGGGGTGTTTCCTCGGCCTCATCAGCTTCGCCTGCCGGTATGGATCGGCGTTGGTGGAAGTCCCGAATCTTTTGCGCGGGCTGGCGCACTTGGTCTACCATTGATGGTCGCCGTTATCGGGGGCGGCTTTGACCGGTTCCGGCCATTGGTCGATCTCTATCGCGAGGCGGGAACTCGATCAGGTCACAGTCTTAAATCGCTGAAGGTCGGTGTGCATGCCATGGGATTTGTAGGAGACACAGATACCAACGCAAGGGATACGTTTTTCCCAGGTTGGGCGCACCTGACCGAGATTATTGGTCGGGAGCGTGGTTGGTCACCTCCGAGCCGCCAGCAATTCGAGGCCATGGCCGGTCCCGATGGTGCATTTTTAGTGGGAGATCCCAAAACAGTCTTGGCAAAGATCCTGCAAGCAGACCAAGTCCTCGGAGGCATTTCGCGCATCACTTTCCAAATGAGCACGGCGTCTCTGGAACCAGCAGCGATGCGCCGTTCTATTGAGTTACTCGGCAAGGAGGTCGCGCCTGCTGTTAGGGCTGCCGTGGCGACGGCGTGACCTACTGCTGACTGTGGAGTCTAAAAATGGTATCAACTTCTTGCTACCGCTCTGCTGTGGTCGTCATTGCTTGTCACTTGCCGGGGCGGGAGAGGGCGCTAAGTCTGGCCTCAAGAGGTTATAACGTCTTTCGGACCGCTGTGTTTGCGGAAGAGGTGCGCGATCTAGAAGACGCCTCCGGCGCGCGCATGAGCCTAATCGCATTTGGCGTAACCAAAAACAGATGGCATCACGACACGGGCCGAAGAAGTATCAGACGCACCGGATGGCGCTGGACTAAGTGCTCTTTTTGCATCATCAGCCGCTCCTCCCTTGGCCCGACCGCCGGTCTCCCCTTTGAGGCAATCAGCCAAGAGCTCGATTCCAGCGTTGCCGGTGCTCTGTCGGTCATGAAAGCGTTCTTTTCGGATCCCCTTCAATTCGATCGTCCATCCGCGACTTCAACAAAGGATCGAAGCCATTTCCAACGCTTATCGCGCCGAACCGAAAAGTTCAGGAATAGGGGTAGTGATCTCCTCTGCAAGTACGAGGAGGTTAATGCAGAAACCAACCGCATCTGCAGCGGTTCTTACGGCGACCGCTTCAGGCTTGTCGCGATGCAAAAGCAGCATGAACCGTGACGTTTGGAAGCTGAGAAATCGCTTTGTGCGGGACCCTCAGAATGTAATCGCGACACGGCAATCTTGTTGCGCTCCCTACAAGATATTTACCCACCATCAAGACCATTATCAGGTAGATACACGCGATCAACAGGAGACAAGCGAGAATGAGTTGGAACCCGGCACTTGAACCAGGATGTCCCGATGAGGTAGGTGTCGATGCTATCGACACGCTTATTGTCCCGCGGTCTCGTGACCTTGGCGGATTCGAGGTCAGGCGGGCTCTGCCTGCGCCGAAGCGCCAGATGGTCGGGCCCTTCATATTCTTCGATCAGGCGGGGCCGGCCGAATTATTGACAGGGCAGGGCGTCGATGTTCGACCGCATCCTCATATTGGCCTTGGCACAGTCACATATCTGTATCGCGGTGACTTTCACCATCGAGACAGCACTGGGGCAGACCAAATCATTCGTCCTGGCGAACTGAACTGGATGGTTGCCGGACGGGGGGTATCCCATTCCGAGCGGACGTCTGCGACCGCGCGAACTGGTCCCCATAGCCTTTTCGGGATTCAGACTTGGCTGGCCTTGCCGGACAGTCATGAAGACATGGAGCCTTCGTTTGAGCACCACGAAAAGCACGCGCTGCCGCTGATCGAGGACCATGGGTTATCAGTCAGGCTTATTCTTGGTGCGGCCTACGGTAAAACTGCGCCCGCGAAGATGTTGTCCGAGACGTTCTATGCGGACGTTGGTTTAGCCGCGGGTGCCCGCCTGCCCATGCCCGATGACCATGAGGACCGGGGCATCTATATCGTCGAAGGCTCAATCTCTATCGCGGGCCAGGATTTCGAGGCGCCGCAAATGATGGTGTTTCGCCCCGGAGATCGTATCACCGTCGCGGCGGGCGACCGCGGCGCAAGGCTGATGATCCTTGGTGGTGCGACGTTCTCAGGACCGCGATACATCTGGTGGAACTTTGTGGCTTCGTCTAGGGAGCGCATTGAGGAAGCCAAGGCGGAGTGGCGGGCAAAAGATTGGGGCAAAGGTCGTTTTGATCTACCTGCCAGCGACCGAGACGAACACATCCCGCTGCCTGAGTGAGCGCGCAGTAACAGGAACTGTTGGCTTTACCAGAGCGATTGGCCGCGCGCTCGTGCAAGACGCAGATAGAGCGGCATCAAGAACTGCAAGCCATTTCGGCGATAGACACGGTCGAAGAGCCGGTTGCGGAGGAGTAGCATGGAAGAGTTTGATCGGATTCGCAAAGCAGAAGAGGCTCTCCTGACAGCTGTCGATGAAGCCATCGAGGTTGCCGTTAAGACCGTTGAGCCTGAGGTCCAATCACCGGTTTTGCGGAGGTCGCCGGGCCACTATTTCGCCGACGCGGTCCTTCGTCGCATGTTCCTGCGCGTCTGCGGAGCAAATCCCGAAAATTACACAGGAGGAGATCCAGACGCGGCTTGGAAATTCCTGTACATGGGGCGAGCTGTCGCCCGCCATTGGGAAAGGGAGCGAGGTCGTCCGGCGACATTACGAAAGAAAAAGGATCGCCGAGAGGACATTGAACGGGACGCAAGCGAACAGCGACAGCTTTCCACTTCGGCCCATAATTTTGCATTGAAGACAGCGGTTCGCGTTCTCATTGCTCACGCACGCGTTTCAGACCCGGACATAGTTGACCGCATCAATGCGGTGATAGATGCCCGCCAGGCAGATATTGAACCAGCATCTGAGATCGACCGCAGATTCACGGAAGAAGCGAGGCTGTACGTGTCGTCCCTCGCACGTTCGCCTGGACGAAGAGAACGTTAGTTTGTCTATCCGGCGGTGAGAAGCCGCTCGCGATGGAGGCACCAATTATCTGGATGCTGCGGCGCATCTGCCCGTCGCCCGCTGGTTCCATCGCAGCCAAGGCACGTTGGCCTGGCTCAGCACTGTTCATACCCATGAGAACCGGCGTGGTCGCGACGATTTTGCAATAGAGCTTGAAGGTCAGCATCCTCCAAGAGAAAGCGGGTGGGTTCGTTCATCCAGGGATGTGTTGCTAGCAAGCCCAGGCTCTGTGTCGTGCCCGTGAAGGAACGGATCGGAATTGCGGTTTCGAGGTCCCTTGCGCTCTCCTCTTGAGAGTTATACTGTTTTTGAAAAACAGTATAACGCCGGAATCGAGCTAATGAAAATCGTTGATCTGATGTACCAAACTATGCTCGCCGAGCTGGGTCAGCGCTCGCTTGACGCTGCCTGGACGGCCGATTTCCCGCCGGAGGGCAGATTCACTCCGGCGAACATCAAGGGAAGGAAGTACTGGTATTTCGACATCCCGGATGGACACGGTGGTACGAAACGTCGTTATGTTGGTCCTGATGACGATCCGGATATAGCGCAGCGCGTATCTGATCATAAGCGGGACAAGGATGATCTACGCGCTCGCAGGCGGTTGGTAAATACCCTGACTCGCGAAGGCGGGATGATTTCCCCCGACGCGATGTCGGGCGATATCGTCGAAGCTCTCGCCAATGGGGGCCTTTTTCGACTTCGTGGCGTTCTCATCGGCACGGTGGCCTTTCAATGCTATTCAGGGCTGCTCGGCGTGCGCCTCCCTATGGCTGCCATACTGACCGGTGATGCGGACATCGCTCAGGATTATGCCATTAGTCGAGAGGTTGAAGATAGTCTGCCTCCGATCATGGAGTTGCTGCAGGAGGTCGACGCCAGTTTCCGGCCCGTTCCACATAGATCGGGATCAGCGGCTTCTTCGGCATTTCAGAATGTCGACGGCTACAGGGTGGAATTCTTGAAATCGAACCGCGGCTCGGACGACTACGTCGATCAGCCGGCAAAGATGCCCGCCCTTGGCGGTGCCAGCGCGGATCCACTACGCTTTCTCGATTTTCTCATCAGGGAACCCGTAAGGACAATATTGCTCCACCGAAGCGGCATCCCAGTCGTTGTCCCCGATCCAACTCGATATGCGGTCCACAAGCTCATCGTCGCCAGCCGCCGCCACACTGACGGGCAGGGGTCAGCGAAGCGTGAGAAAGACCTTCGCCAAGCCGCGCTGCTTTTTGAGGCACTGCAGCAGACAAGGCAATCCGCCGACTTGGCCCTCGTCTACAACGAAGCATGGGAGCGTGGGCCGGCGTGGCAAGAAGCTATCCGCGTTGGGGCGGGGATGCTGCCGGAACCAGACGCGGACCGGCTCAAAGCGGTCCTAATCGACGGCGCAAAGAAAAACCGCGAAGATGTTGAACTTCCGTTTGGCGAATAGAAAGCCGGGCTGCTGATTTCGTTGGAAGTGGCGCAGACAAACAGTGTGCCAGGGTCCAATCTGCTCAACAGCGGTCTGTTTTTATACTTAGACTGGGGCATCTGCCGCTGGGAAGAGACGTCATCTTTGTATGCCCGGACATGGTCAATGCGTGCTCGCAACTCAGGCGCCATATTCCGGCGGTTCGGGAAGTCAAGAAATAACCCTTAAAATGGCGGCAGCTAGACATCCAACGCCGAAACGTGATCCCTCCACCAGCGAGCGCGGTCCGGATCACCAGATGCAGATCGTTTGTCGTGATTTGCGGCTCGATCGCAACCCCGAAGTTTATGCTATCCTGCTCGACCTCCCTTCGATAGGGAGCAGCATTCGGAATTGGGATCCAGCGACACAAATACCGCGACGATAAGTGCATCTCATTTCATGGTATGCTCAACTGGGCCCTCGTAGGCCACTCACGGATTTGTCAGGCCCTGAACACGCACATTATAGGTTCGTACGGTGCCGCGCTGATTTTCAGCGTATGCACGTAGCGAGCCTGCAATTCCGGTTTTGATGAAGGCTTCGAACATCGTCTTCGCATCTTCAAGGACCGAAACCTGCGTCGAGAGGTAAGCCTGGTCAAACTCACTTTGTGAAGCGGTTTCTAAAGCTCTCATCTTCTCGGCATATTCGGCGCTCAGGTCCGTCGGGACCGAGGTACCATCCTTTTTAGCAGCATCGCCGAGATCGACGAGCGCTTTCTCATGGTCGCGCATGATGTCATTAGCGAACATTTTCGTCGCGTCATCCTGCGCGCTTTTAAGCGCCAGCCTGCTCGCCTCCACCTCAAACTGATTGAAGGAAGCCGCCTCGGCAGTGAAGTCCGCGGGTGATTGCGCGTTCGAGAAAGCGGGCATTAACATCGAAAGACATAGAGCGGCGCAGCAGGCATGGAATGGCTTCATGTTAAACTCTCCCTCAATGACTATTGTGGTCAGGGCGTCGTGTTCTGGCTGCCCGGCAGCGCATTCCTGTCAGCAGGCCCCGCAGGTGCTTGGTCTTCCGTCTGCCCCCTGTCTGGTGAATTTGACGGTGCTGTATCCGGAGTCGTCCTGACGAAGTAGACGGCCACGATCATCGCGAGAGCCACAGCCGCAGCCCCTACCAAGGGCCATATGGTTCTATAGTTCATATCAGTCTCCGCTTCCGGTTTGGAGTGCACCCCATTTCACCGGACAAGTCGGCTAGATTGATTTAGCCCTGATGAACTGCCGAGGGGAAGCCATCTTGAGCGCGGAATGGGGATGGATTTCGTTGTAGTCCTCGATCCATCCGTCGATGAGCCGGAGCGCTGTTTGGGCCTCCAGCGACAACAACCAGCCAAAATACATCCGCCATAATCCGTCCTGTCAGTTCATGAGGTTGGTGCCACGACGAACCACAGACCAGGGCCAATGTTCCTGGAAATTTGGAAAGCAAGCAGATGGGACAAAAATCGCCTGTCAGATGAGGTGCTGAAGCAACGCTCAGACGGTGAGGTCGCTGCGGCGGAGGAAGGCCTACGGGTCCGCGTCAAGACCAGGAATGGCGTCGGGAGCTTTCATCATCTGCTTCGCCGCAAGTCTAGAGATGATGTGGATCGACAGGCAGCAAGGACCTTTGGTTTCGTTATCCTCGACTGGGTATCGGGTCAAAGTACAATAATTTAGTCTCACTGAGGAACAGGGAGTGCAGCCGACAGTTAGACGCGAATTGGAGGAACACGTTGATGTCAATTTCCCGATGGAGTAGTCCGGTAACGATTTTGAGCACGGAAGGTGGCCGGCAGACCGTGTACGGCCCATTTGATGCTCTCATTTTCCTATTGGATGAATGGCCGGACAAAAGAGGCCCCGCTTACGTTCGTGCAAGGAGCGCTTGCCGTGCCGCACTCGCTGGACGTCAAGGCGCGGACTGGGCTCGCGACATGTTCTTGCAGGCGGCTCAGGAAGCGCAGATTGTGCAGCGTCAAAAGGAGGAAACATTATCTTTCGGGCCGTCTTCAAGGGGAGGTAGAAAAAATTTCTCCGCGCAAGAAAGCTCGAGGATAACCGATAGAGCTAATTATAATCACCCAGGCTAGTCGCTTGCGCTTGACCATGGGCGAGCTGGTCGACCGAAACGCGGATTGTGGTTCATGCTGGCTAGTGGCAGGGGCACATTCCGGCGTGGCCGTGATCGAGCAAGTGGCCATTCCTCTCGTGCGCACTTTCATTTTAACAAGAGCCCGCGGTCATGCTTCGCCGACAGAGGGCCTCGTCCTCGGGTGCGAAAGTCTGCGATTCCGGGGCTTTATCTGCGCATGCGCCCGGATTACGCGATGTGCGGGCATCCGATCATCATCACGACAAGGTTGAGAAGCGGGCAAGCCTGTCGCGGTGGCTAGCTGCCGGAATGATTGCCGCTTTGCCCAGACCAATCGCAGGTGTGGGCGAGCTCCATGCCGGGAACATGCGGCAGTAGGCGTCAGACGTTAGGCTCATTCAACTGGACAAACGCTTTATCGCCGACGCCGGCACGTATTCTCACTCCAAAGGTTGCGGTACCCGAACAGGTTGGATTGAGCGGGCCTCGGCGCTAGTCTGCGTTTTGTCGGTAGAACACAAAGAACGGATGTTCAACAAGGCGCAAGCCTTCAATCTCACCGTCGCGGTATGAGCTCCCGGACAAGACATCGGTGAAAACGCCACGCAAGCTGGACGCCAAGCTATCGCGCATTGCTCGATCTTTTGCCTTGATTTGCGTGTTTCCGAGGAGTTGTTGCAGACCGAGGCGTGGGATCATGACGATAACGGCCTGATTTCTATGCGTCCTCGCATACGACACTATTGATGGAGATCCATCCAAAAGGGGCTCATAGCTACCGCTGCGGAACAGATCGGGGTGACGGCGCCGCAACTCAAGCATGCGACAAATGATGCGTTGTTTGGTCACCCCGTTGCGCATCTCATCCTCACGGCTAAAATCGATAGCCGCGCTCTCCTCAAGACGTGAGTAAAATTGCTCGAAGGGCGGCGCGCGACGGTTGTCTGGATCAACGAGGCTGAGATCGAGGCTCTCGCTGCCCTGATATATATCCGGGACGCCAGGCGCCGTCAGCTTGATGATCGTCTGGCTGAGGGAATTGCGCAGGCCCGCCATAACGAATGGCTGGATGGAATGGAAAAAGTCTTTCAGAAAGATGCTGTTTTCCGGCGCAAGGAGATTTGACGCATAGGCGAGTACGGCTCTTTCATAGGCGTCGTTATTGTCGCCCCAGTTGGTTCGCAACTTGGCTTCACGCAGAGATTTTTCGACGTAAACAAGAAACCTCGCCTTTAGAGCGTCGAGCTCCGGTCCTGTCGGTACCCCGGGCTTGGCAGGCCACATGCCGGCAAGAGCCTGGTAGAGCATCCATTGCACCGAGGGCTCCGGCGCAGGCCCATCATCCAGTTCCGCAATCACGGTTCGGTTGGTGTCGCTCCATCGCGCAACGTTGGCCGCCCAGATTTCAGGTGCTTCACTGAGCGTCGACAGCCGCGCGCGCGCGTCTTCTCCGCGTTTGGTGTCGTGGGTCGAAGTGCTCGACAATCCGTCCGGTTGGCGCTTAAGGCGATCCGCCATCGCCTCGTGAAATCGCCAAAGAGCAAACGGGCGTGGCAGCGGATCCGCCCCCACCTCATTGAGCGCGAGTGCCATGTGCTGGCGGAAAAAAAGTGTGTCTTCGATCGACTTTGCCATCAACGGCCCGGTCAGTTGCTGGAAACGGACGCGGAATTCACCCGCGAGGAAAGCCGCCGCATCACAAACGGATCCTTTAAGAATGCTGATTATGAAAGCGAGCGCTGTCTCGCCAGGTGCAGTTAGATGAACACGGCCACTATCGGCAATCGCGCCGAGCAGCGCCTCGTCCTCGCCACAAAGTCGCTCGCGTGTTCCATAGGTTCGGTAGACCGGAAAGGCGACGAGAAGCTCTCGCAATGCTGTTTCGAGGTTGGAAAGGCTGAGATCCTTACCTTCCTTCTGCGCCACTGTCATCGCCAGCTGTAATAAGGTCGAAAATTCGCCCTCGAAATTGTGATTTATCATCAGGAGCTTCGCAGCACGAACCTCGTCGTCCAGGTCGGTTTTTTGACCGCAGAAAGCATCATAGGCTCCACGCAGCATCTCTAGTTTATCGCTGTCGACAAGGACGTTCGAAAGTGCGGCAATGAATTCGTATCCGGTTGTGCCGGAGACAGGCCAATCGGCTGGCACATGCTCGCCATCCGCCAGGATTTTTTCTACGAGCAGGTAGCAGTCCTGCCCGACCTTTAGCCGAAGCCGGTCGAGATAGGCTTTCGGACCGGCCAGCCCATCCACGTGGTCAATTCGCAAGCCGTCGACAGCGCCACTACGCACGAGTTCAAGTATAAGTTGATGCGTGGCGTCGAAGACGGCATCATCTTCTACGCGAACTCCTACCAGGCCGGTGATTTCAAAAAACCGGCGATAGGAGAGGTTGTGGCGCGCCGTGCGCCAAGACGTCAGCTGATATGGCTGACGGTCATGAAGGGTTGCAATGTCGGCTTTGTTGAGAAGGTGAACGTTGGCGGGCAGCCAATCCTGGCACGTCTCCGGAGCGACGGGGTAGTAGTTGTCATAGTAGGCGAAAGACGGCTTTCCAGTTATTGGATCGGCGGTTATCGAAATGTTGCCGGCCTGTAACTCGTGTTCAAAGGATTCCCCCAGGAATGGCAATGTCAGGCGGCGTGACCAGTCGATGTCGAAAATGCGAGCGTAGGGACTATGAATCCCATTCTTGATGACATCATACCACCACGGATTATCGAGCGATGCGGCCATGTGGTTCGGCACGATGTCCAGAATGAGCCCAAGACCTTCATTTTTGAGTGCGGCGACCATCCGGTCAAAGCCATCACGGCCGCCGATCGCTGGATCGATTTCGTTCGGATTGGTCACGTCATAGCCATGGGTCGAGCCCGGTGCTGCGGTGAAGATCGGCGATGCATAAAGATGGCTGATGCCGAGCCGCCTCCAATAGGGTGCAAGCGCAGCTGCGCGATCAAAGGTCATACCGTTGCGGAATTGTAGCCGATAGGTTGCTGTGGGAATTGTCATTATACTGCTTCCGTGGCGAGGCGAACCAAGATTGAGTTTTTTGGCAGGGCGGCTTGCTCTTCTGGCCATGCGAAAATCGCGTCTCCGGGCTGATCCGGCAGCGGTCTTGTTTCATCGCCAAGATTGACGGCGATCGAAAGCGCGCCGGCAGAAAACGTCCAGGTGACCGCAATACATCCGTCGCCTGCCTCCACAACTCTGCCAGCGCGGCCATTATCTCCTCGAAGAAGAGGCACGATCTTTGTCCGTCTCAGTAAAAGCAGCTTGCCCGTGAGCGTTAACCAATCTTCCCCCGCCTCGGTTTGGGCCTTGCACCAATCCAGTTTTGACGTCTCGAACGTGGTGCGATCGTTGGGGTCGGGAACAGTCTCGCTTTTGTAACCGGAATGGCCGTCAAACTCGCTTCTTCGGCCCTCGCGGACTGTGTTTGCGAGATCATCACGGAAATCGGTGAAGAACAGGAACGGGTTGGACTCGCCGAATTCTTCTCCCATGAACAGAAGAGGAATGTGTGGCGAAAGTAGAAGTAGAGCCATCAGAACCTTGGCGCGATCGCTGCCTACAAGTGTAATCAGCCGTTCCCCGTGGGCCCGGTTGCCCACCTGGTCGTGGTTCTGGATGAAATCCACAAATGCGGAGCTAGGCTGGCCGTCGCTTCTGACGCCACGTGGTCTCCCGGTTTGGGGTGAAGTTTCACCTTGGTAGGCGAAGCCTTCCGCGAGCGCCCGGGCCACAAGCCTTTCAGGTGCCGGCGCGAAATCCTGATAGTAAGCGTCGCATTCCCCTGTCACAAGCGCATGAACCGCATTGTGGAAGTCGTCATTCCATTCTGCGGTGAACAGAGGAATACTTCCGTCTGTGGCTCTCTCATGCAGGGAGATGATGTTGCGACTGTCCTCGGTCGTAAGGTGAATAGGACGATCGGTGATCTCGCGCCGAATGCGTTCACCTATCTCCACCAAAATGTGTTTTGCGGAATTGTCCTCAATCTGGTCAATCGCGTCAAATCGAAGGCCATCAAGCTTGAATTCGTGCAGCCAATAAAGAGGGGCATCGGCGATGTATCGCCTCACGGCGTCGACGTCATAGGCTATCCCATCGCCCCAAGGGGTTTTTCGATCCTTGTCGAAGAAACCCGGCGCCAGCAGGGGGAGGTAGTTCCCCTGCGGTCCGAAATGATTAAGAACGATGTCGAGCACGACGGATATGCCAAAACCATGCGCTTCATCGATAAAGGCCTTGAAATCATCCGGCCTGCCGTATGCGGCGTGGGGAGCATAAAGCAGAGTGCCATCGTAGCCCCAGCCGTGGTTGCCGCCGAAGTGGGAAACCGGCATAACCTCAATCATGGTAATTCCGAGCTGCGCAAGATGAGGGAGTTTCCCAACCGCGGCCTCGAACGTCCCCTCCGGCGTGAAGGTTCCGACATGCATCTCGTAAATTACTGTCTCCTCCCACGGACGTCCCTTCCAGCTGATATTTCGCCAAATGTAACAATCCGGATCGGTGACGAGCGATGGTCCGTTGACATCGTCCTTCTGCGCCCGCGAAGCCGGGTCGGGCACCCGTTGTCCGTCAGTCAGGACAAAGCAATATTCGGTTCCTGCCACAGCGTCTGGACATGTGATCTCGAACCACCCGTGCTCGTCGCGCGCCATGCATCGTAAAGCCGTGCCGTCGTCGAGGTATAATTCATTTTGCCCGGGCGCCCAGGTTCGGAAGGTGACACCCCCCGATGGAGAGCGTCGTACGCCCCAAGCCGGTGATTTTGTGACATTGGAGCGATTGTGTTGCTTTGACCGCATGGTTCCCCCGTCAGGATTGAGCGGGGCAAAACCGGCGGCGTCGATAACGGTTCCCGTCCGGCAAATATTAAAGTGCAAGCCGTGACAGCGTGCATTGCGCGGGCTTGAAAAAATCGCGGAGCTCAGAGGATCGAAGAGATTTCATCTTCCGGATGTCCAGTTAAAAATCCAGTTGCCGCCCACCAAGCCTCCTGGAAAATGATCAGCGCTTCTTCGACATTGTTCGTTTGTCGCGTGATGGACCCAAGGGGGAGGCCGGCGGACTGAGCCCCGGTTTTGTACGAGAGCCACCTCTTGCTATGCGATCAACCTCGTGACGCACCGCTAACTGTCGCGGAGTTACAGATATGGCGCTGAGCGATAGACCGGCATGCAATAGCTCATTTTTCGCGAAATTATGAGTTATAGAAAGCGGTGAGTCTCTGTCCACTCGAGCGTTGGTTTTGTTGTTAAAATGACTTGCGCGGTTAGGAGAGTGCTCCGGCAATCCACTTGTTCACAGGCTCATCATCGTCGGGTGCAATTGTCTTGACGCAGGGCCTGCTATTCTTGAAACAGTGTCGAACAATCAGAAATTTTATTGTTATTTCGTTCCGGTCTTGCGCGCCGTGAGAGACACGAGCAGTGCGTCCTGCACGACGTCTTCCAGTTCCTCGCGCGTCGCGCCGTCCCGGGCCTGGACGGACATGCCCTGAAGCACGACGACCAAAAAGCGGGCGAGGGAGCGCGCGCGATCTGAGTTGAGCCAACGACCAAGCGCCTGGGCAATTGTTTCTCTCATCATATCTCGGCCCTCGGACAAAACTCGCGCAAGCGCGGCATGTTCTTCGGCGCATTGCAGCATGCCGCTGGACACCATGCATCCTCGTTCACCGGCAGGGTCCGTCACGGCGTCGGCCCCTTGGCGCAGGATCGCCGACACGGTGTCCTCCAATGTTAATGCGCCTTCAAGGTTGAACAAAGCCCCGGGAATTCCCGAATAGTGATCAACGGCCTCCCGATAAAGCCCTGCTTTGCTCCCAAACGCGGCATAGAGGCTTGGTGGTGCGATTCCAATCGCGGTCGTCAGAT
Organism: Agrobacterium sp. CMT1; assembly: GCF_037203725.1. Lineage (NCBI taxonomy): Bacteria > Pseudomonadati > Pseudomonadota > Alphaproteobacteria > Hyphomicrobiales > Rhizobiaceae > Agrobacterium > Agrobacterium sp. CMT1. The sequence continues at coordinate 176,662 of NZ_JBBCAR010000019.1, forward strand.
CGTTGAGCGACACACCTTCGTAGCCATGCCGCCAAAACAGATGCATGGCGATGTCGATCGCCTCGTCACGATTGAAGGTCCTCGGTCCGCCGCGCCGGCGTTTGATCTGTTTATTCATAGTGATCACTAAAGACCGGTTGACAGAGAAAATCAAGTGGTTAGTTTGTATCGATCACTAAAAATAGCCAATTCTCGCCCAACACCACTGGAGATTTTATGTCAGGACGTTTCATCCGAGCCGCAACGGGAATGCTTGCTGCGGTGATCTTGTTTACGGGGGCATCGGCCACTGGGGCTGCCGAAAAGCAATATACCGTCACATCCTCCGATGGCGTTACAATCGCCGTCGAAGAAACCGGAAATCCCCAAGGTCAGCCAATTGTATTCGTTCACGGTCTGCTTGGCAGCCGCATCAATTGGGACAGCCAGACGGCCGATCCAGACCTGCAGAAGTTTAGGCTGATCACCTTTGATCTGAGAGGACATGGACTGTCGGCAAAGCCGGATGACGCTGACGCCTACAAGGATGGCGACCGCTGGGCAGACGATCTCGATGCAGTCCTTCGGGGAAGCGGAGCGACGAACCCGGTGCTCGTGGGCTGGTCTCTTGGGGGTGTGGTGCTGTCGAACTATCTTGCCAACCATGGCGACGCCGGGATTGGTGGCCTCCTTTACGTCGACGGTGTCATCGAACTCAAACCCGATCTCATCACGCCGCATCCGGAGGTCTATGCAGGACTGGCCTCAGAGGACCTGCGGACGCATCTCGACATGGTGCGGACCTTCCTGGCCCTCTGCTTTGCAACGCAGCCAGAAAACGCGACGTTTGAACGGCTGCTGTCCAATGCAGCGGTGGCATCATGGCTGATGACGCGAACAGTCCCCTCGATGACAGTCCAGGCAAAAGAAGGACTGGCGAAGGCAAAAAAGCCGGTTCTGTTGATCTATGGGGGCAAGGATAATCTGGTACGGCCGCAGCCGAGTATAGAACGCGCGAAGTCGTTCAACGGCTCGATCAAGTCAGAGATTTACGACAACTCGGGTCATGCGCCATTTCTTGAAGAAGCGTCGCGGTTCAATAAGGATTTGGCCAGGTTTGCGGCTTCTGTGGCGGACGGCAAGTAAGTCAGAAACTGGCTCCACCGGCTCCCATTCTGCTGCGTCTTTCATGCTCCCATTCTGAAATCGAGACTGAATGGTCGTCTAATCTGGAGAAGCGTGCGTGGGGAGCCGTGGTCTTGATAGGTCCGCCCCGTCGCGCTGGGCCGAACACCGGTGCGTCACGACGACGGAACCGGAACCGGCTAAACGAGTTATGATGGTTCCGGGAGATGGAGAAGCTGTCAGGAGCGAACGCGTGAACAGATGCAATATAACCCACCGGCGGATGACCATTGGAACGCACTCCCTGTTCTTCCGGGAAGCGGGGCCGATTGAGGCGCCCGTTCTGCTCCTGCCCCACGGATACCCGTGTTCGTCCTATCAGTACCGCAGGCTGATGCCGGCGCTCGCCGATCAGTGGCGCACGGTAGCTTTCGATTGGCCGGGTTTTGGCTACAGCGACACCCCCGATCCCGCCCAGTTCGGATATGACTTCGACGCTTACGCCGAGGTGCTCAACAACGTCGCTGAGGCGCTCCGACTGGAGCGCTACGCGCTCTGGCTCCACGACTATGGATCGCAGATTGGTCTGCGGCATGCCATAGCCCACCCGGAGCGGATTGCCGCGCTGATCATCCAGAACGGTGACATCTATGAAGACGTGCTCGGCCCTAAATACGAGACGATCAAAGCGTGGTGGGCCGACAAGTCGCCCGAGAAGCACCGCCCTCTCGCGGAGGCCGTAAGTGAAGACGGATTTCGCGAGGAGTTCGTCGGTGAAGTCTCTGAAGAAGTGGCAAGCCTCGTCCCGCCCGACCTTTGGAAGCTCCATTGGCCGCTTATGGATACGCCGACACGCAAAATGGTGGCAGTCCGCCTGATGGAAAAGCTGGAGGAAAACCTCGACTGGTTCCCTCGCTATCAAGGCTATCTGCGTGAGCACCGCCCTCCGACCCTGGTGGTGTGGGGCCCGCAGGACGGCTATATGCCCGAGGCGTCGGCGCAAGCTTACCGGCGCGATCTCCCGGACGCGGAGTTGCACATTCTCGGCGAGGCCGGGCATTGGCTGCTGGAAACCCATCTCGAACAGGCGTTGCCGCTCGTCCGCGATTTCCTGGCCCGGACGTTCCGATGATCGCGCCTTTGAACGTAGCCCGCAACGAGAGGAGACATGCATGGTTACGAAGCCCACGATTGCACGCATCTGGCGCGGCCGTACGCGCCGCGAGGTCGCGGACAGCTACGAGCCCTATTTGCGAGCCGAGGGCATTCCTCCGCTTGAGGAAATTGCCCTCGGCGTCCAGCTTTTTCGGGAGGATCGGGACGAGGAAACGTGGTTCACGACTATCTCCTATTGGCCGGACATCGAGACGATGACCGCCTTTACAAAGGGCGATCCTGTCAAGGTTCATCATCTCGATCGCGACGCCGAGTTCCTGATCGAACTGCCCGCGCGCATCGAGCTGCATCGCATTCTGGTGAATGATCCGAGCCTTCGTTGAGCCGCGAGCAAGCCCTGTCTAGGGTGATGGAGCTCCACAAGAAAATCGGGATCTCCCGGCCGCAGCAAGGCCGGCCGGTCTCCAGATGGTCCCACCTCTTTGCATCGGGAACGGCGCGTGTTCCGGCGCAATCGCGCTGACCAGGAAAAGAAAGCGATGATGTCACTGCCCCACCGCGTCTCCGGCAATCTCGCTCTTGATCTCGCCAACACCATCAGTTGGCGCAACACGAGCCGGGAAGTCGACCATTTGGCAAGCTTCGATGACGTTGTGGCATGGTCGAAGCAAGTCGGCCTGGTCGGCGGCGACTTCGTCGTATCGCCGCAGGAGCAAGAGATACTGCTCCAGCAGGTGCTCGCGCTTCGCAAGGCAATCGGTGCCGCGGGATCGGCGATAGCTAACGATCTCGATCCGTCTCGGCTGGATCTGGACGTCATACGCGACGTTGCTGCGCTGGCTCTGCGCCAGGCTTCGCTTTCCGGGACGCCGTACACATGGCATTTTGAGGGCATCTATCGCGTGACCGGCACCATCGCGTGGTCCGCGCTCGACCTGCTTCGGGGCGACGAAATCTCCCGGCTGAAGCAATGCCCACCCGACGATTGTCACTGGCTGTTTATCGACCGGACAAAGAACGCTTCAAGGCGCTGGTGCGACATGGGCACCTGCGGCAATCGCGCCAAAAAGATCGCCCACAGAGCCCGGCGCTGACTCAAAAACGGCGGGAAAGAGCAGCAGCGGGATTCCGGGCCCGTGATCAAAGCGGGATGAAAACCAATGATCACTTAGGTGTCGGGATACAGCATTGACTGGGCGCCGCAGGCGGACGTCGAAGTGGATGGAGCATGTGGCTGAACTCATTCCTGAGGTCTGAGAAAACCATCACGGCCACTTCCTGCCGAGCGGAGAACAAGTGCCCCTCCATCTCTTCTGCGGCATTTACCCTCGGGAATTGACAGCGAAATCAGACAGAGCTTCAAATCGGAACGACTGCAAACTTTCATTTACCACAAGGCGTATTGTCGAATTCCACGCCGCGCATATGTCGTCTTTGTCATAATGTATCCGGCCATAACAACAACCGATGAGGTGACATGATGTCAATCAACTCGGGTCATGCTCGATATTTCCCTCGACCCATACGAACTACAGCTAACCCGTTGGAGCGGGCTATCCTGCAGCTAGAGAAGATGATCGATGCGCAAAGAACGAGTGCGCTACCGGCACCGTTTGCTCTTTATAAAGCCAAACGCATTCTCGAACGATGCCACAAGGGGAGCCCGCTGCCGAATGCGCGTGACTGCATGCCCAACGTGGAATAAGCGATCGGACATCGGTAGCACGGGCCCGAAACAATAAACCTTAACGGTGGTCAAAGTCTGCCCGACTGGTCATGACGACCTTCGCATGCTCGTGCTACATCCAATATGCCGGCAGCGTCGGCGAGCGTTATTTCTACTACAGCAGCCGAAGCGTGCTCTCATCACGGACTCCTGCGTAAAACATGTCCAGTGCGGCTTGGAAAGGTAAATCCCGTTCAGCAACAGCTCCGAACAGCGTCATGCTGGATCGAAATTTGAGATCATCCGGGGATCCGAGAATGTCATGCGCGCTCAAATCGGTGTGCTGCAGCATGGCGGTCGTACACTCGACGAGGCGTGGTCCAAGCATAGGATGCGTCAAATACGCCTCCGCTTCCGCACGACCCGAGATCGCGTAAAAGCGCGCAGTTTCCGAACGGCCAAGGCCACGCAGTTGCGGAAAGATAAACCACATCCAGTGTGAGCGCTTCAGTCCCGCCTGCAATTCGCTGAGGGCCACCTCGTAAATGTTTTGCTGCGCCGTCACAAAGCGCTCGAGATTGAATTTCATCGTCAGCTTTCTCCGATGCCGGGTCCAGCAAAACCGGTCTTAAGCGCTCCACAGCGCGATCTCGCGGGTTAATCCTGACAACGTCGGCGCCGGCCTGCTGTTCCCGAAATCCCTTTAGACATGTCGCAACTTGCGTCGCGTCCACGTCGAACCCGGCATGCGAACGAAGTAGTCCGCGCGCTGTCGCTTGCTGAACATAACCTGATCTAGGCCATCACGCGAATGAGGATGCGCTCGACGGGCGCCCGGCTGAGCGACCATCGCGGTGCATAACAACAATCAGGCCTGGCGCTTTCACCGGCCGATCATGGCAAATTGGCTATGGGAACGTCGGCAGAATGCTCGCGGCCACCGAGTTGCGGTGTTCATTGGCTTGCAATGAACCGCCAGTTCGCGACTGCGGCCTGGCGGTGGGGCTCGGCACGCAAAAGGTAGTCCGGATGCCTGATGATTGAAAGCAGGTCCGAAAAGCTGTCGTAGCGTATCATCACGATGTCGTCCCACTGTTCGTCCTCGGTCGAGACTAACGTCATGGCTCTGGATCCGACGTAAAGTCGTTCGGAAATAATCCCGAGTTTTGATGCGATCTCCTGGAACACGCCAGCATAGCCTTGGTAATATGCTGCCCGTGACGTCTCTTTCATATCCACGAACCCGCCCTGATAGTGAGGACTTTCGCGGAAACGGAGAAGATTTATCATCACGACGGGGTTGCCGCCGAGCCGTTCAGCCGCGTCTGACAGGATTTGGGGCGAGAGGGTATAAAGATCCATGATGTGACTTTCTGACAAAATTCGTTCATATGTCAGACATTGACAGTTTTTGTTATTATGTCAAGAATAGGGAATGGAAAAATTTTCAGACCGGGAAGAGAAGGTTGCTATCGCGGCCGAGGATGTTTTTGTGCGCTACGGCTTCGCGCGCACAACGATGGGCGACATAGCAAGAGCCGCAGGTATCTCCCGCCCCGCGCTTTATATCCTGTTCCCGGACAAAGAGGCGATTTTCAGCCGCGTCATTGAGATGATGGACGCGAGATCCCTCGCAAAGATCCAGCAGGCCGTCGACCGGATTGAGTCTGTTGATGGGAAATTGTTGCATGCCTGTACCGTTTGGGGCCTCCACGGCGTGGAGCTGGCTTCAGCCCATCCTGACGCCGCAGACCTTTTTGATTTCCGGTTTCCGGCGGTTCGGGAGGTCTACGAGCGGTTTCAACAGTTTCTGGTTCGGATTTTGGAAGAGTACGTCCCGAACTGGCAGCTCCCTGTTTCACGGGCTGACTTTGCGGCGGCGCTCACCTATGGCCTTCGTGGCCTTCGCTATGCGGCGACGGACATCGATCACATGAAACGTCTCGTTGACGTTCATGTCACCATCTACGGAATGTCACTTAGACGGAACGACAGCGCCAGCGGATGACGGACGCTTCGCAGTCCCTATCTTGCAGAAGCCTGGTATTGATTGAGAGATGCCAGCCGTGCAACGGGCGCTTTTGGATGACCGCACGAGCAAGAGACTACGGGGCGTGTGCCGCGTAGGAGCAACGCTTCCTTGGGAAGATCCTTTTCATATTCCTAGTGCTCATCACCGCGAACGGGACACCGTTTCATAAGCTTTTTGATCGTCCGCCGGTCTCCGCCGAAACGATCCAGCACCTCCACCGCCTGAGGCAGGCTGACCGAGTATTCCTGTTGAAGTTCCTCGACGGTGTACGGCTTTACTTCATAGTCTGGCATAGCGCCCTCCTTCTGATGCCCAAATGCAACCGCCTCGATTCGAGTTCCGAGCAGCGGAACATCCGCGCGCCTCGAGGGTTCGCCTTGGGAAAGGAGACCATCATGAGAGATTTGAACCCGAACACCGTAGGCCGGCCCCACGACCCGAAAGCCACACGCGGCTCAACATGGCGGCCGAGAGCCAAGGACGAGGATATCATCACCAACAATGACGAAGGTGCGCCCCCCGTGCCGATCGGCCAGCCTGGCGACCGTGAGCAAGGCAGCGACAGCGACGGCCCGATGGATGGACAGTAGGTTGCGCCAGGCCGGCTGAAGCGAGCGCTCATTTCCGATCCATTTATCTGGAATGGCGTCTCCAAATACTCTTTGCCGCCGAGAGCGACGGAACCCGGCAACAGGGACGGGCTGTCGAATATCTCAAGGGCGACTGTTTCTCTCCGCCGGCAATGCCGTTTGAACGGTGAGTGATCGGTAGAAGCAAGTTGAAAGGCTTCAGAGCTCTGTTGACGGGATCCGGCGCCGAAAGATCAAATCCCTTCGGTGGCAATCGCTTGAGATGCCGTCACTTGTTGACCCGGTTTGGGGCTGATCGCTGACGCTGTAAGTTTGCGGCGGCCAGATCAGCTGGGTCTTTACCGGCAATGTTGACGGTAGGCTGAGCGAAGGTGACGCCGTTCTCCTGAAATGATTTTCGAAGAGATGCATATGCGGTACGTCGAATAAAGCTCTGCTGGCTGGTGGGCACGGTGATCATCGCGAAACTGACCACAATTCCGTACTCTGCAAAATCTTCGACACCCTTCAGCTTTAGCGGCTCAATGAAGAAGCGACCCAGTTCAGGGTCCGTAAGCAAAGTCTGGCCTATCGCCTTGCCAATCTTGCGAACTTTCTCGAGATCCGTGTCATACGGGACAGTCACGAGTATCTTTGTTTTGGACCAGTCACGGCTCATGTTTTCCACTGCACCCAGTTCGCCGAAAGGGACAGTGAAAATTGGACCCCTGTGATGTCTTAACTTTACCGAGCGAAGGCTGAAACCTTCGACGGTTCCGCGGTAGTCCTTTGCCTGAATATACTCTCCGACCCGGAAAGCATCGTCGAACAGATAGAAAAAGCCGCTTATGATATCCCGTACCAACGCTTGTGAGCCAAAGCCGATTGCCACTCCAACGATGCCCGCTCCTGTTATCAGCGGACCTATGTCGACCCCGATCTGACCAAGGATTGTCAAGCTTGCAACAACAAGAATGGCGACCGCAAGCACATTTTGGAGGATCGGAAGCAACGTCTGCAGCCGCGTGAAATGCTCTCCTTCCCAATCAGTCTCTGGCGCAGCCGAAGAAGGGTTTTGGCGGGTAAGCAGTCGCTCTATGGCGGCTTTCGAGAGATGCCAGATGATGTCCGCGACCAGAAGGACAAGTGCGCTCCGTAACACGCCAGCGAGAGCGTCATGGACCAACGGGATGCCGTGACCGGGGAAGGTGAGGTCAGTTTCCCAGACAAATGCTATCCAAGCGAGAGCCAATAAAAATACCGACGCCCTCGCACCGCGCACCAGAAGGATGGTTCGATTACTAGTTTGAGGGATTTGAAGCGTTTTGGAAGCAAGCTCCCGGACGATTTGAGAAACTGCGCGAAGAACCGGCGGCAGGATGGCAGGATAGATGCCCAACCAGAACAGCGCCCGGGCATTCAGGCACCAGAGAATCCAGACGAAGGCAGCATAGAGCGATATCGCCGTCTTCATCCTGGCATCTCGACCGACCGAAACCCATGTCGTACCGATGATGACGGTCAATATCATGCAGGACGCCAGGATCTCGATTGCCAGAGCGGTGTCGGGATCGAAATCGAGAACATCGCCCAACATCGTCACGCTGGCGGTAAACAGCGACAGACCCATTACCAACCTTAAATTTCGGCGAAAAGATAAAGGTGCGATCTTCTTCGCCAAAGCCGAGACAAATCGCCAGGCCACAAACAAGAGCAAGTAGCAGCCTGCAACAAGGCGTACCGACAGTGGCAAATCGACGAGGAAATAAAGTGGTGCGACGACCGCCGCAAAGACCAGCGATGGAAGATATTGTTCCGGGCCGTCCCAGTGATGCAGGCGATTTCGCCGGATAAATCGCTCCGCAGTGGTGCCGGCGACAACCATAAGGACGAAAGCGGAAGAAACCGGCAGATAACCATTGTCGTTCAGATCATCCAAAAGCGCCTGCATTGCCCGTTGTGTCTCATCCGGAATCCGCGCAGCGGCGGATAGAACCTCATGAATTCTGGCGCGCGTGTGTTGTTCCCAATCCAGGACCCCGGCTGCTGTCGTCCCGTCAGTTGCCGGATCGGACGCGCGCCCAATGGTTGCCGGCACTTTCTCCAATGTCGGCAGTCGCTGCTGCGAATTTCGCGATTCGTCGCCGCTGTTGCTGACCCCCGAAACGGCCAACACCGCGAAGATCGAGGCAAGCACACAAAGGAATAATGACAGCCATCTCATAACAAACCCATGCGCCTGCACAGGTGACAGGCGCCAATTGTTCGGTTGGGAAATGATGCATGGCTTTCACGTCAGCGCACATCTGGACGAGCGTTGATATCTGTTACCGAAAAATTGAGGTGACCTCACCAACGCGCTAGCCTTTGCAGCCGGTAGGGCTAGTTTCATACCCCGGGGCGAGCGCCAGTTTTTTGCGCCCCACAGCCACCAAAGCGATAGCAAGTCTCAACTTCCGGATAGGTTGTTTGGGTCCAGTGGGAGGTCGATCTTAAGCGTGCACTTCTCTAGGTTCGCAATTGCTTCCTATGAACTGCGCCACATCAGCTGATCTGGAGGATAATATGCTACATGCTGAACACAGTCTGTCTGGAAAGTCGCATGCACCGTTTTGCGTCAGTTTAAAGCCCGACATGCCCCCTATTCAAGAACCCTTGGCAACAGTCGTTCACGACCTCGGTAATCTCATCCAGGTCGCGACGTCTGCCATAAATGTCCTGTCACGCAATCCCCTCGTCTCTGCCGACGTCCGGGCTTTAGATGTCATTCGCAGCGCCCGAATGTCGCTGGACTGTGCTGGCGGACTCGTTCGCCAATCCCTTCGGGCCAAGAGCAATGGCCATACGTCCGTTGAAACCGTCAATGTTGAATCTTGTCTCCTCGATGTGAAAGACTCTCTGGCCATCTGGGAGCCGGAAACACACGTCGAAGTTCAGGCAGAGCCGAACTTGCCTCGCCTGGTTTGTAACGCCATCGGATTCAAAGCAGTCCTTCTGAATCTGATCGTCAACGCCCGCGAAGCGATGCCGGACGGTGGTACGATTTTGCTGGCTGCGCGGGTACTGGTACCTGACGGCGCACCGGCTGTTGAAATCGTGGTCGCCGATGACGGTCACGGCATGACGCGCGAAACTCTCGAAAACGCGTTCATACCCTTGTTCACGACAAGATCGTCAGGCGTTGGTGGTTACGGACTTTCCGCCGCAAAAAACTTCGTTCAGTCGGCCGGCGGCCACATAAAGGTGGAAAGTGAGCCCACCGTCGGCACGCGGGTCACTATCGTCCTCCCGGCCTACGGCATCTCCTGAACCGAGACCACCCCATCCATAACTGGCACTTGCCAAAGATAACGCGGACTATTATAGTCCGCGTTATGGCACATATAACGGTCGGCGTGGAATACGGATTGCATTGTCTGTTGTGGTTGATGGGGTCTCCGGACAAGCCTCTCAGCAGCCGGGATCTTGCCGATCTGCAGGGCATTTCTCCAAGTTTTCTGGCGAAGATATTTCCGAAACTTGAGCGGGCTGGCCTGGTCGTCGCATGGGAAGGAGCCAAAGGGGGATATCGCCTGGCCAAGCAGCCGGAAAATATCAGCGTACTCGAAGTGGTGGACGCCATCGAGGGCAGGAAACCTCTCTTCGACTGCCAGGAAATTCGTGGTCGCTGCGCAGCTTTTGACGGAAAGCCCCCGCGTTGGGCAACAAAAGGCGTCTGTGCGGTCCACGCGGTAATGTTGCATGCCGAGAAAGCAATGCGGGAATCTCTGGCGAGCCAGTCACTGGCTGATATAGCCGGGGAATTTGGCCGCAAGGCCCCTGCGGAATTCTACGGAGATGTCGAAAAATGGATCGAAACAAGAACCATCTCCAAATCTCGTGGACGTTCTGCGGATGAATAGCCTGGCACCTGATCGAGGCAGGGTGCCATTGCATATGGCGCACCTCATCTACGATAGGGGTTTCGAATTAAGTTTGTGGAGAAGGGTCATGAGCACTTTTTCAGTTCCTGATAAAAATAACACAGCCCCGGTCGCTTGCAGGAGGGCAAGGCGATGAAGGCGGCTGCTCTCATTGCCGACAGTCCGCTCGTGATTGTTGTTGACGACGATGCCGATGTTCGGCACTCGCTGCAGGAGCTTATCGAATCTGTCGGCCTCGACGTGGTATGCTTCGCATCACCGCGCGATCTCCTGGAGGCAAGGCTTCCCGACAGGCCAGGCTGCCTTGTCCTGGATGTACGCATGCCGGGGTCCAGCGGTCTTGATCTCCAGCACCAGCTTTGCGAGCAACGACGAACCAAACCGATTGTCTTTCTCACCGGGTACGGTGACATTCCGATGTCAGTGCAGGCGATGAAAGCGGGGGCAGTCGACTTCCTGACCAAACCGGTGCGGGATCAGACCCTCCTTGATGCCGTCATCGAAGGAATAAAGCGGGATGTCGAGCAGCGGAAGCGTGCCGAGTATACCCATGAACATGCGTCCCGTTTCGCAACGCTAACGCCGCGCGAGAGGCAGATTCTCCACGAAGTGGCACTTGGTCGCCTCAACAAGCAAATTGCCTTCGACCTCGGTATCAGCGAGGCGACGGTCAAGCTGCACCGCAGCAACGTTATGCGGAAGATGCAGACGATCTCTGTCGGAGAACTGATCCGCGTCTGGGATGCGTTGCCAGCGTCGCTGCGAGATGCCACACCGGTGTCGCTATCGTCCTGATTGGGTTTGCAGGCCGTGTCCGATTGAAGGGCGCGGCAGACGACAGATTCAAACCAATCATGCGGTTCGCTCCTGCTTCGAGGCCGGGGATCGACACAGCCAATACCCGTGAACATTTCCTGCCAAGCGGACACGCCTGCATGATAGGCGGGTGGTTGCCTTGTTCGGTTGCTACACCTCCAGTCTTTCGGCGGACCAAACCTCGCCTTTGGTCTATGTGACCTCGTCCTAGGCTCGATATTCCCGAGGGCGGCAATCGCGCAATCTCATGTCAACGGAAACGCCTGACGGAGAACTCTTGTGCGAGGCACAGTCAAAATTCTGGTTATTGCGACCGTGGTCGGCGTCTCACCTCACGCTGCCGGCTTAGCTATGTCACCTTCCCAAAAGCCGACGATCGTCCTCGTCCACGGCGCCTTTGCAGAATCGGCGAGCTGGAACCGGGTAATCGACAAACTGAGAAGAGACGGATACGAGGCTGTCGCCGTTGCCAATCCCCTGCGAGGCGTGGCCAATGACGGTGCGGCAGTCGCCAGTTATCTCCACTCGGTGCCGGGACCCGTAGTGCTTGTCGGCCACTCCTATGGAGGTCCGGTGATCACCGAGGCCGCAAACGACAGTCCCAACGTCAAGGCTCTCGTTTATGTTGCGGCTTTCGCACCAGATACTGGCGAGTCGAGCACCAGCCTGTCTTCGAAATTCCCCGGCAGTACGCTAGCGAAAACGCTGAACACGGTGGAGCTGCAGAACGGAGGTCAGGACCTCTACATTCAGCCAGATATGTTCCGCGAGCAATTCGCGGCGGACGTTCCGGAAAAAACCGCCAGTCAGATGGCGTTCACGCAGCGGCCCATTTCGAAAGCCGCCTTTGCAGAACTGACGAAAAGACCATCCTGGAAGGTGTTGCCTTCCTACTCAATTTTCGGTTCGCGCGATCTCTGCATTCCACCGGCCGTCATGAGTTTCATGGCGAAACGCGCTCAGGCGCGCAAAACGGTCATTCTCAAAGGCGCATCTCACGCCCTGATCGTCTCTAAGCCAAGAGAGGTCGCCACCATCATCGAGGAAGCTGCGCGCGAGAGCGCAGCTGACCTGGCCGCCCGTGCCGCCAAATGAACACCGCATCAATCGACTGAAACAAGGAGAAGTGACATGAAAATCGTCGTCATCGGGGGTACCGGGTTGATAGGCTCAAAAACGGTCGCAAGGCTGAAAATGCTGGGGCACGACGTTCTTGCTGCCTCGCCAAATTCCGGTGTGAACACCGTTACAGGCGAGGGGCTGGATGATGCTCTCGCGGGGGCAGAGGTCGTCATCGATCTGGCGAACTCTCCTTCATTCGAGGAAAAGGCGGCCATGGACTTTTTCGAAGCGGCAGGGCGCAATCTCTTCGCGGCCGAAAAGAACGCCGGAGTGCGCCATCATGTTGCGCTGTCGGTCGTTGGCACGGACAGGATGCAGGCCATGGGCTACTTTCGCGCAAAGTTGACGCAGGAAGAACACATCCGCAAGTCCGGCATCCCTTACACGATTGTCCATGCCACCCAGTTCTTCGAGTTTGTCGGTGCGATCGCGCAATCGGCAACTGAAGGCTCGATCGTCCGCTCACCGACGGGAGCATTCCAGCCCATCGCGGCCGATAATGTTGCCGACGCCGTGGCGAAAGTTGCGGTTGGCGAGCCTTTGAATGGAACGACTGAAATCGCCGGTCCGGACCGAGCTCCCATGAACGAGTTCATCAGTCGGTTCCTGAAGGCAACAAACGATCCGCGCACCGTCATGCCCGATCCGAAAGCACGCTACTTCGAAGTCAGCATCGATGACCGGACGCTGGTTCCTGACGCAGGCGCACATCTGGGCGCTATCGGCTTTGAGGAATGGCTGAAGGCCTATTCGGCGCAGCAGAAATAAGCGGCTCTCACTCAACCCGGTGCTGTCTGGCGTCGAATTGGCTAGGCGGACCTCTTCGACAAGGAGAATTATGATGATGAAATTACTCTTTTGCGTGGCCGCCTGCGCCATGTCGCTCGTCACATCCGTCGCGGCACATGAAGCCGAAGGCGAGAACGTGAAGATCGTGTACGATCAACCACTTCCGAACGTTCCTGGAAAAAGCCTGCGGGGCGTCCTGGTTGAATATGCACCGGGCGGCCACTCTCCTGCACACACGCATCCGGCCTCGGCATTTATTTACGCGACCGTCCTGGAAGGCGCCATAACCAGCCAGGTCAACGGCGGTCCGGTCACTGTCTACCGTGCTGGCGAAAACTTTTCCGAATACCCCGGGGATCATCACGCGGTGAGCGAAAACGCAAGTAAAACCGAGCGCGCGCGTCTGCTTGCCGTGTTCGTGGTCGACACGTCAGAAACCAATCTGACAAATTACGAGAAATAAGGCCGCTGGCATTTCGTCAACGGCTGTTCGGCGGGGCCTGCCTGAACAGCTGTAGAGGGGCACCATTGGCCATGATCCATCAGGTCACGGCCAGTATACCGGAGTGGCGCCGCCGCAGCGCCACTCCGGTTCGTATGCCGCAATAAAGGGCAGGTCCCGACAAATGACCCCTGATGGCAGGAGAACGCGATGCGCATCGAAAAGCTTTACCCCATGGTCTCCGCTCGTTTGATGATTGTCAATGTGACGGATACGGTGGCGCACGCGGCGGCGACACTCTCAAAACCTGGCGTTGGGCTCGCGGTCGTCTGCTCTGATGACGGCGTGGCAAGAGGCGTCCTCAGCAAGTCCGATCTTATTCGACATATCGCCCATCGCTCCGGACCGGGTTCGGTGGAGGAGTTGATGAGCCCGAAGATCGTTGGTTGTCGCCCGACGGATGATTTGCAGACAGCGTGGCAGGTGATGGTCGATAACCGCCTCCAGAACATGCCCGTTCTTGGAGATCAGGCAAAACCGCTCGGCGTTCTTGATATACGGGATGCCCTGAAGGTGCTCTACGAACAGGAGCAACTGCAGGAACACATGATGGAGAACTACATCGCGGGGTTTGGCTACTGACAGCTCTCAATGGGCATACAAGCAGTCAAAGCAACAGTCAGTTCCTGTCTGAGGACATCTACATGATGCAAGATTTCTCTGCCAATCTGGCGACCGATCCGATTGCCTGGCTGGTCTTTCTCGGAATAACGGGAATGATCGTTTGGAAGCTCATCGGTCCGGTAAGATCCAATCTCCGGCTTATCGTCCAGATTGCTTTCTTCCTCGCCATGACGGCCGTCATCGTCTTTGGACAAGTGCCGCTTGGCCAGTCAAGCGGCGCGCCCGCAGATGACGACCGAACGCTCGTCGTGATCCTTGGGCAGATGTTATGGTGGTTGCATCTCGCCTGGGCTGTAATCGGCTTTGTGCGTATCTATCTTGTCCTCGAAGGCAGACCGCGAGAAGCGCGCCTCCTTCAGGACATTGTGGTCGGTGGCGTGTACTTGTGCGTCGCGCTCTCGGCTCTTGCATTCGTTTTCCGGCTGCCGGTCGGGACTTTGATTGCAACCTCGGGCGTGATCGCAATAGCGCTGGGCCTGGCCCTCCAAAACACGCTGGGTGATGTCTTCTCCGGTATCGCCCTGACGCTTGGCCGGACCTTCACGCTTGGAGACTGGATACGCCTCAATGATGGCGTGGAGGGGCGTGTGGTCGCCAGCACGTGGCGCTCGACGCAGATACTGACGATAGCCAACAACGTCGTAGTCCTACCCAACAGCGCATTGGCCAAGTTGGGACTCACCAATGTCAGCCGACCGGAAGAAACGCACTTGCTGCAGCTGACCATCAGATTGAAGCCAACGAGGACACCGTCGGCAATTGAAGAGGTTATCACGACCGCCCTTGAAGGCTGCAACCTGATCATCAGGAATCCCGGCCCCGTGGTTGCTCTCAAAGGGATCGATGCCAACGCGATCGATGCCGATCTTTATGCAAGGGTAAAGGACCCCATGCATATGATAGGGGCGAGAAACGAAATTATTGACTTGCTTCACCGCCACTGCAAAGCCGCCAACCTGCAATTTGCTCCGTCGGCATCGTCATTTCTTCTCGCGGAGCAGTCCACAACGCCGGATTCCGCGCATTCTCGCGAAAGAAGGCTGGTTGAAATCCTGCGCCAGAACAGCATTTTTGGAAACCTGGATGAGGCTTCGAAGGAGCAACTTGCCGATGCAGCCACATTGCGGGCCTACCCGGAGGGCGACACAATAGCACCGGACGACTCTCAAGTCGCGTCTCTCATCGTCATCGACTCCGGCGTTGCCGCAGTGATGCAGGATGGATTTGAGCAAAGGCGCCTCTCACCCGGTGATATCTACGGCGGGGCGGATTTTTCGTCTCAATTTTGGAGGAACAGTTCTCTGAAGGCGGTGTCCGCCGTGAAAATCTGGGAGATCGGTCACGAACCTCTCTCAAACCTGCTCAGGAACCAGCCCGAACTTGCCAGGGAGCTTTCGATAAAGCTGTCGATGCATGAAGGGAACGCCCGTCATGCAATTAATCCCAATGTTAGAAACGACCATACCTCGCACGCACTCCTAAGGTCGATCCGGACAATCTTCACTAACTGATAAAACCTAGCCTTCAGATGAGGTTCGCCGCCGGATTTTTCCAGTTATTATTGGGCGGCAGGTGTTGAACGCACGTCCGGTCCTGGGTTCGGACGGAGATGTTCGGGCGAAACGGAGCGTTGGTCTTGAATATCGGTAGGCACATATTTGATGCATCGGGCCTTCGCGGACTGAGCGACCGGTTGCAATATGTTCCGGTTCGACCGCCCGACGCGCGTTATCTTGGATTTTTCTTTCTTTCCTATCTCGCCGGCTGTGGGTTAGCCCACCTGCTTGCAACCGTCGAGGGCATGGGAATATCAGTCTGGCCGCCGGGAGGCCTCTTTATTGTAACCCTTCTCTTTACCCAGAGGTCCACGTGGTCATGGTGGATCGCAACCGGATTGGGCGCTGAACTGACAGCGAACATTGTTTGGTTTCGCAGCCCGTCCTCCGCAGCCCTGCTGATATATGTCGGCAATGCGCTGACGGCGGTGGCCGGAGCACTGGTTGTCAAGCGCGTTCTCGGACCTGCCCCACGGTTTGACACGTTGAAAGGCGTCCTGGCCCTGCTCTTCCTCGGGGCAGGATTGGCGCCGGTTATCAGTGCAACGGCCGGGAGTTTCGCCCTTGCCCGGCTTGGCATCCCGCCGCAATCCTTCGCTACCGCGTGGGCGTTCCGGTGGCTCGGCAATGCGACAGGTGTGCTTACGGCCGCGCCGCTCGTGATAGCGGTATTCCAGAGCTGGCAGGCGGACGGCGTCATCTCGACCCGACGTTTTGGTGAGGCGGGCGCGCTTGGTCTGGTCCTGTTCGGCCTGACAGCATTTCTCGTGAAGAGTTATCTGCCATTCGCCTTCATCATTGTGCCGTTGTTACTCTGGGCAGCACTACGATTTGCGTTGCAAGGTGCGGCGATGGCCATTGCTGCACTTGTTGCACTCGCTGCCCTGTCTGCGGCGCCGGCAGCCGATCCGGCCTCTGCCAGTCATTTTGCAGAAGAGCATCGACAGTTTGTCTTGCAGCTGTTTCTGGCAGTTTCTTCTTTTTCGACCGTCGTGGTTGCAGTCGTTTCAATGCAGCAAAAACGCGCTTCGCGTACACTCGAGGAAAGTCTGGATGCACTAAGGAGGCGGGAGCGGGATTTTTCACGGCTGGTTGATCTGGTGCCGAGTTACCTGTGGCGGCTCAGTGCGCGAGGTGACCCCGTATTCTTCAGCAAAAGAGTTGTCGATTTCCTTGGCGTGCAGGTTGGTGATTACGATACCGCAGAGAAAAAAGGCCTGGCGGCCTTTATCGACGCTCTGGTTCATCAAGACGACAAGGACTCGTTTGCGGGTGCGTTACAGCACTCGATCGAAACGGGCGAACCGTTCTCACTGAAGTACCGTCTGCGCGGGGCCGACGGCGATTACCGTTGGGTCCTGGGGCGAGCCGAACCCCTACGCGACGATGACGGCGAGATTATCCAGTGGTATGGGCTTTCGCAGGATATCGAAGATCAGGTCCGGTCAGAGGCGGCTCTCCATCAAAGCAAACAGCAGCTGGAGCAAATGCTCGAAGCGGTGCCATTCAACGTATTGAGCTTCTCCCCGACCGGACAAATGACCTATGCCAGCCAGAGATACCTGAACCAGGCGGGGACGCCATCTTCTCACGTTAAGGACTTTGACGCCCTTGCTCTGGAGGTCGTCCATCCCGAGGACTTCCCCGTGATGTTTGACAGGGCCAAGCATGGGTTTGCAACGGGCGAGCCCTTCACAAATCGATTTCGCAGGATTCTCAGGGATGGATCCTACCGCTGGATCGAAGCTCGCGCACAGCCGCTGAAGGACAAAGAGGGGAACGTCCTTCAATGGTATATCGCGTCGATCGACATTGAAGAGGAGATGAAGGCCCAGGAGGCGCTGCGCGAGCGTGAACGCTTCTTGTGGCAATTGGTGGAAACGTTACCGGCGATGATTGACTGCGCGGCCCCCGATGGAGAGCCGCTCTACCGCAGCCAGCAACTCAGGGAGTTCCTGGGATATAATCTGGATGCGCTGGATGGCAGCGGAAAATCCCGTCTGGACGGAACGCTTGACGCAGGTGTGCATCCGGACGATGTGGCAGGGGTTAAACAACAGTATCACCAATGTCTGTCGACAGGCGAGCCCTATGCCCGTCGGCATCGGTTGCGCCGCCACGATGGTGAGTATCGCTGGGTCGAAACCCGCGCCGCTCCGATGCGGACCGAGACGGGAGAAATTGTGCAGTGGAATGTCATCTGTCTCGATATCGACGGAGAGGTTCGCGCCCAGGAAAACCTTCGCATGGCGCAGGACAGTCTGGCGCGCGCCAGCCAGGCGGCCAGTCTCGCTGAACTCTCTGCATCCATAGCACATGAGGTCAACCAGCCACTTGCGGCCGTAATGAATTACTCAAATGCGTGCCAGCGCTGGATGACGATGAACCCTCCGAACATCGACCGGGCAAAAAAAGCGGTTGATCGCATTATTCACAGCGCTAACGCGGCCGCCGACGTCGTCAGCCGTATTCGTGCCCTGTTTAAGCAGGACAGAAACACGCGAGACTGTACCTCCCTCGACGAAATTGTGTTCGAGATGCGCGATCTTGTTTCGTTCGAAGCCGCACGACGGGGTATTCGCATCGAGCTTGATCTCGAGATCGGTTTGATGCTCAAGCCCTTTGACCGCGTCCAGATACAGCAGGTCGTCATGAACCTCGTCCGCAACGCGATGGACGCAATGGCACCCGTCTCGACGAGGAAAACTGTGACGGTCAAGGTATACGGAACGGGTGACGAGGTACGGGTTTCCGTCATCGATCGGGGCCGGGGCGTTCAGTTTCCGGCCAAAATCTTCGAACCCTTTTTCACAACAAAAGATCATGGAATGGGTATGGGCCTTTCAATATCCCGCTCGATTGTGGAAGCGCATGGCGGCCAGCTATGGGCTGAAAGAAATGAACCGCACGGCGCGAACTTCATTTTCAGCTTGCCTGCTGCACAGATCGACCTCGGTTAGTCGTGGCGGTAAGGCGTGCAAGCGAACGTTATCCGGGCAAGGGACGTTGGCTAAAAGATCGAAAGATAGCGAATACGGGAGTGCCGCGGTCTATGGAGGAGAGAATGAACCCAGGCGCGGCAGTGATTGCAGTCGTCGACGATGATCCCCAGGTGCTGGAATCCCTTCAGGAACTGCTCGAATCCGCCGAGTTCATCCCAAGAACCTTTTCGTCGGGCGCAGCGCTTATGGCGGAAGGAATGGCAGACATAGACGTCCTGATAACCGACATTGGGCTGCAAGATATGGACGGTTTCGAGTTGCAGGCCTGTGTGGAGGATCACTACCCTCATATACCGGTATTCCTGATAAGCGGGCGACACGAGAAACTCTATCGGAAATCATTCGGGCCCGAGAGGCCTGTTCTGCGAAAGCCGTTCGACGGAAATGCGTTGCTGGAGGCAATCCGGCAAGCTCTTACGAAACGGGACCGCAGTTCGATCCGTTCATAGATGGCATGGCCTGCAATTAAGTGCGGTGTCCTACGCGGATCGCGCAGGTGCAATATGCAAAAGTCTAGCCTGACCTCATAGACCGTCCAGTCGACCGCCCCCGGACAGCCGCATAAACTGGGCGCGCAGTCTCGTGTCCATACGTTTCCTGTTCCGAAACAGGGGTTCCGGCCACAACCGCTGACTGCCGCAAAATTCCGCTTATTCGAACCAAACAGGAGACAAGCATGAACGCAAGTACCGCTTTACGCGCGAAAGTTGGAACAGAGGAACTGGTTCCGTCGCGCTATGCCGTTCAAATCGGTGATATTGAAGTCCTGGTCATCAGCGATGGCGTTCTTCCGCTTCCGACGAAGATGCTCGGTCACAATGCCGACGCTTCCGAGCGCGCCGCATGGCTGGACGAGATGTTTCTGCCACCAGACGCTTTCGACTGGTCGCTGAACGTCGTCCTTGTTCGTCGCGGTGAGCAAACAATACTGATCGATGCAGGTCTTGGGCTCGACCCCGATCTCAACCTGCCAAGAGCAGGACAGGTGATCAGACGGCTCGAAGCGGCGGGAGTGGACCTTCGATCCGTCACCGACGTCGTTATCACGCATATGCATATGGATCATGTCGGCGGCCTTCTCGTCGAAGGTGTTAAAGAAAGGCTCCGGCCGGACCTGCGCATCCATCTCGCTGCTGCTGAACTAAGCTTCTGGGAAAATCCCGATTTCACGCACGTGAACATGCCCCAGGGTTTCCCTGACGCGCTCCGTGCGACAGCGAAGAAGTTCGCCTCGGAGTATCGGGAATTCATCCAGACTTTCGTCGACGAATATGAGGTCGCGCCGGGTGTCGTAGTTCACCGCACGGGCGGACACACGCCGGGACACAGTGTGGTGCGTGTTTCGTCGGGAAGTGACCGGTTGACCTTTGCGGGTGACGCGATTTTCGCCGTCGGCTTTGATCATCCCGACTGGTACAACGGTTTCGAGCACGATCCGGAGGAGGCTGCGCGCGTTCGGCTCAAACTCCTGAGGGAGTTGGCCGACAGTGGCGAGCAGCTGGTCGCCACGCATCTTCCATTTCCTTCGGTCGGGCGAGTGGCGACAGACGGCGACGCGTTCCGCTGGGTCCCGGTTTTCTGGGATTACTGACCAAACAAACCGGAATGAGGGGGCCGCACGCGATCGACCTGGCGCCGTCGCGTGCGGCCTTTGCTGTTTGACCAGTCGTTCAGCCACCGATCGGTGTCATTGACCGACCGGCGGGCCGCGGAAGCGGAAAGTTGCTCCCGCTGCCGCCATCCCGGCGCGCGCCTTTCGCCGCCGGTGAACTCACTTCTATCTTAATGGGAAACAGAGACATGCAGCATCTGAGTGGCAAAGTCGTTGTAATAACCGGCGGTAATAGCGGGATCGGCAGGGCGACCGCTCAACTCTTCGCAGAGGAAGGCGCCGAGGTGATTATCACGGGACGGCGAGCGGACGTGGTAAAACAGGCAGTTGATGAAATCGGCCACGGTGCGGCGGGTTTCGTCGGCGACAGTGCTGATCTCGACCATCACAGGAGACTTGCCGACTTCGTCGCCGGAAAATTTGGCCGGTTGGATGTCTACATGGCCAACGCCGGTATCATTAATCTGACGACGTCAGCCGACGTGACGCCGGAGGACTATGATCGGCATTTTGCCATCAACACGCGAGGGGTGTTTTTCGGAGTACAGGCCATGTTGCCATTGATACGGGATGGTGGAAGCATCATCGTGACCAGCTCCCTTGCCGCGACCAAGGTGCTGCCCGAACACACGGTCTATGCCGGCTCCAAGGCGGCTGTCGCAGCCTTTGCGCGGAACTGGGCGATCGAGCTGAAACCGAGGAGGATCCGGGTCAATATCCTGAGCCCTGGGCCCGTTGAGACAGCAATCCTGGAAAAGTTGGGCGTTCCCGAAACCCTGCTCCCAGCGTTCGAGGAGCAGATGGCGTCTCTTATTCCTGCCGGTCGCATGGGGCGACCGGAAGAACTTGCGCGTGCGGCCCTTTTTCTTGCCTCGGACGCGGGGAGCTTTGTCAACGGCATCGAACTTCACGTTGACGGAGGCATGACGCTCGTATGAGCCGGACTGGCTCAAAGAACTTCATTTCGCCATTCGCTCGGCGTTAGTCCCGTGTGACGTTTAAATGCGACGCTGAATGCGGTCAGCGTCGCATAGCCCAGTTGTCCCGCAACGTCTGTTATCAGCACGCGCGGGTCCCGAAGCATTCCCATCGCTTGCTCCAGCCGCCTCTCCCGCAGCCACTCATGCGGGCTCACCCCCGTACTTTTCTTGAATGCCCGGCAAAAATGGAACCGCGACAGGTTCGCTTCGGCGGCGAGCGCCCCGAGTGAGAAGTCCAGTTCGTCGTCCGATGACAGCCGTTCCAGGACTGTTCGCAACACGTGCGGAGCAAGGCCCCCCGAGGCTCTCCCCGGATCTTCGGCTGCATGATCGGGACCCTTTAGAAGATGAACCGCGATCAGTGACGTGATCTGCTGGCGATAAAGCGCCTCCAGGAAGGAGGGATTGTCCGGCGATCCAAGCGATCTTTCCAGGAGCGCCGCCAGGAACGCGTCGGGCCGGGCCGTGATCTCGATCAGCGTGCGAGTAGATCCCGGACATTCCTGCGCGATGTGATCGAGCAGTTGGGGTGCCATATAGAGCTGGACGATATCCATCGGACCATGGATGTTCCAACGGGAACTGGAGCCAGCGGGTATGACGGTGATGGTGCCTCTACGCCCCATGGCGGAGCGGTGGTCTCTCCCGGAGACGCGTTCGAGGCGTTGCATCGCGCCGAGATAGGTCATTACGACATGGTCGGACATCGGCTTTACGACATCGTGAAACGCTTGATGTTTCCAGCGGGCTAAACGGGTCTCGAAAGGGTCGTGAATATTGAGGGATTCAATCGGCGGGGTTCGCAGCACTCGCTCCATTTCCATGTCCGCTGGAACGCCCGACGCAGATTGGCCGGCGTAGCTGCTCGTCGCCTTACCTGTTTCTGATTGACGGAAATTTGTCCTTAGGCGAACCACGTGCGCGTCCTTCTATCGGCTCCATGTCGAGAACGAGAAAGAACGATACGGGACAGCGCGCCGATGAGGTATCATCCAACAGCCTAGGTTCATCTCGGCGATCGTGGAGCGAGGCTATCCGGATACGAAGAGAGCTTCCCCCATTGCACGAGTGTCCCATGTCCGATGGTGTCAGAATTGGCGTTTGCTATATGAACAGTGATATCCCTGTGAGATGACTGTCTGGCGCGGGGAGGCGGTGTCAGATCGCGCACCGCCTCCCGACAGTTCAGCTTTTGACAAAAGCGAGGAGGTCCGTGTTAATCAGTTGCGAGTGCGTTGTGCACATGCCGTGGGGGAGACCTTCGTAAACCCTCAGGGTAGAGCGCTTCAGCAATTTCGCGGACAGCGGAGCGGAATTGGCGAGAGGAACGATCTGGTCGTCCCCTCCATGCATAACAATTGTCGGGACAGTGATTGTTTTCAGATCCTGCGTGAAGTCGGTTTCCGAAAATGCCTTGATGCCGAGGTAGTGCGCATTCGCGGCGCCCATCATCCCCTGCCGCCACCAGTTTTGGATGATAGCATCAACGGGTTTAACGCCGTCTCTGTTGAATCCATAAAACGGGCCACTCGACAGATCAAAGTAGAACTGGGACCGATTGGCGGCAAGCTGGGCACGAAGGTCGTCAAAAGCCTCTATCGGAAGGCCTCCGGGGTTATTGCTCGTCTTGACCATTATCGGCGGTACAGCACCGATGAGAGCCAACTTCGCCACCCGACCCTGAGGCTGCCCATGTCTGGCGACGTAATGGGCGGCTTCGCCGCCGCCAGTGGAGTGACCGATGTGGATCGCGTTGCGAAGATCGAGATGCATTGCGAGCGCGGCGACGTCAGCAGCGTAATGGTCCATGTCGTGGCCGGTACCGGTTTGGCTCGATCGTCCGTGGCCACGCCGGTCATGTGCAATCACACGATATCCTTTGCCGAGGAAGAACAGCATCTGCGTATCCCAATCGTCAGCGCAAAGCGGCCACCCGTGGTGGAAGACCAACGGCTGGGCGTCCCTGGGACCCCAGTCCTTATAAAAAATGTCGACGCCGTCGGCGGTGGTCACATAATTCATTTGACGATTGCTGCCCTCGATTGCGGCGGCTGCGACGTCAACTGTCTTTGCAATTGCCCGGGCCGGCGCGGTTGCAACCAGCGGCGCGGACAGGCCCAGCAGCAGCAAGTTGCGCCGAAAAGGTACCGGAGGTGCAACAAGAGTGTCGTGGTAGGGTGTTCGAGTGGTGCGAAGGGTGTCAGGCATGGCCATCTCCTTTTGTGAGGCTGTTTACGGAGACATTTTTAGGCGAGACAAGAAGGACGCGACCTTGCCGGATTGCTGTGTGTGTTGCTTGATTGCGGAATTTGCAGCGAAAACATTCCAGCATCCGATCGCCTACCGCCCCGCTGCCCAGGTTTCGTTCCACGGCTGTAAGGGAACTTGGCAAAATTGCCCAAGATTCGGGTAGGGACCGGTTGACGACTCGGCTTTTGACGAATTGGTGGACCTTCATCATCAGTCAAGGCGGGGTGCCGCGTGGCGCGGTATGAATGACAATCTCCAGGCAAAGGAAGAGGGCAGGTTTCCTACCTGACGTTCGGCTAAACGTATAGGCATTCATCCAGGTTGCATGTGCACTACAGCAAGAGCTGCAATCAGAACTCACCGGCCACGCCTTAGCGGGCCCATGGCTCTTGACTTGCTTCTTGTAGATATCCCGCGGGGTGTGAAAGCAGGCGCGCGCTCACAAGCGGTCG
The DNA here is from genome assembly GCF_037203725.1 of Agrobacterium sp. CMT1. Classification (NCBI taxonomy): domain Bacteria; kingdom Pseudomonadati; phylum Pseudomonadota; class Alphaproteobacteria; order Hyphomicrobiales; family Rhizobiaceae; genus Agrobacterium; species Agrobacterium sp. CMT1. Next base: position 200,777 of record NZ_JBBCAR010000019.1, read on the forward strand.
GCCGTGCATTCAAAAAAAACGCCGCCCTGCGATGCGGCAGGACGGCAGGGAATCGTTATGACTGCTGTTGATCAGTAGTCCCAGGGTGCCGGCACCCAACGATACAGCTTTTCAGAAGGTGCGACCCGTCCCAGGGATGGAAATGGCAAGTGTGTCGACACAAGCCACGACCCCGTTCCGGCCAGTTCCGCCATAAGCCGAAGGCGGACATTTGTAGCCTCCTCGGGGTCATGCTCAAATCCATTATGCCATTCAGGATGGTCAAAGGAGACAGGGAACAATGCATCCCCTCCAAACATCAGTTTTTCGCCATTCGAAGAGATACGCACCACGCTGTGGCCCGGAGTGTGGCCGCCGGTCTTCGTGGCCACGACACCAGGCGCGATCATTGTCTCGTGTTCGAAGGTCATCAGGTTATCTGCGTAGACCGAGAGAAATTCTCTTGAGGCACTGCGTGCAAGCTCCGCAAGATCCGGTGGCATCGCAGTGCGCGAAAAGTCAGGGTTCGTCCAAAACGCGGCTTCCGCCGCGGACAGATGAACGCGAACGTCTCGTGCAAGGCGATCCCTCACGCCTTGTACGAGAAGGCCTCCAACGTGATCGAAGTGCATGTGCGTCAGCACCACATCGGTTACCGATGCCAGATCGACGCCCGCCGCTTCAAGTCGCGCAACAAACTGGCCTGCCCGAGGAAAGCTGGGGTACTCTTCGCCTAAACCGCTATCGATAAGTATTGTCTGATCGCCGCTACGGACGACAACGGCGTTCAAGGCCCAGTCGAAAGCGTCGTGATCGAGAAACCGTTCATCAAGCCAGGCATTGCGGGTTTTTGGATCCGCGTTCGTGGCCATGGACTCTGCAGGAGGCGTCAGGATTCCATCGCTTATGATGATCACTTCGATGTCGCCAACGTTAACAACATACCGGGACGGGACTATCTCGTCTCGCGCGGTCCTAAGGTTCTTGTTGAGTTTGGAATGCATTGTTTGCTCCGGTAAGAGGACGATAAATGAAAGGCTTGCGTCGCGTTCAGGACGTTGCAAGCTACCGTCATTTTAGTCTTCCCCAAGGAGCGTGTGAGCTCGACACGGGTATCGTTGCCTACCACCAAAGCGCTACTCGGCTTCAAGCTTGGCGATGCTGTCCGACATTTTTCAAGGAGAAAAACTGTGCTTACTGTGTGCTTCTGACGTCTCTTATTAGACAGCCGGCGGGAGTCGATCGGTCATTGGTGCCCACGCAAATTGCAGATCCGTATAATGCGACGCGGCCCGTCGACCTGCGTTGCGAGTTATGGCGCTCGCGCACTCAAGGCTTTCATCCGCCAAACCGCCGTATCACAACCTCTCGCGGCGGATGACCTGGTTTGTCACGGGCCTTCCCCGCCAGAGACATGCCGGGCCGTCACCGACAGCTATTGAGGACATTGAAAACCGCGAACCCCACGGCACTCTCTGTGCGCGGCTGCCCGTTCCTGCCGCTGAACCACAGGTCGACGTCAGACGGCACCATCAGGTCTGAAGGCGGAAACACGCCGGGTTCGGGTCCGGCAGAAACGTCCCTGGTCCGGCGGCACTGCGGATTTGGCCCGGGCACTAACTGGCGCTGATGGTTTAGCGCCAGCAGTTTGTCAGTTGAGGCCCTCTGCAGCCATAGCTGCACCAATGCTGGGACGCCCCTTTAGCATTTCCCGATACTCAACGAGATGCGTCTCCACATCGAGCGAATAACGTTCTGCCCACAACAGCATCACAAACAGATAGAAGTCCGCGACAGTGGGATTGTCTCCAAAAAGAAACTCGCCTTTGAAGTTGCGCGACAGGAAACCGAATCTTGGTCGCAACGATGCCTCGGCACGCGCAACCTCCTCGGCACCTCGATGAGACCAGAGGGATTCGAAGCCCTGATGCAACTCCGATGAGATGAAAGCGAGGGTCTCGAGCAGCCGTGTTCTTCCAAGTGGTCCGCCAACGCCCAGGCTTGGATACATTGCGGCGACCCAGTCGAGAATTGCGACATTCTCGCTGATAACATCTCCGCTGTCCAAGACCAGAGCTGGTACGTACCCTTTCGCGTTGATCTGCCTGAAGTCTTCACCAGAAGACGTCATTTTGGTTTGAAGATCAACGCGCTCGATCTGGAAATCGGCACCCGCTTCTCGGAGAGCTATATGGTCTGAAAGGCTGCATGCACCGGGATAGTAGTATAGTTTCAAGCGAACACTCCTCTTCGATATTAAAAGGAGCGACTGTCAAATTGGTTTGGCCGCTCCTGCACCTCGGAGACTATTGCGCCTGCCACGGTCTGGTAATTAGCCCGGAGGTTAGAGTGATGTAGTCCTGGTGTATGTACGACAGGGCAGCCGGGAGATGGTTACGCTGCGCAGCGCGTGCTTCCCCGATCGTAGGTGCCAAAAGCTTATAACGACGCGGACGTGTCAGTTATAAGTGTTTGGCAAGAACTTATAACCAGCGCGATCCGCCGAGGCGGACCGTCGTAAACTTCTCCAGCAACATTGCGCGGTTGATCTGAGCGGAGACATGCGAGTTCGGCTTAGAAGCAGCAACTCGTTGCCATCTGGGTGGCGACTTGGCCGGATGCCGGTGGCACCCGCCTTTCGCTCCGGTACGCTGATCAGACCATCAACGACCTACACCATAGTCTGGTATCGCACTCCCGCTTAGGAGGGCATAACCTCGTCATCGATGAGCGACATCGGCGGGACCAATGAGCGATCGATTGCATCAAGGAGCCTTGCACATGAACCCGGATCCCCATCGCACGGCGTGGACGGGCGTCACTGGGCGCTGAGGAATGGTAAATGAGTTCTCAACAACTGGGATACTCTCATTGGTATGATGATGGAGCGCGGTCATGAGCGGATGCAACCACAAATCCACACTCCGGTCGGTCACTCCGAGGACGCTCGGTTGCGAGGAGTGCCTCAAGGAGAACATGGAGTGGTTCCACTTGCGGATCTGCCGTCAATGCGGCCACGTCGGCTGCTGTGATCAATCGGTCGGCAAGCATGCGACCTTGCACTTTCACGAGACCGGCCATCCCATCATAGAAGGTTACGATCCTCCTGAAGGTTGGGGCTGGTGCTATATCGACGAGGTATTCGTGGACCTGCCCGACCAGACGCCCCAACGCGGCCCGATTCCCCGCTACTACTGAGATTGGAAAAGGTATGACCGCCGCAGGCTCACGTGAACACCAGATGTTTCCGGCACTCGATCCGCAACAGATTGCGACGGCAAGACGTTTCGCTGATGACGAACCGCGGTACTTTCTGCCCGGTGAGATGATTTTCAATGTCGGCGAGAGGCACGCACCCGCCTGGCTGGTGCTCGAAGGATCGATTGAGGTTTTGCGCCAGGACGGCCTATCATCCAGCGTTCCCGTGACCCGACATACGACGGGTCAATTTTCCGGAGAGGTCAGCCAGCTGTCGGGCAGGCCATCCCTGGCGAGTGGGCGTGCCGGTACGGAGGGGTGCATGGCCGTTTCATTCGACGCCCCGCATCTTAGAGCTCTGATCATCGGCACCGCCGACATCGGAGAGATCGTGATGCGCGCGTTTATATTGCGGCGCGTCGCCCTGGTAGATCAGGGCGGTGCCGGTTCGGTACTGGTAGGTCAACCGGGCAGTGCTGACCTTATCCGCCTTCAAGGCTTTCTGGCGCGAAGCGGATATCCGTATGTCGCGCTTGACGCTGACGCCGACGGACAAGGCCGCGATCTTGTCCATCGACTGGGTATTTTGAGAGAAGAACTGCCACTGATGGTGTGCCCCGGCGGAGCCATTCTGAAGAATCCGACAGACAACGAGGCCGCAGTTTGTCTGGGCGTCGCACAGGAGATCGTTTCCGGTGCCGTCTATGACGTTGCGATCATCGGCGCCGGCCCGGCCGGCCTGGCGGCCGCCGTCTACGCGGCCTCCGAAGGTTTGAGTGTCCTGGCGATTGACGAACGATCCGCAGGCGGCCAGGCGGGAGCGTCCGCACGGATCGAAAACTACCTTGGCTTCCCTGCAGGGATTTCCGGGCAAGATCTTGCGGCGCGTGCCTTCAACCAGGCGATAAAATTCGGGGTCGAGGTTGCTTTGCCCATCCCCGTTATTGACCTGCGGGTTGTTCAATCACCATGGGGAACCGGTTCGATATTGCGGCTGGGTCTCGATGGCGAACGGAGCGTCGATGCGCGAACCGTGGTGATCGCGTGCGGGGCGCGTTATCGCCGCCCGCAGTTGGCAAATCTCGCCGAATTCGAAGGGTCGGGTGTCTCCTATTGGGCGTCTCCTATCGAGGCAAAACTATGCGAAGGTGAAGAGGTCGTACTCGTCGGAGGGGGGAACTCGGCGGGGCAGGCAATTGTCTTCCTTGCTCCCAAGGTCCGGCAGCTCCATGTTGTTGTCCGAAGACCCCTCAAAGATACGATGTCAAGCTATCTTATTGACCGTATCGGGGCGCTGTCCAATGTCGAAATCCATGTCGACAGCGAGATTGTTGGCCTTGAGGGAGACCGCTCGACTGGTCTGAGCGGGGCCGTGATGCGACACCGTCAATCCAGTGGTGAGCGAACCTTCAGGGTCCGGCATCTTTTCCTGTTCATTGGCGCTGATCCGAACACGTCATGGTTACGCTCCGGTGTGGACGTCGACGACAAAGGATTCATTCTGACGGGGAGAGCTTCTTCTGTGCGCACATCCGTTCTTCCGCTCGAGACGAGTCTTCAAAACGTGTTTGCGATTGGTGACGTCAGGGCAGGGTCCACCAAGCGTGCCGCCGCCGCCGTGGGCGAAGGTGCCGCTGTAGTCTCTCAGATTCATGAGAGTCTTGGCCGGCAGCCCGGTTGAATTAACCCGGATCAATCCGTCCGGCACACTGAAGACTGATGACGGCAGACGGTTGCTTCGTTTCCTCCCTTGTCGTTGACCCGTCGGCCGCCGTGACAACACGCTTGCATCGCGCGGTGTCCTCTCCGGCTATATTCAAGAGGTTCTCAATTCTGTGCGCGGACAAAACCTGTCTTTCGCTTCGTACTGTCTGTCCGTGGGTCCAGGCAAACTCCAGTCATTTTCTGATCGCGGTGGTGCAACGGGCCATTTTTTGTTGAGTCTCCAAGCTTGATAAAGGATATCGTGCTCCCGTAAAACGGCGACGAAGAGACTTGGCATCTGCCTGTTCCCGGGGCCATCGGCAGAGGTAAGCGCATTCCCCAATTCCGCAGCCCCGATATCATATTCCTCAATCCGAATGAGACTGCGCATTCAGGTTTGCGCGCATTGTTGCAAATTGTGAAATAAACTCGACACTATTCAATCAATTGTTGATGTGCGGCTCTCACGGCAATATCGCTGCTGTCAGACGAACACAGCGTCGCCTGACGTTTTCAAACCGAAATCGCAGGACGCGAGATGACCACGAATTTCACATCTTTCACACGCCGGAACGTGTTGCTGACCGCAGGTACGGCCGTTGCCGTTACAGCGATGTCTCCCGTTTTCGGCTTCGCAGCCAAGAGTGATTCCGCCACTACCGCCACCGAAGGAACCAAGACCATGAGCACTGTGACAACCAGGGACGGCACTGAGATTTTCTACAAGGACTGGGGCCCGAAGGATGCCCAGCCGATCGTTTTCCACCATGGCTGGCCGCTGTCGTCCGATGACTGGGATGCCCAGATGCTGTTCTTCGTATCCAAGGGTTTTCGTGTTGTCGCCCATGACCGCCGTGGTCATGGCCGTTCCGCCCAGGTTGCCGATGGTCACGACATGGACCACTACGCCGCCGACGCCTTTGCCGTCGTTGAAGCACTCGATCTGAAGAATGCCGTGCATATCGGCCATTCCACCGGCGGCGGCGAAGTTGCCCGTTATGTCGCCAAGCATGGCGAACCCGCCGGCCGTGTCGCCAAGGCGGTTCTCGTTTCCGCCGTGCCGCCAATCATGGTCAAGACCAAGGCCAATCCGGAAGGTCTCCCGATGGAGGTTTTTGACGGCTTCCGCTCAGCGCTTGCCGCAAACCGTGCGCAGTTCTTCCGTGATGTCCCGGCAGGCCCGTTCTATGGCTTCAACCGCGACGGCGCGACCGTGCATGAAGGCGTGATCCAGAACTGGTGGCGTCAGGGCATGATGGGTGGTGCAAAGGCCCATTACGACGGCATCAAGGCCTTCTCGGAAACCGACCAGACCGATGACCTGAAGAATATCAGCGTTCCGACGCTGGTCCTGCACGGTGAAGACGACCAGATCGTTCCGATCGCCGACTCCGCCCTGAAATCGGTGAAGCTGCTGAAAAACGGCACACTGAAGACCTATCCCGGCTTCTCGCATGGCATGCTCACCGTCAATGCCGATGTGCTGAACGCCGATCTCCTGGCCTTCATCCGGTCCTGACCACATCGCGGGAACTTGTCGTTCCCCCATACCCCCCGTCTCCCAAATTCAAATATTCATACGCGCGGAAAGCGTTACTTCACGATTGGAAACTAATCATGTCGACCACCAAATCTGTCAGGAAAATCGTAAACCACGGCGTGGCCTGGGAGCAGGCTTTCGGATACGCGCAGGCTGTCCAGATCAAGGACACGATCTATATCTCGGGACAGCTCAGCCACGATGGCGATGGAAAGCTCGTGGCGCCTGCCACCCTTGACGCCGGGGGCCGGCCAGTCGACTTCACCCAGATGGAAGACCAGATCCGTCAGACTTACGTCAATGCGAGGAAACTGCTCGCTGAGTTCGGCGCCACACTCGATGACGTTGTGGAAGAGACACTTTTTGTTCTCGACATCCCGAGCGCGTTCGCAGCCGGAGCCAAGGTTCGCAAGGAGATGTACGGTACAGACACGCCGCCGGTAGCAAGCAACCTGATCGGAGTAAGCGCGTTGGCCTTCCCTGAACAGATCGTGGAGATCACGTTCCGCGCGGTGGTCGACGTCCCGCCCGCCTCATAAAGGCAGCAGCCGCTCCAAACGCCACCCGTGAACTCGGCGGCGAACATCTCAGGACAGGTTTTCCGAATGCCGAGAACATCTTCCGTCAAAACACGAGTGCCGGCGACCTTGCATCTGACCTCGGAACTCGTTGCCAGGTCGTTCAGGGTCGTCGAAGAGGAAGGCCCGGAGCCAGACTGGACGCCAATCTCGCCCGAAGAACTCGACGAACTTGTCCAGCGGGTAGAGAAGCAAGCTGGTGAAGAGGAAATCTGGATATTCGCCTATGGTTCACTGATGTGGAACCCCGGATTTGAAGTGGCGGGCATGGAAAACGCCGTCGTCCACGGTTGGCATCGTGCGTTCTCGCTAAGGATCGAACGGCTTCGTGCCACCTCGGACGCGCCGGGTCTGATGCTCGCCCTTCAGCCAGGGGGAAGCTGTTCCGGCGTGGTTCTCAAGCTTCCATGTGCTACAAAGAAACGAGATATCCGGAACCTTCTGGCGCGCGAAATCCGGTATGCTGAGGTGTCTGACATGGTACGTTGGGTCACGGTCAAAACACCTGCGGGCGCCCGTCAGGTACTAACGTTCTGGGCAAGCCCGAAGCGGTCGTCGCTGACCGGCAAGGTGCCTCTCAATGAGGCCGCCGCGTTGATCGCCCAAGCGTGCGGGCCGGCCGGCTCCTGCGCGGAATATCTGCATCGCACGGTTCTTGATCTGGCGGAGCGCAACATTTTCGACCGAAATCTCTGGCAGTTGCAAAAACTTGTCGCGGAAAAGCTTGAAGCTCTCCCGCGACAGGCTCATCCTGCATGACCATATATGCGGCCCGTTTCTTGAAGAGTTTTGAGCAGGCGATATTGCTGATCTGGATAGTAGATAGTAGAGGGTCAGAAATAAAACCGGCGCCCAATCCTTGAAAAAGCATGAACAAAGGTCCGCCCGCCTATCACCTTTATCAACGTCAGCAATTAATGCCGGCGGGTTAATTAAGCGCGCGTTTTTACATCTGTTGCTTGATCAAATGAAATACGCCTTGCTTAAATAAGAGTATCGACCGCAAGCCGTGTCATCGTGTTCTGCTTTCTACGGTCTCCCTCGATTGCAGGCCAAGGCATTGCGCGCTCACCTCAATTTTCTGGTATTTCGACAGACCAAAGGTTCGGTTTTCGTCAAGACGCCTACAGGCGCCAATGGTGTCGCGGGCGCCCCACCGACGAACGCGGTGGGCGAGTGCCAGAAGCCCATGAAAAGGTCAGAAGGCCGGTTGCCGTACGGCTCACGTTCTCCTCGCTGGTGTCAGAAGCTGCTCATTACGCGCCCTCCGTTCACGAGCGGAGGCTGTCGGGATCTTAAATGCAGGCACGGGGAAATTTTTCATCATCGACAGGAGAGCGGCAGCGCAAAATTAGTGTCGTTCCAGGCCGCGGCTGGCCTGGTGCGATTTTGAGGATGTGCCCGCATTTTGCGCGCCATGATGAACCCATTTGAAGAACGGCATGAAATGACAAGCAGGGTGAGGATTGAAACGAGCATCTGAATTGGACGTTAGTGACGAAAAATCCGACCTGAATCTGTGTATACCTGCGCGACGCAATGTCACGATCGCAGTTAGAGTTTATTAATTGTGCCAGGGGCGAGCGTTACTTCGCTGTCCGAACTTGCGAACCAATTTGTCTGCGCTGCAATCACTGTGATCAGCATGGCCGCAAATATTGTAGACAAGGTGACGATCATGAAAAGTTTCGGAAAATGTCAGTGTCTCCGACGCGGGCGCGCGGACGCTGTACAAGCCGCGCCACATTATAATTGACGGTAATTATCAAAACTTGGTTTGCAGTATTCCTTGCGTGAACGGACGGTACCGAAAGGGGATCCGGGCGAAATTACAAGGTTGCATGCCGAGAGATATCACGAAGGGGTAAGTGGCACTTACAGCCGACTGGCTGTTCCGCTTACGAATTCTGCATACTAATTAGAGCGGGTGGAATGACATCTCTGCCGCAGACCGTTAAATTAATCGCGGCAATTTTCTGGTATACGAGATCTTTATCAAAGGTGGTATCGGGCGGCAATAGAGGGGCACCACCGTGGCGCCCCTCCTGAAACTCTCACATACCATTGCCGCGATAGCGAAGTCGTTCCTGTTCGATCTTTTCGGCCTCGTAAGGCGACAGCGTTTCGTCGAAATGCGTCCATCCTTGCTTCTCGTACGCGGCGCGACGTTCTGTCGGATCGACCCAATTCGAGCGTTTGAGAATGGCTTCAGCCTCCGGCGCCAAGGCGTCATCTACCTTTGCGGTGACGAGGGTGCCACCCCGGCGGACGCCTTCCGCGTAGAAGTGGGCATCTCGTTCCGGGACGCCAGAGCTCGTCAGTGCGCCAATAATCCCGCCAGCGGCCCCACCTGCAACCGCACCGGCTGCCGCGCCCGCTGCAGTCGATGCAAGCCAGCCAGCTGCAACGACCGGACCGACGCCCGGAATGGCCATCAAGCCAAGGCCGGTGAGCAGGCCGCCCGCGCCGCCGACGACCGCACCGATCCCCGCGCCAGTTCCGGCCCCTTCTGCGGCATTCGACTCTTCGTGCCGCCGATCGCCGTTATTGGAAACGATACTGATATCGCTGGATGGTACGCCCTGAGCTTCTAGTTCACTGACGGCGGAACTTGCGTCTGCGTAATCGTCAAAAAGTCCGGTAACAGTTCTCATAACATCCTCCTAGAGGTTACTTGGCAACAACATTGCCCTGATAATCGAGAGCGATCGAAACAGTTTTGCCGTCCTTCATGCCGGTGGCATTCCAAACGCCCCTGTCGTCTTTCTTAAGATCCTTCAGCCCCGTATAACCTGCTTTTTCGATCCGATCCTTTGCCTGGTCCTCAGTAAAACTGTTGGCGCCCTCCACCGGGGCCGTCGGGTTTTTCGTGTCGGGGGTCGCAATTGCCGGCGTGTTTCCGTCGCTGTTGGCCGCGGGCGCACCTTGAGCATGTGCTGTAAGGGCCGAGACACAAATGAAGGCGGCGGTGAGAACAGTGTTTTTCATGGTTTTCTCCCTAGCTCGGATCTGCGTAGATTGATCCGCCTGATTAACCTTTTGATACTGTTTTGGTTCCAGCATCGGAGGCCTAGTGCTCAACAAGCATGGCGGCGGCGCGTCAGGCATACGAGTGACGATGGAAGGGTCTGGACAGTGGCGCAGGCGAACGGCCGGATAAGAGGGAGGTAGCAACTGAAGGGGTAGAGCGGCCGGAAAGCTACACGAGGCGATTGGCATCGGTAGTCAGGAGACCATAGAGATCGTCGATCATGATCCCGTTCCGAACCTTCCGGACCTTTTTCATTTTGGCACGTGGATAGCGCAGAATATCTGCGATTTCGTCTCATCGCGGGCAAACCAGGCGTTAGGCACAGAGCCGCGTTCCTGCTGCTCGTCGGATCCCGCTCGGCAGAGCTGGTAACCGGACCAAGCCCGGATACCTGGTTCTTCCAAAACCAAGACCGAAACGACAGGCACTGCTGGTGGGGCCAACGGCGATGTCTCAGGGTCGCCATCTGCGGCGACAAAAGAGCAGAAGGCCGGTTCGCAAGTGAACGTCAATGTCACGACCGAACAGCGCACCGAAATCCGAAATGTCATTATCGAAAACAAGGTCGAACCCGTCCGCCCGACATTCAGCATTTCCGTTGGAACCGCGGTTCCAAGAACCGTTAGGCTTCACAAGCTCCCAGCGCGCGTGATCCAGATCGTTCCGCAGTACCGTGATTACGAATATATCGTTCTTGCTGACGAACGGATCATCATCATCGACCCTGCGACCTACGAGATCGTCTACGTTCTCACGATCTGACCACCGTCGTTGCCATTCATCTTGTTGGTCGCCACCTTGCGACCAACAGGATGACCGGTTGTTTGTGTGCTGAGCCGCGCAAAATTTCCCCCGGCAAGCGGGACATGCAGTGCCGTTTCGCGCGCCGATGACAGCGGCCTACCTTACAGGGTTCAATGACCCCCGCCTCGAATAACCGCGTCCGCGGTGTGCGGCCAGGGCTCCATACAGCTCCTGCACCACCTAACAAAACCAAGGAGAGAAATGCGGAGGGTGCCAGACCGAGGTCGAGTGGTGGCAGGTTCTGCACGCACTCCCCCTCACTCGGGCGGGGATCGGATTACTCGCTGATCGCCTGGAGTTTGTCGCGTCTGAGTATTTCGATACAGCGGGCGTTCTTCAGGCGAACAATACCCTTCTCGCGAAGCCTGGACATGCTCCGCGATACCGTCTCAACCGTCATCCCGAGATAATCGCCGATATCCGTTCGCGTCATCGGCAGATCGATAATTCCCACATCTCCTTGTCTACGATCAAGGTCAACGAGGAATACCGCAAGTTTCTCGAGGGCGCTTTGGCGGCCAACCACGAGCAGATGCTCCTGGGCCCGAATCATGCTTCGCAAGGCGAGCGCCATCAATTCGCCGCGATCAATTTCGCTTCCTTCTGCCTCGATCGACGTCAATCCGGTTGGCACGATCGCCTCGGCGTAAAAGCTCCGACACCCCCACGCCTCAAAACCGAATGTTTCCCCTTGCACATGAAACGCAACAACCTGCCTACGGCCGTCCGTGAGCAGACGGTAGATGCGCACGGCCCCGGACTCGATCCTGTACAGAGAACCAGACTTTTCGCCCTGCGCATAAATCTCACTGCCGGAGGCATGAAAAGTGATAGCGCGCGGGCGGACTACCCCCATTGGCAGGCCGGGTGACGGAGACGAGCGACGGGAGGAATAACTGGCGGAAGCCATAGCGAGCATGTGAGCTGACCCTCAATTTGGATTGCCCCGACTATGCCGCAGAGCGACGCCTGCCAAAATTCGTTTGTTCCACTAAGGGTTTGTACTTAGCCGCATCAGCGCACTCACGATATCCGTGCCCGTTAGCGGCTTGTGAAGGATTTGTATGCTTAGCCTCTCGTTGCTAAACGTCTCGTCTTCTGCAAGAAAAAGGACAGGCGTCTTTACGGGGAGGGTTGCGAGACATGCTTCCCGCTCCCATTCTGGAAGGCAGCCGTCGAGAATAACACAAATCGCTCCACCGACCGATTCTCCGGCATGCTTCCAGGACCGGAATGACGCGACGTCATAACCGTACGCGCGCAGGGCGAACGCCAAGCCGCGCGACAGTGCGGGGTCCTTCACAATCGAAGTTATATGTCGTGTAGTCGGCAAATTGACACCGGGAACATTGCAATAACGCGACAAGCAGGGCCAGTTGAACAGCCTCTTGACCTTGCGCGCCTTGTTCTGGATCAATTTCCGTCGGAGTTTCCAAAGTCCGCGATTTCAATCGAAAGTGACATGCGGACCAGCTCGGGAAGGCTTCGAGCTTTCATTTTTCCCATGACGTTAGCTCTGTGGACCTCCACGGTTCGCGGGCTTATGTCGAGATTGAAGGCTATGGACTTATTCGGGTGCCCCGCCACCACCGCCGCAAGAACCTGCCGCTCGCGTTCGCTCAGCGTCTCCAGTCTTTTGCGTACTTCTTCTGCCGATTCCGTTTCGGGAGCACGGGGATCCAGACGGGTAGCCGCACGGTGGATCGCGTCGATGATGACCGTATCGGCAAATGGCTTTTCAATGAAGTCAACGGCGCCGGCCTTCATTGCCTCCACCGCCATAGGCACGTCGCCATGGCCGGTGATTACTATCGACGGTATACGCACCCCCTCTGAGCGGATCCGTCGAATCAGCTCAACACCACTTATGTCCGGCATGCGCAAATCAGTCACCAGCACAGCGCGGTGAAGTCTGGGCGCAAGCGATGCAAAGGCGGTAGCCGTTTCATGCACTCTCACGCCAAGACCGCTCATGCTGAGCATAAAGGCGAGCGATTTCCTGACAGCTTCCTCGTCATCAACGACGTGCACAGTGAAATCATCGTTCGCCATTTTCTTCCCCATCATAGGCTGGCAGTGTGAATGTAAATCTTGCTCCTCCGAGCTCGCTACGTGACACGGTTATCTCTCCGCCGTGAGCCTCGATGATACGCTTCGATATGGAGAGCCCGATTCCCATTCCGCCAGCCTTAGTCGTGACAAAAGGCCTGAACAACTGGTCGGAAATCTCATTGGGAATGCCGGCGCCGGAATCTTCGACTATCACTGCGGCTTTGCCGCTTTCAGCAGCCTTGATGCTCACCCGAAGGTTTTTCTTTGGGGACTCGCCCATCGCCTCGACTGCATTGCGCATCAGGTTCGTGAGTACCTGCTGTATCTGAATTCGGTCGACCATGACCATATCGTCGCTAGCAGCAAAGTCAAAGACGGATCGCACACCTTTTTCTCTTGAACCCATCAGCGCCAGTGCGCCCGCCTCCTCAACCAGATGGCGGAGTTTGTGAGGCAGCTTCTCAGTCTCACCCTTAGTTACGAATTCTCGGAGATGGCGAATGATTTGACCTGCCCTGACACTTTGTTCACCTGCTTCCCTCAGGGCTTCATGCAATTGCCTGTCCCTTTCGCTTTCGGAGCCCTGTAGCAAGCGTGCGCAACCATGAACATAGTTGGCAATCGCCGAAAGCGGCTGGTTCAGCTCGTGGGCCAGGGTAGATGCCATCTCTCCCATTTCGTTCAGCCGTGCCAATCTTGCCAGTTCAGTCTGAATCTCCTGTAGGCGGGCTGCTGATTCCTCTCTTTCGGTAAGATCTCTCACGAAACCGGTGAAAAACCGTTTGCCCCCCCGATGCGTTTCTCCAACCGCGAGCTTCATGGGAAATGTCGACCCGTCCTTGCGCTGGCCGACCACGACCCTATCGGTTCCGATAATGCGTTTTTCGCCGGTCGCGAGATAGCGCTGGAGGTAGCCGTCGTGCTCGTGGCGATAAGGTTGTGGCATCAGCATTCGAAGATTTTGCCCAATTGCTTCGTCCTCGGAGTACCCGAACTGCCTGACGGCAGCTGCATTGAAAGAGACAATCGTGCCATCCTGCTGGCTGACGATCGTGGCATCCAGCACAGTATCGAGTATAGACCTTAGGTGTGCCTCGCGCGTGTTCAGCGCTTCTTCTGCCGCCTTATATTGATGCCTCAGGCGTTTGAGCGACCCGCCGAGGTACGCAATTGCAATGCCGACCGCTCCGAAAACCATTAACTCGGGGACCTGGGCGCCGCCGGGGGTAAGCGATCTCAGATAGCTTGCCGAGCAAAACGCCAGGAAAAATGCCAGCAGTCCAAGCCGCAAACCTCCGGTTATTGCGGCCAGGAGAATTGGAGGAACAAACAGTATGTAGATAGCAGGGGCGTCGAGTAGATCCATGAGAAACACTCAAAATAAACAGAACGAAAACGGATGAAGCTGCGATGGAATTCCCATGCGTTTGTCGCAAAGCGAGCGCAACCCGCCATTGGATCTTTTCCGGTCCCTGATCGGCATCATACTTTTCGCGTCCGCCATCGAGGTGCCCATCCTATCGCTGCCCATATGTCACATTGGCATAGCGCGCTGGCTGGCGACCGGCAATTGTTTCATGTGTCGGCGGGAGATCATGCCAAACTTACGGACCACAGACGGTCGTAGAAAGTTTATACAATTCAGCGGCGACGGGACGGACTACCAGAGCTGGCCACGCCCGGAAAAGTCTACGCTGGCTTTGCGCACGAGGTTGTGATGAGGGTCGCGCATTCACGCGTGACGGTCCGTCCGATCAACATGCCGGCGGCGCGAATCTTGAACATGCAGACTGACGACTCGACTTCGACTGGGATGTTATTGCCACCCAGCCCAAGGCCTTCGATCAGACCAGGCCGATCCACATGGTTGCGCACATCAGGGTGGCAAGGGTGTCGGCGAGTCACGCGCTGCTCAAGTCCCGGCAAGCTGAAGATTCAAAATTGTTTCAAGATTCTTCGGTCGACGTAAAGAACCGGAATATGTCCGATCGGCGGCCATCAATGTTATAACCGCAGTCGTGTCGAGAAGATGCGCGATTACGGAAACATCGTATAGATCTCCAGCCGGTCCTGTCGATCTGGCTGGTCGCGCACGTCTTTCATAAAATCGTCGCTGACGCCGCGTGCCATCGCTGCTATCAGAGAGTTCCAGGCCTCGGCACGCTCAACATGGGGACAGAAGATCAGTGCATCGCCCTCTTGCGTTATGTCCACACGATCAACGCCGAAACGCCATTCTTTCGGCAGGCGAATCCACTGGGAGTTACCGGACTGAAATACGCGGGCGACATGGGGCATGGTTCGCTCCCTCAGTGTTTATCGCTTTTATAAAAATCATATGTCCCGCCACTTCAACTAGCAGCCTGCTTGTAACCGACAGAGAGTAAGAAATGCGCAAGAGCAGGCTGTCGCAATGAGCGAGGCCAAGGGTCCGCCCTAGACTTGACTGGTATCGCCGTCCGCCAGTTGAGCAAGGCCCGGCAGATCGCATACGAGAAGTTTCTGCCGGCCGCCCTGTACCAGACCCTTGCTCTCCCAGCTGGACAGGATGCGAGAAACGGTGTGGAGCGTGGTGCCGGTCATCTCCGCTATATCCTGCCGCGAGATCGGGAAGTCGATTCGAATACCGTCCACCTCCTTGCGCCCTGCCTGTTGCGAAAGTCGCAGTACGGCGTGCGCCACCCGACGCTCTACCTCCTGCGTCGACATTTCGCGGATGCGCGTATGGGCTTCCTCAAGACGTTGGCCAATGGTCTGCATGGCGGAGACGGCAAGGTGCGGGTTCTGCTCGACGAAGTGCGGCCAGAGGTCCGTCTGCCAGGACAGGATCACGCTTTCGGCGGCCGTGGTCGCGGTACCGGGATAATCGGACCGCTGCAGCGCCCGGGCGAAACCGAAGAGATCACCGGGATGCACCACACGCACGATGATTTGCTGGCCATCGTGCGTGACCTGCGTCACCTTCAGGCGGCCGTGAATGAGCAGGAAGAAATGCTTGGCCGGCTGGCCCTGCTCAAAGATGGCTTCGCCCGGCGGCACCAGCCGAGATGTGGCGTGCGTCAGCAGTCCGTCCAGCTCATCGTCGGCCATTCTGGCAAACAAGGCCAGCGACCGGATGACGCTTCGGTCAATCTTCACTTGCACCCTCTCCGGTTAGCTGGCACCGCGCGCTCCCCGCCAGGAGAAACATGATGCGAGCGTTCTGTATCCTCAACAATACAGCTCTACCCATCGGGTGAAGAAGAACAAATGATATAAATCAATTGGATGTTCTAATTGACGACGGTCACGTAGCCTGACCGGCTGTCCGAAGCTTTTCGACAAGCGGAGCATACCAGCGCGTATCCTTCACCAGCCGGAAGCCGAGATTGTCAGGAGGGACCCCGACAGCGCAGCCTCCGCTCTTCGGGTTTTTGATGAAGGCGCTCATGGCCGCCCGGTGTTTTCCCGACGCGACCGGGATACCGCAGGAGGCAACGCTATCGATCGCCTCACCATCGTTGCCGAGCGTCACGCGGTGGCTGCAGCTCGATGTCCATTCCCAGACGTTGCCCCCGAAATCGGCAAGGCCATATTCGTTTTCGCCAAAACTGCCATAGGATTGCGGAACCGGGTTGCCCGAGGCTTTACGGCTGGTCTGCCGCTCGTAATCGGCCAGCCAACGCAAGGCCGGGTTTTCGCTGTCCGCGCCGACACCCAGCGTCTCATCCGGAAAATGCGAGCCGGCGGCGAAAGCCAGTTCAGCGTCGCTCGGCAGGCGCCAGACCTCGCCTGTCCGCTCACTCAGCCACGTCGCATAAGCGCGGGCGTCATCCTGGCTGATACCAGTTGCCGGTACCTCGCCGCCGACTGGAGCGGCAAAGCCGGGTTCCGGCTGCTGACAGCCGCCTTCCGCTACGCAGCGCGCATAATCGCCGCTCGATACCTGATATTTCATGATCGTCAGATTTTGCCGCATCACTACGTCGACCACCGGGCCATCGACGGCATAGCCATTGCGGAAATATTCGCCCTCCGCCCGGTAGGTGAAATGTCCTGCGGGCACCGTAACGACCTGTGGAGCCATCATGGCCGCGCGGTCATCAATGCCGCTGCGGATGATCCCGGACTGGAAACCGATGGCCGTTGCCAAAAGCGTTGCAATCGAGAGCGGGAGAAGAAGCGAGACGGCGTTTGGGAAATGGCTGTCGCGGGGAATCCCCATGGGAACCTGCCTGCGTCGAGAAGACGCCAAATTCGGACCTGCGTTCAGGCGCGGAGAGCAGAACCTTGAGCGCGCCCGCGGCTGTCGACGGGCGCGCTACCGTTTGTGTCAGATGCTCGACGGGGCGAGCACCGCCTGCATCAAGCTGTTGTTCCACTCACCCGTCACCTTGAAATGGGCGGCCGCGCCCAATTCGAAGGCTTCGATAAGGTTGTGATTGACATAGGCGTAGATGCCGGGCTGCTCGAAGGTATAGAAGGCCGCGCCCGCCGTGCCGCCGGGGATGAACCATGTTTCCTGGTCGAGATCCGGCGGGTTGCGGAATTTACCCGTTGCCCAGACATAATCGCCATGGCCGCCGATAAGGTGCGGGCGGGTATCACGGTTCGCCTGCGAATGCACGATCAGCACCTTTTCACCCACGGCGGCCTGAAGGGCGTGTTCTCCCGTTAGCGCGCCGACTGCACCGTTGAAGACGATGTGACTCGGTGTCAGCTTGCGCATCACCTCCAGCGTGTCGGCCATGGCGTCGCCGGCGCTTTCATATTTTTTGAAATTGCCGTTCTCGTCGCGCGGGATGTAGAAGTCCTGCTCGCCGACATAATAGATCTTGTCATAAACAAGCTCCTTGCCGTGGCCATCCGTCAGGCCCTCACGCGGCAGTACCATGATCGCGCCATTCATGCCCGAGGTGACGTGCCACGGCACCATGCCGGGAGGTGCGCAGTGATAGACGAAGACGCCGGCCTTGGTGGCCTTGAAGCGCAGGATCGCCTTTTCACCGGGGTTGACGATGGTGAGCCCGCCGCCGCCGAGCGCACCGGTGGCCGAGTGGAAATCGATGTTGTGCTGTAACTCATTGGTATCGGGGTTGATGAGGGTCAGTTCGACATAGTCGTCCTGGTGCACCACCATCAGAGGCCCCGGAACCGAACCGTTGAAGGTCATGGCGTGGACCTCGGTGCCCTTGTCGTCGAGGATCATCTTCTGCTCTTTGATCGTGAGCGTGAACTCGACGATCTTCGGTCCGCCTTCGGCTTTCTGCGTGTGAGCATGCACGAAGGGCGGCTTGACGAGATCAACTTTTACGCGAGGTAGTACTCCAATCTCCGCCTTCGTCAATGGCTTGGCCGCAGCCTTTTTTTCCTCTGCCGCGCTCGCTGTCGATGGCATGATGACGGGAGCTATAGCCCCTGCAAATGCCGCGCCTGCGAGAATATTACGCCGTGTGATGTGGAAGGTTTCCGTCATCATATTTCTCCTGTCCCTCTTGGGGCAGAGCATGTTTCGCTCTGTCACAGCGTTTGTAGCGGAGGAGCGGAAATACAATTTGAGATGGAGCAAACTTTGCTTTCGGCACCCTGCGACATTTTGGCAGGTCGCTGAAGGCCGGTGTGAAGGCGTCGCACCGCCTCTTTGCCTGTTCGCAAAGAAGCCGGCCGGGCTTGGGTCTAGACATATGTCAAGACCAAGCAAGGAGCATTATGATGAGTGGCAGCCAACCCGTTCCCACCCAGGGGCGCAGCCGGCCAAAAGGGGGCATTCCAAGGGGGCTGGCACGCAGCGGCCCGGTTATCTTCTCCTACGGCTTCCGGCCGTTTTTTCTCGGTGGCGCCCTCTGGGCCATCGCGGCGATGGCGTTGTGGATCGCAGCCCTTTCCGGCTTCATCGACCTTGGCGGAGATTACGGCGCGCCAAACTGGCATGCCCATGAAATGCTGTTCGGTTTCGCTTCGGCAGTGCTGGCCGGCTTTCTCTTGACGGCAGTGCCGAACTGGACGGGTCGGCTGCCGGTGTCGGGCAAACCATTGGTCTGGCTGTTTGCGCTCTGGTGCGCCGGCCGGCTTTTCCTGCTTTTGCCGGACACGGTGGGCGTGGTCACCGCCGCAATCGTGGACGGCCTTTTCCTGCCGGCGCTTCTGGCGATCTGCGCGCGTGAGGTCATTGCCGGGCGCAAATGGAAGGACCTGAAGGTGCTGGGCGGGCTGCTGGCGCTTTCCATCGCCAACACCGTGTTCCATGTGGCGGCGATTGGGGGCGATCATAGCCAGCTCGCGACCCGCCTTGCGGTCTCGGCCTATACCGTGCTTGTCATCATCGTAGGCGGCCGCATCGTGCCGAGTTTTACCCGCAACTGGCTGAACCGTTTCGGCCGCACGGATTTCCCTGTGCCCTACAACGGTTTCGACACCGCGGCCATCCTCACCGGCATTGCGGCGCTGGCCGCCTGGACAGTGGAACCCGAGAGCACGATGGCCGTGCCCACGGCACTTCTGGCAGCTTTCATGCATTCGGTGCGGCTCATCCGCTGGCGCGGCTGGACGACATGGCCGGAGCAGGTGCTGGTGGTGCTGCATGTCGCCTATGTCTTCATTCCCGTCGGTTTCATCGCCATTGCGCTGGCGGCTCTCGATGTCATGGATACACGCTCGGTCCTGCATGTCTTCACCGTCGGCGTCATCGGCTGCATGATGCTTGCGGTGATGACCAGAGCGAGCCTCGGCCATACCGGACGAAAGCTCTCGGCTAGCAAAGTCACTATTGCCGCTTATGTGGCGCTGATCGCCTGCGCACTGCTGAGGCCGGCAGCCGAGTTCTTTCCCGGCGTGATGATGCGTCTCTACGCTTGCTCGGCGCTTCTCTGGATCGCGGGTTTCGGTCTGTTCTGCTTCGAGTACGGGCCGATCCTGATGCGCGAGCGCAAACCGCTCAAAGCCTAGAAGGCCTGCTTGCCATACCGCCAAAACAAAACGCCCCGGAAGCAATTTCTGGGGCGTTTCGTTTTCCGGGAATTTGACTTCTGGTTTAATGCGCGCCGGCACCGGCGCGGATGAAGATGCGGAATGCGGTGCGCGCCTCGTCGAAATTTCCGGCCCATTGATGACCCCGGGCCAGAAGCTCCGGGTAGAGGAAGGTCGGTTCCTGCGGCATCAGCAAGAAGATCACGGAACCTAGGGGAAGACGGTCAAGTGTGGCAAGCGTACGGGTCGTTTGACCCCCGGTCGCCTCATCGCGCAGATCGAGATAGACGACCGGGTCGGGCCATATCTGCGGCTCCTCCGCGTTGCCCGCAAGCGCGGGCGACACGGAAATCTGCTCGGCTTCACTGGATCGCGGCGTGAACAGCACCTCCCAGTCGCCGCCGCCGATTTCCCGGACCTGATGGTCGAAACCGCGCTCGGCCATCACCTTGAACAGTGGACTGGGCCGGAAGGTGGCGTATAATCGCAGCGCCTCACCGGGCGCAAGCCCTGCCACGGCTTCCATGATGGCCGGAAATGGCTCGCCGCCGCTCAGCAAAAGCGGCCGGACATCGAGTTCCCTGATCATTTCCGTCATTGCATCACCTCATCTGTCGGCTGGCGGCGGCAGGGGCCGTCCGCCAGAGGAATTTTCACCATGCCGCAGGCGCTGGGCTCAATGTTCGGATCCGCAGCAGCATTCGCAGCCGGAGATATCGTCTTCCGAACCTTCGGCCTGTTCTTCCAGGCGGCCGATATCGAGGCGCCAGACGTCCGGACCCTGTTCGAGATATTCCCAGCCGAACTGGCCAGGGAAATTGGTGGCCAGCTGGTAAAGCAGCGGACGGGGATCGTGATCGCTGGTGATCTGTAGCGATTGCCCCTCGGTCAACGCGCCGAGCGCACCGAAAATGCGCGGATGGCGTTCGCGATGCGGTATGATGCGCACATCGATATTGATTGCGGTATGGGCTTCGGACATAGGCTGGCTCCGCGGCCGCGGATGAAATGATGTCCGGCGGTGCGGCCGGCCGGCGGACTGGAAAAAACTATCCGCCGTGCCATTGGGAGACATTGTCGCCGCGCAAACAAACCTGAGATTCATCAGGTCCGTCTGCGTGACACACGTCAGCCGGCAAGGCTGCGATAGATTGCCGGCAGCGCCGAGGGCAACTTGGCGATCCTGTTGACGATGGCATATCCGTTCTGGCCGAACATGGCCGGAATATAGGATTGCGCCTTGCTGTCGACCGTTACGCCGAAGACGCTGACGCCGGAACGTCGCGCCTCGGAAACCGCACGGCGGCTGTCCTCTATGGCGAAGCGGCCCTCATAATGATCGACGTCGTTCGGTTTGCCATCCGTCAGCAGCAGAAGCAGCTTGCGGCGCTCCGGCCTCTCATGCAGCTTGGCGCTGGCATGGCGGATGGCGGGGCCGATGCGGGTATAGAAGCCGGGTTTCAGCGCCGCGATGCGACGCTCGACAGCGTGACCCATTGGCTCCTCGAAATCCTTCACCGTTTCCACCCGCACCCAGGAACGGCGACGGGAAGTGAAGGTCAGGATGGAGTGACTGTCACCACAGGCGGAAAGCCCGTGGGCAAGCACCAGCAGGGCTTCCTTCTCCACATCGAGAACCCGGCGATTGTCGAACCAGGCATCGGTCGACAGTGATACGTCAACGAGGATCGTTACGGCGAGATCGTGCGCCTGCGGGCGGCTTGCCATATGAATGCGGTCGCTGCCATGTCCGCCGGCGGCGATATCGCTTCTGGCGCGAACCACCGCGTCAAGATCGAGATCGTTGCCGTCAAGCTGGGCGCGCAGCATCTCGTGGCGTGGCCGCAGCACCTCGAATTGCCGCCTGACCCGGCGGATGAGGCTTTTGGTGTCCGGGTCGGGTTCCGGTGCCGTCTCGGCGTGTTTCGCCGGACCGGCGATCACCCGGCAATGATCGGAGAGATAGGTGCCGCTGCGATAATCCCATTCGGGATAGGTCAGCTCCGCTGTCAGTGGGTTATGGTTCAGTGCTTCGGGCGGCAGGTCCAGATCGAAGCGGAAGCGGGCGGAAGGCCGTCCTTTTCTCTCGCCCAGCGTCATATCATCCAGCTCGTCGGCTGCGCTGCCGTCGGCATCGTCGCTGTCGTCACCGGGACGGTCGACATTGACCATCTCCGCCATGGCGAGGATTTTTTCGAAACGGTTGAGGATGAAGGGGCTGCGCTCGGTCTGGCGGTTCTCCGCCTTTTCACGCACGGCGATATGGCGGGCCGCTTCCGCCCCCTGTGGTGCTGCGCTCGCTGCCGGCTGGTCCTCGCTTTGCCGGGCATCGGATGTTTCGCGCAGCAGCGTGTCCGGCCACAGCGGCACCGGCAGCATGGGTAGGTAGCGTGGCGGCGCTTTGGCCGGAAAGCCGGCGGGTGGCGCATGTCCCTCGATCCCTGCCGCATCGGCCAGCATGGAAAGCACCCGGTGTTCCACCTGCTGTTCCGCCTGCGGCAGCGGCCGCTTCTGCCGGACCGCGAGCATGGCGGCGCAAAGCCGGCGATAACGGATCTTCATTCCAGGGAAGGCATGGATGACGGCTTTTGCCAGTTCTGCGGCGCGGTCGAGCCGGGCAAGATCGTTGCGCAGCGGGTCGGCAACCATGACTGGTTCAAGCGGCATCATCGCCATTGCGGCCGCGAGCCAGAGATAGAGATCGCGATTGAGGCACCGGTCGGGAAACAGATCGAGCACCGGCGGCAGCATCAGCGTGGCGTGATCGCGGCCGGGTTGCGCCAACTTTTCCTCGCCGAGACCCATACGCTGGCGCAGCCTCAGCCGGTGGCTGGAAGTGCGGGCGCGCGCCGGAGCGATCTGCACCGCGTGTTCACCGCCAAAACCGCGGAAACAAATGGCCAGTACGGCCTGGATATCCTCCAGCTTCACGGCATGATCCGGGAAGCGCAGCCATGTGCCGGTTTCGCCGATCAGCCTATGCCAGGCGCGACCGACGGTTTCTTCCAGTTCCAAAAAGTCCAGCATGGTTTATCCTCATGGCATCGGACCGGAACGCGCGGGGCCGCGCAATCCGGTGCGGATATCAAAGCGCGCTATCGGATGATCGCATCCGCGACTTCATGCAGCGCGGCCTTCACATCCGGCTCGTCGGTCAGCGGCTCGATCATCGCCGCGCGCACAGCCTGACGGGCGGAAAGGCCGGTATCAATGAGGCTGGCGCAATAGACGAGCAGGCGGGTGGAGACGCCCTCTTCCAGATCGTGGCCTTTCAGGCCGCGCAGCCGGTGGGCGAGATCGACGAGCGGCTCGACATCGCGCGCATCGAGCCCGCTTTCATGCGAAACGACGGCAATCTCCTGCTCCTTCGGTAGAAAATCGAATTCAATGGCGACGAAACGCTGTCGGGTGCTGGGCTTCAGGCTTTTCAGCAGGTTCTGGTAGCCGGGATTGTAGGACACGACGAGCATGAAGCCGGAGGGCGCTTGCAGAACCTCGCCGGTGCGCTCCAGCGGCAGGATACGACGGTCGTCGGTGAGCGGATGCAGCACAACGGCCACATCCTTGCGCGCCTCGACGATCTCGTCGAGGTAACATATGCCGCCCTGGCGCACCGAGCGTGTCAGCGGGCCGTCCATCCACACGGTTTCACCGCCTTTCAGAAGGTAACGGCCGGTCAGATCGGCGGCGGCAAGATCGTCGTGGCATGAAACGGTGGAAAGCGGCAGGCCGAGTTTCGCCGCCATATGGCTGACAAAACGGGTCTTGCCGCAACCTGTCGGGCCTTTCAGCAGCAGCGGCAATTGCCGCACCCAGGCGCTTTCGAACAGCGTGCATTCATTGCCAAGCGGGGTGTAGAACGGCGTGTCCGGCAAAGGCTGCGGCGGGGGGCGGAAAATCGTATTCATGGTCATCTCCCTGGTTAGTGGTAAGGACCGGCTCTCCGGGGGAAAAGGAGAGCCGGTTCGTTTCTCATTCGGCGGGCTGCGCGAGGCGGGCGACGCCGCCCTGTTTCTGCTTGCCCGGCACCAGGACTGCCCAGATGAACATGACCGCCGAGATGAGAACTGCGAAACCGGAGCCGAGGCGGATCCAGTAGAAGATCGCCAGCTGATCCTGCACATCCATGAAGCTTTCGCCCATGACCCGCTGAAGCTGGATCTGCACCACGCCGGCAAAGGTCAGCGCGAAGGTCATGACCGACATGGCCGTGCACATCACCCAGAAGCTCGTCATCGAAAGCCACTGGTTGTACGGCGCGCGTTTCTTCATTTCGGGGATGGCGTAGGCCATCATCGCAAGGTTCAGCATCACATAGGCGCCGAAGAAGGCGAGGTGGCCGTGCGCGGCGGTGAGCTGCGTGCCGTGGCTATAGTAATTCACCGACGACAGCGTGTGCAGGAAACCCCAGACGCCGGCGCCGAAGAAGGCCATGACCGAGCAGCCGATCGACCACAGAAGCGCTGCGCGGTTCTCATGCTTGCGGCCGGCCTTCCAGGTCATGACGAAGGTGAAGATGACCATGGTGAAGAAGGGGGCCACTTCAAGCGTCGAGAAGAGCGATCCGATCCATTGCCAGTAACCCGGCGCGCCGATCCAGTAATAATGGTGGCCGGTGCCGAGGATGCCCGAGAAGAGGGCAAGGCCGACGATGACATAGAGCCATTTTTCCACCACTTCGCGGTCGATGCCGTTGAGCTTGATCATCAGGAAGGCGAGGATCGAGGCCATGATCAGTTCCCACACGCCTTCCACCCACAGATGGATGACGTACCACCAGTACATCTTGTCGAGCGCGAGGTTCATGGGGTTGTAGAAGGCGAAGAGGAAGAAGATCGCCAGACCCCAGAGGCCGAAGAGCAGGATGTTGATGACGGTGGTCTTGCGGCCCTTCAGCGCTGTCATGGTGATGTTGAACAGGAACATCAGGACGACAAGGACGATACCGACCTTGATGGCGAAAGGCTGTTCGAGGAATTCGCGGCCCTCATGGATACGGAACATATATCCGACCACGGCGACGGCGGCGGCCCCCAGGAAGATCCAGAACTGCGCGATGGCGAGCTTGGGGCTGTAAAGCTCCGTTTCCGTTTCTTCCGGCAGAAGATAGAAGGTCGAGCCCATGAAACCCATCAGCAGCCAAACCACAAGGGCATTGGTGTGGATCATGCGCACGATGTTGAAGGGTAGAAGCTCGGAAAGCGTATTGGGCAGCACGTAGATCGTCGCGGCGACGACGCCGAACAGGATCTGCGCCACGAACAGCCCGATTGCGCCGTAAAAATACAGCATGGCGACTTTTTGCGTCTGGTATTTCATCTCGTCATCTCCTTGCCGTCCCCCTCAACCTGCCTCGTTCGGCGGCCAGTCCTGCGTCTTGATCCGGCTCGTCCATTCGAGGAAGTCGACGAGATCATCGAGTTCCTGTTCGGTGAGATTGAACTGCGGCATCTGGCGCCGGCCCTCGATGCCGGTGGGCTGGGCGGCCATCCAGGCCTTGATGGAATCGCGCGCCGTCGCCTTGTCTTCCACGCCGCCATAGCGCTTCCAGACATTGCCGAGTTCGGGCGCGAAGTAGGCACCTTCGCCGAGCAGCGTGTGACAGTTGATGCAGGAATTTTTCTCCCACACATGTTTGCCGCGCGCGACGCTTTCCGTCAGCGTGCTTTCATCCGTCGAGGTGGTGCGCATGTAATAATGGCTATGGGCGGTCAGCCCGACAAATATGGCGAAGAAGAAGATGGAGCCGCCGTAAAAGACGTTTCGCGCTCCTGTTTTGGTCAGGCGTTCTGCCATGCCAATGGTCCTTTCCATCCGGAAGACCGCTTATGCGGACTGGCTTGATCGAACCCTCTTGCCGGGATTTGCCAGCAGGCTGGCGGAATGCGGTGGGGTCTGAAGCCTTTCTAGCCGCTGGCTGCCGGCGTTCTTTGCCATTTGGCAAACAAGTGGAGAGGTGATGTGGTCCGCCTTTTCAGAGCGGCAAAATGCCCTGGAGGAACGCCCGCAAAAGGGCTGCGGCGGCGAAGATTGCGGGCCATGCCAGAAGTGCCGTGCGCAGCAGGCCTCGCTCTTCGCCAAAACCCAGAAAATCATCGATGACGCGTCTGGATTTCATGAGCGCGAACAGCAGAATCAGGCAGGCGACGGCAACCGGCGGCAGAAGCGCCGCCTTCCACGAGGTGACGGCGGCCGTTCCGGCGAGAACGAGAATGGCGAGCACTGCAAAACTTCTTGCAAGCTGGCGGGAGGTGCGGTGGATCATGACTGTCAAACCAGATAGACGATGGGAAAAATGACGATCCAGACCAGATCGATGATATGCCACAGCGTCGTCACCAGCGTGACGTTCTCGTTGTTCGGGAAGACTGCGACGAGAAACAAAAGCACGGCCACGAAGACGACATGCAGCAGATGGAAGCCCGTGAGCAGGAAATAGAGCTCGAAGAATGCGCCATAGGCTGGATCGGAGGCGAAGGCGATTTCAGTGGAGTATTCAAGGAGCTTCACACCGACGAAAGCGAAACCGAGCAGGCCGGCAAGGACAAGTGCCCGTCTTTTGCCCGCCAGCGCAGTGTGGCGGCTGGCCGCAACGGCCGCCTGCCAGCCGCTCGCCAGCAAAATAAGCGTATTGAGACCGGCAAGTTGTGGCTGCAGATGTTGGCGCGCGGCGGCGAAGGCCTCGGGATTGAGGGTGAAGGCAATGATGAAGGCGCCGGTCAGCGCGCCGAAAGCGGCAAGTTCGCTCCAGACCAGAATCCACAAAAGCAGGTTTCCGCTTTCCTCTTCCGTATTGATCGCCATTGCCTTGTCCGTAATTGTAAAACAGCAAGCCACGCTTAGGCGTCCTCAAACCCCGCTTCTTTGCGGCCGGTCAAAGAAGGGAGCGGGCAAAGTCCTATTGTCATGACAAAGCGCAACTTGGAAAATGGAGCTTCCCATGAACGACGCGCAGGTCGGGCTGATTGTCGCAACCCCTATTATCATTGGCTTTGCGATGCTGTTGTACCGTATGGGTGTGTTGCAGCGCATGGGTGCGGTTTCCGCCGTGCTTGCCTCCGTGGCCATTGCTTCGGTGCTGTTCCTGAACCAGTGAGAAGGCAGTCGCATGCTTGAACTTGTCGCCGCGCTTTCGCTCTTCGTGGCGCTGCATTCCATTCCCGCCGTGCCTGCCGTGCGCGGCCGGCTGATCGCGGCCATCGGCAGGCCCGCCTATTTCGGGAGTTATTCCGTCGTTTCGCTTCTGACGCTGGGCTGGGTATTTTATGCCGCGCTGTCGGTCGATTATATTCCGCTTTGGGATGTCGCGCCCTGGCAGGCGCATATCACCTTTCTCGCTGCTCCAGTTGGCCTGTTTTTCGTGCTGGCCGGTCTTTTCAGCGTCAATCCGCTTTCCATTTCCGTGCGGCAGGGAGATAGACCGGGGGCAATCGTGCGCATCACGCGGCACCCGGTACTCGTCGGCTTTCTGTTCTGGGCGCTCGGTCATGTCGTGCCGAATGGCGACCTGCGTTCCGTCATCCTGTTCGGCGGCTTTGCGCTGTTTTCGCTTGGCGGGATGGCGATGACCGAAAAACGCGCGCGGAAAAGACTGGGTAATGCATGGAGCGCGGCGGCTGCTAAAAATGCAACGATCCCTTTCGCAGCAATGCTTTCCGGCAAAACGCGCCTCGCCGTGGACGGGCCGATGCTGCTAGCCGCGGCGCTGACAGGGTTGACGGTGTGGTGGCTGCTGGCCGGTGGCCATGCCATGCTTTTCGGCGCGGACCCCATGGCCTATCTCTGATCGTTTAGCGGCGCCTTCACCGTAGGCGGCTGCCATATCGTCGCCTGCGGCGCGGGCGCGATACCGAGCTGATCGATGGCGCGGGCGGCGAGCTGATCGACAATATCGGCGACGCTTTGCGGCCTGTTGTAAAAGGCCGGCACCGGCGGCATGACGATGGCGCCAGCCTCCGTCACCGTGCACATGTTGCGCAGATGGGTGAGATGCAGCGGCGTCTCGCGCGTCATCAGCACAAGTTTCCGGCGTTCCTTCAGATGCACATCGGCGGCGCGGGTAAGAAGATTCTCCGAAAACCCGGTTGCAATGGCCGCAAGCGTGCGCATGGAGCAGGGCGCAACGATCATGCCGGCCGTCGGGAAAGAGCCGCTGGCAATCGCCGCGCCGATATCGTCGACGGCATGATTGACGCTGGCGAGCGAGAGCATCCGCCCCATGGCTTGTGCCCCTTCCTCATGCAACACAGTGCGTCTGGCGGATTGCGACAGGACGAGATGGATTTCGACGCTTTTCATCCCGGCAAGGCGCTCGATAATACGTAACGCAATGCCGGCACCCGAGGCGCCGGTAACACCGATCACAACCCTGCATGGGGTCATTGCCGTTCTCCAAGGCCGAGGTCATGCCACATCAGATCCACCTTTGCGATGACGTCTGGCCTCATGGACAGCACGCGGCCCCATTCGCGCTCCGTCTCCGGCGAAAGCTTGCGGGTGGCGTCCAGCCCCATCTTGCCACCGAGGCCGGCTTTCGGCGAGGCAAAGTCGAGGTAATCGATCGGCGTATCGTTGATGATCGTCGTATCGCGCGAGGCGTCGAAACGGCTGGAGAGCGCCCAGATCACATCTGCCCAGCTGCGCACATTGATATCGGGATCGACCAGAATGATGAGCTTCACATAGCTGAACTGCGGCAGCATAGACCAGAGGCCCATCATCACCCGCTTTGCCTGTCCCGGATAGCGCTTGTCGATGGAAACGACCATCATACGATAGGAACAGGCCTCCGGCGGCATCCACAGATCGACGATTTCCGCAAATTGTCTTTTGACCAGCGGCAGGAAAATCTCGAGCATGGCCTCGCCGAGAACCGAGGGTTCATCCGGCGGCCGGCCGGTATAGGTGGAAAGATAGATCGGATTGCGGCGCATGGTGATTGCCGACAGCGTCATGATCGGAAAGGCTTCGACCGAATTATAATAGCCGGTATGGTCGCCATAGGGGCCTTCCATTGCCGTTTCCGATCCCGAAACGGTGCCCTCCAGTACGATCTCGGCATTGGCCGGCACCGGCATCGACACGGTTAAAGCTTTTGCGATGCGGCTTTTCGAGCCGCGCAGCAGGCCGGAGAAGCCAAGCTCGCTGATATGGTCGGGAAGCGGCATCACGGCGGAAAGAATGGTGGCAGGGTCGGCACCAATGGCGACGGTAACGGGCATATCCAGCCCACGCGCTCGCCACAGCCGGTGGTGATGCGCGCCGCCGCGATGCGCCAGCCAGCGCATGATCACCCTGTCCGGCCCCAGCACCTGCATGCGATAGATGCCGACATTGATATCGTCGGGATCGTCAGGCGAACGGGTGATGACCAGCGGCCAGGTGATGAGCGGGGCCGGCTCGCCGGGCCAGCACCATTGCACCGGCAGGCGGGCAAGGTCGATCGCATCACCCGTCAACACCCTTTCCTGCACCGGCGCGCGTGAGACGTTTCGTGGCCGCATGGAAAGTGCTGCCTTCAGCAAAGGCAGCTTACCCCATGCCTCGGCCATGGATTTTGGCGGCCGTGGCTCGCGCAATTCGGCGAGCTTTTGTCCAAGCGCGGGCAGGCCGCCCGTCTGGAGCCCCAGACCCCATTCGATGCGTTGCCGCGTGCCGAAGAGATTGGCAAGCATCGGCATGTCCCGCACCTTGCCCTCATGGTCGACAGGTCGCTCGAACAGCAGCGCCGGTCCGCCATCGGCGAGCACGCGGCGGTGGATTTCGGTGATTTCGTGCACCAGCGATACCGGTTGGCGGATTCGCCGCAGCTGCCCACGCTCTTCCAGCAACCGGATGAAACCGTGCAGATCGGCGGTGTGGACGGGTCTCGTTTCTGTTTCTTCGTCTGTCATGCCGCCTGTTTGCAGGCGCCAGTGCGGCATGTCCTTGCGCTGCCGCAAATGCGGCTTCAGTGCGAACGAAGATAGTCGACAAGAACCAGGGCGTGGTTATGTTCGGTATCGTGGGCGGCATAAAGCAGCGTGACCCGGCCCTTCGCCATCAGCTCCTTCATGTGCGCCACGGCATCGGGATTGGCGGCCAGCTCCTCATGGTAATGCCGGGTGAATTCCTCAAAGCGCGACGGCATATGGGAGAAGTTCTTGCGCAATTCGTTGCTGGGAGCGATGTCCTTCATCCACAGGGAAAGCTTTGCATTTTCCTTGCTCATGCCGCGCGGCCAGAGCCGGTCCACCAGAATGCGCGCGCCGTCATCGTCGCTGGCGGGTTCGTAAATCCGTTTGACCCTTAAATCGGACACGGGTGGCCTCCGTCGCTTGGCAAGTGAATGAATTATAGCGGCTTTTGTGAAGGCGCACCCGAAAATTTCCCTGTCTTTGCGTTCGCTCAAACCGCCACCCGCGCGCTGCGGTTAGGTTGCCGCCCGCAACTGAGCCGACAGGACCTTTCATGAGATCTTTTCCCGCCGCCATCGCCCGCCCCATGAATTTCCTACCCCTTGCCGTGGTGCAGCGAGCGACGGCGGCGATGCTGGCACAGATCATGAAGCGGCATCCGGATATGTTCGTCCGGCTCGGTGAACATCGTGGCAAGCGCTACGCCTTTCTGCCCGTCGATCTCCCCTTCGCCTTCATGGTCGAGCCGGCAGGTCCCGCCATCACCGTCAGCCGCAAGGCTCGCCTGCCCAAGACGGACGCGGCGGTCGAGGGACCGCTTTTCATGCTGCTTGCGCTGATGGAGGGGCGGCAGGATGCCGATGCGCTGTTCTTTTCGCGTGATCTCAGCGTCACCGGCGACATGGAGGCGATGCTGGCGCTGCGTAATGCGCTTGATGACAGTGGCATCGATCTGCCGCGCGATCTCGGTGTATTTGCCGGACCTTTTGCACCGGTGGTAACGGGCCTTGCGAACCGCCTGCGCGGCCATGTTCTATCCGAAACGCGGGGAGGTGAGGCATGGAGCTGATCTGTCCTGCGGGAACGCCTGCCGCCTTTCGCGAGGCCGTGGATGCCGGGGCGGATGCAGTCTATTGCGGTTTTCGGGATGAAACCAATGCCCGCAATTTCCCCGGCCTTAATTTTTCCCGCGAGGAACTTGCCGAGGCCATCGTTTACGCGAAAAAGCGCGGTGTCCAGACCTTCGTGGCGCTCAACACCTTCATGCGCGCCGGTAGTGAGGATATCTGGTATCGCGGCGCGGCCGATGCCGTGAAGGCGGGGGCGGACGCGCTTATCCTTGCCGATTTCGGCCTGATGGCGCATGTGGCGGAACACCACCCGCAGCAGCGTATCCACGTCTCCGTGCAGGCCTCCGCCTCCAATGCGGACGCGGTGAATTTCCTCGTCGATGCCTTCGGCGCGAAACGCGTGGTGCTGCCGCGCACCCTGACGATTGCCGACATCGCCCGGCTGGCGCGGCAAATCCGCTGCGAAATCGAAATCTTCGTGTTCGGCGGTCTCTGCGTCATGGCGGAGGGACGCTGCTCGCTCTCGTCTTACGCCACAGGCAAGTCACCCAACATGAACGGCGTCTGTTCGCCGGCAAGCCACGTCCGCTACCGGCAGGACGGGCAGGCGCTGGTGTCGGAACTTGGCGATTACACCATCAACCGCTTTCCGGCCGGCGAGGCGGCGGGTTACCCCACGCTGTGCAAGGGCCGTTTCGAGATCGCCGATGACAGGTCCTATGCCTTTGAGGATCCGGTGTCGCTTGATGTGATGGACCAGATCGATGCCTTGCGCGAGGCGGGCGTCAGCGCACTGAAGATCGAGGGTCGCCAGCGCGGCAAGGCCTATGTGGCGGAAGTGGTTTCCACCCTGCACCGGGCGCTTTCCGCCGGTGCCGAAGAGCGCGGCAGGCTGCTCTCACGCCTGCGGCTCTTAAGCGAAGGCCAGCGCACCACCGTTGGCGCTTATGAAAAACGCTGGAGATGATGGCGATGGTAAAACCCGCAAAGGCAACTCTGGCGCTCGGCCCGGTCCTTTATCTCTGGCAGGGCGAGAAATGGCGAGATTTCTATTTTCGCATCGCCGATGAAGCGCCCGTCAGCCATGTTTATCTCGGTGAAACCGTCTGCTCCAAACGGTTTCATTTTACCGAGCCGCATCTGGCAGAGGTGAGCGAGCGGCTGGAGAGTGCAGGGAAACAGGTGATCCTCTCGACGCTTTCGCTGGTGACATTGGAGCGGGAAAGCCGCCACCTGCGCAGCCTGATCGCCGACAGCCCCTATCCGGTCGAGGCGAACGATCTTTCCGCGCTCGGCATGCTGCACGGCACGCCGCATGTCGTCGGGCCAATGGTGAATGTTTATAATGCCGCAACCGCGCGGCTGCTTTCTTCTCGTGGGGCGAGTGCCATCTGCCTGCCGCCGGAACTGCCGATGACCTCGGTCGAGCGGATCGTGGCGGAGACGCCTGATGTGGACTTCGAAATCTTCGCCTTCGGCCGCCTGCCGCTCGCCATTTCGGCGCGCTGCGCCCATGCCCGCGCCAAGGGCAATATCAAGGATAATTGCCAGTTCGTCTGCGGCGACGATCCGGATGGATTGCCGGTGCGTACGCTCGACAGGCAGTCGTTTCTGGCGCTGAACGGGGTGCAGACGGTGTCGCACACCTGCCAGTCGCTGCTTGGCGAATTGCCGGATTTGGCCATCGCCGGTATCAACCGCTTCCGGCTGTCGCCGCAGGACTGCGACATGGTTGCCGTGGCGCAAATCCATGACGATGTTCTGGCCGGCAGGCGGGAGGCGGAGGACGGTCTTGCACGTCTCGGGCAAATCTATCCGGACGTGCCCTTTTCCAATGGTTTTCACCACGGGCAGGAAGGGGCGGCCTGGATCGCCCGCGCCCGCAACACGGCGCATGGGGTGAATGCATGACGACGAACGGGCAAAGTGAACAAACGCTGTCCGCGGCCGCGCCGGGCGGAGCGGATATCGCGGCGGCGATCCATCTCGTGCGTAACGTGGTTTTGCAAAGCGCGCTCGATTGCGGCTGCCGCGACAAGGTGCACGACGTGCTGCGCGAGCTTGAGGATTTCGAGCGCCAGCGCAATATCGTCAAGCTTCTGGCCGTCGCCCGCGAGGAGCGTCGCAAGATCGCGCTCCTGACCGAGATGCTCTGCGATTTCGCCGAAGACGACACGGTGGATCAAGGCGTAGTTGAAACCGCAAGCCTGATGTTTCTCGATATCGCTGCCGCCGCTCAGGAGGGCTCGCGGCTCCTGCGGGACGCGCTCTCACTCAAGAAGGGTGAATAATCCGTGTTTTCGGCCCTGTTTGATCCTGCGCAAAGAGCGGGCGCTTGCAAAATGTCATTTCAGGGGTGTTGACGCGCCGGGACCGGAAAACGGTCTGAGCGGGCGTCACGCGCATCAGGGCGCTTCCGGCGCAAAAGGATCAGGACCATGGCCCATCTCACCCGTCGTCAGGCTCTTTCGGCCTTTTCCGGGCTCGCGGTTGCGACACTTGCCGCACCGCATGTTGCGAAGGCGGAAGCGCCGCTCACCTTTTACGGCCCTCCGGCCGCGCCGTCGGCCGTGCTGGCCCATGCGGTAACGGGCGGATTCCTGAAGGATGTCGCACCCGGAGCCGTCTTCAAAGCCTGGAAAACACCGGATGAAATGCGCGCCGCCGTCGCCTCCGACTCCATGGGAGCGGTGGTGATGCCCAGCTACGGCGTCGCCAATCTCCATAATCGCGGTCTCGGCCTTGGGCTGTTGAACGTGCTGACCACGGGCCTGCTCTATATCGTTTCGAAAGACGGGGCGCTGAACTCCCTGCAAAGCCTTTCCGGCAAGACCCTCGCTTTGCCGTTCAAGAACGACATGCCCGATTTCGTGCTGCGCCGCCTTGTTGCCGAAAATGGCTTCAAGTCCGGCGACATCAGGCTGGAATATGCCGCCTCGCCGCCGGAAGCCGTGCAATTGCTGCTGACGGGCCGGGTGGATGCCGCCCTGCTGAGCGAGCCGGCCGCGACCGCCGTGCTCATCAAGGCGAAGTCGTTTTTCATGACCGTCCATCGCACCATCGATATCCAGCAGGAATGGGCGAAGGTGGCCGGCAAGGCCGAAATCCCGCAGGCCGGCCTCGCCTTAACGTCGCAGGTTCAGCAAAAGCTTGGCAAGTCCGGCATAGAGGCTCTACAGGCCGCCATGGAGGCGGCTCTCGCCAGCGCCATGGCCGATCCGAAGACGGCGGCCGCTGCGGCCGCCGAGGCCTTGGGCTTCCCGCCGGAAATCATCGCCGCCTCCTTTCCGACAAGTCATCTTTGCGCCCTGAAGGCGAGCGCTGCGCGCGCCGATCTCGAGGCTTTCTACGATGAGCTTGCCAAGGCCGACCCGGCAATCATCGGCGGCCGGCTGCCGGATGACGGGTTTTATCTGGTGTAGCAGGCATGAACCGCATTCTCGAAGGTCTTGGCTGGATGGGCCGCTATTTCTGGGCGGGCTGGGCCGGGCTTTCAGGTATTTTCTGTTTTCTCGCCGCCTGGCAGGCCGGGCATGAGGTTTATGGCTCCTTCATCCTGCCTTCGCCGGGTGAGACCTTTGTGGCGATCGGAGTGCTTGCGGCAAGGCCGGATTTCTTCGCCATCCTGTCGCAGAGCGCCGTCAGGGCCCTGACCGGCTTTGCCATCGCCGCCGGCATCGGCACGGTGGCGGGCGTGCTGGCGGGCTACTCCTTCGCGGCCATGCGGCTGATGAAGCCTGTCGTCACCGTTTTGCTCGGTGTGCCGCCCATTGGCTGGATCGTGCTGGCGCTCATCTGGTTCGGCTCGTCGGGGGGCACGGCTGTCATGACCGTCATCATCGCCTCAGCTCCCGTGTCCTTTGCCGGTGCGCTGGAAGGTGTCGCCAAGCGGGACCGTCAGTTGGAGGTGATGGCGCAGGCCTTCGGCGCTTCGTGGTTTTACCGGCTGCGCACCGTCACCATGCCGCATGTGCTCTCCTACCTCTTCCCGGCCTGGACGACGACGGCGGGAAGCGCGTGGAAAGTAACCGTCATGGCCGAGCTCCTTTCGAATTCCGGCGGCATTGGCGGCGAACTGGCCACCGCACGCGCGCTGTTCGACATTGCGCAGGTCAGCGCCTGGCTCGCCATCACGGTCGGCCTTGCACTGCTGACCGATTACGGCCTGCTGCATCTGCTGCGCGAGGCGCTGGAACGCTGGCGCGCCGCCGGGCTGCCATGGGGTGTCAAACGATGAGCGACCGTTCCATCCTGCGCTTCGACAATGTCGGCCACGCCTTTTTGGGCCGCAGCCTGTTCGAGAATTTCGATCTCGGCATAGCGCCGGGGGAAACCGTGGCGCTGCTTGGCCCCTCCGGCAGCGGCAAGACGACGATTTTGCAGATCGCGGCTGGTATCATCGATCCTGTTCGCGGCCGCGTGCACCGCCATTATCGCCGGCAGGGTCTGGTGTTTCAGGAGCCGAGGCTGCTCCCGTGGATGACGCTGGTCGACAATATTGCCTACGGCCTTGCGGCGGCCGGGATGCCGAAACGGGAGCGGCGCGAAAGGGCGGGCCTTTTTGCGCTGGAAGTGGGTCTGGAGGCGGCTGATTTCGGCAAATATCCGGTGGAACTCTCCGGCGGCATGCGCCAGCGCGCCGGCGTTGCGCGGGCGCTCGCCGTGGAGCCGGACATGCTGTTTCTTGACGAGCCCTTCAGCGCCGTCGATGTTGGCCTGCGCCGTCATTTGCAGGAGCTTCTGGTGGACGCCGCCCGGCGGCGCGGTTTTTCCACCCTTCTCGTCACCCATGATCTTCATGAGGCGTTGCTGGTTGCCGACCGGCTGATCGTGCTCTCCGGCGTCGATGGCCGCGTCATTGCCGCGCATAAGCCCGCGGGTTCGCCGGGCCGGCGCATGGCGCGGGCGGTTTTCGACGAAGCGGAACGCCTGTCCGAGAGCCCGGCCTTCGCCGAACTGTTTTCAGCAAAGGAGCGGGTGCGATGAGGCAGCCCCCCATCCTTTCTGAGGCCCTACGGCTGTTTTTCCCTCTGGCCGCCCTGCATGGCGCGGGCTGGCCCTTCCTGTGGGTCGTCATCGGTGGTTATGCCCTGCCTTTTGCCGATGCGGTGCCTGCATTGCAATGGCACGCCCATGAAATGATCTTCGGCACCTATGGCATGGCGCTTGCCGGTTTCCTCGGCTCGGCGGTGCCGGAATGGACGGATACGAAACCGGCGCAGGGACGAACGCTGCTTCATCTCGCCGGTCTCTGGCTGCCGGGCCGCCTTATCGGCTTTCTCGGGATGGAGGCATGGAGCCTGTTTGCGGGTTTTTTCGATCTCGCCTTTCTGCTCGCGCTCTCTGTTCTCATCGGCAGGGCGATGCTGGCGCGGCGCACGATGAAACACCTGGCATTCCTCGTCTGGCTTCTTCTGTTTGCGGTGGCTGAAGCGGGTGTGCGTTATGCCTGGTGGAGCGGCGATCCCGAACTTGCATCCCGCTTTCTGGAAGCGGCGCTGTGCATCTTCACCGTGCTGTTTTCACTCTCCGCCGCGCGTATTAATGTGGTCGTCATCAATCTGGCGCTCGATCCGGGCGGCGAGACCACGCCTTACCGGCCGCATCCCGGCCGCCAGCATATGGCGGGCGCCATGGTGACGCTTTACATGGCGGCGAAGCTTTTCTTTCCGCAAAGCGATGTCTGCGCCTGGCTTTCGCTTGCGGCCGGGGCCGCCTTTTTCGACCGGCTGGCCGAATGGTTCATCGGGCGTGCCGTCTTCAAGACCGAGGTGCTGTTGCTCGGTCTTGGCAACGCCTTTGCGGGCTCGGGTTTTCTGGAGCTCGGCGCAACAAGGCTCGGTTTTTCCGTCACGCCCGCCGCAGGGCTGCATCTGCTGTCGATCGGGGCGCTGGGATGCGCCATAATGGCCGTCTTCATCATTGCCGGGCTGCGGCATACGGGCCGCAACCTGACGCATCTGCCGTGGCAGGCGCATGTGGCCGCCCTTCTGATGGTGATGGCCGGGCTGGTCCGCCTCCTGCCGGAATTCGATTTTGCCGCAACATTGTCACCCTATCACCATGGCCTCAGCGCCGTTTTGTGGGCGGCGAGCTTCGGGGTCTGGTTGCAGGGCTTTCTGCCTTTCATGCGCGCGCCTGGCATCGATGAGGCGGGGGCATGCGGATGAGAGACACCTTGCCCCGCGGCGGCGACATCACTGTCCCGACCGGTTTGTTTATTTTTTTGGCAAAAGCACAAAGTGAAATCAGTGACTTAGGGGAGGGATATTGATGAATGTTAGCTTTGATAAATAATCAATAAAATCAAGTAGTTGAACATATCTTCTTTTTGGTCGATTATAACTCCAACCGAATAGGGAAACGCGAATATGCCTAAAATAGTCGCGCCTCAACACGCAGATGAAAAGCCAGGTCGGACGAGGGAACTTGTCACCTTCGCCGTTCTGGCATTCGGAATCTGGCCCATTCTGGCGGTCGGATTTGTCGGAGCCTATGGCTTTATCGTCTGGATGTTCCAGATCATTTACGGCCCGCCGGGGCCGCCCGGCCATTGAGGGCGAGATGATGATGGAAGTCTCTCTCAGCCGGCGCGATTTCCTGCGCGGCGGGCAAAAAAATAGACCACGCATCTGTCCCCCCGGGGTCGCGTTGAGCGACCTCGCCGCGTGCAGCGGTTGCGCAAAATGCGTCGAGGCCTGTCCTACCGGCATCATCGCCATGGCGGACGGTTTGCCTTGCGTGGATTTCTCCGCCGGGGAATGCACCTTTTGCGGCAAATGTGCTGAGGCCTGTCCCGAGCCGGTCTTTGCTGCCCCCACGGCACAGCGCTTCGGTCACGTCATGGCGATCGGTGAGGGGTGTCTCGCCTTCGGCAATATCGATTGCCAGGCCTGCCGCGATGCCTGCCCGACCGAGGCCATCCGGTTTCGGCCACGCCGTGGCGGCCCCTTCGTTCCGGAACTGCTGGAAGATGCCTGCACCGGTTGCGGGGCCTGCGTGTCCGTCTGTCCCGCCAGTGTGATCGAGATCAAAGATAGAGCCACGGAGATGCAATATGCTTGAAAATACAGGCCGGTATCATGTTTCAAGCGCCGTGGTGGCGGTGATGCCGCAGATGCGGGACGCCGTGCTGGCAACGCTTTCGACGCTCGACAATGTCGAGGTTCATGGCGAGGGCAACGGCAAGATCGTCATCGTCATAGACGGCACGAGCACCGGCATGCTGGGCGATACGCTCACTTATATTTCGACGCTCGACGGTGTGATTGCCGCCAACATGGTTTTCGAACACGTCGACACAGAGGAGACAAGCGGCGATGAGCAGCGAACTGACGCGGCGTGATCTATTGAAGGCCCATGCCGCCGGCATTGCGGCGGCAACGGCGGGCATTGCGCTGCCGGCCGCCGCCCAGCCGGTGCCAGGCGGGGTTTCCGCATTGCAGATCAAGTGGTCCAAGGCGCCCTGTCGTTTCTGCGGCACGGGCTGCGGCGTAATGGTCGGCGTCAAGGAAGGCAAGGTCGTCGCCACCCATGGCGACATGCAGGCGGAGGTCAATCGCGGCCTCAACTGCATCAAGGGCTATTTCCTGTCCAAGATCATGTATGGCAAGGACCGGCTGCAAACTCCGCTTCTGCGCAAGAGAAACGGCGTCTACGCCAAGGATGGCGAGTTCGAGCCTGTGAGCTGGGACGAGGCCTTCGACGTCATGGCCACGCAGTGCAAGCGGGTGTTGAAGGAGAAGGGACCGACGGCCGTCGGCATGTTCGGCTCCGGCCAATGGACGATCTTCGAAGGTTACGCCGCAACCAAGCTGATGCGTGCCGGCTTCCGCTCCAACAATCTCGATCCTAATGCCCGTCACTGCATGGCGTCTGCTGCCTATGCCTTCATGCGCACCTTCGGCATGGACGAGCCGATGGGCTGTTACGATGATTTCGAACATGCCGATGCCTTCGTGCTCTGGGGTTCGAACATGGCGGAGATGCATCCCATCCTGTGGACGCGCATTGCCGACCGGCGTCTGGGCTTCGACCATGTGAAGGTGGCAGTGCTTTCGACCTTCACCCATCGCAGCATGGACCTTGCCGATATTCCGATGGTCTTCAAGCCGGGCACGGATCTCGTCATCCTCAATTACATCGCCAACCACATCATCAAGACCGGACGCGTCAACGAAGACTTCGTGAGGAACCACACGAAATTCGTGCGCGGTGTCACCGATATCGGTTATGGCCTGCGGCCCGACAATCCGGTTGAGGTGAATGCCGCCAATTCCGCCGATCCAACCAAGACCGAAGCGATCGATTTCGAGACTTTCAAGGAATTCGTCTCCGAATACACGCTGGAAAAGACCGCAGCCATGACCGGCGTTGAAGCCGGTTTTCTGGAGGAGCTGGCCGAGCTTTATGCCGACCCGAAACGCAAGGTCATGTCGCTGTGGACCATGGGTTTCAACCAGCATGTTCGCGGCGTCTGGGCCAACCAGATGGTCTATAACATCCATCTTTTGACGGGTAAGATTTCCGAGCCGGGTAATAGCCCGTTCTCGCTCACCGGCCAGCCCTCGGCCTGCGGCACGGCGCGTGAGGTGGGCACCTTCGCCCACCGCCTGCCTGCCGACATGACGGTGACGAACCCCGAGCACCGCAAACATGCCGAAGAAATCTGGCGCATCCCGCACGGCATCATCCCGGAAAAGCCGGGTTACCACGCCGTGCAGCAGGACCGCATGCTGCGTGACGGCAAGCTGAATTTCTACTGGGTGCAGGTCAATAACAACGTACAGGCAGGTCCCAATACCAAGAACGAGACCTATCAGGGCTATCGCAACCCGGAAAACTTCATCGTCGTTTCGGATGCCTATCCGACCATCACGGCTATGAGTGCCGATCTCATCCTGCCCGCCGCCATGTGGGTGGAAAAGGAGGGAGCCTATGGCAATGCCGAGCGGCGCACCCATGTCTGGCATCAGCTTGTCGAGGCCTCGGGTGAGGCGCGTTCCGACCTCTGGCAGCTGGTGGAATTCTCCAAGCGCTTCACCACGGATGAGGTGTGGCCGGCGGAGATACTGGACGCCAATCCCGCCTATCGCGGAAAGACGCTGTACGAGGTGCTCTTCAAGGACAGCGATGTCGGCAAGTTCCCGCTGAGCGAGATCAACGCTGAATACGAAAACCAGGAAGCAAAACACTTCGGCTTCTATCTCCAGAAGGGTCTCTTTGAGGAATATGCCGCCTTCGGGCGGGGCCACGGCCATGATCTGGCGCCCTATGATGCCTATCACGAGGTGCGCGGCATGCGCTGGCCGGTGGTGGACGGCAAGGAAACGCTGTGGCGTTACCGAGAGGGTTACGACCCTTATGTAAAGCCGGGCGAGGGCGTGAAATTCTACGGCAACAAGGACGGCAAGGCGGTCATCATTGCCGTGCCTTACGAACCGCCGGCGGAATCCCCGGATGCGGAATTCGATACCTGGCTGGTGACGGGCCGCGTGCTGGAGCATTGGCATTCCGGTTCCATGACCATGCGTGTGCCGGAACTCTACAAGGCTTTCCCGGGCGCCCGCTGTTTCATGAATGCCGACGATGCGCGAAAGCGCGGCCTCAATCAGGGCGCGGAAATCCGCATCGTGTCGCGCCGTGGCGAAATACGCTCCCGCGTGGAAACGCGCGGCCGCAACCGCATGCCGCCAGGCGTCATCTTCGTTCCCTGGTTCGATGCCAGCCAGCTCATCAACAAGGTCACGCTCGACGCAACCGATCCCATCTCCAAGCAGACGGATTTCAAGAAATGCGCAGTCAAGATAGAGCCGGTCGCATGATCAGGAAACACGGATGGATGATCGCCGCTTTCGTCGTTGCGACGGTGGCGACGGGGGCCGTTGCCCAGATGGTGCCGGAATTGTCCGGTCCGCGCGGTGACGCCATGCAGACCGAACCCGCCAAACCCCTGCCGAAATGGGTGATCGACGATTTTAGACGCATGCGCGCTTACCCGGAGCAGCCGCCGGTCATCCCGCATTCGATCGACGGTTACCAGCTTTCGGTCAATGCCAACCGCTGTCTTTCCTGTCACAAACGCGAGTTCACGCAGGATTCCGGCGCGCCGATGATCAGCGTCACCCACTATATGACGCGCGAAGGTCAGATGCTGGCGGATGTTTCACCGCGCCGTTATTTCTGCACCGCCTGCCATGTGCCGCAGGCCGACACACGGCCACTCGTGCCCAACACGTTTGAGGACATGAGCGAGATGGGCGTCAAACCGGCGGGTAGCGAATGATGATTACCCGTGTGAAAAAACTTCTCGCCTGGTTATGGGTGGTTCTGACGACGCCGGCGGGCACGCTCAGCCTCGCCTTCCTGACGCTAGGCGGCTTTGTCGGTGGCGTGATGTTCTGGGGCGCCTTTAACACCGCGCTTGAAATGACCAACAAGGAAGCCTTCTGCATTTCCTGCCACGAGATGCGTGCCAATGTTTATGAGGAGCTGACTCGAACGGTGCATTTCTCCAACCGCTCCGGCGTGCGCGCCTCCTGTCCCGATTGCCACGTGCCGCATGAATGGACCGACAAGATCGCCCGCAAAATGCAGGCCTCCAAGGAGGTCTGGGGCAAGATTTTTGGCACAATTGACACCCGCAAGAAGTTTCTAGACAAGCGGCTGGAACTTGCCCAGCACGAATGGTCGCGCCTCAAGGCCAATGACAGTCTGGAATGCCGCAACTGCCACTCCTCCGTCGCCATGGACTTTACCAAACAGACACAGCGCGCCGCCGATATCCATTCCAAATATCTGCTGACGGGCAAGGCCACCTGCATCGACTGCCACAAGGGCATCGCCCATGAACTGCCGAACATGGAAGGCATCGACCCAGGTTGGAAAATGCCGCCGGCCCTCAACGATGAACCAGGACAGACGGCATCTGCGATCGATGATCTGCGGCGGGCGATGAGCGATGTCCACCGGAACGTATTCTAGGAAAACCCTTGGTTCCAAAGAGAGCCTTCGATCGCCGCGCCGTCTGTGAGGGCGTCGAAGTCTATGAGGCAGCCGGGTCGTGCGGTCATCCGTGATCTGTTCGAACAAGACAACGGCGACGATCGTTAAAACCGAAATCCTCCGCCAGGAGGGAAGCTGCGCGAACTATGGCCCGGGACCCATGCTTATCTGCTCGAGGTCGGGTGCAATCGTCTTGAAAAAATAGCCGTCTTTCAGGAGGACGGTAGCGGCACTCGGCTCACCATCAGGCGATATATCCATAAATGTGATATTCAGCTCATGCGCAGGCGAGACCAGTTCGTTTTACCGGATTTCTCACAAGCAAAATCGACGGCAGTAACAACCGTTTGTCAGAGCATCGCTGATGAACATGGTTCTTCGCATGAAATCCTGGTAACGCGGCTTTGCGTCGGCGTGGGTATTTGCTGGACAAGCACATGCGGTTCGCGAATTTTCGAGGGAACGGCAATCCATGAATTTCCAACGGGTCTCCGCCAAGATTTGTCTGACGGAGCCCGGGTTAGCCGCACTTCGGAATTTTGCCGTGGTGTTAACCATACATAGAATCGCCACTCCAAGGTCTCTTCGGTTATGTTAACAGTTGGTGAAAATCGCGATCGGGTTGGACCAACGACGTGAGCTTTGTGCTGGAGAAACACTGGGATCGGCTCCTTAAGGAGATTGCAGCGTGTGAAGTGGCGGTTCGAGAAATCGAAACCGACCTTCGACTTCGTGCTATGTCGAACGACGCCAGCGACAGGGAGTTGGCTCTCTTGCGGCGGCTGAAACATGAAAAGGCCGATTTGCTTTATCGTTGCCAAAACCTCCGAGAAGCCTTCATCGCGTTGCTGGATAAAAGCTGTATCGCGGCTGAATAGGTTCCAAGGTCGGAGTTGCGGGCTGACTTTGGACTTACTTTTATCGATTTTGTCAGGCGTTCGTCGTCCCGGCTTTGGAGACGTGGCCCGAAGCTCGCACTGGGTCATCCCTGCCAAGCTCTCCGGCTGACCCTGGGCGGCCTGCAGTTTCCAAATCGGCAACCATGCCGGTGCGATGCGGCAATGGGCCGAGGCTGGCAGCGTCTGCCCTAGAACGTCAAAATGCCGTCCGTTTTCGCGAACCGGGCCAAATCGAACGACTGCGGTAAACTCTATGACCGACGATAGCGCGGAACTTCGCAAATAGCCGACGCGCTTTTCGGTCCACCCGGAACGTCGTCCGCTATCACTGACAGTCGCTCGACAATCGATCGTTGTCGGAATGACGCTCAATGCCTGGGCGAGGACGAGCAGTGAATTCCCGCAAAGCGACGCCTCGCAATGTCGCGAGTAACTCTACATCGATCCTGGAGTCGTGATCGGCGCCCGGAAAATCCCGGATGATCTCGCCTATCGTTTTTTCAACAAGCCGGCTCTGCATCCGCTCGTCAGCGGTAAACCGCGCGGCCCAGCGAAAAAGGAGGCGTCGAAGTGGACATTCCTGGAAATTGGATGGTTTGGGCATGCAGCCGTCCTCCACACGATATAGGCGGGAGCACGTAGTAACCCTCAGCTGCCACCGCCTATGTATTCGGTTGGTGGCAATGCAAAAAGTGTAACACGTCTTGTGCAGGAGTCGAGCGATTAGATTTCAAGGGTACGGAGGTGCAGCCCGGTAGCAGGCCGTCGCTGGCGGTCTGATGGCTTTTGAAGGCATAACCTGCTTGCGATGTGAGCAAAAAGAAACCCTCCAGAGCGGAGGGTTCGAAGGTTTGCAACCATGACAGGCTGCAAGCGCATGGACGGGGGAAAGACCATCCGCCTACCCAACCGTTGCTGTGATTATTTGTTCCGAAATTCGATCCTCAATTGAGGTTATTGCTGCGCTTGCAGCCGGCATGCTTGCACCACTGGTTCTCATGAATGCCCTCGCCGGCCTTACTGCTCTCATTGATGGGCGTCTCCGATTATATCGACTGGCCCTCCCGATGTTTCGATCAGCGGCCAGCGGACCTTCCTCTTCCATTCAGTCAAGGCATCGACGGGTGAGGTGCAGAATACCCACTCAATGAAAGCATCGGATATGTTGGGATGATCATAGAGGAGGGCGGCGATGCCTTTCCGGTCGCTGAACAATATCTCTATCCTCGCTCCCGTCGGAATGTCGTCATCATCTGCCCAGAGTTCCATGGCGGCATATCCGGAATAGGCAGTCAGGTCGGATTCCCGGTCGACTTCGGCGACCAGCCGTTGGTCGAGATTATCGTGAGTGGTTTTCCGCACGCCGAAGAATTGACCGTCCTCCAGAAATCTCTTGGGATAGACACCAT
This sequence comes from Agrobacterium sp. CMT1, assembly GCF_037203725.1. Classification (NCBI taxonomy): domain Bacteria; kingdom Pseudomonadati; phylum Pseudomonadota; class Alphaproteobacteria; order Hyphomicrobiales; family Rhizobiaceae; genus Agrobacterium; species Agrobacterium sp. CMT1. The sequence goes on from NZ_JBBCAR010000019.1 coordinate 244,886, forward strand.
GATTTTCGAGAACGTAAGGGCGGATATGCATCTTCCTTCTCCTCTCTCCGAACAGTTCGGCGGGTTTAGTCTCCTCATCGACAAGGCTGTGGCCCGGACAGTGGTGAGGTAATGGCCGCCGATTATAAAAGGCGTCCTTGCTCCTCCACCGGTTCTCCACTTTGCGAAACGATCGTTGATCCGTATGGTTCGCGTGACGAAATGATCAGCGCGCCATTCGGTAGCGGGCGGGCGAGCTCCTTTGCCTCATTCCACGGAGCCCGCATCCAGACTTCGGTTTCTTCCCTCGTCAGCAGCAGGACCGGCATGGCTTTTTCATGGATTGGCTTGACGAGGTCATTCGGATCGGTCGTCAGGAAACCGTATAGGTCGTCGGTCGTGAGCCCGTCCCTGACTTTGCGGACGCTCTTCCATTGCGGCACGTGGATGCCCGCAAAGAACATCAGCGATTTCGCATCATCGCGGGCAAACCAGGCATTTGGCACATTGCCGCCCTCCTGTTTGCTCATCGGATCCGGTTCGGCAAAGCTTGTGACCGGAACAAGGCACCTGTGCTCGACGCCGAACCATCGCGTCCAGTGAGGCAGGTTGAGCTTGCGGACATTCGTCACGCCACGGTCCGGTTCCATGCGGATGAGTTCATCCATATCGACGGCCTGACCTTTGGCCCTCAGTTTATCCGCCCTTGCTTCCGCAGCCTTCTTCTGCACGAAGATTGGTGAGGGCAGGCCCCATCGTGCATGAACCAGCTGCTTCTTGCCGTCCGCCGTGTTTCGAACGATCGGCCCCATCTGGTCTGGGTTCATCTGATAGGCCGGCATCAGGTTGATCAGGCTTTCGGCGTCCTGGGCCCACTTTGAGACCCAGTCCCTGTCTTCCATCCGATAAAGGTTGCACATGCTGGCAGTTCCCCTTGGTCCGGATGCAATGTGTTCACCGCATCACGTGCGCTTCACTAGTGGAGCATATAAACGCGGGTATTGTCCTGCCGTTCCCCCATACCTGGTAGGAGCCCGTCGCACTTTGTCGTAAGCCGTCCACAAGCGCGGCCACTGTGGCGCCGGACATAACCCAATGCGCAAGGCCCTTGCGCCTCCGTCAAGTCTGGCAAGGTCGGTCCATCCAGAACGACCATAGCAGCGACACGTGCGTAATCCACCGCACCTGGTTCTATGAAACCAGCGACGGCACGCTAGCTGGTCCTGGTGTCGCCAGGAATGAGTTGCTTCCAGATAGACAGGAGAAGGATTACAATTGCGCCTGTCGCAATGCCGATGATTGCCTGGGCCAAAGAGATGGCCAGCCACTTGGTGATTTGCGGAAGAACCGCCACTGTGTGTTCGATATTAGATGCAAACGTTTCAATCAGATGCTCTGGTTGATGCAATCCAAGCCCCGCCAGACTGTGCACGATGATGCTTCCACCTACCCACAGCATTGCCGCAGTCCCGACGATAGCCAATGTCTTCAAAAGCACGGGCACGCCTTTCACGAGGCCCGCTCCGACTTTGCTTGCTAAAGGGCTTCCTGCCTTTGCCAGGTGCAGTCCCACATCATCTGCTTTGACGATGATGGCCACGACACCATATACTGCAGCGGTGATCAGGATGCCGACGGTTGCCAGCACCGCAGCTTGCGAATAGATGCTCAATGTCGAAACCCCGGCAAGCGTAAGCGCCATGATCTCGGCTGAGAGGATAAAGTCGGTCCGGATCGCGCCGGAAACTTTGCGGTTTTCGAGATCCGCCGCGTCGAGCGCCGCGTTCTGAGCCTGATCGTGCTTCGTGACGTGAGGAAAGAAGGCCTCGTGAAGCTTCTCCGCGCCTTCAAATGACAGATAAATTCCGCCGATCATGAGCAGGGGGGTAATGAGCCATGGAGCAAAATATCCAAGCACAAGACAGATCGGCAGGAGAAAGATCAGCTTGTTTTTCAGCGATCCGAGCGCAATCTTTCCGATAATCGGAAGCTCACGTGCAGGAGCCAGGCCGATAACATAGGTCGGAGTAACGGCAGTATCGTCGATCACAACGCCCGCCGCCTTCACGCTGGCTTTCGCTGTCTGCGTTGCGATGTCGTCCAACGAGGCAGCTGCCGCCTTCGCGATGGCTGCAACGTCGTCAAGCAATGCGATCAGTCCAGTGGCCAAATCCAACTCCTTTACGGTTTCAGTGCGATGCGATTTTAGGCTGTGCGCTCGATAGTCTTGAGAGACGGGAGCCACCCTGTTTTTTGAAACTTGAATACAGGATAGCGCAAAGTGTAAGAATGACAGCGATTACGACATAATGCCATATTCCGATTTCAGCTCCGGCATATGCTCAAAATTCATTCCATAAATGCCAGCTATCGCCGTAGGCACGGCGAGAATCGCGGCCCAGGCAGCAAGCTGCCGGGTGATTGTTCCCTGACGCTGCTGTTCCAGAAGGTTTGAGGCTTCGAACACGGAGGTGATGATTTCTCGCAGACCTGACATCATGAACTCGACGCGCCGAACGTGGTCGAGCACATCCCGGAAATAGGCCTTGGCATTGTCGTCGATACAGGGCAGTTCGAGGTTTGTCAGCTTGCCCACGACCTCGGCCATCGGGCCGAGGATGCGCTGAAACCGGATGACCTGTCGGCGCATGCGAAAAAGCCGTCTGATCTGCTCGCGTTCGAGAAAGGAGATCAGCATATGCTTTTCCATCTCGAGCACCTTGTCCTCCAGAGCCTCGACCATCGGAAGATAGCCGTCTACCACGAAGTCGATGATACCGTGCAGGACATAGTCGGGCCCGTGATCCAGGAGTTGTGGAGACTGTTCGAGCTGTTCCCGTAACTCCCTGTGTGAGCGTGCCGAACCATGACGAACGGAGATCACATGATGCCTGCCGACAAAAATACAGGTCTCGCCATAGGCAATCTTGTCTCCTTCGAGATGGGCGGTCTTGATGATGACGAACAGCTGGTCGCCATAGACTTCGACTTTGGGCACCTGTTTGCCATTGAGGGCATCTTCTACCGCCAAAGGATGCAGATCGAACATCGACTTGAGGCATGCCATTTCATCGGGTGTCGGGTCGGCAATGCCGATCCAGGCAAATTCGCCGTCGGTCTCTTGGAACGGGTCGCCCGTCAAGGGGAGTTTCTCAGTGCGTCGCCGAGCCGATAGATGTAAGAGGCTATAACTGTTATGAAGGTCGCTCTCTAATGGCAATGGCTTGCGATGTGGCACCCAGCTACAGCCGTGGCAAGAGGGTGACCCAAAGTCTAAATGCCAGGACTGTGTCCATAGGGCGTAATCAGCCACTTTGCTACTGCATCGAAGCAGGGAAACGCTGCTGCAAATCTGAAGTTCGTTAAAGGGAAACCGGCTTCAAACTGATCTCGATGCGGAACAGGCACTTTAACGAGACGTTTCGACAGCGATGGAGTACGGCCAATGTCAGCTTCGTTCAGTCCCCTAAACGACGTGAGACGGGTCGCGCCCCGCAAGGTCTTCCGGTTCGAGATCCGCAGGATCGCGTTTCGTTGCCCGCAGAACCCGTTGAAAAAGAGAAATCCGGGGACATCGCGCTGTACCGAACGCCAATGCAATCGCCGCAACGTGCACTTTTCGCACTGGCGATACCCATGTCCGTCGCCGCCACAATACCGCATGGGGTCGACAATAGGCACATGCCAAAAAAATTCTTTGCTTCCTACGTGCTTGAATCTTTTTCGAATCTTCGACCTTGCTAATATTGGGATAATATTCCTCAACTTTGTAGTGCTTGACTCTTTTGCACTATAGGAACAAACAATGAACAGATAGCCCGTACGACATGACGTCGATCCTTTGAACACGACCTTGAAGGGAGCCGTGAACGATGACTGCTGCCCGCCCCAAGGGGGTAACAGATCTGATCTGTGACTTGCGTGACCGCATCGCCTCGATGGAGGGCGCAGCCGCGAAGCGGCCCGGAACGCTCGCCTTCGGTGTCCCCAAGATCGATGCGGCCTTGCCTGGCGGCGGGCTTGCCTATGGAGCCCTGCATGAGTTTGCGGGCGGAGGATCCGGTACGGTCGATGGCGCAGCAGCAGCGCTTTTTGTGGCGGGCATTGCCGCGCGAACTAAAGGCCCGGTCATCTGGTGTCTGACGCGACCGGATCTGTTTTTTCCGGCGCTTGCTCAGGTAGGCCTCCATCCTGACCGCGTTATTTTTGTCGAGTCCGACAGGGAAGAGGATGTTCTGGCCAATATGGAGGAGGGACTGTCGTTCGGCGGTCTCGGGGCGGTCGTCGGCGAACTTGTCCGCCTGCCGATGGTCAGTTCCCGCCGATTGCAGCTAGCCGCCGAACGAACCGGGACGATGGCTCTTGCCGTCCGGCGATGGCGACGGCAGACCGAGGCGAATGATTTTGGCCAGCCGACGGCGTCAACAACCAGATGGCGGGTCAGTGTGATGCCATCGGAAGAGCTGCCGGTACCGGGGGTGGGCAGGCCTCAATGGTTTCTTGAATTGATGCGCGTGAAAGCGGGTGAGTGTGCTGAGTTTCTCGTGAGGGCGTGTGATGACAAGGGTCGTCTCGATCTATCTTCCGGATCTGCCGACGGATCGTATTCGGCGGGCGGATCCCTCCATTTCGCCTGAACAGCCAATTGCCGTGATCGCAAGAAGCGGGTCGAAGCGATGGGTTTCGGCTGCCGACCTGACTGCCAGGGCGGCAGGCGTGCATGTCGGCATGCCGGCGGCAAAGGCGCAGTCGCTGTTTCATGGCCTGATGATGGTCGACGCCGATATCGAAGCCGATCGGGTAGCTCTCGAACGCATCACACTGTGGGCACTAACCATCTATTCGCCGATCGTCGCGATTGACGGGATCGACGGCATCGTGATGGACACCGAAGGCGCCGACCACCTGCAGGGCGGTGAGCTGCCAATGGTGACAAAGATCGCCAACCGGTTTCTTGGCAGGAAGCTGACTGCCCGCGTGGCGGTCGCCGACAGCTGGGGTGCAGCCCATGCCTGCGCCCGCGCCATCAACCGCGAGACGATCGTCATTCCGCCGGGTGAGACAGTGCGGGCCGTTGAAAAGCTGCCGATATCGCTCCTGCGTCTGCCGGCAAAGATTGTCAGCGATCTCCGCATTCTCGGATTTCAGACGATCGGGGAGCTTGCCAATACCCCGCGCGCGCCGCTGACGTTGCGCTTTGGACCGGAAGTTGGGCGCCGTCTCGATCAGATGCTCTGTCGCATCGCCGAGCCTATCGAGCCGATCCGCACGCCTGAGCTGGTCGAGGTTTCGAAAGCCTTCGCTGAACCGATTGGCGCTGCCGAAACGATCAACAAATATGTCGGCCGCCTCGTCGTCCAACTGGTCGATGAGCTTCAGAAGCGCGGCCTTGGGGTGCGCCGCGCCGACCTGATCGTCGAGAAGGTCGACGGCACCAGACAAGCCATTCGCGCAGGCACTGCCAAACCTGCCCGCGACGTTGCCTGGCTGACGAAACTGTTTCGGGACCGGACGGAAAAGATCGAGCCGGGTTTCGGGATCGAGAGGCTCACCCTTGTCGCCGTCATGGTAGAGCCATTGGAGGAGGCGCAGAAAGTCTCTGCTCTGGTCGAGGATGACATCACCGATGTGACACCGCTCATCGATATCTATGGAAATCGGGGCCAGCGGGTCTATCGCGTCGCGCCGGTTGCATCCGATGTGCCGGAACGTTCCGTCCGGCGCATCAGTCCCGTTGCTGAACCGATCCCTGTTGCCTGGGTGAGCCATTGGCGCCGTCCAGTCCGGCTTTTGCCACGACCCGAACTGATCGAGGCGATTGCGCTGATGCCGGACCGGCCGCCTGTTTCCATCGTCTGGCGCGGCAAGCGCCGTAAGGTCAAACGCGCCGACGGCCCGGAACGCATCTTCGGGGAGTGGTGGCAGCGCGACGCCGAAATGGACGCGGTGCGGGACTACTTTGTCATTGAGGACGAGGCAGGCGAGCGCCTGTGGGTGTTCCGCTCCGGCGACGGAGTGGATCCCGAGACCGGGTCCCATCGCTGGTTCTGCCACGGGATCTTCGCATGAGCTACGCCGAGCTCCAGGTCACGACCCACTTTTCCTTTCTGCGCGGCGCCTCCTCTGCACAGGAATTGTTCGAGACGGCGAAACAGCTGGGCATCGAAGCACTCGGCGTCGTCGATCGCAATTCGCTGGCCGGGATCGTCCGCGCCCTGGAAGCATCTCGCGCCACCGGTTTGCGCCTGGTCGTCGGCTGTCGGCTCGATCTCGCGGATGGGATGTCTGTGTTGGTCTATCCCATGGACCGATCCGCCTATTCGCGCCTGACGCGCCTCATCACGCTGGGCAAATCGCGCGGCGGCAAGAACAACTGCATCCTGCACTGGGACGATATCGTCGCTTACTCCGAGGGGATGATCGGCATTCTGGTGCCGGATCTGCCGGATGATCTTTGCGCGATCCAGCTTCGAAAAATGGCTGAGGTGTTTGGTGATCGCGCTTACGTCTCTCTCTGTCTGCGTCGGCGACCGAACGACCAGTTGCGGCTGCATGAGATTTCCAACATGGCGGCTCGGTTCAAGGTCAGAACCGTCGTCACCAATGATGTGCTGTTTCATGAGCCGGGCCGGCGGCAATTGCAGGACATCGTTACCTGTATCCGGCACAACACCACGATCGACGATGTCGGTTTCGAGCGCGAACGCCACGCCGACTGCTACCTCAAGCCACCGGAGGAAATGGCACGCCTGTTTCCGCGCTACGCGCAAGCACTCGCGCGAACCCTGGAAATCGTGCATCGCTGCAAGTTCTCGCTTGAGGAGCTGACCTACCAGTACCCGGAGGAAGCCATCGTTCCGGGCAAGGATGCTCAAGGATCGCTCGAGCATTATGTCTGGGAATGTGCGCCGGACCGGTACCCGGAAGGTCTGCCGCCGGATGTGTTGAAGACCGTACGCCACGAGCTCGATCTCATCCGCACCATGAAATACGCGCCGTACTTCCTGACGGTGTTTTCGATCGTGCGCTTTGCCAGAAGCCAAGGCATTCTCTGTCAGGGCAGGGGGTCCGCCGCCAACAGTGCTGTCTGCTATATCCTTGGCATCACCTCGATCGATCCCTCGACCAATGATCTCCTTTTCGAGCGCTTCGTCAGTCAGGAACGCGACGAGCCGCCGGATATCGATGTCGACTTCGAGCACGAACGGCGCGAGGAGGTCATCCAGTGGATCTACAAGACCTACACCAAGGATAAGGCGGCCCTCTGCGCCACCGTTACGCGGTACCGCGCCAAGGGCGCGATCCGCGATGTCGGCAAGGCGCTTGGCTTGCCGGAGGATGTCATCAAGGCGCTATCGTCAGGCATGTGGTCGTGGTCGGAAGAAGTACCCGACAGAAACATCCGTGAGCTCAATCTCAACCCCGACGACCGGCGCTTAGCGCTCACCCTGAAACTCGCGCAGCAGCTGATGGGTGCTCCGCGGCATCTGGGGCAGCACCCCGGCGGTTTTGTTCTTACCCATGACCGGCTGGACGATCTCGTGCCGATCGAGCCGGCGACGATGAAAGACCGGCAGATCATCGAATGGGACAAGGACGATGTCGAGGCACTGAAGTTCATGAAGGTGGACGTGTTGGCGCTCGGGATGCTCACCTGCATGGCCAAGGCCTTCGATCTGATCCGCGAACACAAGGGCGAGAATCTCGATCTGTCGAAGATCGAGCAGGAAGATGCCGCGACCTATGCAATGATCCGCAAGGCTGACACGCTCGGCACCTTCCAGATCGAAAGCCGTGCGCAGATGGCGATGCTGCCGCGGTTAAAACCGCGCACCTTCTACGATCTCGTCGTGCAGGTGGCGATCGTGCGGCCGGGGCCAATCCAGGGTGACATGGTGCATCCCTATCTCCGTCGTCGCGAAGGCAAGGAGCCTGTCGAATATCCCACACCAGAGCTTGAAGCAGTCCTCGGCAAGACGCTCGGTGTGCCGCTGTTTCAAGAGTCAGCGATGCGCGTCGCCATGGTCTGTGCCGGCTTTACCGGTGGTGAGGCCGACCAGCTGCGCAAATCCATGGCGACCTTCAAATTCACCGGCGGCGTCTCGCGCTTCAAGGACAAGCTGGTGTCAGGCATGGTCAAGAACGGATATTCGGCCGAGTTCGCCGAAAAGACCTTTTCGCAGTTGGAAGGCTTTGGCTCATACGGCTTTCCGGAAAGTCATGCGGCTTCCTTTGCGTTGATTGCCTACGCTTCGAACTACATCAAGTGCCATTACCCCGACGTCTTTTGTGCAGCCCTTCTCAACAGCCAGCCCATGGGATTTTATGCTCCGGCCCAGATCGTCGGGGACGCGATCAAGCATGGCGTCGAGGTGCGGCCGGTCTGCGTCAACCGCTCGCGATGGGACTGCACGCTGGAAAGGATTGGAGGCAGCGATCGTCATGCTGTGCGCCTCGGGTTTCGGCAGGTGAAAGGGCTGGCTGTCGCGGACGCCGCACGGATCGTTGCAGCGCGCATGAACAACCCGTTCGCCTCAGTCGATGACATGTGGCGCCGGTCCAGCGTGCCGACCGAAGCGCTTGTCCAACTCGCGGAGGCCGACGCCTTTCTGCCATCGTTGAAACTCGAAAGACGCGATGCGCTTTGGGCGATCAAGGCGCTGCGCGACGAGCCCTTACCGTTGTTTGCAGCCGCAGCCGAACGCGAGGCGACGGCGATTGCCGAGCAGCAGGAGCCAGAGGTGGTGCTTCGGCAAATGACGGACGGCCATAACGTCATCGAGGACTACAGCCACATCGGGCTGACTTTGCGCCAGCATCCTGTCGCCTTTCTCCGCGAGGACCTGTCGGCACGCAATATCATTTCCTGTGCCGAGGCGATGAATGCCCGTGATGGGCGGTGGGTTTATACCGCTGGCCTCGTGCTGGTGCGGCAGAAGCCGGGATCGGCCAAGGGTGTGATGTTCATCACCATCGAGGACGAGACCGGACCGGCCAACATCGTTGTCTGGCCCACCCTGTTCGAGAAACGCAGGCGCATCGTGCTGGGATCTTCGATGATGGCGATCAACGGACGGATTCAGCGGGAAGGGGAGGTCGTCCATCTCGTCGCCCAGCAACTCTTCGATCTCTCAGGCGATCTGGTTGGCCTTGCCGATCGAGATACGGAGTTCAGGCTGCCGGCTGGTCGCGGCGATGAGTTTGCCCACGGAGGCAGCGGGCCGGATTCACGCGATCGGCCGAAGCCGGTCGTCCCAAGGGACATGTTCGTGCCTGATCTCCATATCGAAACGCTCAAGGTGAAGAGCCGGAATTTTCAATGAATTATTGCCGCGCGAAAATTTCCTGCAAACAAACCCGGCTATCGGCTGCGGCGTTTGTGCCTGAAAACCTGCTTGTAAGCTCGACGCCTGCGATGCCAACGCCGCCCATGGACACCTGTAAACGATCCTGGCGCAAAGCGATGGCGGCCTCCGTACGGGCTCCAAGACTCTGCGGACGGAGCCTGTTGATCCTTGTCTTTCGTCTGTTATCGAAGGCGCAGCAACTCTCCTGTTGCGATGACAAGCACTTAAATTGCTACTGCGGCCAGCTGCGTGGCGATGAAAGGCGTCCTTCATCCACCTACGCCAGCCGTTAAACTTCAGGCCAGGGCCTAAAGACAATTCCGGTCGCTGCCCTCCTGGGAATCTCTAAGCCGCAGCGACATTGACCCGGACATATCCCCGATCCTTGGCACTCAGCCAAGAAAGGTCGGATTTACCGGCCTGACGGAGATGCTCGGCGGCCCTCAAGACAAGTGGGTGATCCAAATCACTTTTCTTCAGCCGGCAGCTACGCTCACCCCTTGCCCAACCGATCAACTCTGCCTTGGTCGGCTCATCGATGTAGGCACGCGCCGTCAACATCATCACCCCATCTGAAAATACATATATGTCGTACTCGTAATGGTAGGCATAGAACCCACCTTCGTCCGGCTCAGAAGCGTCAATGTGACGGGAGACCTCCACCTTGAATGGCCATGGGAACGCATTGCGCCGGAAGAAAGACACCCGCCACAAGGCGACCCTGACCCGATAGAAGAGTTTTTCGAATATGAACAAATCAGCGCACCAGCAAGCCTGCCCTCCAGACGGGCGTTAATGGAAATGGTCCGGCCGGAAGGCGTGTCAGTGATAAGTCAAATCGAAGCCAGAGAGTCCAGGCCAATCTTATTCCGCAAGCGCGCCAGGTCGTCCCGCTTCGTTCGGGATCCTGTGTGCAACGATTTGCTATGACATGACGTGCCGGTCATCTACCGGGAAAGCCCATTTAGAGATTGCCGATGATCTCAATAACGTCCCGGCCTCCGACGGCAGAGGAGATCATGTGACGCTGAGGGTTTCCTAGAACTCGTCCCAGGTGTTATTCGCAAGTGCAGCACTGCCGTAACTAGTAGAGACCACTGCGGTGTTCCGCGACCGCCTCGTCAGCGGCCCGGAGCCAGATGCTGCTGCCATGGCAGAGGCCATGTGATGAAGTCCCGCCGTCTCCTGCGACGCAGCAGTGCTACCTCGACGCAACTGGAATTGACTGATCAACTCACGCAAACGGGCAGCTTCTGCGGCAAGGGTTGCGCCAGCAGCGTTGGCCTCCTCCACCATGGCTGCATTTTGCTGGGTTACCTGGTCCATCTGATTGACAGCAGTATTGACTTCGGACAGGCCGACCGATTGTTCGCGGGAGGACGTGGCAATGGAGTCCATGTGCTGATTGATCGTGACAATATAATCCTCGATCGTTTTGAGAACCTCGCCGGTTTCGCTGACAAGCCTGACCCCGTTATCGACCTCATGAGTGGACTTGCTGATCAGGCTTTTGATTTCTTTCGCTGCATTGGCGGAACGCTGTGCAAGTTCACGAACTTCCTGGGCGACCACTGCAAAGCCTTTTCCCGCTTCACCTGCGCGCGCGGCTTCAACGCCTGCGTTGAGCGCGAGCAGATTGGTCTGAAACGCGATATCATCAATGACGCCAATGATGTTGGAAATCTGGCCTGAGGATTGTTCTATCCGCTCCATTGCCTCAACAGCATTGGCCACCACGGTCCCCGACTGGCGGGCACTGTCGTTTGCCTGAATTGCGATATTTCGTGCTTCTTCTGCGCGCTTGTAGGAATTGGTGACATTCACCGTAATCTGGTCAAGGGCGGCCGCAGTCTCCTCGAGAGACGCCGCTTGTTGCTCGGTGCGCCTCGACAAGTCGTCGGCACTCTGGCTGATCTCACGCGAGCCGCTGTCAATAGACGCTGCGGCTTGCGAAACTGATCCGAGTGTCTCTTGCAACTGTTCGACAGCTGCATTGAAGTCTGCTCGCAAGCTCTCGAAATCCGGTGCGAAGCTGTGCTCAAGAGTGACCGTCAAATCGCCTGAGGCGAGACGCTTAAGCCCTGCAGCAAGCCCATTTGTGGCCTCTGCCATCGCCTCTGCACGGACACGTTCCTGCTCAGCAATTTGGCGCCGTTGCTCCTCGGTCATTTGCCGCTGTTCATCCGCCTGATTTTCGAGTTCCCTTGTCTTCAAGGCGTTGTCCTTGAAGACCCGAACGGCGCGCGCCATCGCACCGGTCTCGTCAGAGCGATCCTCACCGTCTATATCCGTCGAGAGATCACCGGATGCGAGCCTGGTCATCGTACCCGTCAGCCGGCCGATTGCATTGCCAAGAGATTTAGCGAACAGGAAAAAGGCAGTAAGAGCTAATAGTGAGGTCAGGAGAGTGACAGCGATCATGGTCCAGAGCGATGAACGGGCTTCCGCCAAGAGCTTAGTCGCATCAGTACCGATCTCGAAGACGCCTATTTTATCGCCGGCAAAGGACGTGAACGGAACCGCTTTGATCAGCATATCGCGGTTATCAAGCACAGTTTGTTCAAAAACAGACGCGCCATCAAATGCTGACTGAAGTATATCGTCCGACAGGAAGGGCTTGCCTCCATCCGTCGAGGACTGATTAACCAGTTTTCCGTCCTGGACGACATTCACGGAGATCTCAGCGCCAATGCGCTCTGCGATAGGTGTAAAATAGGCGTTGGACAGTTCAGTGCCGATGTCCACCACCCCGACGACCTTTCCGTCGGCCAAAACAGGCGCGACGGCATAAACGCCAATTCCGGTTCGGCCCGGTTCTATTCCTGCCGCCACTTTTCCCGTTGTGACCGCCGCGCCGACTGTCTTGCGGCGAGCCAGATAGTTATCGCCAAATTTCTCAGGCGCGTGCACGCGTGCGATTACATTTCCGTTTGCATCCGCGACGGTAAAATTCTGCAATCCGCCGTGTTGTGCCACGGCCTTGACGTTTGACGAGAATTTATCGAGAATTTTCTGGCGATCGTTATTCTGGATGTAGCCGGCAATATCCGGTTCACCTGCAAGCGTCAGTGCCAGAGCCGATGCGGAGCGCTGTATGGCAGCCATATCTGTCTGAATGACATGGAGGTCGCTTTCTGCCTTGCTGTGAAGAGCTCGCGAATTCATCTCGTTTTGACGATACCATGCCAATCCGCCGATTGCCGCACTCGCAAAAAGCACGGACGCAAAGCCATAAGCTGTTATTCTGATCCAGATCGGTTTTTTTACGGTGATGACGGACACTTGAATTTCCCCAGGCATGATTGCTTCCCCGCGCCGATCGTTATTTAGTAAAACCTAAAATTTGATGAAAATTATTTGTGAATACATCAGTATTCGTAATCCGTTGACTGCGGCCCAAGGTTCGAACTTTACTCGCCCCGGAGATGTCCGCGGTTCTTTTTCGGACAGCGGGAGCACTGCGACATCGACAAGATCGGCTATCATGAAGGGCGGAATGTCGCAGCTGAAGGTGGACGCAAGCGAGAGAGAGCTAGCTTCGACTCCAGTATGCTGATGATTTCATGCCTGCTGTCGTTGCTCTGGAACGCAAAAGGCTCTCCATTTTTTCAGGTCTGCGGGGCTCGAGGCGATCCGGAATTCCGGAATCCTGTGATGAGCACTGCGCCCAGGAACAGCGTCATATCAAGGCATTTTTTCAGGCGCGTTGCTGAGCTGAGAACTCGGGAAATACAGTGCAGCGCTGGTCCCAACGGCGTCAGTCAAAAGGTATCGTTTTATGGGGCACGCGCAACGCCCTGGGTGGGGGAAATCCGCAAGGTCAGCCCAACGCAAAACGGCGGGATTCGACAACGGGACCAGGCACGCCAAAGCCGCCCCCTTCCGGCGCAACGACGAGATGCTGTCGGTGATGCCAGCCGGATTGATCGTCTTTCTTGGAAACGGCATCACCGGCAACCTCGCCGACAAGGCGCGTCGCCTCGGAATTCCAGTCTGGCAGGCTTCAGGAGACGGCGCGTGAGCGCCGTTTTCCTTTAAATATGGAAAAGATGGTGAAATTGGATCATATGTATTGGAGACGATAGCCATGAAACAGTTCATGACAGGCGACTTGAACAAACAAATTGGCGATATTACTGACGCGGCGAGCCGCGAGCCGGTGATTCTCACCCGGCACAAGAAGCCGCGTTTCGTGCTGATGAGCTACGAGCACTATCAGGGCATGAGCGCTGGCGGCAATCCGCGCCGCGCCTACGCTGTATCGGAAATGCCCGCCGAGCAAGCGGAACTGTTCGACGAGGCGCTCGATCGGTTGACGCTTGGCGAAGGCTACGACGATGAGCCATGAACTTCGCTTCAGCCAGGTGATCGGTTATCCTATCTTCGAGAATGACAGGATGAACGCGGTGAAACGGAAGGGCGCAAGGTCCGGCCTACAAGAGCCGTCGTCGCAGTACGTACCGCTTTCGATGGAAACAGCACCTCACGCAACAGCCGCAGTCGAGCGCCTCACTCTTGTGTCCTGAACATCGAGCGCAAGCGTACCGGGTTAGTGAGCTAAGGCAGTGCTTGATCATGGCGGATGAATACAATTACGACATCAGGCACGTCAGCCACCGCCGCGGCGCTGCCTTCAGAGCAGGCTTCATCCAATTCCTGGTCGTCTAGGATCCGGGTGGGTGCAATCGCGTGTCGAGCGCGAACGTTTCCTGGAATTTCAGCGAGTAGGCACCCGCCCCGCCTCCCGCCAGAAAGATCAGGTTCCAGCTGTGCGTCGAGACCGCACTGGGGATCGCGACGAACCGGTGTCGGCGCAGCAGCGCGTCTCCGAAGGCCTGTTGTCCCGCACCGGGAATGCCAGGCCGCAGCCAGTTGGGATTGGGTACGGCGGCCGGATCAACGACGTGGACATGGGCGGGGTCGGCAATGACAGCCGCCGTCATCATGTGGGCGACCGTATCGAGTGCCCGAAATCCCTTGTGCACCGCGACCTCGAGGATCGCCGTCGCCGGATCAAGCGAGCAGTAGACCGCCCGCACACCCTTGCTGTTCCAGCGTCCGCCAACCCGATAGGCGCCTTCGCCACTATCCCATGTCGTCGCATGGATGGCTTGATCGAGCCGCCATGCCAGAAGCTCGGTTCCGCCGAGCGCAATCGATCGAAGGATCATGCATAGACGCCGTACTCGAGCCGGTCTAGATGATCCTCGACCAATTCAACGCCGGCGGGCGTGCCGAGAAGATCAATCGGGCGGCGCTGATCAAGCCCGATCGCTGGGCGTTCCAGCCATTGCTCGGCCTCCGCCTGCGAGCCGAAGACATCCGTCGCCTTAGCAAGGATCTCGGCGAACTTCCAGGCCCGGCCACTCTGTTCCTGACTGAGCGGCTTGGACAGCGCGTCCTTCCGGCGCTGCCAGGTGCGCAGGCTCATGCCGACCGCTTTTTCCAGCGATTCGTTCTTGCCTATGACGACAAGATTGCCGACAAGGTGATCGAGCGCTGAGGCCGGCAGGCCGTGCAACAGCAGTTCATGCGCATCAAGCACACTGGTCAACCGGCGCGCAAGCACCCGCGAACCGCCTAGCAGGGCTTCGATCTTCTGCAATTCTCCACCAGCGACCGTTGTGGAAGGGGCTTTAGCTGCGAGGGCCATCATCGTTCTCCACGTCAAGTGTCGCGTACAATATGTCATCTGTCGTGGTGTTTTTCAAGGCGGGGCGCATCCAGCCCAGCTAGACCGGGATCATGACGTTCCCTGTCGCTCCCGTCCCCTCGGCTTGGCCGGTGGCAGAGGTCGTTGATCCGAATGCCACTCACGCATGCCACGAGCGCGGTACCTGGCGGGTCCGCAAGGGCAGCCAGGGCGAGGTCTCACCGCCGCCGTCGCAATCAAGGACCATTCCCGTTCTTTATGTCGCCTTTCTAAGGGACCGGCTGCGATCAGCGTCAACCCCGCAAGGGGGTTCCCCTTCGCTTTGCTTCGGTGACGCCTGCGGCACAGCCCCTTCTTCGGGCGCCATCGGGAATGGTCCCGATGCAACGAAGGAGACAATCCCATGGCTACCACGATCGCAACCCTCACCGAAAAGACCGACGGCACTCTCGAAGGCGTCTTTGCCACCATCCGGGTCAACGCCCCGATCGCCCTCGTCGCGAACGCCAGCAAGGCGAGCGACGAAGCCCCTGATTACCGCATCATCCATCGCAAGACCGGCTTTGAGATCGGCGCAGGCTGGAACCGCATCTCCCGCCAAACCGGCGAGGAATACATCTCCACGAAGATCGAAGCCCCTGAGATCGGCGTGATCTTCGGCAACGTTGCCCCGGCGCCAGGCGGCGAGCCCGGCAAGAAGGTCATCCTCTGGAACAGCCCGGCCTGAACCGGACCGCCGGCCCCGAAATCGGGGCCGGCGCTCCCCGAATTCGAAGGAGGCCGCCTTGAGCCGCTACACGATTACTGTCACCCGAACCGCATCCCGCCACTCAGACCCAGATGCGATCATCGGCTACGACCGCCCGCTTCAGACGTTCTTTCTCCAGGCATCCGGATGCCGAAGGCGGGAATCTTGAACTCTGGCTGGGCACTGAGCTGAAGGAATTCGAAACACTGTCGCAACTGCGCACCGCAGCAATCGCACGCGGTTTCGTCTTCATACCGTTGGCGTCGAGCATTGTTCACAAGCTGCTCGACGACCATGTCCGTGAAGCGCATCACGTTGTCAGCGATACGATTATTCAGGATCTTATAAACGTGACATCTGCCTGCTGATGCAAGCCTAGAACGAAACAGCCCGGCACGCTTGCCGGGCTGTTTTTTTTGCTTGCCTGGTAAGATTACTTGTTCAGCGCATCCTTGAGAGCCTTGGCAGGCGTAAAAGCCAGCTTTTTCGCGGCGGCAACTTTGATCGTCGCACCAGTCGCCGGATTGCGCGCCTCGCGCTCCGGAGTGTCCTTCACCTTGAATTTGCCGAAGCCGGGCAGCGACGTCTCTTTGCCGGCAACCGCGGCCTCGGTGATGGAAGCAATCACCGCCTCGACGATGGCTTTCCCTTGCGCCTTGGTAAGGCCATGCTCGCTTGCAATTTTGTCGGCGATTTCATTGGTCGTGGTCATTTTCTTCTCCGCATCGTTTCAGATGCAGAATCCCTGCCATTGTGGACCGGACCTGTCATCGACACACTGTGGCAAATGCTGCGGAAAGCCCGGATCTCCACAGATATTCATGTGGTCAGGTGTCAGATAACCCGAAGACGGCCATCGAGCCCGTCCTCGGGTTCGGGTGCGATACGGAGAGAAATTGTCTGCTCAGTCCGTCCGAGAATGCCATGGCGCCATGCCCGCCTCAAGGACGAGCGGTTCCCCCAATGTTGCCTCCGCTCCGGTTCCCTGCGCTCCGACAAAATCGGCACCCCCACTCGCCGGCGCCGCCGGTCGCTCGCACGATCCTTGACCCCGCCACGCCCCCATGAACGAGCGCGTCGTCTTTCACAAACGTCAAGGAGACGACGATGCTTCTGGAACAACACATTGAAGAACTGCGGGCCGAATTGCGAAACGCCGTGTACCGCGACGAACGCCGCGAAATCGAGGTCGAGCTGGAACTCGCATGCGCCGAGTTGGCGGTGATCATGGCCGAGCAGGAGGATGTCATCGACGTGGAGCCGCCCTTCTGAGGCCGCTTTTGCCAAATCGTCTGGTCTGACGCGCCGGATCGACCGGCGGTTCAAACCCGAAGCTTCGGTTTGCATCCGCGGTCGCCGGAACGAGCCCCGTTTCCTGATTGAAGGTAGCGGTCGGATCCGCATTCGTCTTCAACGCCAGGCCATCCCGGGGGGGGCGGCGTCGCCCCTTGGCGCACCCTTTGCTATCCGTCAGCGATTTCAGCTTGCCGGACAGGCGGTTTCGGCCTGTATCCGCGCGACCGTCTCTTTCGCAGAAGCTGAAGAAAGAGCCTGACCGCTTCTTCCTCCCGCGCGAAATGATGCTCCCGCCTTTGACCTGCAGCACCGATCCGACCCCATCGACGAATGAGACAGGCCTCGCCGAACAGGTTGGGCTCGATCGACATGGCATAAAAGCGGGCCATGTTTTTCCTGTCGTCGATGCGTTCGACATAGATCTGGTAGAAGTGTGCAATCATGAAACGGAGAATCGGACAAGGCGGACTCGGCGTCCAACGACATATTTGAATCGGTCGGCCTTGATTGATTCATGCTGATGATGGGTTTCCGGCGGATAATCTGAGCGAGCCGCCCGCGGCGATAGGTGCAAGCGGGCAACGCTCACTGAGCCCGAGAACGGTCTCCGCCCATTCGGGTCGCGTCCTTCCCGCGGTTGCGGCACAAACGGAGAAGGTTGGGCCGGTCAAGCGGACGCTGCCGCGACTTCTCCACACAAGACCGAGAGAAGGACTGTCCTTTGCTGCGCCCTCATGCTCCGGCTCCGGCTTCACGCAATCCTCCCCACCTGCGGCGCGCTCGCCGTCTCCTCGTTCGCTTGCAATCGATGCCGGGCTACCGACATCCCGGCAAGTCACGACGACGCCCCGTTTCATATCTCCCACCAAACCGGTCCCGCGCCTCGCTGCTGCTCCGGCGCGCATGACATGCCAAGCCTGTGTTCGCTGTTGCTTCGTCTGCCGACCCGCAACAGCATGGGCGCGTCGGGCACGGCGCCCGGACCGCTTTGGTGGGAGATGGCAGGATAGGCTATTGGTATACCAATAGCCGTTCGCCCCAGGGGCGATCGTCTCTAAGGCGAGCAGGCGACCTCTTGGATTATTGACCCCAGACGCGATCGGGAAAGCAACTCTTCAGCGAATAGGTGAACGGGCGAAACCGCGAATAGGCAAAATGCCGATCCGCCGGTTGAGCAACCGGTTGGTTGGGTGGGTGGCCAATACAGCGAACAGGGGTCTCAGCGCGTCGGCCTTTGAGGGACCAGGCCGCTCGGTGAATCAGCCTATCCCTGAATCAGGCAGCAGGCGTCTGTGCAAATGAGTGAATAGGTGGAGCGCCGATCCACCAAACGACGGTTTGGCTTCTGGGTAAATCGGCCTGTGAGCGAACCAATGGCTGAGCGTCTGTGTGGACGAGTGTTTGCGTAAACAGGTGGACGCGCGTAGCTGCGATTGAATGTTTCGAAGAAGCAGCGGGTGAGTAATCAGGTAAACGCGCGTCCGCGCGTACAGTGCTGATCAATTGTCGGAGTTACGAGGTGCCGGGAAGCAGCGTCACATCGAGTGTGAATATGTGACGGGCGGTCCGTCGTTCGGTACGGCCCGGCCTATGGGCCCCCTGCACGAGCTTGAAGCCTCGTATTCTCGATGAGGCGATGATTTCGCTGATCTCCGTGCGAAGCATGGCTGATTGTCAGCCTGAAGAGGTCGGCGTTCGGAAGAGAGGATGCCACTGGATTGCTTCGAGGTTGTCGCAGTTCATCGCACTTTCCATTCTTGAGAACCTGGTATATGACTGCTCAAAATTATACTGAAGTACAAGTTTTGCGGCGGTCTCTATCCGTTGCCGGTGACATCTCTCACGTGTTGCACGGTGCCGGCCAGCGGTTCTGCGCAGATAACTGCAAGGTCTTCCGAAGCGAAACAGCAGGACGGTTTCCCACTAACGAGCCACCGCGCAACCGTCGTCATCCTTTTGTGGGCTCGCGCGAGATCTCTTTCTCAGGGCTCTCGAACACGCCGCATACCGGCAGGAAACTTAGGAGGTGAGCCGTGGAAATCCTGAAAGCTCTGTTTTGGCCGTTGGCCATTGCGATCCCGTTGGCAGCGTGCGGACAACTTGAGCAGCCGCCCCGGCCGCTGCCGCCAGCGCCCTACGCCTATCTCAGTCTTGCTGCCTGCAAACACTATCCAGCGAATATGGTTGAGTGTCAGCTGGAGTACGGTACGCAGTTTGGGCGCCACCGACTCGGCCCGGTACAGCAGGTCTCACGCGATCTGAAGACGGATCTCGATCGTTCTCCCTATCAGGTTTCATCTTGCTGGCCTGCTTCCAGGATCCAGCGGGAACTCCCGAATTTCACGTGCCGAATCTATCGTGCGCATTCAGGGGCCGATGCTGGGTCCGTGCTCGTCAAAGGAGGCACTGCGGTCAGACTGGCTCGTATTTTTGGCGATCGCGAGCAGATTTCTTACCGCTGGAAGCCCGATCAATGGTCAAGGGTACGCAACTGAATTCATTGGGCATTTTAGTAACTCTCGGCTCATCCCATAACAGAACTTGCACTACAGTGCTATTTTTTGATTGATTTCCCGCTCGGATTGCAGTTCAAAACTTGTACGGCAGTATAAGTTATGGACCCGTTCGAAATGGATGACAGCCCGCCTTCTTGTGTGAGCAACCCGACAGCCAGGGCGTCGCGACGGACAGTCTGGCCCGCTGTGACGTCACTGCTTCTGGCGGCCAGTTTTGCCTCGACTTCCGCCGAGAATGATCCACGCCGGAAAACCGAAAGCCGCGAGCTTAGCGATCGGCCCATCCGTTTTGCCCTCAACCATTCGGAAGAGCGCGCCACGCCGGCAACACCTGTGGCGGTATCGCTTCTTGGTGTGACGCCCGAACATCTATTGCCGCCAGCCATTGATCTCGCCAATTTCAACGAACGTTATTGGGGGCGGGCCGAAATCAACGCCGCCACCGAAAATCTTTCCTTCGCCGCAAAAGCAAGGACCCGATCCCGGCTTGCCGGTCCTCAACTATCGGGACAATTGGCGCGCGACATGAGAACATTGCGTGACCGCTCCGTGTTCTCACCGATCAGCGTCTTCTCGTTTGAGCCGGGACGAGGGGAACGGGCCGGCGATCCAGCTGTAGAGGCCGGCAATGCCGCGGATCAAACATCGACGCAAGCTCGTCCCGACCTGCTTTCGGGCGTGCCTGAAGAATACGCAACACTCGCGGTGCGAATAGCGGTTGAAGAGAACGTTGATCCGAACTGGGTGCTGTCGATCATGCAGTCGGAGAACGCGCGCTTCGATCCGAACTTGGTCAGTTCGGTCGGCGCCGTCGGTCTGATGCAGGTGATGCCAAAGATTGGCGATGCTTTCGGCGTCCGTGACCTTGCTGATCCCGAACAGAATATTCGGGCGGGAACGCGTTTCCTGCGTGTGCTCATCGACAAGTATCGCAACCCGGTGCTGATCGCCTCCGCGTATAATGCCGGCGAACCCCGCGTCGATGCGCATCAATCCTTGCCGCTCATCCGCGAAACTGCGGACTATGACCGGTGTTGTCGGCTACTACACCGGCAAGCCGGCGATCTCCCAGCCTTCAACGCCTGGTCCAACACCTGGCCTTGAATCCGATCCGCACCGCCGCACGGGCCCGGTCGACCGGGCAAGGTCGCCAATGCTCGTCTTCTCCGCTGCAGATCCACTCGTATCGGACAACCACCTTCAGCCGCCGCTGGCAGCGGCGCAACACGGCGGTCCGGTCAAAATCGTCAAGGAAGAGGTAGTTCAATGAGCATAATGGTCACGGTAATTCTTGTTGGCAGCGTCACCTGGCGCTCCCTGTTTAACCGTAAGTGGGTCAGCCATGTCGCTATGGTATTGCTTGCGGCCTCGATCCTGTTTGTCAGTCAATATGAGCCGGCCGCCGCGCAAAGCCTTGATGCGCTGGAGAATGCTGCGGACAGACTCGTGCAGTTCTTTACCGGCCCCTTCGGCCGGTCGGTCGGGGCGATAGCGTTCATCGGCATGTTCCTGGCTGCCGCTTTTGGTTTCTGGTCTTGGGGAGCGCTCCTGCGGGTCGGTGGAAGCCTCGCGGGCATGTTTGCTGCCGCTGAGCTTGTCGACTTCCTCGCTGGCTCCGGGTCGTGATCATGACGAACTCTGCCAACAAATCCGCAGGCGGGGACGACTACATCGAATCCTATCCGGTCATCCTTGCCCTCACGCGTCCGCCGACAGTGATGGGGATCCCTTACACCTATTTCCTCGCTGAATGCTTCATCTCGCTCATGGTGTTCATGGTGCTGGGTTCCATTCTGTGGTTTCCCGTCTCCTTCGTCACCCTGCACGGCATTCTCTACGTGCTGACGGTCAAGCTCGACCTCTGGTTTTTTGACATCCTCGGGCGCCTCAGCATGTGCGGCGTCAATCCCCTCGGCCGCAGGCTGGGCGGGGGCATCCGGACCTACGGAGCTTAATCGATGGGCACCACGGCACGATCGCTGAAGGGAAGCTTGTCGAAGGGCTGGGAGATCTTTGCCGATCGCGGCATCTCGGCTCACGTTCCTTTCTACGTCCCGATTGAAAACGGCATTATCCGGCTGAAGAACGATTGCCTGGTATCGACCTTGCGTCTCACCGGCTTCTCGTTCGAAACGGCCGATATCGAAACTATCAATATGCTGCAGCGGCAGCGCAACGCCGCGTTTCGCGCCATTTCCTCGATCGGCAGCTTTGCGCTCTACACCCATGTTGTCAGGCGTAAGGTCGCACCGTCCTTGCCGGCGACGTTCGCCGACCCTTTCATTCAGCGTCTGGACGATGTCTACCAGGCAAGCATCTCGAGGAACGAGATGTTCGTCAACGACACCTACGTCTCGCTCGTTGTGCGGCCGCTATTCAAACAGGGCTCTGCGCTTTCCCGCATCATGGGCATTGGAGGCGATGTCGTGCGGAAAGAGCAGCTCCGCTCCATTCGAGACAAACTGGTCGAGGCGACAAAAGCACTGGAGAAATCGCTCGCTGCCTATGGTCCCAAAGTCCTCCGCGACGTTCAGCGCGTCCGGGTTGACCTTGGAAACGGGAAGACGGTTTATCGCGACTTTTACGAAAACATGGAACTGGACGAGGGCGCATCCAAAGCCTGGTTTTCCGAGCAATGTGAATTTTTCTACACGCTGCTGAATGGCGGTCGTGTCCGGCCCATCCGGCTCGGCAACCTGCCCATCGACGCCATGCTGCCAGCGCGTCGCACGTCGATCGGCAACCGAACGATCCATCTTCAGGGTGATACTGCCGGCGACGACCGCTACGCCGCAATGGTCTCTTTGAAGGAGTATCCGCCCGAGACCGGCGCCGGCATGCTGGATTACATTCTCAAGCTCCCATTCGAGATAGTGCTCACACAGTCCATGTCCTTCATCGACGACATGGCGGCGAGAAGCCGGATCGAGCGCCTCGATCGGCAGCTGTCAAAGGCAGACGAGGGCGGTTCCAGCGTGCAGGCCAGTCTCGATATTGCGCGGGACGAACTGGCGAGGAAGCGCGTGGCCTTCGCCGAGCATCATCTCACCGTCATGCCGGTTGCGAAATCGACGGCCCAGCTTGACGATGGCGTTGCTCTCATCGGCAACGAGCTAGGTGCGTTGGGCGCTTCCTATGTCCGCGAGGATCTGAACGCCGAACCGTCCTATTGGGCGCAGCTCCCCGGGAATCAGGCCTATATCGCCCGTCGCGCGGTGATCTCGACGCTCAATTGCGCCGGCCTAAGCAGTTTCCATGCCTATCCCTATGGCAAGCCGGATGGCAATCACTGGGGACCGGCAATTACCATATTCGAGACGACGTCGGGCACACCGTTCTTCTTCAATTTCCACCAAGGGGACGTTGGGCATACGACGGTATTCGGGCCGACGGGTTCTGGCAAAACCGTCATCATGGCATTTCTGATTCTTCAGGCCTACCGCGTCAGCCCGCGTCTGAAGACCATCGTGTTCGACAAGGACCGTGGTCTCGACATTATGGTTCGTGCAGCGGGCGGAACCTACATGACGCTCGAACCCGGCGAGCCGTCAGGTTGGAACCCTCTGCTTCTTGATGATACCGAGGAAAACCGCGTTTTCCTCTATCAGCTCTTGAGCTTCATGCTGAAGCCGTCGAAGGAAGGCGAGAGCCTGACGCCGCAGGAAGAGACCATCATCCGCACTGCGATCAAGTCGATCCTTAAAACCAGGGATCGGTCCTATCGCCGCCTGTCGTCACTTCGTGCCCTGCTTGCGGGGAGTGAGCGGACCGAGGGAAGTCTGATCGCACGGCTCGACAAGTGGGTCGATCACGGCCCTTATGCGTGGCTCTTCGATAACGCCGACGACAATCTCGATATTTCGCGGCCGATGGTTGGATTCGACATGACGTCCATCCTCGACGACCCGCCGGTTCGCACGGCAGCACTTCTCTACATGTTCCACCGGTTGGACGAAGTCTACGACGGCAAGGCGGCGATCATCAACCTGATGGACGAAGCTTGGAAGCTGCTCGACGACGACGAGTTCAAGCGAACGATGAAGGACTACTTCAAGACCATCCGAAAGCGGAATGGTCTTGTGATCTTCGGCACGCAGTCCGCTGATGACGTGGTGCAGTCGAGCGTCAGCCGGACGATCATCGAACAGACTTCGACCAACATTTTCTTTGCCAATCCCAAGGCGGACGAAAATTCCTACATGGAGCACTTCGGCCTTTCCAGGGCCGAATTCGACTGGGTCAAGAATGGGGATCCGGCCTCACGCTTCATGTTGATCAAGCACGCGAAGAGCAGCGTGATCGCTCGTGTCGACATGTCCCACATGCCGGAGTTCATCAAGGTCCTTTCCGGCCGAGAAGAAACCGTCCGCGAAGTTGAGATGCTTCGCGAGGAATACGGCGACGATCCGAAGAACTGGCTCTCGAAATTTTGCGACTGGGAGGGGGATGCGTCCGATGACCAACGCAAGGCTTCCTGAACTGGCAACCGTCAGTGCCGTGGTACTGGCCAGCGTGTTCGGACCAGTCGCGGTGCTAG
Source organism: Agrobacterium sp. CMT1 (assembly GCF_037203725.1). Lineage (NCBI taxonomy): Bacteria > Pseudomonadati > Pseudomonadota > Alphaproteobacteria > Hyphomicrobiales > Rhizobiaceae > Agrobacterium > Agrobacterium sp. CMT1. Next base: position 268,962 of record NZ_JBBCAR010000019.1, read on the forward strand.
CGCAGGTACCGGTGAACGACGACGCCCGCCGCAATATCCAGCAGGAGACCGAGAACTGGTACAAGACCTATCAGTCAGACACGAGAAGCGTGAAGGGCGCGTCCGGCGGAACCACGGACAGTGTTGCGCCCGGGCAGGGCTCTGGTGCGCCAACCGATTGCTCGGCCGAGGGTATGGGCGGTGAAGCCGCGCCGGCCGGCCGGTCGAAGCGCACCTATAGCCAGCAGGAAGTCGCCCGATTGGTTGCAGACGAGGCGATCCGCCAGGGCGTCGATCCGAACTTTGCGCTGGCGATTGCCGAGCAGGAGTCACGTTTTCGCCAATCCGCGCGCTCACCGGTTGGCGCGACCGGCGTCATGCAGCTGATGCCGGGCACCGCGGCCGGGCTTGGTGTCAATCCTTACGACCTCCGCGACAATATTCGTGGAGGTGTGAAATACATCAAGCAGCTGCAGGGCATGTTCGGTAATCGCTACGACCTGATCGCCGCCGGCTACAATGCCGGACCCTATCGCCAGTCGCTTCAAAACGGCCGAATTCCCGATATTCCCGAAACGCAGGATTACGTCAAAAAGGTCTCATACTACTATAGCCGGAACAAGGCCGAGAACGGCGACAGAAGTCCCCCGGGCGAGGGCGTCGAGAGGGAAACCGCCAGTGAGGTCAGTGGATGCGGCGAGCAGCTGAAGAAGGCGGTCGACCGTAATACTGAGGCACAGGTCGAACGTAGTTCGGTCTGGAACGAGCTTCTGGGGAAATCGCTGGCAGCCAACCAGCAATATCTTCACCGTCTGCAGGCAGGTCTCCAGTCTTCGTCGGCGGGTCTGCGTGGCTCAGGTGGCGGCAACGCCAAGGACCACGATGGTTCCCTTGTGATGGCCGAGGTCCAGTGCCCCTCGGCGACGATCGGTTCCGGCAATGTCAAATGCTTTGCCGTGCCATCCACCGCTACCACCGATCAGATCAGGCGCTGGCTCGAAGACCTCCAGGACCAGGCCCGTGCCAGTGGCGATGTCGCGACCTTCTCGGTGGTGGAGGATCCGGCGCTTGGACTGGTGACGGTCGTCGATGCCCGGCCAGCGGCAAATTGAACAGGAAGAGAGAGGACAGGCAGATGAAAAAATTCGTTATCGCCGCAGCGCTTGCCATCACCGCAACGTCAAACACCTTTGCGCAGGTGCCGGTCAAAGACGCAGATAATATTGCTGTTAGCAGGGAAATCGAAAAACTCTCGAAGCAGATCCAGGATGACACCTCGATCGTCAAGGATAACACGACGAAGACGCTTCAGGCGATAACCGGCGACCGATCGCAGGATGCCAGCCAATTCGCGAAACTAGCAACAGGCAACGGCTTCAGCATGGGACAGGCGCCTGATTTCAGCAGCATCCTGTCCGGAAACGAAGCGTTGTTCGGCGGCATCAGCGGTGAATTTCAGAACACTGCCGCCAAGCTGATCAACGGGCTCAATCTGGTGAAGATGGCGGTCGATACCGTCAAGGGAGGGGAGCTGTCCGGCGCCAATCAGGCCTACTCGCAAGGCATCAACGCGCTGACGACATTGACTGCCCTTACCGACGCAATGAACAGCGCCACGAAGGAGCGTCAGAACGCCTTCATGCAGGCGACGGAGCAGATCGGCACGGCACAGGATTTGAAGGGCGCGCTCGAACAGAATACCCAGATGGTGCTCCAGGGCAACCAGACCGCAAACGAAGCCGTCGGCTCCCTCAACAACCAGGTGATGTTGCTGAACCAGCAGTACAAGGCGGCACTCGCGACCTCTTCCCAAAACCTTAAGACCTTCGCGACGCTTCCGGACAACGTGATGCGCGATGGCGGCGGTGGCGCTGACGGGGCATTGGTCCGCGACCAGCTCAAGGCATTCGAGGAGCAGACCCAGTGAGGTTCGTCCCGTTGCTGATATTGGCCACTGCGACCCTGTCCGGATGCGGCGGCAAGTTTGAACAGCTGGCGAAATGTTCGGCTGACGAGAACCCCGTCCCAGCCCTCGGCTACGCGGAACAGCAGAAAGCGGCGCCGCCGCAACAGGCGCTTGCGCGGATCGTCAGCAACGATTGCGGTCCGATGCGGCTCGTTAATTCCTAAGAGGGGGGATGATGGATCCGGTCAGTTACGCGATCAACTTCTACGGCGACGCACTCCGGTATTTCGACAGGATCAACGAGGCCTCGCTGGAGAGAGCGTGGGGTCTGTTCGCCGAGAATGGCGATCTCGTCTCATCCATCCTGGCCTTGTTCCTCATCCTCTATTTTCTCTGGGCCGCGCTTGGCTTTTCGAGCGTCTCAGTTCAGGACATGGCGATCACTGCCTCAAAGCTCGCGCTTGCCTATGCGCTGGTCATGTCCTGGGCCACCTTCTACGACAATATCGGTCAGTTCATTTTGACGTCGCCTCAGGATCTGGGTGCTGCCATTTCCTCCGCGATGGGCGGGCAGTCCGCCGGCTCCGATCTTGCCGCGCAGGTCGCCAGCATGTCGCGCAAGGTCTACGACTTCGCCATGCAGCTCTTCAATTCCTACGAATCCGGATGGCTGCCGAACGTCACCGGTGCGGTTGTCGTCTTCATAGTTCTGGTCTTCGGTCTCTTGCCGATGCTGCTGATCCTGACCGGCGTAACGCTGTTTGCCAAAATGATCACCGCTGTCATGCTGGCGATCGGCCCGATCGCCATCCTCTCCTATTTCTTCCGGATCACGCGGTTCGTCTTCGACGCCTGGGTGAGGGGCATCGCCTATGGCATGTTCATGCTGCTTTTCACCTATGTCATGGCCGGACTGTCGTTCGGATTTCTGATCGGCATGATGGACACGATAAACGGCGACATGGCGACAAGGGAAAACGCGCTCGCGATCGTGCTCGCCATGGTGCTCTATCTGGCGCTGATATCCTATTTCATTTTTCAGGTTCCCGAATTCGCGCGAACATTCGCCTACGGCACAATGACTGCAGTCACTCCCGGCGGAGGCGGCGCCAGTGCGCTATACGGCGCTGCCAGCGAAAGATTAGGTTCCAGCACCTCGCGAGGCGGGCAGGCCGGAGCGGTGGCCCTTCCCATGCTGGCGGGTCCAAAAGGCGCGTTGACGGCGGTTTCGCTTTCGGGCCGCGGGGCAATGACGGGCGCTGGCGCGCTCGGCCGGATGCTGACAATGCGCCGGCGAAACGGCGAGTGAGGTGAGACACCCGCTGGTCATTTAGGCTTTTCATGCGGACAGCGCATCCGTCCTTCAAGCGGGCCGCAACATTAACGACGATCATGATTTTGGGGACAGAACTTGACATTGTTCAGAAGACAATTGCGATCAGAGCCGGTCGACCAGATGGCCGGTCCGGAGGACCTCTACGATCAGCACCTCTCATGGGGTGAGAAGAACCGCTCTCTCCGCACCTTGATCGTTTTCGTCCTCCTGCTGTTTGCCTTGGCCGGCTGGACTGTTGCTGGCGTTCTGTCGTTCTCAGTGGCGCAGCTCTTTCCGCTGGTGCGCACCGAGGTTGTACCTCTGATCGTCGACCGAAACACCGGTTACATGGAAACAGTCACCACGCTCGATAAAGACCGTGCGACGGTCTCGGAAAACCAGGCCGTCCGCGCCGCCTTCGCCGGCAATTACGTCATCCGACGCGAAACCTACGATCCCCGTTATCTTTCCGACAATTTCGACATGATTGCGCTGTGGTCGGAACCGGGCTCGCAGGCCTTCAAGGACTACGAGGATTGGATGAACCCGTCCAATCCCCGAGGCCCCGTCAAGTTGCTTGGTGCGACCGGTGAAATCCGGCCGGAGATCCTCTCGGTCAATCCGCTCAATCCATCGACCATGTCTGTTCGTTTCGAGACACGTGAACGGCGTCGCGGTGGTGACGTCGTTACGCGTTGGTCGGCGACCATACGCTACCGGCAGATCAACCTGCCCGCCAGCAACCGCGTCCGCCTCTACAATCCGCTCGGTTTTGTCGTGACCGAATATGCGAAAGTCCCCGAGACCATGCCCTCAGGGATTACACCATGATGAGGCAGACGGTTTTTGTTTCTCTTCTCCTGCTGCTGTGGCCGTTGGCCCTACATGCCGAACTGGTCGCGAGGCCAGGACGCCTCGATCCGAGGATACGGTCGCTTCCTTATTCGGCCGAGCAGGTGTTCCTCGTGACAGGCACCTATGGACTGGTGACGACAATCCTCTTCGGAGCGGATGAGGAGATAACCCAGGTCGTAGCCGGTGACACAATCTCCTGGCAGATCCTCACTTCGGCTGATCGGCGCTCCCTGACTCTGAAGCCGATGGAGAAGGATGCGGTCACCAATCTGTCCGTCGTCACGACGAGGCGAACCTACTCCTTCGACCTGCGTGTCAACGACACTAAAGCCATGCAGAACCAGACGTTCAAGCTGCGGTTCACCTATCCGGAGGACGCTGGCCTCAAGGGCACGGCAGAACTCTGGAAGCAGGCTGAGGCAGCCCAACGCAATCCTAACATCAAGAACATCCGCCGTGACAAGGTCAACTACGACTACGGCTTCAAGGGAAGCGATGGAGCCAAACCGCTCTGGGTTTTTGACGACGGGCTGAAGACCTTCATGAAATTCACTGGCGACATCCCGGCGATCTTCATTGTCGACGGCATGCGTCGCGAGAGCCTCGTGAACTACCGCCGCGAGGCCGATTACATCGTCATCGACAAGGTCTCGCGGCAATGGACGCTGCGTTTCGGCACCGAGAGCGAGACTTGCCTTTTCAATCTCCGCACCGCCCCTGCCGATATCCCGGCGCCAATTGAAGGCGCGGTATCGCCGAAGCGAATTGGCAGCGGAACATCCCACCAGCAATCGCTATCAAGATAGGAGGCGCGCCATGTCGGACCCCAACTACCATTCGATCGACACCGATACGTCCATTGGCGGGCAGGTGAGGCGCGGTGGAATAGGCCTGATGCGGCCGGTCGCAGTCGTTGCCGCTATTGCTGGCGTTGGTGTTGTCCTTTACTTCCTTCTGGCGGGTGGGGAAGAAGAACCGACAATCGACGCGACGCCCCGTGAGGAGTTCCGGCCGGTGCAGACGCCGAGAAACGAAGGCTTCAGGACCCCCTCACCACCGCCGCTGCCTACGGTCCAGGTTCCGGAAGCGCCACCACCGCCGCCGCCGCCGGCCCTGCGGGTGCCCGCCGCCGCCCCTGTCGCGCCTCCTGCCGAGGTCGATTGCTCCCGAGGCAAAAACCCGGACGACCCCAAATGCATTGAGCTGGAGCGAAAGGCCAAGCTGCTGGAACGCGTCCGCTCGTCTGCAATGGTATTCGATCAGTCGGACCAGACCAGAAGAACGTCCGCGACGTCGTCCGATGCATCAGCGAGTATGTTCGGTGCGAACAGCAACACTGGTCAATCAGGCGCCACGAGCGGAGATGCCGTCGATAGCGATCGTGCCTTCCTGAAGTCGATGAGTGGACAGGGTGTAGAGGTGTCGGCCGCCACGGAGAACCGCCGCACGGATGCCTGGATACCACAGGGGACGATGATCCGAGGGACGCTTGAGACAGCTATCAATTCCGATCTCGCCGGCATGGTGAAGGGGATTGTGCGGGAGGATGTCTATTCCTTCGATGGCCGCCGGATTCTGATTCCGGCTGGCTCATCACTGATCGGCGATTACAAATCCGGTGTCCAAAGGGGACAGGAGCGCATCCTGATTGTCTGGACACGAATGATCCGCGGCGACGGGGTCTCGGTGCAGCTCGGCTCCTATGGCACTGGCCGTCTCGGCCGCTCGGGTATGACCGGCATAGTCGACAGAAAGAACTGGGAGCGGTTCGGGCCGCCGGCACTGATGACGCTGATAGGCGGCGCAACACAGTACATCGCGCAGCTTGCTCAGAGGCAGGATCGGGATATTACCATTATCAACGACAATGGCAGCGTGACCCGAATTCCTCAGGACAATGGCGAGACATCCCAGGACCGCGCTCGCTCGATTGCCGCCGAAACCATCGCCTCGGGTATCCAACAAATGGCAGTAACGGCGTTTGAGGATTCCCGCAATATTCGTCCGACCATCCACATTCCTCAAGGTTCGGATATCAACGTCTTCGTGACGCGGGATCTCGATTTCGCGGGTCTCTATCCCGACCCGGTGCGCGAAGAGTTCGAGCGCCTTCGCAGGGTGAGATACGGGAAATGAACGCGCGTCCGCAGATCTCTGCCGAACAGCACTTTCTTGCTGAGGCACTCGAACCCATACGGGTCTTCCTCGACGACCCTGCTGTCGTGGAAATCTCCTGCCAGCGCAGCAATGAAATCTGGCTGGAGAAGATCGGTCAGCTTCGGATGGTGCGCCACGAGATCGGGGGCCTCGAACAGGACGTGATCCGCCACATGGCGTCTCGCGCCGCATCCTTCACCAAGCAGACGGTCAATGCCGAGAATCCACTTCTGTCGGCCACGTTGACGGGTGGCGAGCGCGTTCAGTTTGTCCTGAGTCCGACCTCTGCGACCGGCCACGCATTCTCGATCCGCAAGCAGTTCATCCGACGGTTCGACTTCGACGACTATGAGAAGGCGGGGGCCTTCCACTTCACGAAGGTAACCGGAGACGATTATCTCGATGATGTCGATGTCGAACTCTCGCAACTGTTGCGGAAAGGGAAGGTACGAGATTTCCTGGAACACGCAGCCGCCAACCATCGAAGCATGCTGATCTCCGGTGGCACGTCCACTGGAAAGACGACTTTCCTTAACACGATGCTGACGGCGATCCCGAACCACGAGCGCTTCGTCCTCATGCAGGATACGGCCGAGCTCGAGCCACGCCAGGAAAACGTTGTTTCGTTGCTGGTCTCGAAGGGGGGGCAAGGCGAGGCGCGGGTGACGATGAGTGACCTTCTGGCCACGGCCCTTCGCCTGCGGCCCGACCGCATCTTCATGGGCGAGCTGCGTGGCGACGAGGCATTCGACTTTCTGAACGCCATCAACACCGGTCACCCGGGCTCTATGTCAACAATCCATGCCAACTCGCCGCACCATGCTTTCAACCGGCTGTCGACGCTGGTTCTCAACAGCAATGTCCGCATGGAGCGTGACGACATCATCCGCTATATCCGCTCGATCATCCCGATCGTTGTCCAGTTGAAAAAGAGCGATGCCGCCGGCGGGCGCGGCGTCAGCGAGATCTATTTTGCCGACGAGGTTGACGAACATGGCCAGCGTGTACACCGACGGAGAGATTGACCGCCCGAAATGGACGAGCTTGCAGAAACTGTCCTTCCTGACACTGCCCGTCGCGCTCTCGGGCGTTGTCGCGATTTGGCTTGTCTTCTTCACCTTGATCTACGACGCCTATGTCGTTTCATTCGGGTCACCGTCGTATTTCGACTATGTCAGCCAGGTGCGCTTTGCTGACGCCCTTCGCTATACCTGGTCGATTATTCATACCCGCAACACTGCCGGATTGTCGCTTCTCGCATTCGCGCTTGCCTCACCATTCCTGTTCTTCCTGATGTGTCTCTGGATGCTGAAGGGCGGAAGGGCGCTGTCGCGCAAGATCCTCTACCTCCTGCATGTCCGGTCGATGTTCAGCCTGATCGCCTCAACGGCCCTCGTTTTTGCCGCAGCTTATGCCGCCGTCGGTGTTTATGGACTTGCGTTTTACCTCGTCGTCACCCGAGCTGGCGAACATGCGGAGATCGCCGGCTACTATGGCAGCCATCTCGCTGCAATGTACCAGGCTCCGTTCGGGGCGACCGACGTCGATGGCGTCTATCAGAAACCCACTCGACAGACCGTGCTTGCGACGCTTGCCGGTCTTGCCGCCGCCGCCGGGCTTGTCGGTTTTCCGATCGGCGCGACGATACAGAAGCGTCAACGGATGATCATGGGCACGGCCCGACTAGCGACCCTGAAGGATGCGGCGGACTTTCGCCTGCGCGACAAGCGCGGGATCGTACTTGGGCTGAAACAGGGGCTTCTTCTGCGCAATGACGGCGACCAGCATGTGATGCTGATCGGCTCGCCGGGCCAAGGGAAGTCGCGCGGCTTTGTCATCCCCTCGATGATGAGTTTCGAAGGCTCGCAGGTCGTGCTCGACATGAGCGGCGAACTGTACGACGAGACTTCCGGTTACCTGAAGGACAAGGGTTTTGAGACTTTTCTGCTGGCGCCGGGATCGAAATTTACCGACGGTTACAATCCGCTCGACCTGATCAGTCAGGATCCGCACCAGCGGATCACCGACTTGCAGAAATTGACCCAGATGTTGCTGCCGGAGCGGCTGCGCTTGGATTCATCCGACTTCTGGGAAGAAAGCGCGAGGATCTTGCTGACGGCCATGCTTGGCTTCGTGCTCGAATGCCCCGACACCCGCAAGTCTCTCAGCGAACTATACCGGATTCTCAACTCCATGTCCGATGAGCGCAAGGCGATCGTCCAGTTGCTTGAAAACTATGAAACGGTCCTGTCTGACCAGACGCGCATGCAACTCACCAAATTTGCCGGGCGTCATGAGAAGCTGGGAGAAGGGATTGCAGCCGAAATCGTCGCAAAGCTGAACTTCCTGCAAAACCCGCTGGTAGAGGCGCTGACCTCGATCACCACCATACCAATCGATCGCATTCGTCGCCGCAAGATGGTCATCTATATCCAGGCTGACTGGAACGCGATGCAGATCTATGAGCGGCTGATCTCAATGTTCATCCAGCAAATGGCCGACAAGCTGGTCCAGATGGGACCGTTGCCCAATGGCGAGCATGAGGTCATGATGATGCTTGACGAGTTCGGCAATGGCGGCCGCATCGACACAGTGCTGACGCTCGCCCCTCTGATCCGCAAAAACGGCGTGCGTTTCGTCTTCATTCTTCAAGACGGCGCCCAGCTCGAGCGATTGTACCAGCGGTCCGGACAGAAGATCCTGATGGGGGCTTCGACGATCAAGGTCTTCATGAATTTTCAAAATCAGGACGATGCGCTGGCCGTCTCGCTCGCAGCCGGGAAAACCACCAAATGGATCGAACAGTCGTCCTATTCTTATCGCCATGGCCGCAGGCAGCGGTCGATCGCCAAGGTACCGGTGTCAGTCGATCTTCTTCCTGTGAACACGCTGATGATGATGAAGCCGGAAGAAGCGATCCTCCAGGTGACCGGCATGCCGGTGATGCGCATCATGAAACTGGATGGAGGCGGCGAGCGGATGTTTGCCAAAGTGCGACGGTTTAAGCCGGTGACCAGGCCTTGCCTGAAGCCCGTTGAGTGGACGATCGCTGACAGTGACCGCATGGGTTTTCGCGCGCCGCCGGTGAGTGCTGCCACGCCGCGTGATAGGACGAGTGCCGTCGAATTTGGAGCTGATCTCAATCTTGCTGCGATCAAGCGCGCCCGAAAGCCACAAGATTTGAGCTTCATCGTCAAAGAAGGCGTTCGTCACGTTTATATTTCTTCCCTCGATGAACTGCGTCGCCGGCTGGACCTCGATGAGAAGCGCGAATCTGGAGTGGCAGAAGAAGATGCAGGCGATCAGCAGCCGCGGCGTAAACCCGCGCATTATGCGGCTGGGGGCGAAGATGTGAGTGTCGAGACCAAAGACGCCCGCGCCAAACTTACAGATAACATTGATCTCGATATCGATGAAGAAAAGCTTGGCCAGAGCGTCTATTTCGGACCTTCGACGAGCGCGCGCAAGCATCAGGACGGCTTATCCGCATCCGCAGGCGGGGCGCCCGATCGCTTATCTGCTTCCCCCATTCTCCGGCGCCAGGAAGTGAGAGAAGCATTTGGCGACGATCTCCAGGCCTTGAATGACGTCGTCTTCCAGCAGGCGGGCGAAAATTGGGTTGAGCCAGAAGAGTTGAATGCGGATGTCGATCTCCTGATTGACACCCTTTCAGGCAGGCTGACCGAGACAAGTTCGAGAGCGTGGCTACGAGAGTTCGCGGACGCGGCACGCGATCCGTTGGGGGAAGATGAGACGGAGCCCGAAAACAGGTCGGATCGCAATTAGATTCTGAATTCAAGCAGAACCGCAGTTCGGAGGAGCCGGCCAGGTGCGGTCTTTTGCCCGCGTATCACGAGAACGACTTCCACGGCCAAAATCGAACATCTCTCGAGACTCCAGATTTCCGATGAGCGTAAAATCCAGCGGATCGTTTCCGCAGCCAGGGCTTATGCAACGAATTGATGCAGACCTTCCTCGGATCCGGATGATCGGCCAGTATCACTTGCATCGGTAGATCGGAGAGGTGTAGGGAAGCGTAATGAGTTTGTGAACTGCCTTGTTTGAAATATGAACGACAAGCGGATTACACTTGGGCAGAGATAATTGCAGTCGACATCGGGTGATGGATGAGCAAACCGGTTCCAGGGACATTTTTGATGCGCCGTCATGGCCCACCTTGTCGTCACTTGGTCGGCGTATGGGTCGGTCGTAGACTGCGCCCGGTCCCGACTGGGAATGGCAGTCGATGCCTCGTGTAAAACGCCAGCCTCCCGTCGAGGCCGTCGATGTTTCGACACTCGATTCTCTGTCATTCCAGGAGAGGCTTGCCATTGGCCTCGAACGGCTGAAGGCGGAACGCAAGGTGACGAACCGTGAGTTGGCTGTGCAACTCGGGGTGCACGAGGCATACATTTCGCAGGTGACGCGGGCGATGCGAGACGTCAAGCTCTCGACGCTCGACAAGATGCAGCGAGAGTGGAATGTCCTCATCGAGGATTTGCTTAAGATCACTGAAGATGACCTCCCTCGGATAGCGGTCTGGAAAGCCCGCCGCAAGAAACAGAAAACCGCCGGGACCGACTCGTGATCGCGTGGTCGCGAAATGCTTTCCGGCAGCCGCTAGTGGTTCAAGTTGAACCAGAACCTCTCTTTCACGCCTTCGTCGTTTGGAATATCAAAATAGTAGGGATCCGCGCGGCGGGGGCGGGGAGTTGCAATTTGCTTGATGCAGCTGTCGCCATCCCCACCCAAATTCCGGTTGATCGTCAAGCCCCCTGACCTCGTACTGCCGTTACGCTGGCCCAACGGCCGGCAAATATTGACGGTCTCGATGCACTGGTCAGGTTCACTACGCGAACTGATGTCGCCGCCTCGTAACGAATAGCCCACTGTGGTTCCAGAAGGGCAATCCTCGTAATCCTCATGGCCAGGCTTTCCCGTTTTTGCCTCTTGGCAGATGGGCCAGGAAAAGCCGGGTCTGGACATTGCGTCGATGAGCTTTCGCATCGGTGGAACGCAATAGGGGACACCGTGCCAGGACGGGTTTTTCGATGCGGCACATAGGAGAACTTGGCAACCCCAGTCCGCGTCCTGTGCTTTTGCAGACATCGCCGAAAGTGAGCCCATCAAACCTGTGGCCAAGAACATGACCATTTTCACAGCCGGTCTCCTTTGATTTGTCTACTGCATTTGCACCCAGGCGCCGTCGATTTTTGCAAACGACAGGGTGCCGGGCTGGGTCACCCCCGCAAATGAGCCGCTTGTGGTGGTGATGACGCCGGTACAGGTGACACCGGGCACCGCCTGCCGGGGCCGGCATTCCGAAATCCGGATCGAACGACCGGATTTGGCGATCGCGGCGCTTGCCTCCGTGTCGCTCGGGAATTCAAACGCCCATTGTTTCTGTCCGAACTCCTTTTCGAGCCGCACGATCTCCTGCTCAAGCTCTGCTGTCCTGTCAGTCCGTTGCAGGTGGCCGACCGTGTAACCACCTGCCGATCCAACAACGAACACGATACCGGCGCTCGCAAGCCATCCATGGTCGAGTTTCGTCATCGGCAATTTCAATAGCCTTCGATGCCAAGGCGTTTCAGGATCGCTATGGGATTTGTTTCGCAATCCGATTTCCATTCACGATGCTTGGCGCAGGCATAGGCGTATTGGCTAAGGTCGGCTGAGGACAGGTCTGCCAGCTTGTTGCCGACCGCTTTCCATTGCTGCACGTCCGCCGGATCGCAGCCAGCGCCGCCTGCCCCGCAAAAGTCCGGATCCCGTCGTTCGATTTGTGCTTTGGTGGCGCCGTCCTGCGCGCGGGCTGCATACGGAAGAACTGAAAGCAAGATCAGAATAATAGCCGAAGTCTGGAAAGGGCTTTTCATTTAACCTCCATTCACTCGCGTGAGGACAAGGCGCTGTTGGGAATGACGGACAAGGGTAGGGGACGGTGCGCTTCGGAGGCCTGCGCCTGGCCGTCGGACTGCCCAACGGGCACCTGCGATACATTGTTGAGCCAGGGAGGAGATAAATCTGCCGAGGACCAGATGCCGAGGCCAAGCCCTCTCGCTCTTCTCTCAAAGTCGAAATAAGCGGGGATCTGAGGCTCGTTGGGATAGTTGAAAGCGTAGCCGATCCCTTCCGCAATGGCCGTCTCCGCGAGGTTTGTCTCGCCTACAAAGCAATGGGCGATCAGATTGTTGTTGGTATCGCGACCGATTGGCGCGCAATTGACGTCCTGGCCAAGGGTTCGCAGGATCATCCACGCGCGCGTGACCTCCCCAGCCGGCCATGTTATGCCGTCGCTCGTCGCCACCTGCTTGAGACGAGGGGCTTCGAAGCCGGCCAGCCGCACGAGTTGACGGCTCTTGATGAATTCGAACGTAGTGCCGTCGATAACCTGTACCTTGCCAAATATCTGACGCGGAATGTCGGAGGAACGAGCCTGCCCCAGCGAGCCCGTTGGAGCTAGAGCGAGTAAAATCATCGAGATCGTGATAACCTTCATCGTGACACCCCGGCTTGTTGCATCAGCACCGAAACAGGGTGCGGCATGTCGGGATAGGCCCAGAGCCCTGCGCGGGCAGCACGCGCGCTTTCCTCAGCGATCCTGTAGCCAGGAACAATGAGTTGGCCGGTGCTATCGACAGCGGCAAATCCCCATCCTTGCGCTATAATATAGGTCGCGAGATCATAGCGATGCGCGCCCGCCGTCGTCTGGCATGCGACCACCACATTGCTCTGGTCAATCATTTGAATGTTGGTGCAAACAGGTTTTGTGTCTCTGATCAGAGCCTGCATCATGATCACGTTCAGTTCCCCGCAGTCGCGCGAAGCCCCTGCAGACAGGGTGACGGTGGTTCCGCGCAGGCATGCCTGCAAACCATAAAGGCGATACCGCTTGCTGCCGGAGATCCAGGTATCGCCGGTCTCGAACTGCGCGTGGCTCGGAAACGGCACGAACGCGGAAGATGGTGGCTGCGCCGCGTCCCTGGTCCCAGGAGAGCTATCTTGCGCCGCCTGAACGCGAACAACTGGTGGAGAAGGAGGGTGCACTTGCCGCAATTCGTTACCGGCAAGCGTCGGGAGGATGACAATACCTGTGTAGAGGCCGGAAGCTGCGATTGTGGACATAAACATCAAGGCTCCGATCCGCATCAATGCCTTGTCGGATTGGCGCGGTAACGCTCACCGTAGGGCTGGAGAAAACTGAGACTGGCCCCGATTTCGGCTTTGGTCGCCCGTGCGGCGTCTTCCACCTGCGAATAAACCGGGAAGACGGGCTGGCCGGCACTGTCACCGAAGGCGAAGGCCACGCCCTTGCTGATCAGCACTTCCGAGAGAGACCGTGCGGTATCTCCATCCATGAAAACGCATTCAGCATATGACACCATCAACCGGCCGCGGGTCCGCCCGAGCTCGTGACAGGGGAATGCGTTTCCGGCGAATTGCTGCACGTCTGAGATGGTCACAGTCATCGCCGCAAGCGAGACGATGGAGCGGGTTGCCACAAAGTCTGCATATTCGAGCGGCCCGATTGAAAGGCCGCCTTGGACGTCGGCTAGCCTTACACGCTGGTAGTGGCGGACAAATTTTGTGGTCGCGTCGACCCAGCTTTTCTCAGGCACGGCGACCAGGGAACCGATATGGCCGAAAATAAGATGGCGAGAAGCCCGCCATGGGTCATTCTTCATGTTCGCATCCGTGGCCTGTTGACTTTTTCGAATATGCACGAAATTGTACTGCAGTGCAAGTATTGAGCGGCCGTGAAGTTTGAGGCAAGCTTGGTCACAGGCTCATTTTGCGTGTTGAGACAGGAAGATGTCGATCTATAAAAAAGCTCTCATGGCCTTCACGTTTCCAGTCCGCGCCGCCTGGTTGTTGCTCCAGATCGCGTGCTTCCTCCTAGTGTCGATGGCATGCATTTTGGTTACGGGCTTTGTCGGCTACTGGATCGTGTTGACGTTTTCGTATGCCTTTTTGCCGCCGGAAACGACCGGGAGCGTCTGGCAATGGGCCACCGACCTCTATGCTGAATCTGCTTGGTTTAGGGCCGGGACAATCACATCGTTCCTGCTGCTCGTTTTGCCAATTCTTCGATTCTGGCCTGGGAGGGATCCGGTTTCCGAGGCGGCACGAACGCTCGAAACGATGCGGCTTAATGAGGGGCTTATCGCAGCCCGGCAACAGGAGGAGGCACGGGCAAAGCTTCGTGGCCGGTGAAGGATTGTGTTCCCTCGTATGAGATGGGAGCAAAGACAACTGCCAAGCTGGGTTCAGATCTTCCGCTTACGGGCGCGCAAGCGATCGCGATTCAGACGTCGGCAAAATGGGTGAGAAATGTTATGACTGTCAAACCTCTTACGCTCGCCATATCGACCTTCAAGGGCGGAGCCGGGAAGTCGACCCTGAACGTCAATCTCGCCGCGGAGTTTGCACAGCAAGGCCACAAGACGCTGCTGATCGATTGCGACGAACAGGAATCGTCGACGCGCTGGTACAATGTATCCATGAAGCGGGGCCTATTGCCGACAGACGGGTCATTGTTGCATCTGCGCGTGGCTCCTAAAGACAGGTTTCGTGAGCGGCTGGACAACGCGCCCGAGGCGGCAATCCGGATCTACGATGTCGGCGGGTACGTGCATCAGCGCGCGATCGAAGTCTACCACGAGTGTGATGCTATCCTTATTCCAGTGATTCCAGAGCCAACGGCAGCTACGTCAGCCATCAAGGTGGCTACCATATTGATGGAAATAGGTCGGAAGCGGGATCGCGGGCCGATCCCTTACGCGGCGATCTGGAACTACGTGGACATGATTGCCCTCAAGCACAATCGATCGCTTCCCGAGGTGCACGCGATCTTGGCGAGCGGCCGGATACCCGTGGTCGAAACGGTCGTCCGTAAGAGCAATCATTTCAGCGACGTGGGGGCCGGTTACGGTTCCCTTTACTCGAAGCTCGCAGGCATTGTGAACAACCCGGCGTTGACGCCGTCAGCCAAACGGCGGGCGTCGGAAAGCGTGCTCGACGCAATCGATCTCGTGAAAAGGATCAACAACGAGTTCATCGGTCTGCTGCAGGCGGAGGGAGTTTAACGATGTCAAAGGAAAGAACGTCGGCCGGCAACATTCTCGCCGTTACCCAAGGAGGGGAAGAAAAAGCGAAGGACGTCGAGGAGGCAGCAACTTCCTACATGCCAACAAATATAGACCTCGAAGCTCTCATGCCCGCTGGTTCTGGTTCGGCACAGGCGGAAACCGGTTTTTCGGAGCCAGATTCTTCGAAGATCCGAATGCCGGCCAGCCTTGAAAACAAGCGAGGATCGGAGTCCAAGGCGCCCAAGACAACGGCTCGTGCGTCAGTAAAACGGAAACGGGTATCGCTTTATCTTGATGACGATGTATTGACGAAGATTTTCCACGTGTCTTTGGAGCAGCACGAGCAACTGTCCTCAGCGACCCATCGCTTGATTCTGGAAGCCCTTAAAGCAAGGGGGCTGTAGATCGAAATGAGAAGGCCGCCCATTATGTTCCGCATTCCCGATCATGTCCTGGGAAACGTGGAGGCTCTTGCCGGACGGCTTGATATTTCCGTCAACATTGTTGCCAAGCTGATCGTCGTCAGGGAGATCATGAATGTTCCAGCCATGCTCGATGAACATGATCGTCAGTTGGCCGACATGCATCGGTTCCTACGTGAGCTGGCCTTCCGTAACGAAGAGTTCCTCACAGACGAGGGAAGCCGCGCCGAGACCGTCCGTGTGATCGCGCAGAGACTGGATGACGTGATGGGCGCTCTCGACGCCATTCGCGATGCCGCCTTTGTCCGGCCATCGTCTTATATCGTCGACTTGATCAGGAGGCATGATGAGGGAGCCGCTCAGAAGTCGCTTGAACGCTAGATCCGAAGGTCGCCGGCTGCCAAGCTATTTCGATTTGATCGACGACGAGCTGCGCCGCCGTGGCGCGGGTGGCGGAGGTGGGAAGCGCGCGTCGGCCGTTAAAGATAAAGGAACACCCGCAAAGCACCCTGCTGTCTCCTCGGCGCTTAGCCGCGCGGCGGGTAACAACGCGGTCGTCGTCAAGGTTCTGTCTTATGGTGCAGGTGCCGGCTCTGTGCGCCACGTCTTGCACTACCAGGCTAAGGAAGAAAAGGCCCACGATCAGGACGACCGAGAGGTATCGGATATCAATGAAGCCGTGCGCTCATGGGAGAGAGAGTTCGGCCATCGGAAGGGTAGCAGGGACGTTCTTAGTCTGACCTACGAGCTCGAAAATGCGGACCGGGCAGACATCGCTCGTGCACTTTCTTCGCTCGCAGAGGATGGTTTCCGCCGGGCTGGCGACATAGATCGAACATACGCCTTCAGTGTGAGTGATGGCGAGAGGGGACAGACAAGGCTGCACTTCGTTCTCGTCATTGCGCATGAAAAGAAGGATCGGGCGGATCGCAGCAGCAGCAACCGTATTCCGGGCGAGGCAGACATCGCGCATGCTATCGAGCAGCGCCTGGACAAAACCTTGCGGGGAGAGGGCATCACGCCGATCTCGCGCTATCCGGTCGAGTTTTCGTCTGGTCCGAAGGGTCTGATTGCGGCCTTGTACGCCATGCAGCGCGGCGCGGTGGAGGTGACGCTTTCGACAAAAGCGCGCATCGAGGAACGGCCAGGCAGAAGCGGGCGGTATTTCCGCGGCGGCGAGCGCCGCGAGATCACCACGGCCGATGAAAAGCAGCTGACGGCGGAGGGAAAAATCATGGGCGCGCTTATGCAGACCCGACAGCCACGAGATTTTATGCATTTGTTGCTATCGGGACCGGCGAACGTCGATCGAGACGAGCTCCTCCTTGCTGGCCGCGACTTCCTCAGAGCGCAATTTGCTGGGCATCGCTATTCCTATGCGATCCACAATCGCAACGATCTTGCCAAGCATCCACATCTGCATGTGATTGTCGCGTTGCGCGATGGTAGCGGAAAGATGCTCAATCCCAACATTCGCGACTTTATGGAATGGCGGATGCGCTTCGCCGAAATAGCGAGGGGACGTGCAATCCCAGTTGAACGACACAAACGCATCGAACGCGCCGCTCCGCCACCCGTCAAGCGTTGGGAGTGGGAAATGTTCCAGCGAATGGGAGCGACGGCGCCGCCAAACGTGATCGAGAAGGTGATGGCCAAGGTTCGCGACACACCGACGGTGCCGAAGCTTGCGGAAGCCAGAAGGCGGCTGGACCAGAGTCGGCGCTCGGTCGGACGTGTCGTCAGGATGCTGGGCGGGATTGCGAAGGACCGAAACGCGCCGAGCAGGGCGCGCGAATTGAGCCAGGACCTCTTAACCGGGCTGCAACGTGAGTACCGGCGGCTCGAAACGGCCGTCCACGATGGCCGCGATCCCTCCAGAGAAAAAGGAGAAGAGCATATGTTGCGATCGACCCCCATTAGCGCCGCCCAGGCCAAGACGGCGAAACAAACTCTTGCGAACACCGCCTCGGCCATTGCAGCGAGGATCGCCAACCCTTCCGACCGCCTGATCTTCGAGCAAGCGTCCAAGGTAATCGGAAAAGTCGTCGGATTGCAGCTCGACTCGCGTGTCACGAAAAACCGCAGTCGCGCCGAGGAGGGCAAAGACAAGGGCAGCTACGACAGCCTCGAAACGAAGTCGGTCGCAGGGCGCGATCATGTGGCAGAGCAGGGGATCATCAAGAAGACGTCGAACGACCGCTCAGTCGATGCGGCGCGCATCGCCCGTTCCAATGTTGAGCGTGATCAGACGGACAATGATCGGCCCAACCGCCAGCGTGACAAAAGCCAGCAGCGCGATCGCGAAATGACGAAATCGATCAAGCTTGGTCCGCCCCGGGGGAATGGTAGGGACCGCAGTCGTTGAACTCTTTTTTGCCGACGATTCGGGCTGGCACGCTCAGTCTCAGCATTCTTTCGATCTCGGTGTGAAACCATCTGGCGCCACGATTTTCGGAAGGAAGAGAAGTGGAGAATTCATCTGGAATTATATGGCCGCGGTGACCGCCTTCCATGGGGGATAGTGGATGTAGGTGATGCCCGCCTCGACTGCTGCACGCCGTCCTTCAGCGGTGCTGCAGACCAACATGGCTTCCTTCTTTTCAACGCCATACCACTCGATCGCTCGAAATACCGTATCCGCATCTGCCATTCCCGACCGATCATCCTTAGCTTGACGGAAGGTGCCCCATGTCATCCAGAAGTCCGGGACGACCTCACGAACCTTCAATAGATCGTCGAGAATACAGGTTAGAGCGAGAAATTCTGGCCTGCCCTGGGTGCCGGCCGTCATGCCTCTGGCGTCGGAGATGAAGCCGAAGCGGACGTCTTTTTGACGAAGTTGCTGTAGCATCTGGACAAAGATGGCGTTGACGTCTCCCAGCGTGAAGTCTCTGGGAGGGATAGATCGTCGCAAAAGGATGCCATCTCTCTCGAAAATGACGAGGCCTTTCGAACCGATTTTTCGGAATATGCAGTCAATGGTATCCATCGGCAGACGATCCAAAGCCATAGAACGTGAGCAGGTCGCCGGCGGACACCCTCACGATGAGACCATCATTGGCGACTCTGATGTTCGCACAGCCGTTCTCGAAGTTCAGTTGTCTGGCGTTGTCTATGTCGATGATCGACAAGCAGATATCTGTGCTATGCGTGCAGATTTTCTTCGCGATAGCTGGCGCGCCCTCCAGTTCAATGAATGCCTCTGAGACATTTTGATGCGTCATTCATCCCCCGTCAGAAATGTCTCCCATCCGCAATATGTCCAATGCGCGACATGCGCGATGACCAGCAGTGGTATGAGTGACAGCATGTAGTCGGGCCTGATGACGCGAAATACCCACAACGGCACTCCCACATATGAGGTATCGCCACGCGCTTGACATGCAGGGACTTTCACGCACCGCAGGCAGCATAGGATCTGCCAGGATCGCTGGAAACAGCAGGTCCTGCCACCTCTTCAGAGCGGGTCCTGCCGCCGGTCTCGATGCGTCGCGGGCGCTTTGTCCAAGGAATGGTCTTGGCAATGAACGGAGACAGGGCAGCAGCCTGACGACAGACTTGTCGCTTGGCCGTCGCAAACAAGAATAGGGGCTTGGTTTGGGACGATCACGACTTTACTCCAAACGAGGAACCGCAGGACCGCCGCCATGCTGTCTCAGGAGATTCAATTGCGGTGCTGTTTACGAGCAGGCCCTTTCGCAATTGTAGATGCGAGCTGACGACCGATCTCGATGATGTCATCACGATTGGCGGTCGGGTCCTGATTGCTCCAGGCAAGTCCAAGGCCGATGCGCAGATCGATCTCCTCCACCACCTTTAAACGGAAGTTCCTGTTCGGCAGGTTTGCCGCCCATTCCGGAACGAACCCGACACCAACACCTGCGGAAACGAGCGCGATCAGTGAAAGCGTGTCGTCGCAGGTATAGACGATCCGATCGGAAAGTTCATGCTCGCGAAATGTCTCCAGAAAGTACCGCTCCGTATAAGACAGGTTCGAACGCGAAAAGGAAATGATCTTCTGGCGGCGCAGATCTTCGAGTGTGACGGTCTGGGCTTCGGCGAGAGCATTATCCTTGGCAACGGCGAGCAAATACCGCTCCTCCGTTATCGCCTGCCATCGCAATGCGCCGTTGTTGTCCAGAGGCCGGACGAAACCGATATTAACCTGCCCGCGTTCGATGTCCCGTACGATGGATTCGGTAGTGCCATTACGGATATGAATGCGGATATCCGGATAGCGTCGGCCAATTCGGGCGAGAAAGTCAGGCAGAACCCCGAATGTTGCCGGATGGATGGTGCCGATGGTGATCTTGCTCGCAGCCTTGCCCGCCACCGCCTGTGTGACGGCACAGGTTTCATCGACGTCGCGGAGCAGTTGAACGCAGCGCTCATAGAAAACAGAACCCGCTGGTGTAAGCTGAACACGGCGTGTGGAACGAATGAGAAGGGGAACGCCGAGCTCCTTCTCGATCGCCTGGACCTGGGCCGTGACGGCAGGCTGGGCGAGGTTGAGCCGGATGGAGGCGCGTCCGAAATGCAATTCTTCCGCGACGGCAACGAATGTGCTCATCTGGCGCAAATCCATTTCAGTCCCTTTCGCCCGGCGGCACAATTAAGGTCGAAGCAGGCCCCGAATTCGGAGAACGATAAAGGGCTTGGTCGCTTAGGTCCAGATGCGACATTGATAGGACATCGCGATTAATCCTTGCTGAGCGCAGCAGAGCCTCGCATAGTGTCGATACAGGCGGATTGGCACTACAACAATGTGGAGTAGCAATCGCATGCCACTAGCAGCTAGAATATATACCGAGAAGAATCGATGGTGAGGCTATGAAAACGGGTATCGGACATCTTCCGCAGACAAAGCAGCGTGAACTGGAAAAGGTCGTCCGGATCATCCATGAAGAGTTCGCTGGCATTGTCGAGCGCTCGAAGTCCGAGGCCAAGAAGGACGGGCGGATCTATAAAATCATCCTGTTCGGTTCATATGCCCGTGGCACATGGGTCGATGAGCCGCATACTTCGAAAGGATATCGTTCGGATTTCGATATTCTCGTCATAGTCAGCAACA
Source organism: Agrobacterium sp. CMT1 (assembly GCF_037203725.1). Lineage (NCBI taxonomy): Bacteria > Pseudomonadati > Pseudomonadota > Alphaproteobacteria > Hyphomicrobiales > Rhizobiaceae > Agrobacterium > Agrobacterium sp. CMT1. The sequence goes on from NZ_JBBCAR010000019.1 coordinate 289,759, forward strand.
AGGAACTGGCCGACCCGAAATATTGGGACAAGGCAACCGACCGGCTGATGTGGGACAAGGAGATCGAGACACCCGTTGGTCTCATCGTGCATGGAGCACGCGAGATCAGCAATTTTCTGCATGATGGCCAAGCCTTCTTCGTCGATCTCGCCCGCGAAGGTGTCGTGCTCTATGAATTCGACGACCGGCCGTTGGCTGAAGCGAAACCGCTCAGCCCTGCCGATGCGCTGAGAGTTGCCGAGGAGCATTTTCATCGCGAAATGCTAAGCGCAAGCGAGTTTCTAGAACTCGCCCAAATTGCTTCTGAGAAGGATATGTATAAGAAGGCTGTCTTTCTGCTCCATCAGGCGGTCGAGACGGCCTACAACTGCTTTCTCCTGACAGTGACAAACTATTCACCTGCGTCACACAACCTCAAATTCCTGCGCGGGCTTTCGGAGGATCGTGATCGCCGATTGATAAATATCTGGCCGCGCGACCATCAGCGTTTTACGGCATGGTACAACATCCTCAACGAAGCCTACGTCAAGGCGCGCTACTCAAAGCGTTTCGAGGTTTCCGAAGAAGCGCTTGCCTGGCTTCAGGAGCGAACCGCAGAACTTCACGCCTTGATCGAGACGCTCTGCCGCGAGCATATCGAAAGACTGCACCAGGCCGTGGAAGACAGGAGCTGACGGCTGGGCTGTTTCGTCTGAATATCATGGACTGTCGGGATTAGTTGTGCGAGCGACCTGGTCAGACGCTGACCGGCGCATTTCTTGCGAAGAATACAGCCCGGAGCCGCGCTTGCTCGCGCAGCGTTGCTGATTTAGGGCCGTCCTCTGACTGTCCGGTCTCCGGCAGAAAAGCGAAGAAGCTGACGTTCGCAGAGGCCCATCGACCGTGATGATTGAGATGGAACTGCCATCCAGCCACCAAGGCAAGTAATACGCTACACGTAGACGTAGGGGCTGGCATCTGCTTCCAGGTGCATGAGATGCCTAGCCCGTCCCTTTACAAAAATTCCCGTGATTCTGCTGCCAGGGATATGGTTATAAGAACAGTCGAAATTGAGACCTTCTGCAGCATAAATGGTCTGGAGTGGCATACCAAGCCGGGCCGCTTATTTTGAACCAAATCAGCGGCTTCTTACGTCCTCTGCCCCTCTGGTTTTTTGTGCGTCGTTAGCCTTTATCCAAAAGCGCCCAATGCTCGCCGCCATAGTTGACACTTCAAGATGGCAAACAGGTCAAGGTCAAGCGGGTATCGACAGTGGTTTCGCGCTCGTAGTCCGAGGTCGCAGCGACGATGGCCGCAGCGGCACAGGCTCCTGCGTCGAAGTCGATCAGGATCGCTATGGAAGAATTGTCGCCGATTGCTTCCGGGATAACCGCGAGCCGGTCGATGACTGGCCTGTTCGACGGGTGCATGCCGTCGATTGGGCACGGTATTCAAAGGCCGGTATGTGAGGGAGCAAGTAGCGGCTGAGGCCGAGCGTCGGGCATCTGGGAAGCGAATTCGAGCAGCCATGTATGGCGCGGTCTGCGCGCACGAAGCGCGTTCCCGCGTGCTGACTACATCTGCTTGAGGCGCGTGCTGCTCATTGGCAGTTCGAACATTGCGCCGCCCTGCACGAGCGCCGATTGCGCCTCAATCGTCAGCCACAAGGCGAGGAGCCGCTCCATCTGCTTGATGAGCGGTGATTTATACAGCCCCTTTGACAGAAAGAAGCCGACAAGATTGGAGGTTCGGAAGGCGTTATACTCCGCTTTGTTGCGGGTAATGCGTCGATCACCCGAGATGATGATCCAGCGCCCCTCCGCGCTCAATTCGGCGATCCACTGCAAGTCTTTTACGCCGGGACCATATCGCTCGCGGACGTGGATTATCTCGTGCTTTCCAGCGAATAGAGCGTTCAGGGAACGTGCGAGAGCAGGAGGAAGGTTTTCATCTATCAGAACCTTCAAGCTGCTCTCTTCAAATCAGTTTCGAACTGGACCGCATCGCGAACGACAGCGACCGTCACGTCGAATATCCGGGCGACTTCCTCGACTGAGCCTTCCGCTTCTACCGCGTCGGCCAGCGCAACTGTTGGGACGCCAAAATCAGAGGCGATTGGCTGCCCGAACGCCCGACCCGGATCAATCACGATGGATTTCTTTCCGTGGAACGGACGCCAGCGCGCAACCGCGTCATCTTCAATGTCGAGGTCTTTGAAGGTCCGTTCGATAACCTGTTTGAAGACGTATTGCTTCTTTTTGAGATCGAGTAGCTTCGTTTCAGCAACCTGCTCCCCCGCTCGCTCAATGCTTTCGAGAAAGATCGTCCTACCGTCAGTTTGAAAGCGGCGCGTGGAAAATGGGCGTTCATCCTTAGCGCATTCCCTCGCGTATTCGAGGCAATTGCGGATGGCCAGAAGGCCAACACCCGCATCGACGAAAGCTTTGACGAAGCGAAGCTCGATCAGGTCGCGAAACCCAATCTCAAGATGGTCCTCGATGGAGGCATGCTGTGTCGTCCAGAGCGGCGGCATGTGTCGCGCCTCGCCCGATCGCTTATAGGTGTATCCCCGTAGCCACCGGTTTACGTTAAGCGGGGTAGTTCGCAGCAGGCGCGCAGCCTCCGGCGCGGTATAGGAGCCTACGCCGATTGCGTCCGAAGCCAGAGCGTGGTGCTGTGTCGAAGTCATAGCGGCAACCTATCTATATATCCAACTCCCGCAAGATGGATTTCGACCATGCGGTGAGTTTATTTGCCGATGGGAATAGCGTCCTTCCGAACCGAAGCCGCCTGCCGCCTCTTATCTTCGTTGAATTAGAGGCGTAGACGGCGGCGCGTGAAGCGCTACGCTACTAACTTGTTACAAAAGGTCGTCATTCTGCGGAGGGGGCGGAGGTATAGCTACACCAGAGGCTCCAAGAACACGCTCATACATGCCTCGCACTTCATGTTTGGTTATCGCAGACAAGAAGGCTTCAAGATGATCGAAGCGCAGGGGGTGCTTTTGAGTCGCGTGGCTGACAAACAACTCCAATCCAGACGGAATACCGGCCGCATAAAGTATCTGACTGTTTGCGACCACAGTCTCGAAAAGCTCAACGGTCTTTGCTGGATCAGCTGTCTGTACAAACGGAGAAATGCACCCACTAAACAGCGCCTCGGCCCCTCTGAACGATCCTGCACTGCGTAATTTGGCCAAGGCAATAGGCCAATAAACCGGCACCGGAAAACGGGAGAACACTGCAATCTGCGTTGACAAATCTGCTTTCGCCAGCCTCGTAGCGGCTTTCGCCTCAAATTCTGGAATAATGGCAGCCCCGAAAACTCGCACGTCGCTCTCATCGAGTTGGCAATTCTCAATGAAGGAGTGAAGTCTTGTCCATGTCTGCTGCGACAGGGCATCTCGCACATCTTTGAAGCGAGCAAGAATTCCAAACGAGTTCGGTAACGTCTCGTCGCTGGCCTCTTCAATCAATTTGGCGATCAACGGCAACGTCGTCGAAGACCATACTGAAGCATCGGCGTCTTTTACAGCTTGAAGAGCTAGAGGAAGCAAGTGAAGTTTAGAACTCCACCCCTCCGGTGCGGTTTTTAGTAAAGCCTTAGCAAATACGGCAGCGAGGGACGTGTGAACGCCTATTCTTGAGCTTTCGAGATAACGTCCTCGGACAAACCGCACGATTTCTTCGGCGTTTGTGGGGAAGGAAGCACTTTTAAACTCTTGATCAAACTGGTTGATAATCGCGCGACCCTGAATTGGCCTTTGAGAAAGTAGGTTCCGAACGGCTTCAACAATATATAGCCGGACTAACTCCGGTTCCGGCATAAAAAGCTGCCCATCAGCGGTGAAAGCAGGATGAGCGCAGAGATTGCGGTCTTGTTTCAACCGATCAAAATGACGTTTTGTGATAGGGTCCAAGAACTCAAATTCCGTCTCGGCGGTATCGAGGAGCTTGCCCTCAATCTCCAAGAGCTTTTTGGTGTTGTTTTCACGGACGTTTGCGTCAAACGCCGCGACAAAAGCGAGCGCCTTTGCGTCGCCACCTTCTCCCAGCTCTCTGATTTTGCTGATAATATCAAACGTTACCGCTACGTAAACGGCGACGATTGCAGCTTTGTAGCTGCCCGACCTGTATGCCTGTATTGCTTCCTGAATATAGGATCGAGATAGAGGTTGGCGAACTGTGAGTGTTAGGGCGTCTAGGTCTGTAAGATGTAACTGCATTTTATTGCGCTTTTTTGTTTACTCATTCGGGTAGGCGTATGCGAATAGTTTTGTCATCCATAACTAAAAGTTGTAAAAATTAGGTTCCTAATATCCCTAGTCTTTTATTGCCATCCGTCAGCCTAGTTCTTCTGACAAAGCCCCTCGCTCTTGCTCTTTTTTGTCGTGGCAATAACACTCCCCGTCCGAAAAGGAGCAACACCATGGCGAAGAAGACTCACCCAGCCAACGCTGCCAACCGCGCCAAGATCGCAACCGCTACGCACACTTCAACGTGAATCTGTGCCGCAGCCCTACCAGTAAGATCAATCACGAAGCTGCCACGCAGGCCGAGACAGCTAAGATCACCGCCGAATTCAAGAGAGCCCCCCGATATTCCAAGCCACCACACGGAATGGATCGAGGTTTTTGGTCAGGAGGAAATTCTTCAGGCTGGCGCGGTGGCGATGAAATGCTCAAGGCAAACGCAGAACGCTAACGCCAAAAAAATAAAGGTGAAAGCCCTCCGGACGGCATTTTCGTCACGACTGCTTTCGAAACTTGTTGATCCGGATAACCCCTGTAGAAATTGATACGCTGAACGAGGAAATTACATTCCGCGCTTTAAGCCAAGACGCAAACTGCATATTGGTGTCCGTCAGTTCTATTTTTGGAATTTTTTCGGATGTCACTACGTCGCAATATGGAGACGGCAATCCCTCGAGAATGCTGCGGACTTCTTCCAGGGATAGACTTTCCTGCAATTTGTTGAACAGAGATATTTGGGGTTCACCTTTCCGAGAATTTACAATGATAGCCTGTATGAAATCAGGATGGTAAGGCTTTCGAGGAATAGGCTGTCCATTCAAGACGGGCGCTACCAATGCAGCGACCTCAGGATGACCGATTATGAAATTCGGATCAATTTCAGAAATGACGAGCATTTTTTGCGCGTCTGATATGCGTTCTTGCAAAAGCTCCCCGCGTAAACTGTCGTCCATCTCGAACTCATCGCGGTCGCTCCAGTAGCTGTTGAAATTCGTTGCGATAAAGAAGGGTTTTATGCCTTCGTCCATCGCTTCGAAGTTCTCACTTGAGAACGAGATTTTGCGTGCCTTAATAAGGATTCTGAGTTTTTCAGAGCCGACGCTCGGCAGCTTAGTGAATTGGTTCGGAAGATTGCTAATGTATGAACGGTATATTTCATCGTCAAACGCTTCGTTGTTGACCAGAAACTGTCGAAGTTTACGCCACTGCTCTCCATCTGCTACTGGGGTTTCGGAAAGCACCTCAGCCGCATTCCCGCGCTGCAAATAGGAGGTAAGCACTTCATCGTCATAGATGTCGCTGTTGATGTATGTCAGGCAGTTCTCCCACGTACTCTCGACTTTCTCAGTGAGAAGGAGCACTTCGTAAAATCCCTCCGGAACGTCGCTTAGCGAATGAATGCGGGCGGATTGCATCTCGAGGAACTGGGCTCGGCTATCAAAGTCCACCTCCTCATGGTTCAGCACTTCAACGACGGCCGTTGCATCCTCAAACGTGTTTTCCTTTAAGCTCAGCAACACGTCCGTGAGGTAGACACCAAAATTCGCATCAATGTGGGCACGAAGTCCGCTATCGTTAGCCCTGCAAACAGCGGTATAATTTCGCGTCTCAAGATCATTGAGGTTAGAATATCCGATGGAATACGCCATAATGTGCCTGATGTTCTCGATCGAAATTCTATAAAGCTTTTCAGCTATAATGAACTCGGAAGCATCGCTGTATTCAGAAATGCTTATCAGACTTGTGACAATAACGTTACATACCTTAAGGCGTTTGAATTCGAAGTCAACATTCTGGTCGAGAACTAGGCTCAAATTTTCAGAAAGGAATTTAGATAGCGCAGCGCAGCCTTTGCTTTCTGAAGCGAAGAACTCCTCAGGAGCGAACGCAAGAATACGCGCCGCATGAGCCACAGCTTGCGAGCCTTCTAGAGCGAGCACAGGAAAGTCAGACCAATTAGCCAAAAGCATTGAGACGAGTCGATCGGTGAACTTTCCAGTCGCATAGTGACCTGTGAAAAACTCTTCACATTCATCAAAATTCTCTTTCAAAAATGCGATTGCCCGATCAATACGGGCGGCATTTTCGCTATAATTCTCCAACATATAATCGAATATATTCAGATTTAGGACATACTCACGACCGAAATCGTCTTCCCGCATCGACGCTAATACTTCAGGAATATTGTTCAACTGGAAATTTGGACGGGGGTTTTTGTAGGCGCGAATCTGAAGAAGAAACTGATGATCATGGGGGGAAAGGCGCTCGCCGTGAAATAGCGAAATGTACTGGTGGTATGAGTCATCAAGATATCCTTCTAAGATAAGATATCTTAGAAGATCTCGATTTCCGCTCGCCTCCCCAAATGTCTCGTCGATTAAAGTGGAGCCTGTCCTAAGAACCTCGTGGAATTTCTTCATGCGCAAGAGCGGAATCTCGCGTTTCAGTTGCTCTAACTTTTCAGAAATCCTCGCTCTAGAATCTGCCGCCCGACCCTCAATGGCAGCCTTTCGTTCAGCGTACGTCATGTTGGAGGTAATTGCTTTTTCGACGCTCGATAACTGGACTGAGTTCGGGTGACCATATTGGGTGATAATTGATATTGTGCTCCCTGCGAGGATTTTTTCAAAATCGGGATGGTCAGGAAGTTTTCCAATGCCGATTGGTCCAGTATCTGTGGCGATGGTGGCTGTATGTGGTGGAAGTTGTGAAATGATGCCTATAGAAAAAACTCTACGAAGGTCTCTGATGTCATCCAATGCATGATTTTCAACTCTATCAATCTCGCCTTGTATTTCATTAATTTCGAGTCGTATTTTTCTTTCTTCTTGAGCGATGATATCTTCGTATAGGCGCAGCGCTTTAATTAATAGACCATCCTGTTTGTGAAGCGAAGCAAAGTCTTTTGGCATTACATTCTTGTAAATAAGTATGGCGAGCAGCCGATTGGCATCGATTACCCCTTCATTCTGTTGCGCGGTCAGGTTGCTGTCGTATATGATGTATTCGTTGAATACGTTGGCAATTAGCCTCATGTCGTCCAGGTATCGCGAGACATCACGCAAAAATCGAGGGTCAAGCTGCCCCGCAAGTCCAATTCGATTCACATGTGTCAATACTTTATCTATTGAATTAGAATGATTGATTACAGGTATTATTGGAATAATAAATTCGAAGAACTTCGTCCGATCTGTTGTAACAAAAATTTCGTCACGTAGAGCATATATGAAGCGGATGCGGCGGTGTATGCCTGAATTCTGGTTCACCAACGCATTAATCTCGCGTAAAGTCACAAAGATATGCGGCTCCTCGAACCGGTCCAAGTCTTCTATGACAACCAGATCGTAGTCCGTTGACTGAAAAAAATATATTATCTCGTCAAGATGCCTGTTGAGAATTGATTCTTGATCAAGTGCCTTGGGAGCGATCTGTATGTCTTTAAGCGAAACGCTTTTAAGAGAGACATCAAAGCTTTTGACATATATTCCATAAGCAAGCCACCAGATGCAGGCAATACCACTGACAAAAGCGACATAATTAAACCAGTTCGAAATTCTCCATGGCGTAAAGTATTTACCGTTGGTTATGATGGAGACGTTGTTGAAAAGATACCAAGCACAGAATAAGCCGACACAAAGCGCCAATGCGCTTAGCATCGACAGTCTGTGTGGTGTCTGAATCCGTTTAAACCGTGAATGTGGTAGATTGTTTGCATTTGCCCCGTACAACAATTGCTGTAGGATACTTCGCTCAATTTCTTGTTTGCTTACCTTCGTTTTTCCTTCTGTTTCCGCCTCAGGTATGAAGGAAGCCAGTGATAAGGCTAGTGCTTTTCCTCCGTAGGTCTTAAGAAACGTCTTTATCACGCTGCTTTTACCCGACCCGTAAGGCCCAGTGAGCGCGATGTTGAATACGTTTTCTCTGCCGATGGCGGCGTTGAGCGCGGACGAGTAAATGCCAGTCCGATCAGCATCGTCGGTAGGAGCCAAATCGACAAATCGGTTATCCAACTTGACTCTAGGTTTGGCCTTGAAGAATTCCCGCCATAGGTTTTTGAAAGAGTTCAAAGGATCACCTGCTTGATTAACGACGTTGCCACCAATTGAACTGGCGGGTTATTGAACACCTCAAGAAATACACGCTAATTCAACGGAAGCCACAACCCTACGTTCGTCTTATGAGCAAAAAGAATCGCTCACTGAGGCCAAGGCAACTTACAGAGGCCGTCGTCAACAGTGTTGCGAAGGCGCCGCCGAACAATGTGCTTAAAATCTCGTAGAGAGAGTAAGACCACGGTGAGGGCCGCATTTCGAGGTTGATGCGAAGATCCCAAGTCCTAGTGCAAACACTAGGAGCAGTCCTATGACGAGGCATCCAATTGAAGTGATCACGTCTGTCGAGCGCCGTCGGGGCTGGCCTCGCGAGGATAAGGAGCGGCTCGTTGCTGCCTGCCTTGAGCCAAGGGCAGTTCTCTCCGAGATTGCGCGATCGGCCGGCATCCACGTGAGCCAGCTCTTTCGGTGGCGCAAAGAGCTTTGCCATATCGAGGAACCGAGGCTCGATTCGGCGAGCACGTTGATGCCCGTGATCGTGTCGGAGGCTGCAACGGCAATCCAGCCCACCGCCACGGAAACGCCGGCCCCACCGCAACCCCGCGGGAAGCGTAGCGATGTGATGATTGAGCTGGGCCGCGGTCGCCGTGTCCGTGTGGACAGCGACATAGACACTGAGGCGCTTGGCCGCGTTCTCGATTGTGTGCTGGGTCGGCGATGATCCCGGTTCCTGCTGGTGTGAAGGTCTGGTTGGCGACCGGCCATACGGACATGCGCAAAGGCTTTCCCGGTCTGTCGATGATGGCGCAAGAGACGCTGAAGCGCGATCCGATGTGTGGAAATCTGGAGCAAGAGCGCTGTACAAATGTCGGCGTTCTGCGAGACGCTGCCGACTGAATTATCACGAATTTGGGGCAGGTCGTCCTGCTGTTCATTGCCCACGCCGGCGACAGCTATTTCCCTATAAATACAAAGCGTTCCACTATTGAAGATTCAATCTTAGTGGTTTGCGTGAAGCCCTAATCTTAGATCAATCCCAACTTTGTGGCCAATGCAGTCGTCTGCGGGAGAGTGACGGTCTTAAGTTTCCGTCGAATGCTCTTCATATGAAAATTGACCGTATGGTGTGTCATGTTTTCAAGGAGCGCTATCTCCTGGGTCGTCTTTCCTTCAGCAGCCCATTTGAGCACCATGGACTGCCGCCCGGTCAATTCGACGGCGGGTGCTCTGGTCGACGCCGCCTCGGTTGCTTCGATACACTTATGGAGTAGCGCCACAGCGTTTGCACTCAGAACAGGCTGCAGTAGGTATTTGCGGGGCAACGTTACATCACCGGTGAACAGTGAGAGGGTGAACAAATCGCTGAATGGTGCTGTCGCGGGCATGCATATGCCGGCCCTTATGCCCGCCTCGCCGGCACTGGAAAAGAATGCCTGAAGTTGTCCGCGCGCGCCTTTTCCCTCATTCTCAATATCAACGACAAATGGCGTCATTATCTCTCGGGCACGGGTGAGGATCGGATCGATCTTGTCAAAACGCTCCTGCGCATATCTGTCCAGCCACTCCTCCGGGGCGTTGGAAAAGATGGCGTTTCCCAATCCCGGGTGACGGACGGTCACCACGTGATAATAGTCAAACCCAAGCTCACGGGTGAGATGATCGAGTAGCTGGGCCGTCGCCTGGCTGGTTTTCATCATGGACGTCGTATCGATCAATTTGCGCAGCCAGATTTTCATCCCAGGTCTTTTCGCCCCGCCCTTGAGCGGCACCCCTGGCCGCGAGCTGCATTGCAGGTCCAGTAGTGCTTGGTTCTTCTGGGAGGCTTGATAGGAGCCGAGCTTCGAGGAGTTTGCCAGTCCGTCGCTTCCGTCCGGTCGGGCAGAGTGCACCTGTACAGAGGTTGCGCAACGCGAAGGATTTTTCGCATTTGTTGAAGCGTTTCGGCTGAAACCGCGAACACGCCGCAACACACCGGGAGTCGTCCGTAACCGTCAGCGCGGCCAATCTCCTTCACGATCAATCCCGATCGCCGGTATACTCTCTCCATTGGCGGCTCGTAATTCGACACGAGTGTTTTGATGCCGTGCGCGAAGGCGCATTCGAACAACGCCAGCAAAAGGAGCCCAAACGCCCTTGATGGGCTGAGCGTCGGTTGTAATTTTTTCAGGAGGTCGGCATCGAGACACATTCGCGTGCCCTCCCATGCGACTGGGGACACCAGATCCTTTCCTGCCAACGTTCGACTGAACACATCCCGCAGCAATGTCGGTCCTGTTGTCGGCATGAGCCGCACCCCGCCATAGAGATGATGCTCGTCCGCGTCACACCAGACCAGATAGACAGCGCCCAGCCCGTCGTAAGCGTCCCGTTCAAGGCCGTGAGGCACGTCGACCTGCCAGCCAAGACAATCGTGAAAAACCCGTTTCCGCAATCGTAACGATTGCTCCAGCAGGCCTGCGTACCGGTCATATTGATGGGGTTGGATAAGAAGGAACACGAGCCAATCTCCGATCATCTGTCGGACACAGGATGCACGTAAATCCCGCGTTGCCTATCGCCACGGATGGGCACAAACAATTGAGCGATTGCGCCGAACGTTAAATGTCTATGGCGGTTTCTGCGATAGAGTGAAAGGGCAAGGCTAGTGCTGCAACATCAGATATTGATCAGCCTGAACTTCATCGCCTGGACCGCGGCGGAGGAAATAGTCGCGCATCCAAGCTTTAGCCGTCCTGACTTGAGATAGCTTCGCGCAGTGTGCTCGGAAATGCCGAGGATCAGCGCGATGTCCTTATGATCCTTTCCGCGTGCCACCCACGACAGGCACTCCCGTTCACGCGCGCTAAGGCCCGGAACGGGGTCTCCTCCCTTGTGGATCTCGCTGATCGCCTTCATGTGGATCTGATATGCGAGTTCGATCCAGTCTGATCGGTTGTCTGCAACGAGTCGGTCCCACTTCTTCTCGATACCTACCGCGCTGACGGAAAAAATCGCGCGCCGGCCGACCCTGTCCGTAACGGGGATTGAGTAACCGAACTCTCCGACGCCATGTTGCCAGGCATCCTCAAAAAATGCTGCAATTTCGGGCGTCATTTCGAATTCACGCCAATCGAATGGAAGTTGCCGCAAAAAGCCCTGTTGCACGACTGGGTCAACCTGAACATATCGTTTCAGAAAATACCGTGCGATCCATTCCGGACTATAGGTGGACTGAACAAACGGTGCATCAAGATCAGTGATCACCGTTGCGGTTAGGTGGTAGGTGACGAAATCTACGTCGTAGATTTCCCGAACAGATAAAAGAGCCTCATAGACTGTGGGGGCATCTGTGATTGTCTCGATAGCTTTAGCGAGAGTCGCAGATACTGTTTTCATGCGGTAACCCTTTCCGGTGTATGGGAAAAATTCATGGTGAGACGAGCGGCATCGTTCCCATGATCGCTCAACATCAACGCGCCAGCGTTTGACGGCCGAAGCCATGGCGGGCTGTTGCTCGTCTCGACCTATCGTGCCGCTACCGGCGCGACTTTGGCGGGATGGTCGCTTCGTAACCGATGCCCGCATAGCTGCGCAATTCGGTAAGCCTGGTGCTCGGTCGCCATGGTCGGTTTGTCAGAAATCGCTCCGGTCGACCGACATGGTCTGGCAGGAGCAACCTTCCGATGCCGACGGTGCAACATCCAACCGCGCTCTAGCAACGGCGTAGCAATCAGTGTGCTGTGTCCGGTTGGTGGGGGAATCTGGTTCAGCGGCATAAATCGACGCCCTGCGGAGGCGTTTCTCTCTGGCAGGATGATGCGACGATATTTCAGGGATAACGACGCCATGCTTGCGATTTTGTCGCCATCCATTGGATAGGAAGCTAGTGCAACGACCTTCCCGGTCTCTTTCCTCTTCGATCTGGCCAAATGTCCGCCCTTACAATGCTTTTCTTGTGAACTGCCAACCTGTGCCGGCAGCCACCGTCTCCTCCGATACCAAAAGCGAAATTCAAAACATGTCACAATGCGCCGAGTTTGACGACTACTACTTCTAGTAGTCGATTTTGAAGCAAAATTGCGGGAAATTGGTTCATTGATCGTAGAAAGGGTGATTCAAGTCAGGGAATAATCTCCCTGCTCTCAGGGCTTGCAGCCAGCGTAGAGGACCTTTAATGAAAAAATTGATCCTGATCGGTTCGATCGACGCGGACTTCTTTCTCCTCCTGTCGCATATTCTGCAAGTTGAAGGTTATCAGGTCCTGATGGCCAGAGGCGTTGAAGAGATGTCCCATCTTGCCGACGATCCCAAGGTCAGAGCCGTACTGCTTGACTGCCGGCCTGATCCTTTTCCCGCCGTTGAGGTGTGCGCCAGGATCAAGGAAAATCATCGCACTGCGGCCGTCCCCGTTCTCGCAATCATCGGTGCGGGTGCCGAGGGGCAATACGTGGACATGCAGCGCGCTGGCGCCGACGAATGTCTTGTGCGTCCTTTTGCGCCGATCAAGCTGCTTGAATACCTGCGCAAGTCTGCGCTCAATCGGACACCGCCTCAAGCGCGAACAGGTCAGTTATCCTATGGCGGCATCGAGATCGATTTCGAGCATCACCGCGTCTCAAGAGGCGGTCACAACATCCATCTGGGACCATTGGAATTTGCTGTCTTGTCCTTCCTGATGGAGCGACCGGCAGAGATTTGCCATCGTGAGGAACTCATGAGCGCGGTGTGGCCCCGGCTGCATCATGTCGAGGAGCGCACCTTGAACGTTCATATAAGCCGATTGCGAAGGAGACTGAACCAGAATGGGCTTCCCGATCTGATCTGCACCGTCCGCGGCGTCGGATACATCCTGGAATCCCCTGCACGCGAGGCTCAGGACGGTTTGGGAGGCGATCGCGATGTCTCATAATCGGCTCGACAGGATCATCCTTGGTGCTTCGGTGATAACGGGAGATGGAACCACGTTTCACGAAAATGCGTCCATTGGGATAGGTGAGGGCAAAATCGTGTTCGTCCAGCCAGGGAACATATCCGTCAATCCTCTCGGGGTCGACGTCATTGACGCCTCTGGCTACACGGTCATTCCCGGCGTGATCAACGCGCATGCCCATGGCTGCGTCAGCGGCCCATCCATGCCGAGCGGGTCGTCTCCTGTCGACAGGGACGTTATTCTCTGGAATCGGAACAGGCATCTCCTCGAGGGGACGACAACGTTATTGAATGTATGCGGTCTGGCGTTGCCAGAGGAGGCGTTTGCGGGCGATGCACATCCGCTAGATGTCCACATCTCCACGGCTCACACGGCATCTAATATCGAAGCGGCACTCGAAATTGACGGCACCGGCCTCACCGAACAGCATCGACACACATCGATCGATGATGCTTTGTCTCAGGGAGCAAAAGCGCTCGGCGAGGTCGGCGGGGGACAGACGTTGGGCGGCGGCGCGCAGGAATATCGGTTCATTCCCGAGGCGATGAAGCGGGCGACGGGACGGGACGTATCACCCATTGTCTCACGTCGGTTGCGAA